>JAEENX010000004.1 GCA_016283935.1 Bacilli bacterium
TCACTATTCTTATTTAATTTTGAAATATCAAATTGTTCACCCATAAATCTAAAATAATAATTATTAAATGAAGTTGTACTCATATTAAATATTCCAGTTACTTCTCTACCATCTTTATCAAGTTCAGTATTTTCTTCATATCTACTTGTTAAATATAAACAAAACATAAATTTAAAATCATTATTATTCATATATTCAACGCCAGATTCAATTTCATTATTTACAAATACAGCATTTAATAAATCTACTAATACTTCTTTTTGGATTTTTTCTTCTTCAGTTAATTCAACATCTTTAATAATATCTGTTCTTGCTTCAGTTGTAGTAGTTGTAGTTATTACATTATTACCTTTTGTTTTATTATTGCTTGTTGAATTATAAGCAAAATAACTGCAAAATCCTAATAATATAACAATTATAAATACAAGTCCTAATATAACTAATAAACTTAAATTATTCTTTTTATTTTCTTCATTCATCATACATTACCTCTTCTTCCACAAGAATTATATCAAATCATTATAAATGTAAAAATAGATAATACATAAGTTTACAAACATAAAAGAGAGTTATTTAATGAAGTTGTAAGATAAAAGTGTACACAAAAAAAGTGTGCACTTTTATTTTTGTTATAATCTAATAAAGGAGATGATAATATGGCAACTAAAGGTCAAAAATTTAAGCAATGGTCAGTCGATGAAAAGTATAACATAATTGAACCTATCATTAATTTAGAAAAAAGTTCTTTACAAGTAACAAGAGAAACAGGAATTAATAATGGTTTAATAACAGCATGGGTAAAAAAATATAGAGAAAATGGTATGGAAGGATTAAAAAATAAAAAGAAACCTGGCAATCCTTTGACTAAGTATTCAAGAAAAAAGATTTTAACCAAAGAAGAACAACTGGAATATGAAAATATGAAATTAAGAATTGAGAATGAAATGTTAAAAAAAGGATTCCTAATGAAAGAAGATGGTACATATGTAAAATTCATGAAGTAACTCAAGCCAAATTTGAAATCATAGAATTATTAAGCAAAGAATATAATGTTAAATCAATGTGTGAAATATTAAAAGTATCTAGATCTGGTTATTACAAATGGTTAAAAAATAAAGATATATTAAATAATTATGAAAAGATTAGAATTGAATTAGGTGAATTAATAAAAGATGTTCATAAAAGAAAACCAAGTTATGGATATCATAGAATAAACGCAGTAATTAGATATGAAACTGGATGGTATGTATCATCTAATTTAGTTCATAAAGTGTGTAAATTATTAAACATAAAATCAAAAGCTAAACATTATAAATATAAACGTCCGGGAGAAGAATCTATTAAATATTCTAATTTAATAAATGGAAATTGGAATACATCAAGACCGTTTGAAAAGATTGTTTCTGACACAACTACGTTTTGGTTTAAGAAAAAGAAATATGATTGGACATTCTATTTAGATGTATTTAATAATGAAATAGTTGGTTCTGATGTAAGAGAATCATTACACGGCAACGGTATTATAAATCATCGAGAGGCACTAAATAATATGTTAAATAACAAAATAAAAAGAGGATACGAAAACCTTGAGACAATTATCCACACAGATCAAGGAACCGTATATTCCTCAGTGTCATTTAACAATATATTTAGTTCTTATAATGTGATCAGATCTATGTCTAGAGCTGGTACTCCCACTGATAATCCAGTTATTGAATCGAAAAATGGCTGGATTAAAAAAGAAATGTATATTGATTTTGACATCAATAATTATAACACAGTTCAAGAATTTATTGATGATATTGTTTGGGACAATAATAATTATCGTCCAAGTTTTGCATTAAAATATAAAACCCCAGTCGATTATAAAAATCAACTAGGGTTTAAATAATTCTTTTTTAGTGTCTACTTTTAATTGACAACTTCAGTTATAAACTTCTCTTTATTTATATAATTAATTAAGCTGCTTTATTGTATTTATTTAACGCTTTCCATTCACGGTTAGATAATGTAACTTTAACTCCGTTAACTTTCTTAGTTTGTAAGTTTAAGTTTTGTTTATGTTTAGTAGCGTTTAAGGCGTGACTTCTTCTGTTTCCAGTTAATCCTTTTCTTGCTGTTAATTTAACTGCCATGTTTCTTTCCCTCCTTAACAATTCCAGTTGATTATACCAAATTATAGGGCTTTAAGTCAACTTTTTTCTTATTTTTTTAGTTTTAATTCTCTAGATGTTTTTTTTAATTCCATAATGTGTTTTTTCATTTCAACACTAATTTTTTCATTACCTGTAACATTTAGAGTTTCTTGTACATTATTAAGTGAATCATTAGTTATTAATGTACCCATTAATGATTTAATATACATCATATCAATTTTGTTATCTAATAAATCAATTTTATCATTTGGATCAAATACTTTATTCTTTAAAGCAGATAATTTAATTTTAATTTCGTATTCAATATTTTCTGAATAATTGTTCTTATATTCTTCAGGATATTCTTCTGCGAATAATTCAATAATATATTTTAAATTAACCCATTTACTGCTATCTTTTTCTTTAGCAAATCTATTTTCTAGTGCTATTGATGAATATAATAAATTATATTTATAATCTATTAATATATTCTTAATTGTAGGATCTTCAGTATTCTTTATTTCTTCTTCAATTTGTTTATAGAAATTTATATCCGTTAAAGCAAATCTTTGATACCATGCCATATTAACTATTTTATCATATTCTTTTTCTTCTTTTATTTCTTCTTCAGTTGGTTCATGTTTTTTACCTGAATACTTATCGATTAAGTTTTGTAATACATTCATTGGTACATTAGCAATTTTTCCTTGGAAGGAAACTTGTACTTTAGTATCACTGCTTAATTCATATTCTGGTTCATCAATTTCTTCTTCATTTTCAACTGGTTCTAAATCATATGGATGGTTTGTTAATATATAATAGTCTCTAATTCTTATTAATAATCTGTTGTACTTATGAGTTATTTATATATTGGTTTTGTCTGCGCTT
>JAEENX010000005.1 GCA_016283935.1 Bacilli bacterium
TCTTTTATTTGATATTGCATTAATAAAAAAGATTGTTTAAATGGAATATCTTCTTGAGTAAACTTTGGTTCAGCCATTGGTAAAATATTAAAATAATTGTAATCATATTCTAATGCTTTAACATCTTGTTTAAAATATTTATCACATATTTTGTTAATCTTATCTTCATCAAAGTTTCCCCATACATATAAAGCATATGGATTATTTAATATATTTTCTTGATAGAAATTATATATATCTTCTTTTGTTGTTGCTTTTAAATATTCAAAGTCAGTTTCATATAATGGACTCATTAATTCATTTGGATCTATTATATGTTCAAATATATTGCTAATATAAGCACCAAAGTTTTGTAAAATATCATCCATCCTAGTAACAAAATAATCTTTTTCATAATCGAATTCTTTTTCATTTATGGCATGTCCTTCAAAGTTTGGTTCTTTAATTGTTTTTAAACAAAATTTTAATGATTCTTCAAAATCATAGTCTTCTATTAAATTTTCTTTTGGTAATGTAATTGTATAGTATAAATATCTAGTATCACCTACAGAAGATGATGATAAATCAAAATTCAATATACTATGTTCTAATTTCTTATTTTTAAATTCTAATCTGTCTTGATATTCTTTTGTAGTTGTTGTTACAATATTTTCTAAAATATCTAGATAATTAGCATGTTTATATTCTTTTTTTAATTGAAATAACAATTTAAAAGTGACAAAGTTAACATTAGTATTCTTTATTAATGTAGGTTTAGTACTTATTTTGTTTTTCATAATATCACCTCTTCAATAATAACATATAAAATAAAAAAAGTGGTATTAAAGTCCACTTTTTCTTACTATATATCCTTGAGATTCTGCTAATTCTTGAGATTCTTCATCTCCTTTAAATCTTTCAAAATCTTCTTTAGTTAAAAATTCTTCATCATGTCCTTCAACATCACGATAAACATCATTTGTTTCTTGAATCATATCCACAGCTGGTTCATTCATAGCCATTTCTTCCATGGATTCAGCATATTTTTTATATTTATCTTCCATGTTTTTAGATATCATTATTGTTATATAACCAACTATCTTTTCATCTCTTAAATACATACCTGTATCAGGATCGTGTTTAAAGTTATTCTTTTTATCTTTTTTTATAGTTAAATTATCATATAATCTATTTATTAAATAATCTAAATCTAATCTATCTAGATCATATTCATATTTTTCTTCTCCTACTTCATTTGCATGTCTTACTTCATTATATACACCATCCATAAGAGTGAAAATATAATTATTGCCATTTGCTATTTCATTTCTATGTTCTTTAAATCTCTCAATAACAATTCTTGGAGAAAAGTTCTTTTTATCTTCTTCTGTATAAAAATTACTTAAATCGCCTATTGAAGACTTACTGAATATTGAAGCCATATATAATTGAGAAAATAAATCAATATCAAATTTATTATCTCTAAAGTATTGCTTTTGAATATTTGGATCTAATAATGATTTAGATAAAGAATAACAAATATGATCAAGTCCTAATGGTATTCTATAAGGATAATTAGGATTTTTAGTTTCAGCTAAATATACAATTCTTGAAGAATAAGGAATATCACAATTAGTTGGGCCATTCTTAATAGCAGTTCTTAATTGCATTTCATTATCAAATAAAGTTGTATATTCTATTAAATCAGTTAATGAATCTCCTATTAGTCGTAAATTATTATCTAAGATTGATAATGGTTTAAAAACGCCATTTGATTCATAACCTAAATAAAATTTAGTTTTTCTACCCATATTGTATTCCCCTTTAATTGAAAACTATTATATATCAAGCATATAACATAATCAAGAAATAACTAATTTTGATTATTAGGATTTTGTTGTACTGGAGGTACAACTTGTTGAGTTGGTTGAACCGGTTGTGTTGGAGCTACAGGTTGAACTGGAGCAACTGGTACACTTTGTTGTGGCACGACTTGTTGTACTGGTTGTGCTTGTACAGGTTGTTGTACTGGATTAACTGGTTGAGCAACTTGAGGTTGAACCGGTTGTACTGGAGTAACTTGTGTTACTGGTTGTTGAACAGTAGTAAGTTGTTCCTTCTTTTTCTTTCCAAATAACTTAGTGAATTTAGCCATATCTTTTTCTACTTCACTATTACGCTTGTTAGATGACTTAACAATAAAGACAATTACAATCAATAAGATAGTAACAATTATACCTAAATAGATATATGAAGAATAATCTTTTTCTTCTCTTTCTTTTATAACTAATATAGAATATGTTTCTTTAGTTGTTTTATCTTTTGATGTAACAGTTATTGTAATTGTACTTTTATTTTTTAGGTCTTCATTTCCTTCAATAACAAATGTTGCATCCTTAACATTTACTATTGGTTCTATATCAAGTTGATTTACTACTGAATCAACTTTGATTGTATATTGTTTAATAATTGATTCGAAATTAATTGGATAATTTCTAATTGTAAGCTTCTTAAGTGTAGCATCCTTTTCAGGATAATAAATTGCTTCACCTCTAGGCAATCTATTAATTTCTAATGTATAACATGTTTGACTAGTTAAGTCAGGACTTGTTACATATACATCAATTACATTTGTACCAACTTCTAATTTAGTATTACCTTCAATTCTAACATCTGCACCTTCAACATTTGGTTCATATTGAAAATTTATTTCATCTACTTCAAATAATACATCAAATTTATATTGAGTAATAAATTTTGAAAAAGTAAAATATTTATCCAAATTTTCATCGCTTAACTTCTTTAATAAAGAATTACCATTTGATGTATCTCTTGGTTTACCATCTGTAGTAGTAATTTGAGATGTATCTACATATTTTTTTACTTTTATAGGATTACTACGTAATATCTCAGGATCAGATGTATAATCTGATGCATCTGTATATTTGACATTTTTTAATACGAATTCAGTATTAACTAAATCTTCAGTTGTTTTAGTTTTAACCTTACATTTAAAATCTACATAAGAGATTGTACCTTCTCCTGTAGGTGTTCCACTTGTTCTAACGTTTTCCATATTAGTTTGGAATCCATCAGCATATCCAGCTATAGTACAACTTAAATAATCGTTTGATTCTATTGAAGCAGATAACTCTTTGTATGTTACATTTGCTTCTCCAGTTAAACTACATTTAAATTCATCACCATATTCATATTCTCCATCTATACAAGAAAGAGATAATGCATATGTTTTTACTGGAAAAATAATAATTAAAGTTACAATTAATAAATAAAAATATTTTTTCATTTATAACACCCTTTTATTATTCTATACTAAGATAATATTACCATATTTTATAAATGATGTCATTAAAAAAGTAAGAGATTTGACTATCTCTTACTTAATTCATCTTGTAATATTTGGTTAACTTTACCAGGGTTTGCTTGGCCTTTTGTAGCTTGCATTACTTGTCCTACAAAGTAACCAATAATATTAGTTCTACCACCTTTATAATCAGCTATTTGTGCTTCACTTCTATTTAATATTTCAGTAACAATTTTAATTAATTCTGAATCATCAGATAATTGTTTCATTCCTTCAGCTTCCATGATCTTTTCAGGTTCTTCTTCTCTTTCAAGGGTTAAAGCAAATAATTCTTTACCTTGTTTAGAAGAAATTCTTCCGTCTTTAATAGCTGAAGTTATTTGAGCTAATCTTTCAGGTGTTAAATATATTTCATCTATTTCTTTTTCTTCTTTATAGCAATATCCTAATATTTGTGTACAAATCCAGTTAGCTGCTGTTTTAGCATCTACTCCTAATTCAACACATTTTTCAAAATATGTAGCTATCTTAATATCTTTGATAATAATAGTAGCATCATATGCAGATAAACCTAAATCATTCATGTATTTAGCTTTTCTTTCATATGGTAGTTCTGGTGTAGAAGCAATAATTTCATCTACCCATGCTCTATCTAATTTAATTTTAGGAATATTTGGTTCAACAAAATACTTATAGTCGATTGCATCAACTTTAGATCTCATTGCTTTAGTAGTTTGAGATTCTTCATCCCATCTTCTTGTTTCTTGAACTACTTCTTCATCATATCTTCCTTCATCTTTAAGATCACATTGTCTTTCAATTTCATAATTAATTGCATCTCTTACAGATGAGAATGAGTTAACATTCTTAATTTCTACTTTAGTTCCTAAAGAATTAGGATCTTCTGAAATAGAAACGTTAACGTCACATCTTAAATGACCTTTTTTAGAATCAGCTTCAGATATACCACAGTATTGATATACAGCTCTCATATATTCAAGGAATGTTACAGCATCATCAGCTGAATGAAGACATGGTCCAGTTACAAGTTCGAATAATGGATTTCCTGCTCTATTATAATTGATTGTTGAAGTATCATAAAGGTGTGTTAATTGAGCAGCATCTTCTTCTAAGTGAAGATTGTCTATTTCAACTCTAAATACTGATCCATCTTCTCTTTCAATATCAATATAACCACCATTTCCAACACATTCTTCTGGTGGGTTTTGAGTTATTTGATATCCTTTTGGTAAATCTGGATAATAATAATTCTTTCTTTCCCAATACATATATTCAGGAATTCTAGCATGTAAGATATTAGCCATCATAATAGACATTCTTACACATTCTTTATTAGCTACTGGAAGAACTCCAGGGAATCCCATATCAATTGGAGTTACATTACAGTTTGGTAATTCAGTATATTCATTTTTTGAAGGTGAAAATACTTTAGAATTAGTTAATGAACCTTCACAGTGCATTTCTAAACCTATTGTTGCATAATATTTACTCATATTACTTTACCTCCTTAGCTATTTGATTCTTATATTCCATAGATGATTCTAAGGCATAAGCAATATTTAATATATTTTGGTCATCATAACAGTTACCTGTAATATTTATACCAACTGGTAATCCATCAACAAATCCATTTGGAATTGTAATTGATGGGAAACCACCAAAGTTACCAATTTGTAAGTGTTCATCTAGTACAGTTAATTCATCATCAGATACCATATCATGATTATCTAATTTAGTAGCTGGACCAGTTCCTACTGGAAGAATTAATCCATCGTATTTCTTAAATTGTTCTTTAATAGTATCAACAATTAATCTTCTAGCTCTTTGAGCATTCTTAAAATATTTATCTTGGTTAACAGCTTGCAATACATATGAACCAATTACAAATCTTCTTTTAATTAATGAACTAAATCCTTTAGTTCTATGATCTTTCATTTGTTCTTTATATGTAGAACCTTCTCCACGAGGTCCAAATGAGAAACCAGTTAAGTTAGACATATTAGATGTTGCTTCAGCACATGAAATTACAACATATGTAGAAGCTATTGCATTTAATAAATCTTGATTAATTGATACTTCTTCTACTTCAATACCTAATTCTTTAACTTTATCAATTGTCTTCATGAAGTTATCTAAATGTTCTTCAGTTTCTTTAGGTAAATTCTTATAATTATTTTTATCAACTATTTCTTTAATATAGAATAATTTCTTTCCTTTAACATCTTTAGATAAATCTTTGTATAAATTAATATTTGATGAATCCCAAGAAGTCATATCTTTAGGATCTTTACCTTTCATAGCATCTACTACAATAGCAGCATCTTCAACTGATCTAGTTAAAACACCACATGTATCTAATGAAGATGCAAAAGCGAATAATCCATATCTTGAAATCATTCCATATGTTGGTTTATATCCTACAATACCACAGAAAGCAGCAGGTTTTCTAATTGAGTCTCCTGTATCTGATCCTGTAGCAAATGGATAAACACCAGCAGCAACTGCAGCAGCAGATCCTGATGATGAACCAGCACACATTCTTGTTGTATCCCAAGGATTCTTTTGTACTCCAGTATGTCCTGTTGTACCAGTTCCACCCATACCAAATTCATCCATTGCAGTTTTATTAACTGGAACACATCCGTGTTTAGACAAATTTTCTATAGCTGTAGCTGTAAAAAATGGTACATAGTCTTTTAATGTATTAGATGATCCTGTAGATAATATTCCTTTAGTAGAATAGTTATCTTTAATACCATATGGAATACCTGATAATAAGTCATCAGTTACTTCAGAGCCTTTAGCATCATCTAAAATAGTAACAAATGCATTACATTTTTCTTGTACTTCATGTGATTTCTTAATTGATTCTTTTACTAATTCATCAGATGTTACTTTACCTGATTTTAATTCTTCATGTAATTCTACAATAGTCTTATCCATCATCTTAATCCACCACCTTTGGTACTTCTACTTCTCTATCATCTGTGAAATCACAGTTTGATAATAATTCTTCAATTGAAGGTGATTCAATAGCAACATCTTCTCTTAATTCACATTCAAAATCATCTAATGCATGTGTCATAGGTTGTGCTTTTTCAATTCCTTCAATTTTATTAATTTTATTGATATTTTTATCAATAACTTCAAATTCATCTAATACCATCTTATTTTCTTCAGGAGTTAAACCAATCATTAATAGATCAGCTAATTTATCTATTGTTGCTTCATTAAAATCCATATTATTTTTCCTCCTTAATTTTTAATCCTAATTCTTTTAATTGTTCAGGTGTTAAATATGAAGGTGAACCCATCATTAGGTCAGCACCTGATGCTGAAGTTGGGAATGCTTGAACTTCTCTAAGGTTTGGTTCATCTTGTATAAGCATTAAGATTCTATCAATACCAGGAGCCATTCCACCATGTGGAGGACATCCATATTTAAATGCTGTAAATATTGATTTGAATCTCTTTTCAACTTCTTCTCTTTCATAGCCAACTGTTTCAAAACCTTTAGCTAAACTTTCTAAGTCATGGTTTCTAATAGCACCTGATGCCATTTCGTTACCATTACATACAAAGTCATATTGATATGCTAAAATGTTTTCTTTATCTTCTCTATCATATGCAGAAATACCTCCATGAGGTAAGCTGAATGGGTTATGACAGAAATCCCATTTCTTTTCATCATCTTTCCATTCAAACATTGGGAAATCATTTACTATACATAGTTCTAATTTGTTGTGATCAATTAAACCACATTTCTCTCCAATATAGTTTCTTATTTCTCCTGCAAATTTTTGAGCTATTTTTAATTTTCTATTTGCTATAAAGAACATAACTGAGTTTGTCTTCATATCAAATTTTTCAATTAATTCTTTTCTTTCTTCTTCAGATAAGAATTTATCTATAGGTCCTTTAAATGTTCCGTCTTCCATTAAAGTGATATAACCAATTCCTGGCATACCAATTGATGTAGCAAAATCAACAATATCATTGAACCATGAGTTTGAGTTTTCACCTATTCCATCAACTACAATAACTTTAATATTTGATTTTTTAAATGGACCAAATTCAGTATTCTTTAATGCTTCAGTAGCATCTTTGATTATCAATGGGTTTCTTAAATCAGGTTTATCTGATCCATAATCTTCCATTGCATCTTTATATGCTATTCTTCTAAATGGAGGTTTAGATACTTCTTTATTACTAAATTTAGTAAATACATCATAGAAGATTTCTTCACCTACTTTTAAAACATCTTCTTCATTTACAAAAGACATTTCTAAATCTAATTGATAAAACTCTAATGTTCTATCTGCTCTTGCGTCTTCATCTCTGAAGCATGGAGCTATTTGAAAATATTTAGAAAAACCACCAACCATTAATAATTCTTTATATATTTGTGGTGCTTGTGGTAATGCATAGAATTTACCTTTAAATATTCTTGAAGGTACAACAAAATCTCTTGCTCCTTCTGGTGAAGATGCAGTAAGAATTGGAGTTTGTACTTCAGTAAATCCTAAATCATACATTTTGTTTCTTAAGAAATGAAGAACTTCAGATCTTAATTTAATATTTTCTTTAACTCTTTCATTTCTTAAGTCTAAATATCTATATTTTAATCTAATATCATCTTTAGTATTTCTAGATGTCATGATTTCAAATGGTAATTCATGTTCTGATTCAGCTAATACTTCCATCTTAGATACTAATAATTCAATATCACCTGTAGATAATCTTTCATTATATGTATCTTCAGATCTCTTTCTAATTGTACCAGTTAATTCAACAACTGATTCTTTTGCTAATCCTTTAAACATATTATCATCATTTGAAACCGTTTGTAGTGTTCCTGATTCATCTCTAAGGTCTAAAAACAAAACACCACCGTGATCTCTTATGTTTTCAACCCAACCTGATACTATAACAGTGTCTTTAATATCAGAAGATAGGTCTTTAATCATATGAGTTCTATACTTGTTCATATTAAACACACCCTTTCTTTATTTTTAAATTCTAGTATTCACAGTTTCCTGGAGTTCTTGGATAAGGAATAACATCTCTAATATTTTCAATACCTGTTAGGTACATGATTAATCTTTCAAATCCCATTCCGAATCCTGAATGATAACATCCACCAAATTTTCTTAAGTTTAGATACCATTCAATTTGTTCTCTATCAATATTATGAATTTTAACTAATTCATTTAATTTGTCTAAATCAACTTCTCTTTCAGATCCACCCATTAATTCACCTGAACCTGGTACTTCTAGGTCAACAGCAGCAACTGTTTTACCATCATCATTAAGTTTCATATACCAAGCCTTAATATCTTTAGGCCAATTATAAATGAATACTGGTGAATTAAAGTGTTCAGTAATCCATTTCTCATGTTCTTTAGCAATATCTGATTCATAGTCAGGAGTAAATTCCCATTTTTCTCCTGAATTTAATAATAAATCAATAGCTTCTTTATGAGTAATCTTAACGAAATCAGATGAAACTAATTTATTAAGCTTATCTAATAATCCTTTAGATACCCATTGATCTAACATAGCTAATTCATCAGCACATTTTTCAAGTACTTGATTAACTACGAACTTTAACATTTCTTCTTCTACATTCATTAAGTCATCTAAATGCATGAATGCCATTTCTGGTTCAATCATCCAGAACTCATTTGCATGAGTCTTAGTATTTGAATTTTCAGTTCTGAATGTAGGACCAAATGTATATATTTTCTTAAATGCCATAGCATATGTTTCACCATGAAGTTGTCCTGATCCAGTTATAAATGTTTGTTTTCCAAATAAATCTTTAGAATAATCAACTTCTCCATCTACTTTAGGAACATTATTTAAATCTAAAGTTGTTACTTTAAACATTTGATCTGATCCTTCACAGTCTGCTGTAGTTAATAATGGTGTATGTACATATACATAATTATTATTTTGAAAATATTCATGTATTGCTTGTGCAGCTACACTTCTTATTTTAAATACAGCTTGGAATGTTCTTGTTCTTGGTCTTAAGTAAGCTTGACTTCTTAAAAATTCCATTGTATGTCTTTTTGGTTGAATTGGATAATCAGCAGGACAATCACCTATAACTTCAATTTTTGAAGGTTTAACTTCATATTTTTGTTTTCCTGGCGACTCAACCAATTCACCTTCAACACTTATTGCTGAACCAACTAATATCTTAGCTACTTCATCAAAATTAGATAAATTTTTATCATATACAATTTGTAATGTATTAATTGAAGTACCATCATAGAAATCAATAAAACCGAATTCTTTTTGGTCACGATTATTTCTAACCCATCCTTCAAGTTTAACTACATCACCTATGTTTTTAGTTTTAAATACATCTACTAAGTCCATTATTTATCCTCTTCTTTTATATCAAATTTAATATTTAATTCTCTTAATTGCTCTTTAGTTAATTCTGAAGGTGAACCCATCATTAGGTCTTGACCTGATGCACTTGGTGGGAATGCTTGTACTTCTCTAAGGTTAGGTTCATCTTTAATTAACATAAGAATTCTATCTAAACCTGGAGCCATTCCACCATGTGGAGGACAACCATATTTAAATGCTGTAAAGATTGATTTAAATCTTTGTTCAACTTCTTCTCTAGGATATCCAACGATTTCAAATCCTTTAGCTAAAGAATCTAAATCATGGTTTCTAATAGCACCTGATGCCATTTCATTACCATTACAAACAAAGTCAAATTGGTAAGCTAAAATACTTTCTAAATCATCAGTATTATCATATGCATGAATACCTCCATGAGGTAAACTAAATGGATTATGACAGAAATCCCATTTTTCGTTATTTTCATCCCATTCAAACATTGGGAAGTCATTAACGATACATAATTCTAATCTATCTTTATCAATCATATCTAAGTCATTAGCAACTCTTAATCTTAATTGTCCTAATGCGTTTTTAACGATATGTCTTTCACCTGAAATAATTAATACTAAATCATTATTTTCAAGTTCTAATACTTTCTTTAATTCATTTACTTCTGCTTCAGTTACAACTTTAGCAATTGAACCAGTAATTTCATTATCAATCTTTAAGTAAGCTAAACCAGATGCTTTTTTACCTTTTACAAATTCAGTTAATTCATCTAATTGTTTTCTTGAATATTTATCAGCTGCATTTTTAGCAACGATTGCATTAATAATACCTTTTTCTTCAATTATATTTTTAAATATAGTAAATTCAGTATTTTTAAATACATCAGTTATATCTTTGATTGTCATATCAAATCTTAAATCTGGTTTATCTGAACCATACATATTAATTGCATCATTATATGCAATTCTTCTGAATGGTCTTGGTGATACTTTCTTATCACTGAATGTAGAGAATACATCATAGAAGATTTCTTCACCTACAGCTAATACATCATCTTCTTCAACAAATGACATTTCTAAGTCTAATTGGTAGAACTCTAATGTTCTATCTGCTCTTGGATCTTCATCTCTGAAACATGGAGCAACTTGGAAATATTTACCTAAACCACCAACCATTAATAATTCTTTATAAATTTGTGGTGCTTGTGGTAAAGCGTAGAATTTACCTGGAAATAATCTTGAAGGTACAACAAAGTCTCTTGCTCCTTCTGGTGAAGATGCAGTTAAGATCGGAGTTTGTACTTCAGTAAATCCTAAATCATACATTTTGTTTCTTAAGAAATGTAATACTTCAGATCTTAAATGTAAGTTATCTTTTAATTTATTTCTTCTAATATCTAAATATCTATATTTTAATCTATTATCATCAGAAGTATTTACTTCATCAGCAATTGGGAATGGTAATTCTTCACATGTATTTAAAATAGTAAGTTCTTCTACTTCTATTTCAACATCACCTGTTTTTAAATTAGGATTCTTTGCTGATCTTTCTACTACTTTACCAGTTACTTCAATTACATATTCTGATTTTAATGAATCAGCTATTTTATAATTTTTATTATCAGGATTTACTACTAATTGGATAATTGTTGATTCATCTCTTAAATCAATAAATATTAATCCACCTAAGTCTCTTTTCTTAGCAACCCATCCTGCTAAAGTAACAGTTTTACCTACTGATTTAATATCAATTGTTTCATTCATTACTTTTTTCATAAAGCACTTCCTTACATATGCATGTCAATATAATCTACTAAATCATTAATATTAACACGTTCTTCTTCTTTTGTTTTATTATCTTTTAATACTACTTCATTCTTTTGTAGATCTTCATCATTTAATACGATTAAATATTTAGCATCAAATCTATCAACTGATTTAAATTGAGCTTTTAATGATTTATTCATTAAATCAGTTTCAACTATAAATCCATTTAATCTTAAATTTTGAGCTAAATAACATGCTGTTTCTTTTTCTGAATCAGATACAGCTAATAAATAAACATCTACTGAATTATTAATTGGAATATTAACATTTTCTTCTTCCATAGCTAAGATTGTTCTATCATATCCCATTGCAAATCCTACACCAGGAACTGATGGACCACCTAAAGTTTCAACTAAACCATTGTAACGTCCACCTCCACCTAAAGCATATGAATCTCTTAATGTTACTTCAAATACTGTGTGGTTGTAATAGTCTAATCCTCTTACTAGTTTAGTATTAACATCATATGGAATATCCATTAAATCCAATAATTCTTGTAATCTTTCAAATCTCTTCTTAGATTCTTCATTTAAATAATCAATTGTTTTAGGAGCATTTGCAAGAATTTCTGATCCTGCATCAACCTTACAATCTAATATTCTTAATGGATTCTTTTTAAATCTTTCTTGGCAATCTTCACATAATTCATTAATATGTGGTTCAAAATATTTAACTAAAGCTTCTCTATAGTTATTTCTTGATTCTGTATCTCCTAATGAGTTTAATTGAATCTTAACATCTTCTAATCCTAATAAACGATATGCATTGTATGCTAAAGAAATTACTTCAGCATCTGCTTCACATGTATCAGATCCAAATACTTCAAATCCCCATTGAGTAAATTCTCTATTTCTTCCTGATTGAGGTCTTTCATATCTATACATCTTCATGTTGTAATAAACTTTAACTGGATCAGTTAAATTACCATATAGTTTATTTTCAACAAACCATCTTACTACTCCTGCAGTTCCTTCTGGTCTTAAAGTAATATTTCTTTCCCCACGGTCAACAAAATCATAAGTTTCTTTTTGAACCATATCGGTTGTTTCTCCAACACCTCTATGGAATAATTCAGAAGCTTCAAATACTGGTGTTTCAATATAGCCAAAATTATATTTTTCACATAATGCATTTAATACATCATTAACATACATTCTTTTCTTTGCTAAGTCTCCATATATATCATATGTTCCTTTTTGTTTAGTAATCATACTAACATCTCCTTTTCTAAAATTAAAAAAGTACCTAACAAACGTAAGGACGAGGAATAAATCCCGCGGTGCCACCTTACTTCACATAGGTACTCTCATTTGTATATATCGCATACTTGCGTTTTGTGTTATAAAGAGTTGTTGTCAAATAATACGTATTAGGCATTTCCACCATCTAGCCTTCTCTTTAATACTTAATTATAAGGTCGATTCTCTTCCACAAAAGTTATCAAAATTATAGCTATTTTTAGCTTTTTTGTCAATAGATTTGGCTCCTATTTACGTAGTATAGGACCACCTATTGAATAATAATTATTATTAACTAATTTTGAGTAGTCTTTATATCCGTTTACATAAGACATAATCTCAATTAATTCTTTATTATTTTTTAATTTTCCACATTTCTTAAATGTTCCTTCAGTTATATGAGTAACATCTATATGAACATCTAATTTAACATTTGGTTTCTTATCTAATAATACTTTTTCAGTTCTTAGATGATATATTCCTGAATTAGGTTTCTTAATACCTACATCAGGTGTAATTGTTAAATATTTGATAAAATTAACATCTGCATATATTACTAATC
Organism: Bacilli bacterium; assembly: GCA_016283935.1. Lineage (GTDB taxonomy): Bacteria > Bacillota_I > Bacilli_A > RF39 > UBA660 > UBA6985. The sequence continues at coordinate 13,327 of JAEENX010000005.1, forward strand.
CTAGTTTTATTTCTGTATTAGTAGATAAATCAATTATATCGCCTGGTGTATACATATTAAACCCCTCTCTTCTTAATAGGTTTAACTATTATAGTTTAGATTAATAAATAATGCAAATTAAAAAGATAAGTTAAACTTATCTTATTTAATATAATCACATTCAGAACATTTAGTTACAGGTGAACGTTTACCATGAACTACAAGTGGTTTACCACATTGTGGACAATACTCACCATTTGGTTCATCCCAATATGCTTGATCACATTTTGGATAGTTATCGCATCCATAGAAGACTTTTCCTCTTCTAGAGATTTTCTCAACTATATGTCCTCCACATTTTGGGCATGGAATAAGTTCTTTAGCAGGTACTTCTTCTTTTTCTTCTTGTTTAATGTATTTACATTTAGGATAATTTGAACAAGCTTCAAATTCACCATATCTTGATTTTCTAATAACCATATCTGATCCACATTGTGGACATTTATTACCTGTTAATGTAGGAGCTTTCTTTTCCATTTCATCAAATGCTTGTTTAACTAATGGTTCAAATTTATCATAGAATTCTCTTAATACAGGAATATTATCTTTATGATCATCAGCTATTTCATCTAAGTCTTCTTCCATCTTAGCTGTATAATCAACATTAATTATATCAGAGAAGAATTCTTGTAATTTATCAGTAGTTTCTATACCAATTTCAGTTGGATAGAATTTTTTTTCTTTTACTTCAACATATGCTCTATCTCTTAAGATTTTCATAGTAGTTGCATATGTAGATGGTCTACCAATACCAAGTTTTTCCATTTCTTCAATTAATGTAGCTTCTGTATATCTACTAACTGGTTTAGTAAATTTTTGTTCAGTTTCAACATCTTTAGTAGATACTTTACCATTATATTTAGACATATCTGGAAGTATATTTTCAGATGCACTGAAATAATCACGATATACTCTTAAGAAACCATCGAAAGTTTCTTGTACACCAGTTGCTTTAAATTTATAATCATTATTATCTAAAATAACTGTTGTAGATAATATTTCTCCATCAGCCATTAATGATGCTAATGCTCTAGCATATATAATTGAATAAATTTTATATTCATCATTTGATAAATATTTTTTCATTTGTTCTGGTGTTCTATATAAAGATGTAGGTCTAATAGCTTCGTGAGCATCTTGAACATTATCATTCTTTTTGCCAACTTTAACAGCACCTTTATATTGAGAACCAAAGTTATCTTCAATATATTTATATGCTTCATTTATAAATATAGGTGATAATCTAGTTGAATCTGTTCTCATGTATGTAATTAAACCTGTTGTTTCAGATCCAATATTAATACCTTCATATAATTTTTGTGCTACTTGCATAGTTTTAGATGAAGAATAATTAAATTTATTAATACATGCTTGTTGTAATGTAGAAGTTGTAAAAGGCATAACACCTTTTCTTTTTTTAGTTTTTTCCTCTATATTTTCAATAATGTATTCTTCATTTAATTTATTTAATACATCATTTACTTCATCTTCATTATGTAATTCTAATTTATCATTTTTATATTTTTCTAAAGATGCATCAAAATCCTTAAAATGAGCAGTTACATCCCAATATTCTTCAGGAATGAAACTTTCTATTTCTCTTTCACGATCAACAACAAGCTTTAATGCAACAGATTGAACTCTACCAGCAGATTTACCACCAGTTTTTGATTGCATTAATTTAGATAATCTAAAACCAATTATTCTATCTAATATTCTTCTTGTTTCTTGTGATTTAACAAGATCCATATCTATTTTTCTTGTATGATTAAATGCTTCTTTAACTGCAGGAGCAGTAATTTCGTTAAATACTACTCTTTCATAATTATTTTCTTTAATTCCTAAATCATCAAATAAGTGCCAAGATATAGCTTCCCCTTCACGGTCTGGGTCGGTTGCAAGATATACGAATTCAGATTCTTTTACATCTTTCTTTAATGCACTTATATCTCTTTTTTTACCAGATATTTCAATATAGTTAGGTTCAAAGTTGTTATCAACATCTACTCCTAATCCATATTTACCAGAAGTAGCAAGGTCTCTTATATGACCTTTACTTGATACTACTTTATACTCACTACCTAAATATGAGCCAATAGTATGCGTTTTAGCAGGCGACTCAACTATTACTAGTTTACTCAAAGTTTATTCCTCGCTTTCTGTTTTTTCCTCTTCTACTTTTGGTTCTTCTACTACTACAGGTTTATATTTTTCTAAACCTTCTCCTAAATAATTGAAATAATTTGATCTAATTGCTGAACCAGACATTCTTTGTCTAGTATTTATTTCAAAATTAATAGATTTTAATTCGGCATCAGAGTATTGAGTAGCTCCAGATAAATAAGTCATCTTATTACCTGGTGCATAATAGAATCCTCTATCATCTTGCCAAGAACCATCAGCAAAATATGCACGTGAAACATGTGTTTCACTGAAAACATCAGTTCCTAAATAAAGACGTGGATCATAATCCATATCAAATAAATTTAGTAATGTAGGAAGTAAATCAATTATTGTTGTATAATCTGTTACTTCTATTGGTGCTTCCAATGCTGAATTATAAATTAGCATTGGTGTTCTGTCAACATTTTTATCTGTTGTACTATTATGATTTACTGTATAACCAGCGTTATTTGCTTCTAAATATTGATTAATATTAGAGTCAGTTAATCCATATGGATAATGATCACCAAACATAGCAATAACTGTATCATCTAATTTGCCTTCTTTTTCTAATTCGCTTAATAATTCAGCTAATGCATTATCTAATTCAGTCATCTTAGATAAGTATCTCTTTAAGTTAGTTGAATAATTAGTGTTAGCCCATCTTGAAGAGTATGCATCTCCCCATTCAGAAGGAACATTATAAGTTTGATGTGTTGTTACAGCAGCAAAATATGTGAAGAATTTATCATTATTCATGTATTTATCTTTTGCTTGTTGGAACATAACTTTATCTGAAGGCCATTCTTCATAAATTTCATTCCATGACATTCCTAATTCTTGTACTCCATAGAAATGATCTGCTCCTAAATTTGGATGAATTCTATTTCTATAATAATATTGTTGAGTATAATCATGGAATCCGTTTGTAGCATATCCAGCTTTCTTAAATATATTATAAGAAGCTTCAGAAAATTTAAATTTAACTGCATATGCATTTGCTGTACATGTATTATTAATAGTAAATAAACTTGTTAATACAGTAAATTCATTGTTACCTGTTGAACAATTATTTCTTGGAGAGAAATTGTTTCTAAATGAAATACCTTCATGATACATCTTATATAATGTTGGGAAATCTTCCTTATTTAATATAGCAATTTCATCTACTGATTCCATTAAAATAATAATTAAGTTCTTTCCTTTAAATATACCAGTCATATCATTTTTTTGAGTAATATTTCTATTCATGAAATATGTATTTAATGACCTAAAGTTTTCATCACTTGTATTATCTTGTAAAGTTTTCCAAGCTGTATCATCAATTACTCTTCTCTTATCTACAGGTATTTTTTCTATATCTTCTTTTTTCTCTTCTTGTGTTATATCAGCCATTTGTAATTTTAAAATATAATCTGAATCAATTCCTTGTATTTGTGATTTAATATCACAGAATAAATACATAAGCACACCAAAATTATTAGCAGTTAAATTACTGTTTTCTGGGAATAACCATAAATAATAATTTTTTTCAGTTTGTATTTCATTTTGGAATTTATCATCTTTAATTGTGTAATAATATAAACCACTTAAAGCTACTATTGCTATTAAAGTAACAGCTTCTATATATATTCTTTGTGGCATAGTAAATTTTCTAGGTATTCTATTTTTATATATTTTTCTATCTACAACTACATAATAAACAATAAAGATAATTGGAATAACTAATAAAATCCAATATAAAAACTTAGATGCATGTAACACATCCATGATGTATGAAGTAACTTTAGTTCCTTGTTCTGCATTAGCAGTACCCATGAAGAAACCAATGTAGTTATATAGATTAAATTCTACAAACATATATATAGATACAGCTATTACATATATTATATTAAATATTCTATGTACTACTTTATGAGTAAAATGCCATATAAACGACCATAGTAATGAAATAATAAATGATGATAGTAATATTCTTACTACAGCAAAGTCATTAAAAGTAGATGACATTAAGAATCTAACATACATTTCCATTATAAATGTATATATTGTTAAAACTACAGTATTTAAAAATACTCTATTAGTTAAAAATTTCTTCATAAACATCATCCTTTTATCTAAATTACTTATTTATTATTACACTTATAATATAAAAAGTAAATAATTAAAAAAATAAAACATGACTTTAGTCATGTTTATTAATTAGTTCACTTATTGGAGAAAAAGTTTTTCTATAAAAGTCTTTTACTCCATATTTTTCTACTGCAGCTATATGATCTTTAGTTGGATATCCTTTATGTTTAGCATATCCATATTCAGGATATTCTTTATCTAATTCAATCATCATTCTATCTCTTGTAACTTTAGCAATAATAGAAGCAGCTGATATACTTTTAGATTTATAATCACCTTTAATAATAGCTTTATTAGGAATACTCAAATCTTCTAATTCCATAGCATCTATTAACACATATTCAGGTTTGATATCTAAACCATTTATAGAATCATACATAGCTTCTTTAGTAGCTTCTCTTATATTTATTTCATCTATTCTATTATTATCTTTAATACCTATTTTATATGAAACACATTCTTTGATAAGTATTTCGTATAATTCTTCTCTTTTCTTTTCAGTTATTTTCTTACTGTCTGTTAATCCAGCAAGTTCATATCCAACAGGCAATATGCATGCACATGTAACAACAGGTCCACATAAAGGTCCTCTTCCTACTTCATCAACACCAGCTATTAAAGTAATACCTTCTTTATTTAATTTATTTTCATATCTAGAATTATTTTTAGAAGCTAAATACATATCTATAGCTTCAACTACTTTTTTATTTTTTTTATATTCTTTTGATAATATTTCAAATTGTTCTTCTAAATATGAATCTTCATATTGTTCTAAATTATCAATGTCTATCATATTTAAATCCTATCAAATGTTATACCTTTAATATTTTCAGTTCTTAAATCACTTATTATTTGAGTAGAAACACGATTAGTATCTACTTCTCCACCAGATATAAGTGCACCTAATCTTTTACCTATAGTTTCATATGTTTCCATAATATCATCATTATTAACATGAGAAACATTATATCTTTCTAATAATATATTATTATAATATTTATCTAATTTATTTAGGATATGAATAGCTACTTCATCATGATCTACTACATCAGATGAGATAGCACTCATAGAAGCTAGATTTAAAGCTATTTCAGCGTTTTTAAACTTAGGCCATAAAATTCCTGGGGTATCAAGTAAAAGTACTCCAGCATTAGTTTTAAGCCATGTTAGATTAGTTGTTACACCTGGTTTATTACCAACGTTTGCAACTTTCTTACCAGCTAATCTATTAATGAATGTTGATTTACCAACATTTGGTATACCTACTACTAATGCATGAATATCTTTTTCTTTTAAACCCTTAGCTGCTCTTTTAGCATTTAAGTCTGCAGTTATTTCTTTAGTAGCAGTTAATACTTTTTTATAATCATTATTATCATTTAAATTAACTAATACTACTTTATGTCCTTCAGATTCATATTTATCTATCCATTTTTTAGTTTCGGTTAAATCGCATAAATCTGATTTAGTCATGACAATTATTCTAGGTTTATTTTTAACTATATTATCTATATCTTCTATTCTAGAAGAATTTGGTATTCTAGAATCAATAAGTTCATATACTATATCTACTATAGGTAATAGCTTATCTATTTCCCTTTTAGTTTTAGCCATATGACCTGGATACCAGTTTATATTTGTTCTAGTTTCTTCCATGAGGATCAACTCCTTTTTTCTAAATCAATAAAATTATACCATAAAAAAGACGAAAATAATTACTATTTCGTCCTTTTAATTCTTATATAAATTAATTTGATGTTATATATTCTTCAAGTTCTTTTAAAGAATTAATCTTTTTATATTTAGATTCTTTCTTATTATTTCTATCTAACATTATTACATCTAATTTCTTTTTATATCCAATATCTAGATTATCTTCAAAGTCATCTATAAAAATTGCTTCATTTTCAGATATATTATAATCATTGATTACCATATCAAAAAACTTTTCTTCATTCTTAGATGTTTCACATATGGAAGAAACATATACTTTATCAAATAAATCATATACTTCTTCTTTTTTTAAATAATCAACAATACTTGGATAATTATTTGTAAGCATTATTAGTTTATAATTTTTGTTTAATTTATTTAATATATCTTTTACATCATCATACAGTGAATATTCACTTATATTATAAACTTTATCATAAGCTATTTCTTTTGCTAATTCTTTATCCAATCCTAATTCGTCTAATATATTTGAGTAGAAACTAATAAAAAGATTATATTCTTCCTCTAATGTTTTAATAGGAAGATCATCTTTAACTAAATATTTATTATTGGATATTGCTTCTTTTGCTTTTTCAAGTTCTATTTTAGATTCATTTAATATTGTTATGAATTTTGGTGTTAGAAACCATTTGCCTGATTTAGGATAACCTAATACTTTACCAAAATCAAAAATAATATATTTTATATTCATTATAATCGCCTCTTTTTATATTTCAAATGTATATATAGGTGCTTCTTCACTACCTAGTTTTAATTTATTTTTATTTTCATCATATATATCTTGAAAATGCCACCATTCACTTTTTAATTTACCAAAACCTGCTTCATTCATTATTTTCTTTAATAATATAGAATTATCATTTTCTTCATAATTATCAACAGCAGCAAAATCTTGAACTTTAGATGGCATTAATAATTCATCACCATTTGCATCTACTAAAGTAACATCAAGAGCAAGACCAGCATTATGCCATGATCCTCTTTCAGGAGCAAGCAATCCTTTAGCTACTAAATCAGGTCTCATAGTAGCATGCTTTTTAGTAACACTATATGGTCTATAAGCATCACATACCTTTATTCTTAAATTGTATGTCTTTGCTATATCATTAGCATTCTTTAGTTTTAAAGCAATATGCTTTTTAACATAAGCACAATTAGTATTGTATTCTTTACCAAAAATAGTTGAATTGTTAAATAAACATAAATCAACAATTAAACTATCATCAATATCAAGTACATTTACTAAATCATTGCAATCTTTTGTTACCATAATTTTCACCTCTATTTTCATTTTTATATACAAATTAATTATAATATAAAAAGTAGGATCTTTCCTACTTTTTTGCTTAATTAAATAATAATGGAACGTTTCCGTATATAATTACTCTTAATATTCCTAATATAATTAAATGTAATGGATAATATATATAGAAGAACCATTTCATCCACTTACATTTTCCTTTTTCGCCATTATAAAGTTTTAATAAAGGATATACTAAAATAACAAATACTTCTATTATTCCATGTATTTTATTTACAAAGAAGAATGAAACAATTCCATATACTAATACCCATGGCATTACTGCCTTCATTTGTTTTTCTAAATCCCCACGATTGTAATACATTCCTATAACTGATAATACTGCAATACTACTCCAGTTAGCAGGGAATGCACTCCATACAAGAATTAATACTAATATATGTTTAAGTATATTATTCATATTAGTCTTTTCATTTATATATAATACTAATACTGCAATAAATAAAGGATACATTACACTTGATTGATTAAATAAACTATTAGGAATATAACTTATATTAAATGCAAAACAATAAGCAAAATGTGAAATAATAGCAAAAATAAATAATCTAAACATATACTTTTTTACATTATGTGTATAGAAAAATCCTTCACTTACAAAGAACCACATTATAGGTGCAGTAAGTCTACCAATTATATGTAATCCTATTGCAATAGGATTTGCTGGAAATCCAGGATATATAAGATCAGTAAAATGATCTATTGTCATAGCTATTATAGCTATTAGTTTTAAATGATTTGCATTAAGTTTTTTCATAGATGTTTTCCCTTTCAAAATAAAACTACCTTAAAAGTATAACATAAAAAGTAGGATTTCTCCTACCTAAAATAATCTTTCTAATCCTTTATTTAATAATTATTATTTTTTATATATATTTCCAACAGGATTGTTTAAAGTTTTTCTTAAAGTTTTATTTAAAACACTAACTAATTTATCTTGTGCATTTTTTCTTTCAGATACTTCATTAGCTTGTCTTATTTCTTCATCATTTACTATTTCTAAGAATTTATTTGCATATAATAATCTATTATTATATTCTTCTTCATCTTTAACTGATTTACTTAAGAAACATTTATAAATGAAATCGCGTTTTTGTTCATTTTTTTCTATACTATTCCAATTATCCCTCATTAATCCTGCTACAATTAATAATATTTCTGGATCAAAGTCTAATTCAAAAAAATGTGCATAGTGGTCAATATAACGTATATCTACACTAGATAACATATTAAGAATATCTTCATCTTTTTGTGCTTTTGTAGCTGTTTCTTTATATCTTTTACTATTCATTAAATCATAGATACTCTCTGAATCTTCTCTCTCTTTTTTATATATTTCAATTGCTTTTTTTACTGATTCGTGAGAAGAAAAATCAAGCTTATAAATTTGATTACACGCAACTAATCCACGCGCTTGTTCTGTTTCAACTAATTCTGCGTTTGCCCAAGCATTTTCACGCATATATTCTATTACACTATTTTTTCTATTAGCTTTATTTTCATCACTCATTAATAATGTTGGTATTTCATTATATCTTAAAATACCTCTTAAACCAATGTAATCGCCTTTAAATAAATCTAAGCAAAAACATACTCTATCATCAATATTCATTGTTGAAGATAAAAACTCATTTACCCAAGTAATCATTTTATCTACTGGATAACCCTTTTTAATTATTTCATTTAACATATCTGCAACATTATATTCATCTATTCCTTGATACATATGGTAACGAGATGAAGGTAACAAACTTTTATCAACTTTACCTAAATATTTATCTTCAAGTCCATACTTCATATCAAACAATTTATTATCTATTTGTGTTGTTCTACCACGATATCTAATTTTTACATCTATATCAGACAATGAAGTTATTACATCATTTAATATTAAATCTAATGTTATCCAATCAGTCTCACAATTTTCTCTATTGGCATATCTCATTAATGCAATAATAGATTGCGCAGCTTTCTCATTTTTATAAAATACTTCTAAATCTCTTCGAAAGTTTTCTTCTATTGTACTCATTATTATTTCCTTTTTCTCCTAATCTTTTGAATTTAAAAAATATTATAATTTAAGAAAAATTACTAGTCAACAAATATTTTATTCCATCTACTTCAGTAAATAATACATCAGTAGGAACTACATATTTTTTTATTTAACTATTCTTTTATTTTCTAATTCTTTTTGTAATTTTATTGATACTTCTTTAACTGTATCTTCTTCAAATGGATTAGGCATATTATATTTTTCAATTAATTCTTTAAATGAATAATATGATGCTACTCCACCTATTTCTTTAAATAGATCTATATTTTTATCACATTCATTCCAAATAGATAATGCATCACAGCAAGCTAATGCATAATCTATAAAATAGAATGGATTGTAATATATATGAGAAACACCGTAGAAAGATCCACCTGTACTTAAATTAATATGACCACCATAAGTATTATCCATATTATATTTATGAGCAAGTTCTAACCATGTTTTTCTAATATCTTCTACTTTTAAATCTTCTTTAGAATATATTGCTTGTTGGAATTCATCTACTAAACATCTTTGTGGTAAATCAGTTATAAAATTATACATTTTCATAAAACAATATTTTTTATAATCTTCTTCACTAAAAATATTATCTAAATGATCCATCATTATAAATTCCATAGCATATGAGAATATTTCTGCTACTTCCATAGTTGGATATTTAAGTAATGCAGATACAATTCTATTCTTATCTTCTTTAGAAGCACAATATTTTTGTAATGAATGACCTATTTCATGTGTAGTTGTTTTAACATCAAAATATGTACCTTTATAATTACCTGTTACAACTGGCATACAAGTTTCGGTTAAATAATTTGTTATTGAGAAATTAACTTTAGTATCTCTAGTAACAAAATCTATATAACCATTTTCTAACATGAAATCATATAAATCAGATAATTCTTTATCTACTTCTTTAAATGAATCTCTTAAATGTTCAAGTAATTCAATACCTTCATATTTAGGTTTAGGCATTTCAGTAAAATATACCGTATCATAATATTTTAATTCATCTAATCCTAATTCTTCTTTTTTCCATTCAGTTAATTGCTTACAAATTGGAATTATATATTTAATTATATTATCTCTAAATTTTGATATATCAGAATAATCATAATCAAATCTTTTTAATTTATAGATACTATATTCAACACAATTTTTAAATCCAAGTTTTCTAGCTATCTCATTTCTAACTTGTACAAGTTCAAATAGTATTTGATCATATTTTTCTTGATTACTGTAGTAATAATCATTTACAAAATCATGAGCTTTCTTTCTTACTTCTCTATCTTTATTACTATAATCAGCACTTATTTTACCAATTGTTTTTTCTTCTCCATCATAATTTAATTTAGTTAGATTTAGTTTTCTACATTGCATCATTAAATCATTTTCTTTTGCAACTAAATCAGATATTTCATCAGATGTAACTCTTGCTTGATATTCAATTATTCTAAAGAAATTATCTGGTAAGATACCTTTTAATTCCTCTTTATATTTTGAATTATTTAATTCATTATAAAATGGTAAGAATAATGAATCATATTTGACTTTATTTTCATTCCAATATTTTATTTCAGCACCGAAGAATTTATCTTCAACATTTCTCATGTTATTTATATCAGCATAATCAAACATTTCTTCAATGTGATTTTGAAATTTAATAATTTCTTTTACTAATTCAAGATATTCATTATAGTTATCACATTTGATAAGTTTAGATATTAATTCTTCAACACTTTTTTTAGTTTTATCATAATCTAATCTTTCATATTTTATTTCATTAAAGTTTATGTTGTTTTTTATCATAATTGTAATCTCCTATATCCATAGATATTATAACATAAAAAAAGATGTTATATTAACATCTTTTATAAATGGAATTTAACAATATTATCATTATTTACTTTATCAGCTTCAGGTAATGAACTACGAGCATACATATCTAATAAAATATTATATTGTTCCATACAATAATGACTAATATAAGCTTCTTCACATTCTCTTAAAAATTTTTCATCATCTTTATTTTTATCCCATAATCTTAAAAATACTTCTTTATCTTTATTTTTACGATATCCTGAATATTCTAATTCATTCATAAATGAATAACTTAAATCATCATATATGATAATACCAAGATTAACATTACCTTTCATATCTTTAGACCATTCATTAAAATCATCGCAAAATTTCTTTAGGCTAATACCACTTGGTCCAATTACAGTACTAAGTGGAGGCTTTGGTAATGCTTTACCTGCAGGTAATTGTAACATTAAATCGATTTTTATATTTTTTGACATATTTATTTCCCCTTTATGTGCATAGTATTATAGTTATTTTGTTTAGTTTTGTCAAAAATATATATTCTTAAATTTGACATAAATAAGTACCAAATATATAATAACTCATCAATAAAGGGGATAAAATAAAATGACAAAGAAAGCGTTAAAGAATGCTCTTATAATTAGTTCATTAATATTAACTAGTTGTGCTAATCAAGAAGTTAAAGAACCTACTGATATTACAACTATCAATTGGGAGCCTGTAACAACTCAAGAAAGTACTATTGAAGATACTCAAGAAGAAATTGAAGAACTAGAAGTTGAAGAAGTTAAAGAGCCTGAACATGTAGATTTATTAATGATTGGTGATGTATTAGTACATAAACCTGTTTATACATCTGGTATACAAGAAGATGGTACATTAAACTATGATCACTTCTTTATAAATATTCAAGATGATCTAGATGAAGCTGAAATAAAAATAGTTAATCAAGAAACTATATTAGGTGGAACTGAATTAGGTTTTAGTAGTTATCCATGTTTCAATTCACCCCAAGAAATTGGTGATGCTGAAGCTAAAGCAGGATTCAATGTTATATTACATGCTACTAATCATTCAATGGATAAAGGTTTTACTGCTATTAACAATACTATTAATTTCTGGAGAGAAAAATATCCTGAAATTAAAATGATTGGTTTAAATCTTAATGAAGAAGAACAAAATAATATTCAAATATATGAACAAAATGGATTTAAAATAGCATTACTAAATTATACATATGGAACAAATGGTATACCACTTCCAAGTGATAAACCATATTTAGTAAATCTATTAGATAAAGATAAAGTTACAAATGATATTCTAAAAGCAAAAGAAGAAGCTGACTTTGTTGTAGTACTACCTCATTGGGGAACTGAATATCAATATGGCCCTGATACTTTACAACAAGAATATACACAGCTATTTTCTGACTTAGGAGTTGATTTAGTAATTGGTACTCATCCTCATGTACTTGAAAATATTGAAGTAATTACAAATGATGAAGGGCATGAAATGCTAGTATTCTATTCTTTAGGTAATTATGTTTCAGGTCAAAACAAAAAAGATAGAGTTATTGGTGGTATGGCTAAAGTATCTATCGAAAAAGATTATGAAACTAATGAATGTTATATTACTGAATATGAACTTGATCCAGTTATAACCCAACAAGGTGAATATACAGTATATAAATTAGAAGATTATAATGATGAATTAGCTAATCAAAATAGAATAAGAAATCAATCTGGTTGTAGTGATTTCAATATGGAATATATAAATGATAAATGTTCTGAAATATTAGGAGAAACATTTAATCAAGAACAAGAAAAAGTTTTAGTTAAAATTAAAAAGTAGGTTTTATCCTACTTTTTTATTTTCTTCTTTCTAATCTATACTTCTTATACATTTGATCTTTATCTTCTTGTAATTTATGATCAGCTTTTATATAAGTTTTCTTCATAGATTCACCATGTTCTGGTTTAACCATACCATAGTTTAATCCAATTATAATATTATCACTTACACCTAAATCTATTAAACATACTTCATCTCTTGCTAGTTCTGCTTTAATAGATGCTAATTGTAATGTTTCTTTATTAGTCATCAATACAAATTCATCTCCACCTATTCTATATACACAGTGACCTGTACTATGATAAGTTTCTGTTGTATCTTCATTAACTGTTACTTTATATTTTGGCCAATATTTATTTAATATCTTGGCAGTTTCTTTAATATATAAATCACCCTTAGCATGTGTGAAACTATCATTTATAAATTTTAATCTAAATAAATCAAATAATGCAAATACTATATTATTATCTTCTTCATTTATTTGACTTAATCTCATTTCATATGAATTTCTATTATCTAAACCTGTTAACATATCAGTAGTAATAGCTTTAGTATTTCTTTCATAACTAGCAGCTCTTTTTAATATGACTTGCATTGTATCTTTAACTCTTTCCCAGAAAAGAAAATCTAAATCTTTTTTATTGTTATTTATAATAGCCATTATACATTCGTCATCATCATATACACTATTTAAAAGAGGTATATGTATTAACGTCATATTTCCTAATCTTTCTGAAAGATCCATATCTATATTAAATATTTTTCTCTTTTCAATTAAAGGTATTGTTTTATTAACAATACAACTGACTGGTTGTAACATTTCTCTTACAGAAGAATCAGATGCTTTAAAACCATAAGTTTTATCTTCTTTTTTGTAAAAAATATAAATATCACCTGAACCTAAATATGATCTTAGTAATGATAAAGACATAGTTATACCATCTTTAACATCCACTGTTTTTAATGATTGCATCATCATTTCATAAAACAAATAGAATTCATCATTTTTAATTTTACCCATTTCAGGATCTAATACAGAATCATATGCCATAATAAAACCCTCACTCACTAAATTTGTTATACAATAGCATAAAACGATTTATTTGTCTACAAATCGCTTTTGTTCTTTCTAGTATATATTAATCTCTTAAAATCAGAATTTTCTTCGCCTTTAGTAATTTCAAATTCTGCTTCATTAAAACTTGGGAAATATACATCTCCATTTTCAACTTCCATATTTACTTCAGTTATATACATAACATCTACTAATGGTATAACTTCTTTAAATAAATTATATCCACCTATAATATAAATATTACCTTCAGCTAATTCTAATGCTTTTTCAAGAGAATCAACAGTTATAACACCCGGATAATTAGTAGTTCTCGATATAACTATATTTATTCTATTTGGAAGTGGATGACCAATATCTTCATATGTTTTTCTTCCCATGATTATAGTATTACCAGTAGTTAATTCTTTAAATTGTTTTTGTTCTCCTTTTATATTCCATGGTATTTTACCATCTTTACCTATTACATTATTTTTAGAACGAGCAACAATTAATCCTAACATATAAATACACCTCTTTTTCTATTTTAGTATAACATAAAAAGTAGGATATTACTCCTACTTTAAATTATATTTATTTATAAAATCTTTTACTTGTTCATCAATATCTTTTTCAGTATCAATTGTATAGTCAATTAAACTATCATCTATTCTTGGAACATTTTCTTTTTGCCAAATATAATCTTCATATGTTCCTTTAGAATAATTATCATCTCCATATGTTCTATTATTTATTCTTTCTTTAATAGTATTATCTGAACATATGAGTCTAATAATATAATATTTATATCCTAACTTATCTAATATCTTTTTCTTTCTATCCCAGTTAATACATGAACAACTATCCATAATACAACTATTATTGTTTTTTAATAATAATTCTAATCTATATTGTTGTAATTCATATAAAAGTTCATTGTTATTTTCATAATTATCTAACCATGATCTAACTTCATCATTATTCATGATAATTGAATTATCATATTTAGATATTATTTTAGATATATAACTTTTACCTTGACCACAGTAAGCATCAAATATAATTAAATATGGATTTTCTTTATTTCCTTTAACAATAGGAAATCTTTCTAGAAATCTATCTTTCATATTATTTTCCCCTTTAAGTAATATGTATTATAACATAATTCTATAATTTATCTAATACATCCATCAAATTAGGTTGTTCACATGATGGTTCTACTTTTAATATATCTTTATTAACTGTTGGTTTATAATCATAATCAAATGAAAATGTAGTATCAATTTTTAAATTATCAAATGATGGTTTAGGTATAATCATATCTGGATTATTAATATCTATAAACAATTTATATTTATTATCTTCTATTCTTGTTAACTCAACAATATCTTTTGATATATCAAACAATAAATTATCATCTTTATATTTGATCGATACATCCCAGTTAATATATTTATTTAAGTCTATAGTTTCATTTATAGTTATTGATTTTAAATCTATTTTTTCTCGATTAAAGTTTAAAAATATACTTAAATTATCTGAATTTATTTCAATAGAATATTGATTAGCCAAAACTTCTTTTATATTCATTTCTACATTATTAAAGATCATATAAATCAACCTCGTTTCTAATAAATTATATCATAAAAAAAGACAAATATAATTTGTCTTTTATTTTCCACGTGGTATATGAGTTAACCTGTCAGCTTCTTTTTTCATTTCTGGACATTCAACACCAATTGCTTTAGCAAGTGCCAATGCAAACTTGGTATCATCACATAACCTAGTTTTTTTAACTCTTTCTAGATATTTAATAAAATCTAAATATTCGTCATATTCAACACCTAGTATATTTAATCCTTTAATAAGAGTTTGATGATTCATTTCTCTATCGCCTTTTTCAATTGCACTTATATAAGCAGGTGATACTCCAAATATTTCTGCAAATTCAACATTATGCATATCTTTAGCAATTCTTATTAATCTTAAAGGATTATACATCTTTTTAATTTCTTCTTCCGATTTTATAGGTGTATGATTTCTTTGTTTAGTTCCACTTATTACTATAGATGTACTATCATCTGTAATAGCTCCATTAAAATTAACCATAACTGGATCAACCATGATAATAGATGCTCCACTTAAATTAACACCTTCAAAACTAGTAAATGGTCCAAATGGGAAAATATTATCATGTTGTACTTCATCATTTATAAATGAAGTATTAGATAAATCTTTATTATAAACTGTTTGAGGATTTAATAATACAGGATTACATTCCGAAAAATCTATACCTCTTACATCAACATTTTTAAATTCAACATTTGATAAATCTATAAATTTTAAACCACATAAAAATTGTTTATCAATTTTTCTAACACCATCTTCAATATTAAATAAATATTTTTCAGGTATTTTAAATCTTTCAATTTTTTCTTTATGATCTTTAGATATTTCAGCTAAAGCTACTATATCATTTGCTAAAGTTGCTCTTATTTCTGCTTCTTTTGCTGCTCTAGCTTCTTCTTTCTTTTTATCAAGAAGTAATCTTTTTTCATATTCTACTTTTTCAATATATGGAGTACCATCTTCACATTTATATGATTCCGATATTTCTAATGCGCTTACAAACTCATGATTTATTGATGCTAGATATTCTTTTATATTTTCTTTAAATGCTAATGATTGAAGAAAAAAACTATCTTGATTAAGAAAATCCGGAATTGAATTCCAATCTATTCTTATTTCATCTAGCAAATGTTCTTCCTCAATTCCATATGGTTCAATTCTTTCTGCTCCATCTTCATATACTATGATATCTTTTTCTCTTATAGTAGCTAATAGTTTATTATTTTTAAAAAAAGATGTATTAGAAAAACTTGAATTCCACGTTCCATTATAGTGATAAAAATAACTACGATAATTTTCAGGTACAACAACTGTTCCGTCTGCTAATTTGAATGAAAGTGGTTTCATATAATATGTAATTAAATTCTGTAATTCTATATTGTTATTTTCTTCTGCTTCTTTAAGTTGATGTTCCATGGCATAATAAAAATAACCATAAAACCACTTTGCTCTAAACATTTCAAAACCACCGTTTATTATTTGACCAATAGTTGGTTTATTTTTTCTGTGTAGTTGACTAATAAATGATTCTTTTTCCATTTTAACCCCTCTTTGAATGGAACATATTATAACATTGATAAGACGTTGTAGCAAATATTTTATTTATTATAATATCCGAAATCTATAGGGTGAAACATATAATATGTGATCCTTTAGAAGAAAAAGCACATACAAAATAAAAAGATAGACTATTAAGTCTATCTTTTTTACTACTTACAAGTAAATTCAGCAGCTTCTAAAGTTTCTTTTAACTTATCATATTTGAAGCCTTTAAGTTCTTCAATACCAGCGTCTTTAGCAATCTTCCAACCGTTTTCATCTAACTCATCAATAGTAAATTGATATGTTACATAAATTCTAGAACCAGTTTTTTGAACGTTACATGTTACACCTTTTTGATCTTTAAGATCTTTATTACATTCATCAGATAACTCAGTAGCTTTAGCATCATCATATTTATCTTTATAAATAAATGTGCCTTGAAGAGTTACGAATTTAAAATCTTCACCTTTATAAGAAAAGATATATTCAACTTCTTCCTTTACTCCATCTTCTTCTTCATCAAGTGTACATGTAAGTTTCTTATCTTGTTCTGCTGTTGTTGTAGTTGTTTCTGTTTGTGTTTGACTTTCTTTCTTCTCACATCCAGTTGCAACTAATGCTAAAGAGCCAACTGCTAGAATAGCAAATAAAATACGTCTATTCATATAAACACCTCCTATAAAAACTCTGACCTTATACTAACACCCATGTATTAATATGTAAACCCTAAATAAAAAAGAAGAACAATTTATTTTGCTCTTCTTCTAGGTTTAACTTCTTCTTTTTGATTAAGTATTCTATCATATGCATATAAAACTTGTTCAATAGATAACGACATTACTTCTCCATTTAAATCTATATAATATTCACTTATTGGTAATGATTGAATAAGTTCTACAATACCTTGTCTATTTAGTAAAGATCCAATTATATAATCATTGTTTAAACCTTGAGTCCCATTGTCTACATAAAGAATAGTATTATCTATTAAAATTTTATACATAATAAACCCTCCTGATGGTTATTTATTATAATATAAAGAAATAAAAAATAAAAGAGGATATTAAATCCTCTTTTTACTTAAAGAAACCTTTTAATAATTTATTTAATGTTTTATCTATTATTTTGTTTTCTGTTTTAGTAACAACTTTTTTACCTAACTTATAACCAATAGAATTTTTCTTTGCTTTTTCTGCTTCTTTTTCTTGTCTTTCTTTTTCTCTTTGTTCTGCTTTTAATCTTCTTTCTTCTTCTTTAGCAAGTTTTTCATCAATCTTTGCTTGTTTTTCAGCAGCTTTAGCATCTTCAGCATCTTGCTTGGCTTGTGCTTGTGCTTCTAAGATAACATCATTCTTTTCTTTAGCAGATTCTCTATCTTCTGATTCTTCATATTTACCATATATATCTGAATTAAGAATAATATTTCTTCTTTCTTCATCTGATATAGTTCCCATTCTTGATTGAGGTGGTAATATCTTAACACTTTCAGTTATAGTTGGATTGCCTTTTTCATCTAATACTGAAACTAATGCTTCACCTGTTCCAAGATTTTGAATTTCTTTAGCTGTATCAAATTTTGGATTAACTCTGAATGAATCAGCAGCTAATTTTAAACTTCTTTGTTCTTGTGGAGTATATGCATGTAATGCATGTTGAACTCTATTTCCTAATTGAGCAAGTATTTCTTGTGGTATATCTCCAGGTAATTGAGATACAAAGTATAATCCAATTCCTTTTGATCTAATAAGTTTAACTATTTGAATAATATGATCAACTATAGGTTTTGGCATATCATCAAATAATAAATGTGCTTCATCAATAAAGAATACCATCTTAGGTTTTTCTACATCTCCTACTTCTGGCATTGTATTATATAATTCATTTAGTAACCATAGAATCATTACTGCATATGAATCAGGATGTCTAAATAATTCTTGAGCATCAAGAATACTTACTTTTCCATATCCATTATCTACATCAAATCCTCTTAAATCTTTAATATCAAATTTTGGATATCCAAAGAATTTTCCATCTACATCTTCAATAAGTTCAAGAACATTTCTTTGAATTGTAGTAATTGATTGAGTTGGTAAATTACCATATTTTAAACTATATTCATTTCTATTATTATTAACATAAATTAACATTGATTGAAGATCTTCTAAAGTATCCATTTCTTTATTCTCATCTTCTGCTATTTTATATATCATTGATAATACTGAATCTTGAACATCTGTTAAACCTAACATTTTAGACATTAATCTATGACCTACAGATTGAACAGTAGTTCTAACAGGATGACCATTTTTTCCATATACATCTAAGAATGTAACTGGATATTTTTTATAATCAAATCCATCTAGTTCCATCTTTTGTACTCTAGAAGTAATATTTTCATTAGCTTCTCCTATCATAGATGTTCCAGCTAAATCACCTTTAACATCTATCATGAAAACCGGAACACCAGCTGATGAAAAACTTTCTGCTAAAACTTTTAAAGTAATAGTTTTACCTGTACCTGTTGCTCCTGTTATAAGGCCATGTCTATTAGCCATGTTTAATAAAATATTAACTTCAGTATCTTCATTTTTTCCTATTAATATTTTTCCATTTTTATACATATATTCTCACCTAGTTTTATTATAACATAAAAAAAGACTCTTTAAAGTCTTTTTATTAACGTAATCCTTTATTATTTTCTTCTGCTTTTTGTTCTAATTGTTCTTTAAATAATTCTCCACGATATGAAGCTCTTAATTGTTTAACATAAGCTACGTATTCTTGGAATGCATATACGTTTTCTTTTATTTTAGCTATTCTATTTGATACATATTTAAATATATCTTCGTCATCATAGCATTTACAAATTCTTTCAATATTATCAATACCATATTTAGATTGTAATTCTAGGAATTTATCATAGTCTGTTTTATCTGATTTAACTATTTCATAAATTCCAAATATACAATCATGACCTACTATATTATTTTCTTTCTTTTTCATTTTTATCCCCCTCTTTTTAAATATACTGCGTATTATAACATTTCTTGTTCTTTTTGTCTAATTTAGATGTTATACTTTAATTATAGGAAAGAGGATTGATATGAAAAATATTATTGTAGGACAATCAGGTGGACCTACTGCTGTTATTAACTCATCAGTTGCTGGTGTCTACAAGAAAGCTAAAGAGTTAGGAGTTGAACGTGTATACGGAATGGTATACGGAATTGAAGGTTTCTTAAATGAAAACATCATTGATTTAGATGATTATCTAAACAATGATGAAAACTATGAATTATTAAAAAGAACACCTTCTGCATTCTTAGGATCATGTAGATATAAATTACCTAAGATTGAAGATAACAAAGAAGTATATGAAAAAATATTTGAAATATTAGATAAGTACGAAATTGATGCATTATTCTATATAGGTGGTAATGACTCTATGGATACAATTAAAATGTTATCTGATTATGCTAAAGAAAATAATAAAAAACAAGTATTCATGGGAGTACCTAAAACAATAGATAATGACTTACCTATTACAGATCATTGTCCAGGATATGGATCAAGTGCTAAATATATTGCCACTTCATTAAAAGAAGTTATAAGAGATAATGCTTCATTTGGTGTTGTTAAACCAACTGTATGTATCGTTGAAATAATGGGAAGACATGCTGGATGGTTAGCTGCTGCTGCTGCACTTGCTAAAGATGATACATGTGAAGGTGTTGATGCAATTTATCTACCTGAATCAAAATTTGATTTAGATGAATTTGTTGCTTCAGTTGAAGAACTTGCTAAAACTAAACATTCAATTGTTATTGCTGTTTCAGAAGGTGTTAAAACATCAGATGGAAAGTTTGTATGTGAACTTTCAAATGAACATATTGCAGTTGATGCATTTGGACACAAACAATTAAGTGGATGCGGGCAAACTTTAGCAAATATAGTTGCAACAAGAACTGGATTAAAAACTAGAGCTATTGAATACTCTACTCTTCAAAGAGCAGCAACTCATATTGCATCATTAACAGATATTAATGAAGCTGAAATGGTTGGTATGAAAGCTGTCGAAGAAGCAAACAATGGAAAAACTGGTATGATGGTTATTATCACTAGAGATGATTCAAATGGTTATACTTCATCTGCTGATACATATGATATTCATGATATTGCAAATGTTGAAAAGAAAATTCCTCTAGAATGGATAGATGAAGAAAATAAACAAATGAAAGAAGAATTTATTAAATATGCTAAACCATTAATTCAAGGAGAATTAGCTCCTATATTTAAAGATGGTTTACCAGTACATTTAATTAGAAAATAAAAAAGATAAGCTTAATTGCTTATCTTTTTTTATGAATACTTTTTAAACATACTATGTTTGCCTATTCTAATTACAACCATTATTAATAAGATAATTGGAATTGATAATAAGTAATATGTTTTAAATATACCTGTAGATGGATTTTCATCAACCTTAGGTATTTCTTCTTGTACTACTTCTTTAATTCTCTTTTTATATTTATAAGTTAGAGTTTGATCTGTAGTTTCTATTATATATTCTTTTGATGTAGGTCTTTCTACTAAAGTATATTCATCTATATTCTTAGATACTGGTGTATATATAGAGCCTACTAAATCATTGAAAATTACTTTTTCACTTATTTCTTCATTTGTATCAATATCTAAATATTTTACTATTATATTTCTGTACACTTTTACATCAGTTACTCCTGATGTTTCTTTAGTATTTGAATTATTTTCAAGTGTTACACTTCCAGATATATTATTTATAATAGGTTCATTTATTTTAGCATCAAGGAATACTATCTTTATACCTTTAGTATATTCTTTTTCAGTAGATTCTAAGTCTTCAATATTATCATAAATCTCCCATGTGATAGTTCGTGTTGATGAATCATATGTTCCTCCATCTAAGTCAGATTTAGATTCATCTATATCATACGGTAATACATCATTTATTATTACCTTAGATTCTCCTAAGTAATCTTTTGTTGTAAATTTATAAGTTATTTTAATATTTACTTCTTCATCTACTTCACTTATTACTTCAGGACATTCTACATTGATATTTGTTATCAAATCTGAATCTATCATTTCATAGTAATATACTACTTCAGTAACTTCTGATTTAATAGTACCTTTATAATTACTTGGAGTAATCTTTAAAGTATAATTATCAGTTACATTAGATGAAGCTGAAGTTTCATAAGATTCATTATATAACTTATAATATGTTTCTTCAGTAGCTAATACTTTATTAGTCTCATATTGTAAGTGTTTTACTACAAGTTTATATTTTT
>JAEENX010000006.1 GCA_016283935.1 Bacilli bacterium
AACAGCAGGAGGAAAACAAAGACATAATTTCTTTGGATTAGTACTTTCTGGTAATACAATATCAAGAGCATATGCATGCATATTAAAAGATAATAAAATATATTGTATTGAAGGATCTACTAATGGTTCATATCATAATAGTAATATTGCCATTTTAGACAAAATTTTTACTAATGGTCAATGTAAAACTATTTCAGATGGTAATACTTATACTTGTACAGATGGTAGTTATAACGGTGATACAAAAACTAACGGATACACTAGTTTACATTATGAAACAAGTTGTACTATCTATGGCGCAAATTCTAATACAGGAAAATTAATTTGCCATTAGTATATGAATATAATAGATCGAAAGATTAAGATATATAGAACGGATGAAAATCCGTTTTTTTGTGGTATTATAATTATATAAGTATATAGGTGGTGATAATGTGATATTGAATATAAGTGGTAGAACTGATATAGTTGCCTTTTATTCTGATTGGTTAATGAACCGATTAGATGAAGGATTTATTGATGTTAGAAATCCATTTAATCCAAAAATGGTCAGTAGAATAATGTTAGATGATGTAGACTTATTATTTTTTTGTACAAAGAATCCAACACCTATATTAAATAAATTAAAAGATATTAAAAAGAAAGTCTATTTTCATGTTACTTTAACATCATACAAAAAAGATATTGAGCCGAATATACCACCTAAAGGTAGAATAATTGAATCAATAAAGAAATTATCAAATATTATTGGAAAAGAAAATCTTGTAATAAGATATGATCCAATTTTTATAAGTGATGAATACAACTTAGATTATCATGTTAAAGCATTCGATAAATTGTGTGAATTATTAGATGGATATGTTTGTAAAATATTAATTCATTTTATTGATGATTATAAAAATGTTAGAAATAATTATTGTGCTTTAAAATATAAAAAATTAACAGAAAAAGATTACGAAATTATTGGTAGATCATTCAGTGAAAGTGCAAAGAAGCATAATATAGTTGTTCATACTTGTAATGAAGAAAGAGATTTAACTGAATTTGGATTTGTTAAAGATGATTGCATATCAAAAGAACTAGCTTTTAAATTAACTGGAAAGGTTTATAAAAATAAATGGAAAGCCAGAAAAGACTTGGTATGTCAATGTGTAGAAATGGTTGATATAGGAGTGTATAATTCTTGCAAACATTTCTGTAAATACTGTTATGCTAATTATGATGAAAATAAAGTAATTGACAATTATAATAAACATAATCCTAAATCTTCACTATTGATTGGAAAATTATCAGATGATGATATTATAAAGATTCGTAAATAAAATAATCGGAAGATTAAGATGTTAGGAACGAAAGTTCCTTTTATTATGGTATAATTTTATTAGGTGATAAAAATGATTAAGGGTAAAGTAATAATTATTGCTGGGAATAAAAGAGCTGGTAAAACAACACTAACAATGATGTTACATGATAAATATAATTATAATTATTATAATTTTGATATGTTATTGGATTCCATTGAAGCATCATTTCCTGTATTAAATGATCATAATGATGATAAATATATTTCTTTACTAAATGAAATGGTAAAAAAAAGTTTGGACGATGCCGACAATTATGGTGTAAGTACAGTATATGAATACATCTTTACTCCTCAACAATTAAGTAATTTCAAATTTAAAGATCAAGTTCAAATTTATTTCTTAGCTAATCTAGACATAACTGAGGATAACATAAGAGAAGATATGAAAAAATACTCAAAATCATTTGACTGGCCAAGTTATGCATCTGTTGAAGATATTGAAAGAAATGTAAAAGAAATTATTAATAAAAATGAACAATTAAAAATGGAATGTCCGAAATATAAATTTGAATTAATTAATACGAGTAGAGGAGACAATAGAAATATAGTATTATCTAAACTAGCCAATAGAATTGCAAGTGTAGAAAAATCTTAGATTTATTTCTAACGAAATAGTTATTAAAAAAGTCATTTTAGTAAATATAAATGATTGCCTATATAAACGATAGTACAAAGCTGCAATCAAAGCAAAGAAGAACTAATATTAAGTGATAAAAAACTATTATGAGGTGTAATATGAGTAATGAGGAATTAATATCAATTTTAGAAAAAAGATTTATCATAAATGAAAAAATGCATAAGGGAATTAATTGGGATGATGTTTTAAAAAGGCTAAACAATGAATCATTATTTTCTTTAAGATATATGGAAGAAACAGGTGGAGAGCCAGATGTTATAATGTATGATAAAGAAAATGATAAGTTTGTTTATTGTGATACTTCAATAGAATCTCCCATTGGAAGAAGAAGTTTTTGTTATGATATAGATGCTTTGAATAGTAGAAAAAGCAATAAACCAAGTTCAGATATCATGACAGAAGCAAATAATAATAAGGTAAAAGTATTGGATGAAGCAGAATATAAATATCTTCAATCACTTGGAGATTTTGATTTAAAATCTTCAAGCTGGATATTAACTCCAATGGAAATTAGAAAATTAGGTGGAGCATTATTTGGAGATAAAAAATATAATAGGACTTTTATATATCATAATGGTGCTGAATCATATTATTCAAATAGAGGATTTAGAGTATTACTAAAAATATAAAATAATTTGTAAAAAGTAATCGGAATATTAAGAATTTATAATAAAAAAAGAAAATCTGAAATCGATTTTCTTTTATTTTAAATAACTATTTTCTATCATATCCATATTTGTATAATAGTCTTTTCTATTTTTAAAAATATTAGCAAGTTCTTTTGGTGATTCTTTAAAACCTCTTTTAATCCATTCATCTACAAATCCAAATATACCACCAGCAACCCAACCATTAGTATAAGCAACTTTATTTTCTAAATCTTTACTTGGACCAGAGCAATCTAAAATGTTTTGATAAAGAAGATGTGATAATCCAGCTTTATAAATAATAGATAATTTATCTCTTTCTGAATAGAAATGATTAAACATTCCTAGAATAACATCACCAGATCTATCACTAATCTGTTTTTCCCACCATTGATTTGCTTTATCATCTAAATACTTAACTATTATTTCTTCTTTATTATTATAATTTCTATAAAAAGATAATCTACTAACACCAGCTTTTTTTGAAAGTTCAGTAATAGTGATATCATTAAATTCTTTTTTAGACATTAAAGTAAATAATGCATCAGTTAAACTTTCTTTAACTATATTATTTGCAATTTCATTTTTATTCATGATGTAACAAAACACCTCCATTTGTTACAATTCCTGTTTGGAATATTGTTGGAACTAAAAATCTATAATATAATTATAACTAGATGTAACAAATGTTACAAGTGTGAGGAGTTTGATTATGAAAAAAGTTTTAAAAGTAATTGGAATAATATTTGGAATATTATTATTAATTGTAATTGGTGGTTATTTCTTTTTGATGACACATACTCAAATAATTGTTGGATTTATTCAAAAAGCATCTAGTGAAACTGTAAATACTAAAAATTCTTATGAACCATTAAGAGAACCTTATACAGGTGTTAAGAAAAATGGGCAATATGTTATTGCTGAAATTAATTATTCAAAAGAGTATCCTAATAGTTTCTTAGATATTACATATACAAATGAAAATACTGAAAAAGATAGACCTACATTATTTTACTTTCATGGTGGTGGATTCTTTGGAGGAAGTAAAAATGATGGTGATCCATTAGCAGAAAGTGATGTTACTGCTTTACTTGATGATATATGTGCTGAAGGATTTAATATAGTAAATGTTGATTATGCTCTTGTTCCAGATTATCATTTTCCAACACCACTTATTCAAGCAAATCTTGCATTTCAATATATGATAGATCATTCTCGTGAATATCATATTAATATGGATAAAGTTGTTATAATGGGTTCATCTGCTGGAGCAATAATGACAAGCCAAATAGGAAGTGTTATTACTAATAGTGAATATGCAAAATTATTGAATATAACTCCTGTATTAAAAAGAGAACAAGTCAAAGCATTAGTAATTGATGATGCACCACTTGTTTATAATAAATTTAGTTTGGCAACTAAAATATTAGTTGGTAATTATATAAAAGGTTCTATTTATATTAATAAAGATGAATTAAAAAAATATAATAATATTTTATCAATTGATTCAAATTATATTCCATCTGTTTTATTAGGAAGTGAATATTATGTTGATATGAGAGAAATGGATGCTAAATTAAAAGAGATGAGTGTAGAACATGAACTTGTAGATCCTCTTGCTGAAAGAGGAAAAGAAATGCAACATTGTTTTGTAGCCAATGAAAGAAACGATGAAATATCAAAAGATGCATTTGATAGACTGATTAAGTTTATAACAGAAAAAGTAAATTAAAAGGTGATAAGAAAGTATGAAAAAAGCGTTAAAAATAATTGGAATTATAGTTTTAATATTAATAATAATTCTTGGTATATTAGCAATAAAAGGATATGTTGAAAGTCAACAACCAGTATATGAAGATGATTATTATAAAGATTTTAAATCTGATTCAGAACTAGAAATGAAATATTCTAAACTTGGAGATTATGAAGTGGCTTATGAAGAACATGAGTCAGATAATAAATCTATAAAAAAGATTAGAATATGGTATCCAAAAGAACTAGAAAGTAGTGATACTGAATATCCAATGATAGTAGTAGTTAATGCTAGTGGAGTTCCTGCTTTTAGATATGAACCATTCTTTAAAAGACTTGCATCATGGGGATTTATAGTAGTAGGAAATGAAGACGGACAATCAGGTAAAGGAGAAACAACTTCTATTACATTAGACTATATGTTAAATCTACCAAATGATAGTAAGCTTTATAATAAAATAGATAAAGAAAACATTGGAATAATAGGTTACTCTCAAGGAGGAGCAGGAGCTTTAAGAGCAGTTACTGAATTTGAAAATGGAAAATATTATAAAGCGATATTTACTGGAAGTGCAGCATATCCATTTTTAGCAAATAATATGGGATGGAATTATGATACATCTAAAATAACAATCCCATACTTTATGACAGCAGGTACAGGCAAATCAGATGATGCTGGAAATGATTCAAGTAAAGAATTTGGTGGAGTTGCACCTTTATCATCATTAATTGAAAATTATAATAAAAT
>JAEENX010000007.1 GCA_016283935.1 Bacilli bacterium
AAATTCTGTTAATTTTTCATCGCTAATATCTTTTGGATTAATATCAAAAGTACGTCTAAGCCAATCTGTATTTACATAGTAATTCTTGTTGTCTAAATTCATTTATTACACCCCTAATTAATGGTAAATATAATACCATTTTAAGGAATATGTGTCAAAAAAAGATAAGTAATAAATACTTATCTTTTTTATTAACAAAATATATGGTGTCCCCAGCAGGAATCGAACCTGCATTAACAACTTAGGAGGTTGCTACACTATCCATTGTGTTATGAGGACATCCATATAAATTATAGCATAAAAAAATAGGTATTAAACCTATTTAATTATAAAAGAATAAATACAATCAATTATTAATACAATTAATATAATTGCACTTGTAATATTTAATGATTTCTCATTAAATTTACTAACTAATTTATCAACAAGTGGTTTTAATATATATAAGAAGAATAAACCACCTGCTCCAAATACACAGCTAGTTACTAATGCAACTCTATCATCTAAAGTATATTTAAACATTGTATAATCCCATGGCCATGATCCCATGAACCATTCACATAAATATGAAGTAATTAATTCTACAAATGAAGTTAATAAAAATATACCTACAAACATAACTGGTATTAATAATATTTTTGTTTTAATAGATTTACCTGTAACAAATCTTCCAAATATAGAAATAATTAACATAGCTCCAAATCCATATACTGGTAACCATGGTCCAAATAATACTCCTCTATTACTAAATGGTTGTTTCCATATTACCATTTCAAAAAAAACTTCATATAGCCATCCTATCATTGCACATATAAGAAAATAAAATAAATATCTTTCACATACGTGTAAGAATGTTTCTTTGTTTTTATTTGCTTTCTTTTTCATATACTCTCACCTAGTTTAATTATAGCATAAAAAAACTATTAATAATTATCTATTATTAATAGTTAAGAAATTCATAATGTAAACAAACATTAAACATACAGCATAACTAACTGGATTAGCAATTCTTTTAACACTGAATTTATTTGTAGCATATTCATATATAGCTACTGCTTTATCGACTGATGTTAAACACCATGCTTCTTTTGATTTAGGTAACACTGTACTTAAAGGAAACATATGTGCTTCAATAGCATTAGCTTCTATATCATTTATTTTAAATTCTCCTCTAGCATTTGCTAAAGCTATATCAGGATGAACTACACCTTGGATTAATCCACGATTTGTACCAAATTCTTCATTAACAAAGAAATCATGTACAATTGCAGCTCTAGTAGCTGATATATAATCTAAATTTAATTTTTTTGATAATTTATATACATTTCTTGCTACTCTCATAGAATGTTCATATCTTGTAATACCATGATGTGATTCATTTTGAATTCTCATGAATTTTTCATTAGATATAAATTCTTTAGCAATTGTATCAAATTTCTTATATCTCTTTCTCATATAGTTTCATTCCTTCAACCTGTATAAGTATAACAAATATTACACTTATATACAAGTTATTTGCCTAAATTCATTTGAACGCTATTATATGTTATATGAGAATCATCAGAAGCTTTAGTAAATATAGTTCCATCACTTAAAGTAATATAAGAATCACTTTCTGTATAACTATCATTTATAACTGTTATACTATTCTTTCTAGTATTTAAATATAAAATATAATTTGAATTCTTTTTAGTATTTTTTATTAATAAATATTTAGATGTTTCATCTTTATAAGTATAGTAATTAATATTATCTTTATCGATATTTAAATATGTTTCTTTAAAACTTAATCCTCCATCAGATATATATAATTTTTCTCCATTATCTAATTCAATATGACCACTTTCTTGAATATATGTACCATAACTAGAAGATGGTGCTTCAGGATTAGTATTATCTATTAATAAATAATAATCTTTATTCTTTTTTAAATCATATCCATATGGACTAAAAATAATTGTATAATCTTTATTACTAAATTTTCTAACTGTATTAGTTACACTTAAATAATTTTTAATATCATTTGCAGTAGATTTTATATCTAATAACGATTCCCCTTTAGTGTATTTATAAACCATACCTCCAATTAATATACCAATTGCAAGTGTTAATACACACATGGTAACTATAACAGATTTCTTATATTCTACCTGCTTCTTTTTTGTGTTCTTCTTTGTTGTCTTTTTCATCTAATTCACCACCCAATACTATCCCATTTATCTTTTTAATACTATTAGTATATTTATTATATTTAAGAACATATTGTTTATTTTCTTTTAACTTATTATCATTTGTATAATAAACAATAGATAGATCATCATTTATAAAATGCAATTCTTTATATCCATCTTTTTCATATATGTTTTTTAATATAAATGCATCTTCTTCATAATAGAAATAATATACATATGTGTTATATACAAATAAAGATATTATTCCTATACCAAATAATAATTGAGTATAGTTTATATTTAGAAGTCCTCTATAAAGAAGTGCTATACCTAATATAAATAATAGTATTAAAGATATATAATTGCTAATAATTAAGTATTTATTTTTATTATTTAAAAATTTAATACTCTTTGATTTTATAGAATTAACTAATAAAGTTGGTATAAAATAACTAGTCACTACTGATATAGCAGTACTAATAATAAATAATAGTTCATTAAAATTTCCTGTTAATAAAAAGTCATATAGATTAGCAATATATAATACTAACCCAATAGAAAAGATAGGAATAATTAGTAATAATATTACTATGCTCATATAACACCTCTATTTTTTATTAGTTAAATCTAATGTTTTAACTTTATTTTCTTCTGGTTTAGTAGTAACAACTTGTACTTTCTTTACTACTTTTGGTTCTTCTTGTTTTTCACTTAATAAATTAGAAGTATTAACTGCTCTAAATGATTCATTATTACTTTTTACAGGAATAACATTATCAGATACCATTTGACCATTTATTAATGCTCCACCTTTATTTTTTCTACGTAATTCAGGATTATCTTTGAATATTCCTTCAACTACTTTTTTCTTACTTACATAAGACATTATTATTACAGCTATTAAAGCAAAGAAAAGAGTTCCTGTAATAACATACCAAATCATATTTTTATATGTTTTTCTTACTTTAATAGTATATGTATTGTTAATATAGTTATCTTTTTTAACAACGACTTTTAATTCAGTTGTTCCTTTTTCATTTAACTTAACTACACCAGTTCCATCAATTGTGTAATTATCATATGTATTAGCCATGATATATAATTCATTTAAATCATATGGAACATCAATTGTATAGTGTCTATTTTTTCTATCAAATTCAATTGGATAACCAACAATATATAAATTTGTTAACATTGGTACATCTAAATCAGATACTTCTTGAGTCGCAATAGTAGTTTTAGATGCACTTACTTGAACTAATTCCTTTTTAGATCCTGCATTAAAAGTTGCATTATCATTTTTGAATTCTACATCAGATACAGAAATATATCCTAATCCTTCTCTAGTAGCTTTTAATTCAAAAGTTCCAATTAAGAATTGGCCATTTAATCCATGATCAGAATTTATTTGTAATATATTTGATTGATAACTACCTGATAAACCAGGAGCATATTTAAAATCATTTAAAACAAATATAGAACTTAATTCATATTTAGCACTTATATAACCAGCATATGAATCACCTAAATATCCATGTAATTCACATTTAAATGATTCACCTGCAGATGCTTCACTACAGCTAAGTGTAATACTTGTATTATTAACTGCATATACATTTATAGGCAATAACATAATTAAAGAAAAAATTAATATAACAAAATATTTTTTCACACTAATTACCAACTTTCTCTATTCTATGTAAATTATAACATCTATAAGATGTATAAGTAAATATACTGTCTAGTACGTTTACATATCTAATTTTCATTTGTTATACTAGATATGTAAGTGATTGGAGATGATAAAATGTATTGTAAAAAATGTCATACTTTACTCGAAGAAGACTCTATGATATGTCAAAAGTGTAAATTTAATAATGACAACAATGTCATAGTTAAAAATAAAAAAGATTTAGACAATTTAGATAAAGAGTTAAAAGAAGGAAAAAGAAATCATGATTATGTATTTCCTTCATTAATAATATTAGCAGTTATTACTTTAGCTGGTTTATTATTATATTCAATTAAAGATACAAAAAGTGAATTAAAAGACATTCCACTTACTACTACTCAATTAATAGTAGAAAAAGATACTAAACATGAATTTATATTTAATAATATTAAATTGTATTACACTGATTCATTTGGATCAGCTACAAGTACAATATTCTTGATATCAAATGCAGCTATCAATATTACTTTTAGAAATATTGATATAACTGAATATCAACAATTATTAGAAGCTAATGAATGTTTAGATTCTAAGCTTGGTGATATAACAGCTAAAACATATGCAGGTGATAATTCATACAGTTATTTATTTATGTTAAATGATGAGTATTATCATATAACAGTTAATTATACAAATAACTACGAAATGAATGAACAAGTAACAAATGAAATTAATAAAATATTAAATACAATAACAATAAAAAAGAGTTCTAAATAGAACTCTTTTTATTTGTCTTTTTTTAACTACTTCATTAACTTCTCTTAAATCATATACTACATCAGATTTATCACATACGTTTTTACTATGTGTAACGATTATTACACATTTGTTTTCTTTATGAGATAATATTCTAAATATGTTTAATATTTCATCTTCTGTATTTTTATCTAAGTTACCAGAAAGAAAAATTAATGAAAAAAAAGCATGAAAATACAATTGACATATTTATCAAAAATTATATATAATAGCTACTACGGAAAAGGGGTACAACAAATGATAAAAACAGATAGTTTAACAAGAAATCAAGCAATGGGTATAGGAAAAATATACTTAGATGATCCATTTATTAAGAATAGAGACATCATAATTGGAAACAAATTAATACAAGCTAGAAAATATGATGATTTAAGACTTTTATGTGTTTATAAAGATTTATTCTTAAAAACATATGATGAAGATTATTTCATTAGTTTAACTAATCAAAATGAATTTAATAGCAAAATTAAAGATCAACATAATGCAGCATCATGGTATTTAACAGATGGTATTGCAGTTCCTTTTAATTCAAATGATGGAAGACTAAATACAATTAATGTTCAAGATCTAGTTGATTTTGATTTTGAAGTAAACAAGTTATCTTATAAAGAAGCAATTAAATTTCTAAAGAGATTAAATACTGAAATTGAAAAAAGAGTTACCGCTAATTTAAGATATCAATTTGGTGAATCTTATAGTGAAGCTAAAAGTGGTATAATTCAATTCCACAAAGATAATACTGAAGAAGTACTTGATGTTGTTAATAAAGAAGTAAACGAATCTATTAGTTTAATATTAAAATAAAAAAGAAGGTTTTAAACCTTCTTTTTTTATAACCAAACGCCGTATATAACGCCAAACATTGCAAGTAAGAATCCTACTACCCAGAATACTCTAACTATATCTGTTTCAGCCCATCCTAACTCTTCAAAATGATGATGAATTGGAGCTTTTAAGAATACTTTTTTATTAAATTTTCTAATAGCTATAATTTGAATCATACTTGATAATGTTTCGATTACAAATACACCACCTATTATTGCTAATGATAATTCATGGTGAGTAAGTATTGCTATTGTAGCAAGAGCACCACCTAATGCAAGTGATCCAGTATCACCCATGAATATTCTAGCAGGATGTGCATTGAATAATAAGAACCCAAGTAATCCACCTACTAATATAAATGAGAATATTGCAAGTGATTCATATCCTGAAATCCAATAACTACCCCATGCTATTACACCATATGCAAGGAATGCCATTACTGATAATCCTCCACATAATCCATCTAGTCCATCAGTTATATTAACTGCATTTGTAGTACCTACTAATAAGAATAGGATAAATAAAGCATATCCCCATCCCATATTCCATTTAAATCCTAATAGTGATACTTCTAATGTAGAAGTTCCACCATTTTGTTTATAAATAACATAGAATGCTACAGCTATTGCTAATTGAGCAATAAACTTAACTACAATACTTAATCCTTTATTATTATGTTCAATAATCTTCTTAAAATCATCTGCAAATCCTAATGCACCATATCCTAAGAATACAATTAAAACAATAACTAGATTATGATTCCATTCTACACTACCTCTAAGCATTAATACTAAAATCGATATTAATACTGGTAATATAAATATTAATCCACCTATAGTTGGTGTGCCATTTTTTTGTTGATGTCTTTTATTAATATATTCACTTACTGTTTGTCTAGCATTTAACATTTTAATCAAAGGAATTACTATAAACCCAGTTATAATAGCTATAATAAAGCCTAATGTTAAACCTAGAATAGATTTAGCTAAAATAAGCATAATAATCCACTCCTATATAGTTATTTTACTACATAAATGACATATGAGTGTATATCAATGTAAATTATTTACAACATTTTACAATAAAAAAGAATGGATTAAATCCATTCTTATTATCTACCTAAAGAAATATGTTCTTCAACTTCTTCAGCTTTTTCTAATTGTCTTTGAATCATTTTTAATTTATTACGTTCTTTAATTAACATATGTAATAAAGCTGAAATTCCAACTACAGCAGTTCCACCAGCGATTGGTGCTAAAGGACTTCTTTCATCAGCAGTCTTTGGCATTGGTTTTGGTTCTACTGGTGCTGGTGTTGGTTGTACTGGTGCTGGTTGTGGATTTTCAGGTGTTGGTTGTGGATTTTCAGGTGTTGGATTATCTGGTGTTGGATTATCTGGTGTTGGATTATCTGGTGTTGGATTATCTGGAGTATCCTTTAATCCTTTTCTAGTTTCCTCATCATCTGAATCAATATATTCTCCACCCTTAGGATCTGGATCCTTTGATTTATCATAATCATCGAAATAATCATTATTATCTCCATTATAAGGATCTTTTTCAGCATCAGCTGGGTTAGTTCCAGCAGATGTATCTACTGAACCATCATTAACCTTTTCTTCTTGAGGTGTTTCTTTTTCTTCATGATTTTCTTGTTCAACTACAGGTTTTGATTCTTCTTGAGCTGGTTGAGTTTCTTGTCCAGCTGGAAGTGTATCTTGAACTTCTGGTTCTTTTGCATCTTCTAAGTTAACATCATCTGATGAAGTATCTTCGAATAATACTTCTTCTTCTGCGTGTACTGTATTAGTAGCAACTGTACCCATAACAAACATTAAACCAAGTGCAGCAAGAATTTTCTTTAATTTTAAATTATCGATTTTTCTAGTTCTTTCAATTTTTTTCATAATATATCAACTCTCCCTCTTTAATTTAGTGTTAAAGTTTTTGCAACTTCAACAGAATTTTCTTTATCGATTTCATTTGTATATTGCTTTTCAGCTACATACCATAATACATATCTTTCACAATCTGAAGAATATGCACATGTGGATAAATATCCAATTTTGTCTCCATATGTTGGTACTATGTCAGTATTTAATGTTGAATTATTTAATATTCCATTTACGAAATCTACATAGCTTGATTCGTCAAATAATTGGTTAGTAAATACTTCTTCATTAGATACTGTATCTTCTCCTTCTTTCTTTACTAATTTTGTATCAGCAAAGAAAGTTAATTTATAAGCACCATCTTCATTGTAATAAATTGCATATGGATGAGTATCTAAATAACCTGCAACTTGATAATAGTTACATAATTCTCTAAACATCCATTCACTTCTATTAGCTTTCATATGGTGTCCATAAATACCAATAGGACTAATTTGAACTGTACTTGAATTGTCTCCTAAACCTAAATCAATACAAGGATCAATATAAATAGCACCATATGATGATGTATTACCATTTAAATCATGATGTAAATAGTAATCTGGATCATCATTATTTGGTCCTGAACCTTGAACTACAGGGTAATTGATTTTAGTTCCAGGTACTTGAATCCAACCTACAACATCTGGATTTTGAGCTTTTAGGCCATCGAAATCGATATCTAAAAATTCATAGCCTGAGTCTAATAATTCTGATGAAGTATACTCAGGATAAATAACTGGTTCTGGTTCTTCCTCAATTATTTCTTCTTCCTCAACTTCTTGTTCTTCTGCTTCTTCAATTGGTGTTACCTCAATTGGTAAACCATCAAATCCTGAAGTAACTTCTTGAGAAGCTGTATCTTCAGGTTGTTCATCAAAACCTAAGAAATCTTTTACATCGTCCCATGTAGGCATATCAGGTAGATTTATTAATTTGTCATCATCATTGATGTATTCATTTTGAATCTTCCATTGATTAAAAGATTCTACAACATCTACACCACATGTTTTACAAAGAACAAATCCACTTGCACCTAGTAAGGCCATGTATGGAAGAAGATTAATGAAGATTGTACCATTGCTTAATCTTCTCTTTTTCTTCTTCATAGAATTATTCCCCCTCTTTATTCTTTCTATCCACTATAAGTTTTCAAACAAAGTGGTTAACACCCCTCAAACTTATGCGGTTTATAATAGCAAAAAGACACCATTTTGTCAAACTCCATGGTGTCCTACTCGCTATGCTTCATTAGAATTAGATAACATCACATTTAATGGAACCCCCAACCATTAAATATTTACCAATCCCCCTTGAATTGCGTACTATAATAGCACTATTTATACTATCTGTCAAATTACAGAATTATTTCAAAGTGTTACCTTCTTTGTTGATAAATCTATCAGAAGCATCTATAATTTTTGTTTTTTCAGGAAATAGGCCTAAATATACCGAATTTTCGCCTTTTTCACCCATATAACTTACAAATAAATTTCTAACTTCTTCTCTTGTATAATTACACTTATATTCGCCTTTTTTCTTACATGTTTCATGTATACGAATTGTTTCACATTTTAAGTCCATAATTATTACTTCTATATCTTCATATTTATGATATTTTAAACAATATTGTAGATTGCTTAATAAATGATAACCAATTTCTAATACAATACCATATTCCTTCAAGTATTCAACATAAGAAGGAATATCTAGTTCTCCTAATCTTTCACTCTTTTTATCCATTCTTTTTAAGGCATTACTATATTTTTTTACAAAAAGAGCTTGAACCGAACTTAATTTAACTACTTTATCATTTTCATCTAATTCACCAAATTTAACAATATTATTACACATATCTATTAATGTTTTATTATTGTGTGTTTTTTCCATCACTAGTACCTCCTTTTTGTTGGTTGCTATTATATATATAAAGTATATTTATGTCAAAAAAAAAAAGGCTTTAAGCCTTCTTAAATTAATCTATTGTAATATATTTCT
This sequence comes from Bacilli bacterium, assembly GCA_016283935.1. Lineage (GTDB taxonomy): Bacteria > Bacillota_I > Bacilli_A > RF39 > UBA660 > UBA6985. The sequence continues at coordinate 9,413 of JAEENX010000007.1, forward strand.
TATTATCAGCTGGTTCTTCTTCTTTTGGAACAGTAACTAATAAAGTACCATTCTTGAATTCAGCTTTAATCTTAGAATCATCTATATTTCCAACATAGAATTTACGTTCACATCTTGCATATGAAGTTCTTTCTCTACGAATATAGTTTTTGTCTTCATCTTTAGATTCTTCCTTTTTTTCAGCTGAAATTGTTAGATAACCATCAGCTAATTCCATTTTGATGTCATCTTTTTTGAATCCAGGAACATCCATTTCAATGTTAAATTTTCCATCTTTTTCAAAAATATCGCATTTCATAAGATTGTTTTCAAATCTTCTTGGTTTATCCATATCATCAAAAAAGTCATCGAAAAATATTCTGCTTGGTAACATATCTGTCACTTCCTTTCCTGACAATATTAATATATCACTATAATTAGCACTCGTCAATAGTATTTGCTAATTTTTTGTAAAATAAAAAAGATCTTTACGATCTTTAATTATTCTTCTACTGTTAATAATGAATCTTCGGAAGCAGGAACTTCTTCAACTGGAGTATCTACTACAGGTGCTTCAGTTGTTGGTTCTGTTACTGGTTCAGTTGGAACAGTTTCAACTACAGTTTCACTAATATTTTCAACAATTTCAGTAGCTTCAGTAACTTCTTCTTCAGGAATTACTGCAGTTGTTGTTGTAGTTGTTGTAGTTGATCTTACATTAATTTTAGCTAAAGCTGCATCACGAGGAATTGCTTTAGGAATATCTTTTAATGAAGTTACACACATAATTGCTACAATTATAATCATTGCTACTGCTGCAATTGCAATAATAAGACCCATTCTCTTTTTATTTTTCTTTGGAGCTTCAGGTACTGGTTGAGATTCAACAGCTACAGCTTGAGCAACACCATTGTCTAAAGGTTGAACACCCATAGGTGCAACTTGTGGTTGTACTGGTTGTGCTACTTCTGGAGCTGGAGCAACTGGAGCTGGAGCAACTGGAGCAACATTAACTGGATCTATTGGAGTTGGTTGTACAGGTGCAATACCAGGGTTTTCTTCTACTGGAGCTACAGGTGTTACAGGAGCAACAGGTGCTGCTGGTGTTACAGGTGTAACTTCAGGCATAACAGGTGCTACTGGAGTTGGAGCAACTGGAGCAGTTGGTTCAACTACTGGAGTTACAGGTTCAACTACTGGTGCAGCAGGTGCTTCAGGGGCAACTGGTGCTACTGGTGCAGCAGGTGCTTCAGGGGCAACTGGTGCTACAGGAGCAACTTCAGGTGTAACAGGCGCTACTGGTTCAACTGCTGGTGTAGCAGTTTCTACTGGAGTAGCCATAGCTTCTGGTGTTACAGGAGCAGTTGGTGTTACAGGTATTACAGATGTATCAGTATTTAAATTATTTTCGTTCATATCATTTCACCCTATTCTTATATATATAATATCATATATAAAAATAAAATAAAATAAAAAAACAACAATTATCTGTTGTTTTTTAAAAAATCATGAATTTTTCGTTTAGCAATTTGTGTAACACAAGAATTTGATAAGTCTCTAGATGGATCTACCATTGTTTTATCTGAAAACACTTCTATTACTGATCTATCATGTAATGGCATATCTATTGGCACTTCAACACTATCTTGTTTACAGGATACTAAATAATTACCTTCATTCTCACTTAAAGCATATGCTAAATCAACTGCAGTAGATCCTTTAGGCAATTTAATATATTTCTTTTTTTCATAAGAATATACTTCTATTGTATCTGCTGGTGCAAAGTCATTATCGATAATTTTACTGAATTCATTTGTAGGTAAATTAGATTCTATTATTTCTTTCAAAGTTTTAAAGAAATCTAATTGTTGTAATCTTCTTTGCATTTCATATGCAGCATTTATTGAAATATTAGATTTATTTAAATTCCAGAATGCAGGAATACCATATGCATTTATTTCATACATTTGAGAAGATTTAACTTGAAATTGAATTGAATATCCATTCTTCATTCTATATGTTTCATGTAATCCCATATACATATTAGATTTAGGAGCAGAAATAAAATCCTTTTCTCTTCCTTTAATCATTTTATATTTACTTCTTATGATATCCATAACTTTATAACATATTTCAGTATCATTTAATCCTTGTTGAGCATCAACAATTAATTTAATTGAAACTGCATCATGAACATCTTTAAGATCTCCATATCTTTTTAATCTCTTATATAAACCAAATATATTTTTATCTTTTCTAATAATCTTTGCTTTAATACCATTTCGAATAAGAATTCTTTGAACATCACATATTAAAGTATCTAATTCATCTCTTATTTCTTTATCCATTTCAGTTCTTATGTTTTTAATTTCTTCATACTTTTCTGGATTTAAATATTTAAAACTCATATCTTCTAATTGTAATTTAACAGAATATGCTCCAATTAAAGTTGCAAAAGGAACATATAAGTTCATTGTTTCTCTAGCCTTTTCCTCTTGTTTCTTTGGATTATCAACATATTCTAAAGTACTCATATTATGTAATCTATCTGCTAATTTGATAATAAAGATTCTTACATCATCAGTTAAGCTTTCAACAATCTTTCTTTTATTAGCTTGTTCATTTTCATTAGGATCAGGTAATTCATCTTTTTTAATCTTAGTTACACCCCATACTAAATTAGCAATTGTAGGATTAAAGTTATCTTCAATTGTTTTTTTAGTTACACCTTCACAGTCTTCAATTGTATCGTGTAAAAGCCCTGCAGCAATTGTATCTGCATCAGCATGCATCTTTGCTAATATGCAAGCAACAGCAACTGGGTGAATTAAATATGGTTCACCACTTTTTCTTCTAGCATCACCATGATGTTTCTTGGCAAATTCATACGCATTTAATATTAAATTAATATATTGAGCATCATAATCTTGTATATAATACAATAAATCTTCAATATTCATATGAACTACCTCCTAAAACATACGACAATAAATTTAAAAAATATAATAATACTATAAAATAAAAAAAGCAAGATTTCTCTTACTTTTCTGGTTTCATAGTTGGGAATAATAGAACATCTCTTATTGTTTCACTTTCAGTGAATAACATAATCATTCTATCAATACCATATCCGATTCCACCTGCAGGTGGCATACCATATTCTAATGCATCAATGAAATCATAATCAATATCGTTAGCTTCATCGTTACCCATTTCTTTTTCTTTTAATTGAGCTTCGAATCTTTCTAATTGATCAATTGGATCATTTAATTCAGTATAAGCATTGGCACATTCATGTCCTGAAATGAATAACTCAAATCTTTGAGTAAATCTTGGATCTTCAGGATCTTTCTTTGTTAATGGACTAATTTCAATTGGATGTCCATATAAGAATGTTGGTTCAATTAATGTTTCTTCAACATATTTTTCGAAGAACTTATTAATAATATGTCCATATTGTTTTTCATGTTCAGCTAATTCAATTTCATGTTCATTAGCTAACTTGATACATTCATCTAAATCAGTAATTGCTTTAAAGTCAATTCCTGTTTTTTCTTTAATAGCATCAGTCATAGAAACTCTTCTCCATGTACCTGCTAAATCAATATCATGTCCTAGGTAATGGAAAGTTGTTTTTCCACATACTTTATTAGCTATTTCTTTATACATATTTTCAGTTAAATCCATCATACCTTCAAGATCTGAATAAGCTTGATAGATTTCCATTAATGTAAATTCTGGATTATGTTGTGGGTCCATACCTTCATTTCTGAATGTTCTACCTATTTCATAAACAGATTCCATTCCACCAACTAATAATCTCTTTAAATTTAATTCAAGAGCAATTCTTAGATACATATCTAAGTCTTGTGTATTATGATGTGTAACAAATGGTCTTGCAGAAGCACCAGTTAATAATGTTGTTAAAATTGGAGTTTCAACTTCAACAAATCCTTGATTATCTAAGAAGTTTTGAATACATCTTATAATCTTTGGTCTCATCATAGCTACTCTCATTGAATCTTCATTCATGATTAAGTCTACATATCTTCTTCTATATCTTTCTTCAATATCAGTTAAACCATGGAATTTTTCAGGAAGTGGTCTTAAAGCCTTAACTAAATGAGTATATTTTAAACATTTAATAGTTACTTCTCCTGAATTAGTTTTCATAATCTTACCAGTTACTCCAACTATATCTCCAATATCAGCTGTTTTGAATAATGCATAATCTTCTTCACCAATATCATTAATTGAAATATAGATTTGGATTTTACCAGTCTTATCTTGAATAGTAAAGAATGATGCTTTACCCATCTTTCTAATAAACATAATTCTACCAGCTACTGTAGCTTGATCATCCATATTTTCAAATGCATCATGTTCTACATCTTTATATTTTTCTTTAATATCAGCTGCAAAATCAGTTCTATCAAATCTTTGTCCAAATGGATCTTTACCTGATTCAGCTATTTTAGCCATCTTTTCTCTTCTAACTATTTCTTGGTCAGTTAATTTTCTTTCCATATTTATTCCTTCTTTCTAAAATAAAAAATGGAAACAATCTGTAGGAACGGGAGTATTCCCGTGGTACCATCCTACTTCATGTTTCCATGCACTTTATGTATTTTAATGCTTACCAGCAACAAGCTCCAATATCTTTTTTCATTAAAATATCTATAAGGCATTCACAGCATATAGCCTCTCTCTACGATAGATTTAGATTAACTACTCATATCTTCTCCGCTTTTCATAGTCAATATTATACTAAATAACTTTGTTTAGTCAAGCAAATATTATTTTATTTTTATAAATGCTGCCTTATGATATTTTCTAATAATATAATATGCAGCAATATTAAATATTGTTATTACTATAATAGCAGCAGGTATTAATTCTACACCTGTATTAGGATTTTTATCTGCTTTACTTTCTTTCTTTTCTTCTTTATTAGTTGATTCGTTAGAACCACTATCTTTTTTACCAGGTTCACTTGGTTCTTCTCCTGTATCTTCATGATACCAAGTAACTTTATCTCCCATTACTATATCATCTAAAGCATATGTACCATATGCTACATATATTTTTCCATTTTCTACTGCATCAGTAAAGAATGGTAATCTAGTATTTTCTTTGCAGTTATATAAAACATATCTAAAGTATTTAGCTCCATCAGGTATTTTAAATTTAGCATATTCATATCCTGGGAAATTTTGCACTGATGAAGTTAAAAATTGTTGATTTTCATCAAAGAAATATACACCATGTAAATTTAATAATGATTTTAATGTTCTATTAGGAGCAGACATTGTTAAATAATCTTGATTAGCAGGTATTTCTATTAATTCTTCATTAACCCATGTACCCCACCAATTAGGTAAATTATTTTCATCAAAAGCTCCATATTTATCTACTCTCTTAAAATAGAACTTATCCATTGTATTTAAAACTGTATGTCCATTTTTATTATAATATTTAGTTGGATTAACCATAGCATCTATAAGTTCTGTATTTTTACTAGTTGGATTATTTCTATTAATAATAGAATATTCTGAACCATTATCCCAATAACATGCTATAATTCCATGTTCATAAGCTCTAGCAACAAAGTTACTATTAGCTAATGCTCTATGACTTTTTGGTTCGTAGTCAGTAGTATTACCAAACTCAGTGATCATTACTCTTAATCCTTTTTCAGCAGCACTATCGCTTATTTGAGCAAATGCAGCATCTAGTTGTTCATCTTCAATATTTGGATACATATGAACACTTAATATTATTTTATGTTCAACTGAATCAGTTGGAACTGTTACAGCATTTATAGCTTCTTTACTATTCTTCATTATCAATGGAGAAATAATTAATAATCTATATCTATTATTGCTTCCTGTTTCTCTTACAGTATCAACAAATATTTGATTTAATTCATTTACTTGTCCTTCAGCAACTTCACCTAATACCCAAGAATCTAATTTATTATCTATTTCATTATATGCTTCAAATAACAAATGTTCATCATAATCTTTAAATCTGGTTGCTATTTGATTCCAAAAGCTATGTGCAACTGATTTAACAGCATCAAATTCAGCAGCATCATTTACTCCTGTATATAATACTTTATCATCATGATGAGTATTAAGAATTACATACATACCTCTACTATATGCATAATCAACTACTTCTTGTACTCTATTCATCCATTCTTCATGAATAATATAATTACCATTATCATCTTTATATGTATGACAATACCAAGAAACTGGTATACGTATTACATTAAAACCACTCTTTTGTATTTCATCAATTAAAGTTTGAGTAATCCTAGGATTACCCCATCTTGTTTCAGTTTTTAAATTAGCTGTTCCATCCCATGTAATTGTTGAATCTAATTGATTACCTAAATTCCAACCAACATGAGCTTTTTTAAAGAAATCATCATCTGTGAAACTTTCTATTGTTGATGCACTTACTCCCAAAGGTATCAACAATAACATAATAAAAATAAACATAAACTTTTTCATATACACTACCACCATAATATAATTATACTATATTATTAATTGATTTAAGTATAAAAAAAAGACTAATAAGTGTAAACACTATTTAGTCTTTTTTACATATTCTTTTATTAATTCTATATCTTTAGAATTATTATATGTAACACCCATATTATTTAAGAAATCTTCTACTATTATTTTATTTCTAAACACATCTTCTATTAAAGATAATATTTCCATTCTTCTTATCTTATTAGAATTAATATAAATATCATATAAATGTAATGCTTTTAATGATGATGATAAATAACATCTATATCTACACATTTGATCATATGTATAACATAATTGTTCATATTTAGATAAGCCTTCTAAGCATGTATAAACATCTTGAAATCTATATTTCATATAATCATTTATAATCTTTTTGCTTAATGATTTAGATATAATCATTTCGACAAATATAGATAATACTTCACGATTATAATAATTAGTTAATGAATTAGGATTCTTCTCTATTTGAGTATGCACTATCTCATGACCTATATCAGCATATGATAGTTTAGTAATTCTATCTTTAATTAATACATTTTCAAATCCTATTTGACCCTTATATATTCCATCTTTTATTTTATCTGGATTAACAATAGAACCTTCCATATTAGGTTCAAATTTAATTAATTTAAATGGATTAACTACACTTACACTTCCATCTTTAGAAATATATAATACATTTTGAAGAGGCAAATTATCTTTAAAGAATTTCTTATCATACTTCATAACTGTACTTTTACTATCTTTACTATTATCTTTAAAATCTTTAACATTTTGTTCTTCCAAATACTTTTTAATATCTTTTAAAGAACTATCTAAAACTATTCTAGATTCAATAGAATCTTCTTTCTTTTTAGAAGTTAATTCCATCAAATGAGTAAATCTATTCATTAATGTTTTATCCATGATAATCACCATTGATGTATATAATAACACATAAAATAAAAAAACAAGAATAAATATTCTTGTTTTATTTATTAATTATCACTTACCAATATGCCATATAGCATGATATGTATCACCTTCACATACTGGTATTTCTGCTACAATCAATGGTGAAACAACATCATAATGCATATCTGAATTATATGATTTAACATTAGCAAAGTATTGAGCTCTTCGTCTACCTGATTTAGCAACATAAATTCCATCACGGATTTTGCAATTTGAGAATCCATAAAAATCATAATATTCTTCTTCTGATTTTAAAGTTGCTATTTTATCAATTGCATCAGAACTAGTTACTACAATATCTCCTTCACCACAATCACTTTCTATGTAATTATCTGGTCTTTCATAATCAACATCATAACCAATTTTATTTCTTAGATCCATAGAAGGTTCTACATAAATATCTTCATATTTTCCAAGTGGTATTATAACTTTATCATCATAATAGTAATCATGTTCCATGAAATAATAATGAGGAGGAATATCTTCTTTTCTAATAGTCTTTATTAATTGATTATCTGAATATACTTTTACATATGAATTATCCCCAAATAATGGTTCATCATTGTTGCGAGATATTCTATAAATAGATAAATATGCATTATAATTAGAAATTCCTTCCTTAACCGTAAAACTAGCAGAATCATATTCTTGAACACTTATAAAACCACTACATGTTAATTTTTCCGAAGCAACTACTTCATTTGAACCAAGGCATATTTCTTTAACATTTGAATCTTCATCAAATGAACCTCTATCAGTTACCAATTTATATTTACAATTTTCAACAGTAATTGTTGAATTTATTTTAATGTTACACTTACATACAGCTTTTACTATTGTTGGTATTAATATTACTAATGCAAGTGTTAACATCATTGCTCTAAATGTTTTATTCTTCTTGGAAGAATAAATAACAACAAAAGCGACTATTAATAATACTGGTAATATATATAACAAAGATTTAACTCCTGTAGGTGGATTTGAAATCTTTCCTCCAGTTAAATCTAAATCAAACGAATTTGTTTCATTAAATTTTCCTAAACCAGGATCATTAATTAAAGAAACACTTAATGTAAGTTCTCTTGTCGAACCAGCTTTAACAATCATATTATCTGTTTCAAATAAATATTTAACATTTGTATATTTCTTATTAAACATTGATTCATCTAAAACATAATCACCATCAGTATTATTAACAACAGTGATTTTATATTTAATATAATCATCTACTCTTGTAAATGAAATATCTAAATCAATAACAGTTCCATTTGCTTTTGCTGGTGTTATTTCAGCTGATCCTTCAGCTTTTTCAATCATTTCAATTGTTTGAATTGTTACTCCTTCTGTATTACATGTTTCTGCAAATACATTAATTGGAATTAATAATATACTTAAGAATATAATTAATATTTTTTTCATACAAATTCACCCACTATCATAATTATATTATAAACTATATATACCAATTATTATTATAATAATTAATACTTATACAATTATTTATGTAAATAAAAACATAAAACTAAATGTTTTATGTTTTTTATAAACTAGAAATTTGCAGTAGTATCTTAGTTATCAGTTGATCTACCATTATACCAAATTGCTTTATATTTGTTTCCAGTACAAACTTGATGAGTACTAGTTGTCGAAGCAAATGCCATGTCGGCTGGATATACTGGATTTAGTTCTTCTTGTTCATCTACATCTACACAATTAGTAAATCCAACTAATCCATCTTGATCATTTGAATATATTAAATTACTGATTTTTTCATTGATAACTTCACTTGTTACAACATTAGCTCCACTTGGACAACTTCCTTCATAATACACTTCTTCTGGATCAGGTCCATGTTCAACAGTATACTCAACTTTATTTCTTAAATCTTTTGAAAGAGTAACATATGCATCATCATATTCACCAATAGGTATTAGCATATATCTTTCAATTAAATCCAAATATTTTCCATCTTCTAATGAATAATAATGTGGCATTATATCGTCTTTTGTAACAGTTTTAATTAATTTAGTTTTATTTTCATCAGAATATACTTTTATATATGAATTATCATTAAAAACTGGTTCTATAGTACCGTGATTTTCATATGATAGTATTAAATATAAGTATGTATAATCACTTGGAACACGTGCATCACGACTAGTTCCTCTTCTTGATGGAGATCCTTCAAAATAAAATCTAGGTCCCTTACATGTTAGTTTTTCTGATGCAACTATTTCATTTGCACCTACACATATTTCTCTAACATCTGATCCTTCTTCAAAAGATCCAATATCAGTAGTTAATTTATATTTACATCCTTCAACAGTAACTGTTGAATTAATTTTTAAATTACATTTACAAATAGCTTTTACTACTGTAGGTATTGTTATTACTAATGCTAAAATAACAGCAATTGTTTTAAATGATGTTTTCTTTTTAGATATAAATAATACTACCAATGAAATTATTATCAATACAGGTAACATATATAATAACGATTTAACTCCTGTAGGTGGATTAACAATCTCACCACCTGTTAAATCCAAATCAAATGAGTTAGTTTCATTGAATTTATCAACAGTTGGATTCTTAGTTAAAGATATAACTAATGTTAAATCTCTGGCAGCTCCTGCTTTTACCATTTTATCATCTGTTTCAAAAGTATATTTAACATTTGTATACTTTTTATTAAACATTGATTCATCTAAAACGTAATCTACATCAGTATTATTTTTAATTGTAGTTTTATATTTAATATAATCATCTACTCTTGTAAATGATACATCTAAATCTATAACTGTTCCATTTACTTTTGCAGCACTTAATTCGGCAGCTCCAGCAGCTTTTTCAATCATTTCAATTGATTGAACAGTAACTCCTTCTGCATTACATGTTTCCGCAAATACATTGATTGGAATTAAAATTATACTTAAAAATAAAATTAAAATTTTTTTCATACATATTCACCCACTATACACATATTAATTATAAAACAATTTATACATTTATTTTTAATTTATATTTATTGCTATACATTTCAATGTAAATAAAAAAGAAGGTTAAAAACCTTCTTTTATTATTTTGTTAATAAAGCTAATTGTTCTTCTTCCTTAGCTAATGTTTCTCTTTCTTTATTAACTAATGCTTCAGGAGCTTTAGCAACATAGTTTTCATTAGCAAGTAAGTTCTTTCTTCTAGCAATAGAAGCTTTTAAATCATTTATTTGTTTTTCTTTTAAAGCTTTATCTTCTTCAGTTTCTTCTTTTTCATAGAAGATAGTTGCTTCATAAGAACCTGATTTAACATCATATGATTTAATATCTTCTGGTTCATTTATCATTACATCTTGTAATTTTAACATCTTAATAATTATTTCATCATTTGTATTAATTATTACTTTAGCATCTTTAGGAATATTATTTTCTGTTTTAACATTTCTAAATGCTTTAATAAATTCAATCTTTTCTTCTACTACTTTAGTAGTTTCTTTATCAACAAATGATTTATCATACTTAGGATATTCAGAAATCATAATTGATTCAGCATCTTTAATTGGTAACATTTGATAAATTTCTTCAGTTACAAATGGCATAAATGGATGTAATAATTTTAATATACCAGTTAATACATAACATAATACTGATTTAGTTGTATTTGATTCAGAATTGAATTTAGCAAATTCAATATAATTAGAACAGAAATCATCATATATGAAACTATATGTTTCAGTTCCAAATAAGTTAAATTCATATTTATCCATATGAGCTATAGAACTCTTAACTATCTTTTCATATTTAGTTAATATCCATTTATCTTCATCAGTTAAATTATCGAATGTTAATTCTTTTAATCCTTCAATGTTCATTAAAACAAATCTAGAAGCATTCCAAATCTTATTAATATAATTCCATGTAGATGTTAATTTAGTTTCATCAAATCTTAAATCTGTACCAAATGCTACATCAGTATTTAAGTAATATCTAAGTGCATCTACACCATACTTATCAATCATATCAAATGGATCAACACCATTACCTAAAGACTTAGACATCTTTCTTCCTTCTTTATCTCTTATAAGACCATGAATGATACAATCTTTAAATGGTCTAACACCATTTAATTCTTCTGATTGGAACATCATTCTTGCTACCCAGAAGAAAATAATATCATATGCTGTTACTAAACAGTCATTTGGATAGAATCTTTCTAAATCTTCAGTTTTATCTGGCCAACCTAATGTTGAGAATGGCCATAAAGCAGATGAGAACCAAGTATCAAGTACATCTTCATCTTGTTTCCATCCTTCTCCTTCAGGAGCTTCCATTCCTACATAGATTTCTCCATCTTTATACCAAGCAGGTATTCTATGTCCCCACCATAATTGACGAGAAATACACCAATCATGACAATCAGTCATCCATGATTTTAATAAGTTTTCAAATCTATCTGGTACAAAGTTTACTTTATTATCTTTTTCAGTTTGAATCTTTAATAATTGTTCAGCTAAACCATCCATCTTAACAAACCATTGTTCTTTGATCATTGGTTCAACCATAACACCTGTACGTTCAGAATGTCCTACTTCATGAACTAATGGTTCAATTTCTAATAATAGATCAGCAGCTTTTAAATCTTCTAATACCGCTTCTCTTGCATCTTCTCTTGTCATACCAACATATTTAGCAGGACAATTTTCATTCATTGTTGCATCATCATTCATGATACAAATTCTTTCAAGATTATGTCTATTACCTACCTCAAAGTCATTAGGATCATGAGCTGGAGTAATCTTAACTACACCAGTACCTTTTTCCATATCAGCATGTTCATCAGCAATAATAGGAATACTCTTATTCATAAATGGTAATTCAACAGTCATACCAATATATTTTTTATATCTTTCATCATCTTTATTAACAGCTACTGCAGTATCACCAAATAATGTTTCAGGTCTTGTAGTAGCAACATCTAAATATTCTTCAGTTCCTGTAATTTTATATTTTAAATGATAGAAAGCACTCTTTTCTTCTGAATAAATAACTTCTTCATTAGATAAAGCTGTTTTAGCAGCTGGATCCCAGTTAATTATTTTTTCACCACGATAAATTAAACCTTTATTATAGTAATCAACAAATACTTTAGTAACTGCTTTATTTAAACCTTCATCTAAAGTAAATCTTTCTTTATTATAATCTACTGAAATACCCATAGCAGCCCATTGATCACGAATTGTTCCACCATATTCATGAGTCCAATCCCAACAAGCATCTAAGAATTTTTCTCTACCATATTCATATTTATTGATACCTTGATCTTTTAATCTCTTAACTACTTTAGCTTCAGTAGCTATAGCAGCATGATCCATTCCTGGTAACCATAAAGTATCAAATCCTTGCATTCTTTTATATCTAATAATTGCATCTTGAATTGATACATTATAAGCATGTCCTATATGTAACTTACCAGTTACATTAGGAGGTGGAATAACTATACTATATGGTTGTTTAGTTTTATCTCCTGAATTAAAATATCCTTTTTCTTTCCAATCATTATATTTATTTTCTTCTACTTTAATATGATCATATTTAGTATCTAACATATTAATCACTTATCCTTTCATCTATATACTTATTACAAATATCTTTTATTTGTTTTATTCTTTCATCATCAAATTTATTTAATATTAAATTACATTTATAATTTGCTAAATCTAAATCTTTTAATATTTTTAAAGACTCTTTATACTTCATATCAAACATAAATGCTAATGCTCTTAAAACATGATATCCTTGAGAACTCCATGCTTCTGCATTATTCTTTAACATTCTATGATTTTCAAAACTATCTAATACTTCATCAGGAAGTATTAATTCATTATCTTCAAAGACTCGATCTAAAAATATCATTATATCTAATTTATCAGCATCTCGAGTAATATTAACAAACATCTTTGTTCTTTCATCTAAATCATCTGGTAATTTATATTTATTATGTAACTTAGTAGATATTAATATTATTTCATCATTTATACCTAATTCTTTAAGAATTTCACATCCTTTGTCACCATGATCAAATGATACAGAATCATCAAATGTTTTATATTCTTGCCATTGTTTAAATCTAGAAATATCATGGAATAAAGCACACTTGCATGCTAATTCATAATCATCATCATTTAAATTTAAACTTTTAGCAATTCTTTTCGCATACTCAACCACTCGAAGAGTATGATCATATTTTCTTTGAACACCTGATAAACTACTATCAAAATTTAAATAGTAATTGTTGAATATTTTAAGTGCTTCTTCCATACATATCTCCTTTCTAAAAATAAAAAAGATCTAATCATCATAAAGACGATTAGATCGTGGTACCACTTTAATTACTTCTCAAATACGTAACGTGTATTAAACGTTTAATCTTACTAATATTTCAGATTAACGACTCCCAAGCTACCTTCAATTATCTTTCTTAAGAATGTCTCTCAGTCGGTGAACATTCATTCCTGTTAAGTAGTTTTAATTTACTCCTCTTGTTCCATGTCTTTTTCAAAACTAATATGATTATATATGTTTTATATAAAAAAAGCAAGTATTCCAAATAAAAAGTAGAGTTTTTTACTCTACTTTGTTATTAACTCAATCTCACCTTTTTTTAACGATTTCGGCACATCTATAACTCTTTGATTAGAAGAACCTCTCCATTCTAATCTAAAGTCATGTAATTCATCTTTATATTGACCATCAACTAAAACATCAATATATTTAAGAACCTCTTCAGCATCTTTTCTCTTTTTTAAAACTTCAAATGTATATCCACTCCAAACCCAAAGGTTTTTATCTGGATACATATTCTTAAAAGTTTTAGCTATTTTAGTTGTCCCATCAATATTTTTAGGATGCATTGGTTCACCACCTAAAATTGATAAACCTTGAATATATTCTTCATTGCACAACTCCATTAGTCTTTCAATAACTTCTTCTGTTAATTCATCTCCACCTTCAAAATCCCATGTTTCAGAATTAAAGCAGTTATAACAATGGAATTCACATCCTTGTAAGAATATAGATACTCTCACACCAGGACCATCAGCAATATCCATTTTTCTAATTAAGTTGTATCTCATGAAGATCACATCCTACTTTTTCTTTTTAGTATCCTTACATTCTTTGTCTTTACATTTGCAATCTTTAACATCAACTTTGTTATCTACATGTAATACTCTTTCTTTAATTTCTTGAGTTCTACCTTTGTTCCAGAAATTAGTTCCAATGTATCCACATGTACGTCTTGCAACATTTAATGTATCATGGTTTCTATTACCACAATTTGGACAATACCATTCTAACTTGTCATCTAATAAAATTTCTCCATCATATCCACATTGTTGGCAATAATCACTCTTTGTATTTAATTCTGCATACATGATGTTATTGTAAATGAAATCAATAATTTCAAGTACTGCAGGAATATTGTTTTGTAAGTTTGGAGTTTCAATATATGAAATAGCTCCACCTGGTGATAATCTTTGGAAATCAGATTCAAGTTTTAACTTAGTAAATGCATCGATTTCTTCGAATACAGGAACATGATATGAATTAGTAATATAATTTCTATCAGTAATTCCTTTAATTACACCAAATCTTTCTTTTAATCCTTTAGCAAACTTATATGTAGTTGATTCGATTGGAGTACCATATACTGAATAATCAATATTTTCAGCAGCTTTCCATTCAGCACATTTATCATTTAAGCGTTGCATAACTTTAATACCAAATTCATAACCTTTTCCACCATCAGTATGTGAATGTCCAGTCATATATTTAACACATTCATATAAACCAGCATATCCTAATGAGATAGTAGAATATCCATTATGTAATAATTCGTGAATTGATTCACCTTTTTCTAATCTAGCTAATGCACCATGTTGCCATAAAATTGGAGCAACGTCAGATAAAGCACTTGCTAATCTTTCATGTCTTACTTGTAATGCTCTATGACATAATTCTAGTCTTTCATCTAAGATATCCCAGAATAAATCCATATCTTTTTCAGAACTTAAAGCTACATCTGGTAAGTTAATAGTAACAACGCCTTGGTTGAATCTACCATAATATTTAGGTTTACCAGGAACATAGTTCTTAGCTTTAGCAACATTACCTTTACTAATTGATCTATCAGGTGTTAAGAAAGATCTACATCCCATACATGGATAGCAATCTCCATCACCATTTTCATTTATCTTTAATTCTTTCATTACTTTTTCTGAGATATAGTCAGGAACCATTCTCTTAGCAGTACATTGAGCAGCTAACTTAGTTAAGTAATAATATTTACCTTTCTTATTAATGTTATCTTCTTCAAGAACATATAATAATTTAGGGAATGCAGGAGTAATATAAACTCCTTTTTCATTCTTCATACCTTCAATTCTTTGTTTTAATACTTCTTCAATGATCATTGCTAATTCTTCTTTGTATTCATCTGTTTCACCTAAATACATGTTAACTGATAAGAATGGAGCTTGACCATTTGTAGTAGTCATGGAATTAATTTGATATTGGAATGTTTGTACACCATCAGTGATTTCTTTCTTTAAATCTTCTTTAGCATACTTTTCACAATCTTCGGCATTAAATCCACGTTTCTTATATTTTTTTAAATAACTTTCATAACTTGATCTAACAAATGGTGCTAAATGAGTTAATGTAATAGTACATCCACCATATTGAGAAGAAGATACAGCAGTAATTAATTGAGTAGCAATTGTCATAGCTGTTAAGAATCTATGAGGTTTTTCAATCATTACTCCATTAATATTAGTTCCATTTTGTAACATATCTTCTAAGTTGATTAAGTCACAATTATGTAATGCATTTTGTGCAAAATAATCTGCATCATGGAAATGAATAATACCAGCATCATGAGCTTTAACTACATCTTCTGGTAATAAGAATCTTCTAGTAATATCTGTTGAAGTTATACCAGCAAGGTAATCTCTTTGTACAGTAACAATCTTAGCATTCTTATTTGAATTTTCAGTATTCCAATATTCTGATTCTCCATCAATTAATTCCTTAATTGATAAGTCAGTAGTATTAGATCTTCTAACTAATTCTCTTGTATATCTATAAGTAATATATTCTTTTGCCAATTGATATTTACCTAAAGACATAAGTCTCATTTCAATGATATCTTGAATGTCTTCTACTAACATTCTTTTCTTTTTCATATTCTCAATATATTTGATAATATTTTTAATTTGTGCAGGAGTAACTTTATCATCATCATCTACTTCTGCGTTTGCCTTTAAAATTGCGTTTTCAATTTTGGCTGGTTCGTAGTCTACTACTCTACCATCTCTCTTGATTATTTTCATATTTACCTCTCCCAATGTTTTATTTTGTTAAGAAAATTATAACACCTATGTTTTTTATTAAATGTTGCAGTTGCAACTTTTAGACATTTTTTAATTATTTTTATATTTAATAAAAAAAAGATAGGATTTACCCATCTTTTTTATTGCGTTAAACTGTATTATTTTCGGCTTTTCTAAGATGAGTAATTATAATGTCTATGCCGTGTCAAATATATTTTCTTTTTCTAACAACATTGTAATACACCAAATAAAAAAAGACAATAATTAAATTGTCTTTTCAAATTGTGAATTATATAAATCAGCATAGAAACCATTCTTTTTCATTAACTCTTTATGGTTTCCTGTTTCAATTATATTACCATCTTTCATTACTAATATGAGATCGGCATTTTTAATAGTTGATAATCTATGAGCAATAATAAATGATGTTCTTCCAACAGTTAATTTATCCATTGCTTTTTGAACTAATTCTTCTGTTCTAGTATCAACATTAGAAGTTGCTTCATCTAATATTAAGAATGGTGCATCTTCTAGCATACCTCTTGCAATAGTAAATAATTGTTTTTGTCCACTTGAAATAGATTCAGAATCTTTAAGTTCATAATCTAATTTATTAGGTAACGCATTTATAAAATGTGATACACCTACAGTCTTACAAGCTTCCATGATTTCATCATCAGATAAATCTATTCTATTAAATTTAATATTATCTCTTATAGTACCTTCAAATAGCCATGTATCTTGTAATACCATACAGAATAATTCATGAATATTTTCTCTAGTTAATTCATTTGTAGATACTCCATCTATAGTTATATTACCTGAGTTAATATTATAGAATTTCATTAATAAATTAACCATTGTTGTTTTACCAGCACCAGTTGGTCCAACAATTGCAACCTTTTGTCCAGGTTTAATCTTAGCTGAAAAATCTTTGATAATTGTTTTATTAGGAACATATCCAAATTTAACATGATCAAATACTATTTCACCTTTTACTTTAGACTTATCTAAATGTTTAGTAACATTTGTTTCGCTTTCCATTTCTTCTTCATCTAAGAATTCAAATACTCTTTCAGATGCAGCTGCTGTTGATTGCATAGATGTCATGCTTTGAGCTATTTGAGATAATGGATTAGTAAATAATCTAATGTATACCATAAATGCTACTATAGTACCAAATGATGTATGTCCATTAAATACAAGTAATGCTCCTACTATACATACACATACATATCCAAAGTTTCCAATAAATCCCATAAATGGTCCCATAAGTCCTGATAAGAATTGACTCATCATATTACTCTTATATAAACCTTTATTTAATTCATCAAATTCTTTCTTAGCAGAATTTATACCATTATAAGTTCTTACAATTGTATGTCCTGAATACATTTCTTCAATATATCCATTTAAATCTCCTAATATTTTTTGTTTTTGTTCAAAATATTTTTGAGATTTACTTAATATAATAAACATAAATATAAATCCAAATAAACTTGCTAATATAGCTGTTAATGCCATTATCCAATTAGTTACAAACATCATTATTATTGAACCAATAAATAATGTTAAGTTAGTAATTAGATTAGCAAGCGATTGATTTAAATTCATATGAATTGTATCAATATCATTAGTTATTCTAGATAATATGTCTCCTGTTTCATGACTATCAAAGAACTTAAGTGGTAACTTATTTATCTTATAAGATATATTAGTTCTTAATGTTCTAGCAAAGTTATTAGAAACAGTAGCCATATTATAACCTTCTATATAACTAAATACAGATCCTAATATATATAATATTGCTAATACTATAGCTATATGTTTAATATTATCTATATTCATTTTAGGTTTAACTAATTCATATATACTACTTGGTAATTGATCAAATAATTCAATATATGAATTTGAATCTTCTGGATTAACAGTAGATACTAATTTCATATACTCCGCTTGATCAGCCACAGTTATAGTAGTTCCATTTATAACTATATCTTCTTGTAAATTATTTTCTTTTATTTTATATAATACTTCAGTTAATACTTCTGTATCAGGTTTAATGCCTAATGTTATTTCATCAGTTAATTTAGATAATAACTTAGGAGCAACAATACTAAATATTGCACTTATTGCTGCAAGTATTAATGAGAATATAATAATATTTCTCCATGTACTTAAACTTCCAAGTAATCTTTTTATTGAACCAAAGAAATTTTTAGGTTTCTCTTTTACTTGATTTCTTCCAGGTCTAGGCATTTTTTAATTCCTCCTCACTTAATTGTGATAAGGCAATTTCTTTATATACCTTACATTTCTTTAATAATTCTTTATGTGTTCCTATTCCAACACATTTACCTTCATCTAATACTATTATCTTATCAGCATTCATGATTGTACCAATTCTTTGAGCTACTATTAAATTAGTAGAATTCTTAGTGTACTTCTTAAGTTCATTTCTTAATATAGAATCAGTTTTATAATCTAATGCTGAGAAAGTATCATCAAATATATATATTTCAGGTTTTCTAGCAATTGCTCTTGCAATAGATAATCTTTGTTTTTGTCCACCTGAAAGATTTGTACCACCTCTTGCAATATGAGCATGATATCCACCTTCCATGTTTTCAACAAACTCTTTTGCTTGAGCAACTTTAATTGCTTCTTTTACATCATCAATTGCAATCTTCTTTAATGATGATCCATATTTAACATTTTCTTCAACTGTACCAGTAAACATTACTGCCTTTTGTGGTACATAACCTATCTTATTATTTAATGTTTCAAATTTATAATCTTTAACATTTATACCATCTACTAATATTTCTCCATCAGTAGCATCATAAAATCTAGGTATTAAATTAATTAATGTTGATTTACCAGATCCAGTTGAACCGATGAATGCAACTGTTTCACCTTTATTAGCTGTAAATGATATATTTTCTAAAATATATTCATCTGCATCTGGATATTTAAATGAAACATTCTTAAATTCGATAGTGCCTTGCTCATCAGTAGTACCTTCAAATTTACCTTCTTTAATTAATATATCTTCATCTAATACTTCATTTATTCTATTAGCACTTATTTGAGATCTAGGTGCCATCATAAATATAAATGCTAACATTAAAAATGACATGATTACTTGCATACCATACGAAGTAAATACTACCATATTTGAAAATAATGTAATCTTATTAGCCAATGTTGAATTATATATAAGGTATGCACCTATTATATAAATACCAAATACTAATGAATGCATTACTAAATTCATCATTGGTCCCATAATAGCAAATAATCTTTGATTAAACATTTGAATACCTGTTAATTCTTCATTAACATTTTCAAATCTATTAACTTGAAATTCTTCTGCATTAAATGCTCTTATAACTCTAATACCAGTTAAATTTTCTCTAGTAACACCATTCACTTTATCAATTAATTTTTGAATAATTTTAAATCTAGGTAATACTATCATCATAAGTGCAATAACTACAGATAGTAGTAATACTACACACCCTGCAGTTAACATAGACCATTCTATACTTTTACCTACTATCTTACTAATTGCCCATATAGCCATGATTGGTGATCTTAATACCATATGTAATCCCATAGCTATTAATATTTCTATCTGAGATACATCATTAGTTGTTCTAGTAATTAAAGATGCAGTAGAAAATTTCTTTACTTCTGAATCTCCAAAACTTTCAACTTTATTAAATATCTTCTCTCTTAGATTTAAACTAAATGAAGAAGATAATCTTGCTGCTGCATATCCTATTATAATTGCACTTATTAAACTACCAAATGCACATAATACCATATGAACTCCTTGAATTAATATATCATGAGTAACATTATCTCCTGTTGATTGTATTAGTCTTGTTATCTCAGACATATAATCAGGAATTCTTAATTCTAGGCTAACGTTAACACAAGTTAATAATACACACATGATTACTATTAACCATTCTTTAAATGTGAAATTTTTAAACAATTTTAACATTATTATTTTCCTCTCTTATATATTCCAAAACTCTTCCATGTTTCTAATTATAACATAAAAAAATGAGTAAAGTACAATACTTTACTCACCATTTAATCTTCTTAATATACTATTAACTCTATCTCTTATTTCCATTTCCATAAAAGGTAGATATAACATATTATCTCTATAAACTATATCTCCATTTATTATAGTTTCATAAATATTATTACTATGTACATTATGTACTATATCTACAATTAAATCATTAATTGGAAGTGTTGTTGTATGTTCTAAATCTAATACAACTAAATCAGCTTTCTTACCTACTTCAATACTACCAATTTCTTTATCTAATCCTAATGCCTTAGCTCCATTTATAGTAGCCATCTTTAATGTTTCATATGATGAATGAACTGTAGGATCTTTATACATTCCTTTTTGTAACAAATCTACAAAGCTCATATGATAGAACATATTTAATTGATTACATGAACCAACTCCATCAGTTCCTAAACAAACATTTACATATTTTTTATATTTAGTAATATCGGCTATTCCACATCCTAAATCTAAATTACTAACTGGATTATGAACAATACTTACATCATATTTACTTAGTTTTTGAATTCCATAATCACTTATAAAAGTTCCATGTGCAAGTATAAGTTTATTTCTTAATAATCCAACACTTTCTAATGCATCAACTGGATCCATATCATAGTTTTTAATTATTCCATCTACTTCATTTTCATTTTCACAGAAATGAATATGAATTGGCATATCTAATTTTAAAGCATAATCACTACAACGTTTTAAATATGCTTTACTACAAGTATATAAACTATGTGGTGCTATACAAAAATTAATAAGAGGATTATCTTTATATTTAACATAAGCATTTCTATAATTAGTAAAGCATTCATCACCTTTACCATTTATATCCATGAAATTACTTCCGTATAAACATCTTATTTTAGTATCAGCAAAAGCTTGTAATGTTCCATCATTATTAATATACATTTCATTTGTACAAGTACATCCTGATTTAATCATTTCCATACAACTAAATAAAGTTGAATAATAAATATCTTCTTCAGTTAATTTACTTTCTAGTGGCCATATTTTTTTATTTAACCAATCATCTAATGTTAGGTTATCATTTATACCTTTAAATATTGCCATGCCATGATGTGAATGACAATTAATTAAACCTGGTATAATTATTTTTTTATTAGCATATTCTATTGAATCAAATGGACCATCATAGTCTTTTACTAATTCTTTAATAGTGTCATCTTCAATAACTATATCTAGTTTTTCACATATAGGTCTATTTTCAGCCATAGTGACAACTGTACCATTTTTAACAACCTTTATCACACTAACCACCTTCTATTATATTTATTATATCATTTTTATAAATTATTTAAACAATTATTATAAATAAAATTACTAAATATCCATCCAACTTCTTCATCTATTTTATTAATAGTAAATGTTTTATATCCTAGTCTATTGATTGAAGCATCACAATGATAAACAGTGTTCAGTAAATATATGGGATATATTTAGAATAATATAATACTCTTCTTTAGTTAATTGAAAATAAAAGTCCTCTGGAAATTTATTAAATAAAAAAAGAATTACTTTTTAGTAATTCTTTTATTTATTTCTTCTTCTATTAATTTCTTCTCTTAAGAATTCATATGCATCAAATTCTTTTTCTTTACCAAATACTTCTGATGAACTAATGTTAGTATTAAATCTAACATCTTCACCAAATGCATCTTCACCTTTGCCTAATAAGATGGCCATTTTAATTTTTGCATATTTATTATCTACAGCATTTTTAAACATTTGTCCATTATTACCTTTTTTTAATGAATCTCTAACTAATTCAATTAATTTTTGTTTATCATCTTTTAAGAATACTCCTGGATCTTGTTGTCTCTTTCCTATTTCTTGATATTCAGGTCTTAAAATTGCTGTATTAATAAATTGACCAATTAATAAGTTTTCAATAGTGGCTCTTATATGTCTATCAGTATCAAATAGAATTGGATTAAGCGGATCACATTCTTCATATATTTCTACATCTGGAATGCTTTCAACATCTTCTTCTACTTCTTCTACTTTTTTCATTGAACTTCTAATTAATTCAAATGCAAATAATTCAATTTTAGATAATGTTTCAGGTGCAGTTTCAAGTTGTTGTGTTTTAACACTTGCAAATGTTGCATCAGTATTAAAACAATTCATGAACATATCATATGTATTAATTGCTTGTTCTTCTGTTAAGTTTTCTTTAGAAGCTAAGAACTTCTTAAATAGTCCTTTAGTACCATATAATAATACTTCTTCTAAAGCATATACCTCTAACATAGATAATGTATGCATATCATTTTCATATGCTTCTTGTATTTGTTCTTTATACTCCATATTAGAATTATATCTAATTATACAATCATTAATCATATTAGATTGTTTGTCATTTAATTTCATTTTATTTATGCCCCTTTTGAATGACGTATATAATACAATATTTTAGATATTTCGTCAAATTAGAGAGGAAATAAAAAAAGAAGATGTTATCTTCTTTTCTCTACTTTTTATCTTTCTTAATTTTATATATAGCATATACAACTAAACTACAACTTAATGGTCCAGCTAATGCTACATAGCTTAAAAAAGAACCTTGACTATGTTTTGTTTCTTCAGTTGCTGCTTCAGTAGTTACTTCTGCAGTTGCAGTAGTTGTTTTTGTTGTAGTTGTTTTAGCATAAATTGGAATAGTTAACACAACTAAACTAATAATAATAATACTTAATATTTTTTTCATATTATTCACCTAATAATTAAATATCTTACTTAATTCATCCTTTAAATCATCATAGTCAAATATAATTAAACCTACAAATGAAATAATAGATAATACATAAGAAATATTTACTAACACATTGAATGTTGTTAATTTAAATATCATTAAACCAAATGGTATTAAAGATACTAACATATTAGTTACTATTACACCTAGATATTTCTTTGTATACATATTTCTAACTATAAGTGCATAAAATACACTTATTATTAATTCAGTTAAACATAATATAGGAATAACAAAGTTAGTTATTACATAGAACTTAGTTAAACCAAATAATACTAATAGTAATACTACTAAAAGAAAAGCATATCCAGTTAATAAACTCATTGGATTTCTATGTGATCTTATTATACTTCTTACAAATAAGTAAAAAGCTACACATCCATATATTACATATTGACTCCAAGTAATCTTACTTGTTAATTGTAAATCTAGATATACATTTATAATTATTGTTACTGCTAATATAAACATTAATACTCTATTAAATGTAGTATATTTCTTTTTAACTTTAGGATATGTAGTATTTTTATCTTTACCTACTAATATACTTCCACATATAGGACATTTAACTGAAGGTGTATCAATATTAATATTACAATTATTACATGTCTTCATATCTACACCCCATTTGAAATTATAAAAGCATCTTCATCTAATTCAACTAAAGATCTTACATAATTCTTAACAATATTATTTCTTCTATATTTATCAGATATACTTATTACTAAATCATTTCCATATGTACAAATAGTAATCTTAAAATTCTTTTCAGGACTTATCATAGCAGCTACTGTTTCAACATATGGATCTACTTCTTTACTAAAACTAATCTTACCAACATTAGATAAAGATGTTGTACTATTATTAGCAAATTCAGTTATAGTATTTAAGAATATATCTTTTATAAAGATAGGAATTGCTCTTACAGCAAAATTCTTTTGGAAAGATACCATCTTATTAACTCTTTTACTAATATTTTCTTTCTTTATCTTTTCAGTCATTTCATCATTTACTATCTTAATGATTTTATCTAAATCATCTACTTCACCAGTAAACTTATAAGATAAATATGTTAAACCAAAGAAATTTCTAGAAGATTCAGATCTAAAATAACTTCTTAAATCAACAGGTAAATCTATTCTTACATATTTACCTTTATCTAATTGTTTCATTTCTTTTAATACAGATTGTATTAATACTGCTCCTAAATATGCAGTTATAGTCGAATCATATTCATGAGCTTTATTTAATACTTTCTTACAATTTAAATGTAATTCTATAAACTTAGCATCTTCATATGGTAATAGTTTATTTTTTAATCTAAAAATCTTACCATCTTTTAATTTATCTTTTTTATATTTTTCATAGTATTTATCAAAAGAATCTTCTGAATGTTCTTCTATTGTACTATTACTTAATTTAATATTTTTTACTTTATATTGATATTTAACATAGTTAGCTATTAAAGTTTTAAACACTTCAATAGTACCTCTTCCATCTGAAACTATATGAGATACTTCAAAGTTAATTCTTTTCTTATAATATGAAACACGATATAAAATATCATATTCAGATCTATATACTCTAGCACATACTGCTTTATTCTCTTCTTTTATATCAGGTAAATGATGTTCTTCTTCTAGATAATACCAAAATAAACCTTTTTTAAGAGTCACATTAAAATTAGGATATAATTCCATTGTATCTTCTAAAGCTACTCTTAAATTAACAACATCAACGTCATCTTTCATAGTAGCAGTGAATCTAAATACAGTAGGATTTTTTCTATCCTTAGTAGAAGCATAATAAACACCCATATTATCTAATTTATACCATTCAGTATTTTTCATATGTTTCACCTAAATAATATTTTACCATATTTTATAAATTCGTGTTATAATTATGCTGATTTGAGGAGATTTTTATATTATGGGCGATTTAATTAATACGACACAACAAAACATAGAAGGCATTTTTTATACTACATGCACTATGCCCAAACTCTCCCCTACTTGTGATAAATTTAAAGATATATCAGTTGGCGATGTTATCTTTGCTAAAAGATATAGAACAAAAGCAGAAATGCTTAATTATCCACCTGGTCATGAAAAAGGACCTTATATTGTTATAGAAAATAATGGATCATTTTTAAAAGCAGTTAGAGGTACACATAATCTTGATGATTTAGATACAAGTAAAACTTGGTTTAAATTCTTTAAAGTATCCAATAGTGACCTAAACAATTTAAAAACTGATACTCTATTTACTATTAACCGAGCTGACTATATTGATGAAGAAAGATTTATTGAAAAAAAAGGAACTCTATCTCTTGATGAACTAAAAGTATTATCTAAAAAACTATCTTCTATTAAAAATAGAGTTAAATTAGCAGAAGGAGTAATTGCTTTATATGAAAACAAATATTACTTTGTTAAAGAAAAAAATGAAGAATATGTATCTTTAATAGAATTAAAAGAAAATAGTAATATAAATGGAATCGAAGTAAATGGTAAACAATTTGGAATATTACCAAAAGATCTAAAAATAGTATATGATTATAAAAAAGTCAGACCAATAGATGTTATTCATGATGAACTAATATCAAAAATTAAAGATATGTATAACAAAGTCTTAATTGCTGATTCAAATGAAAAAGCATCACGTGGATGTCTAATAAATTATAATTCAGACCTATTCTATGTATATGGTGAAGAAGGACAAAACTTAAAATGTTTTAAAGTAAAAAACGTTCAACATAAAGAACATAGAATAACTATATCAGGTGCTCCATATGATGCATACTTAGATGAAACATGTGAAATAAATCAAAAGAGTTTATTCCAAGTTTGTTTACATGCTACAGATGCTGAAATGGATCAAATAAAAGAAATGAGAAAAGATTATTCTAAGAACCAAAAGAATACTAAACCAGCAAAGAAAAAAGGAATACCTTTTAAAATAATTAAACCAGGAGCTATAGTTGTAGAAAAACTACCATTAGCAAAGGAACATTATATAGTATTAAGTAGAACTAATGGTACAGTATGTGTTATAAAAACTGATGATGCACTTAAAGGAAAATTCGGTAAAATTATTACCCTAGGTATTCAACAAGTCAACTATATAGGTACATATGATGAATTTGCATATTATAAATTATGTACTGAAATATTAAAAAGAGATGAAAAAGCAGTATCTGAAGAATATTTATTAGAATTAAAAAACAGGATTTCATAATCCTGTTTTATTATTGATTATATAAAACTCTTATTAATTCTAGTTCGTAAAGTAGTTCGTCTCCAACTCTACCATCTATATCTACTCTTTCACCTTTAATAACATCAATACATTCAAATTTATTTTTTTCTAATACTCTTGATGCACCAATATTACGATGATCACATGTAGCATATATTGAACCAATACCTTCTGCTTTTAATATTTCAACTAAACCTTCAATAGCTTCAGTTCCATATCCTTTATTCCAGAAGTCTTTCTTTAAATATATATTAATAGATTTACTTCTACTATCTTCTTGGAAGATTGAGATATAACCTATTACTTCATTTGATTTTCTTTCTTTAATAATACATCTTTCATAATCTTCATATCTAAATGTATGCATGATATGTTCAGTAAATGTATCTAAATCCCAAGTAGGATCAAATTCTGGCATATATCTACCAACATCGCGATCGCTACCCCAAACATTAAACATGATTGGAATATATTCAGGAATAAATTTTTTTATGTCTAATCTTTTAGTCTTATATTCCATAGATTAACCCTACCTTCTTATTCTTATAGTTATTATATCATGAAAGAAAAAGTTTTAAACATAAAAAAAAGAAATATATTGTAAATATACTTCTTTTTTTATTTTAATAAAATACTTTGGAAAATACTTTTTAAAAGTAATCCCATCATCTTTCTTGCCTTTTTATCTAAGCTTGGTAATGAACCAATTATTTTAATCATCTTAGGAATCATATTTGCTTTAACTTCACAGAAATCTTTAATTCCAAGTCTATCAAATATATCAAATATTTGATCTACAAATTCTTTTCTTTCTTCTAATGAATATTGGTCTAACCATTTCTTTAATTCTTTATCTAAATTAATACTATTATAATCTAATTTACCTGCAACTAAACTATCTTCATCAACTACCCAATTATTTGCATCATGTGCAAGTAATCCTTTTTTTACTGATTTAACAACTCTATAGTTACCATCATTTCTCATGAATAAACCAACTATAGAATACTCAGGAATTATATGTTCAAATCTTTTTCTTACACTTTTATATTGATAAGAATCTAATTCCATTTTTCTTAAACCAGGACCATCAAAAGAATATATTTTAATAATTTTCATTTTAGCTAATATATTTGCATACATACCTGCTACTAATGCTAAATTACCACCTTTTGAATGTCCACCTATTATATATTTTCTATTACTAAAAATTTCTATATGTTTATTAACATAGTCTATTGCTAATTGTTGAGAATTAGTTGGAAACATATATGCTGCTTCACAATCTTCTCTCCATCCACTTACTAGATCGTCTGTACCTTCAAACGAAATAAATGTAGTCTTATTATCTATATCAATACATAATGCTGAAAATTGTAAATCATCATGAAATTGGTAATCATAGTTATACAATAATAAGTCTTTATATCTTATACTTTTTCTTAAAGTACATATAATATTATATGCAGACTTAAGACCAGTTCCACGATATTTAGCTTTTTCATCATTTACATGTCTTTTAAAGAATTTATTAATAGCATAATTCATTGTTACTTTATTCTTATCTTTAGGAATAATACCTCCTAAATCCAAATAAGAAATAATGCCTAATACTAATGAATCTATTTCATTATAAGGTTTCTCTTCAAAAGACTTAGTTCCATTTTCTTCTACATAATCTAGTAATGTTTTCATACGTACCTCCTAGAATAAAGCACTGAAACCAAAATAGCTTAATACACCCATAATAATACCAGCAAGTATTACTCCAAGCATAACAGCTATTACACTCTTCTTAAATCCCATATCTAAGATTGAAGCAGCTAATGTTCCAGTCCATGCACCTGTTCCAGGAAGTGGAATACCTACAAATAAAAGTAAAGCTACAAATAAACCATTCTTAGCTTTTGCTTTTAATTTTTCTCCACCTCTTTCACCCTTCTCTAAACAGAAAGTGAAAAATTTTCCTATTACCTTTTTATCTTTACCCCATATTAAAACTTTTCTTGCAAAGAAATAAATAAAAGGAACAGGTAACATATTTCCTACTATTGCAATTATATAACATAAAACAATATTTAATTCAGTTCCATGTTCAATGAAACCTACTGCATATGGTATAGCACCTCTTAATTCAATTAAAGGTACCATTGATATTAAAAATATCATTATATAATGTTTAATTATTTCCATTTTTATTCACTCATTTCAAATACGATTATAACATAGTATAAAAAAAGATTCTATCTTAAAGAATCTATTTTTTCTTGGTAATTATCACTCATACAAACATAAGAACCTGATATTAAATAATCACAATCATTTAATAATGGTCTTGTTTCTAAATTAACTCCACCATCAATTCCTATTTCGTAATGATAATTAAATTTACTTCTTAAACCTTTTAGTACAAAAGCTTTATCCACTGTTTCTTTAATTAACTTTTGTCCACCTAATCCAGGTGTAACTCCCATTATTAAGATTAAATCTAATTCACTTAAATATGGTAATAAACTATCAGTTTGAGTTTCAGGATTAATTGCTAATCCTACTTTTATATTATTAGAATGAACATATTCAATAAGTTCTTCTATATTTTGTTTAGTCTCTACATGAAATATAAAACTATGTACATTTAAATGTTTAAATGCATCTATATGAGTTTTAACATCATCAACCATTAGATGTATATCTAATTGTTTTTTACAGTTTTCAAATAGATTATTTACTTCATATATACTTAGAGAATGATGAGGAATGAATTGCCCATCCATTACATCTACATGTATATAATCAGCATCTGTTTTTCCAACTTTTTTTATAGTTTCTTTACTATCTAATTTACTTTTTAGAACCGAAACTGTTACTTTCACACTCCATCACCAACTTTTTATAATTTTCGTAACGGCTTTCCATTATTTCTCCATTAGCAACTTGTTCTTTGATTCTACATCCTATTTCATTTATATGTTTGCAATCTCTAAACTTACAACCATCATTATCAAATTCATAAAATGCAAATCTTATGTTATCAACATCATTGATAACATCAAGTGCTGAAAAACCAGGAGTATCTGCCATATAAAAATTCCCTTGTAATTCTTTTACTCTTATATCAAATAATTCAACATGTCTTGTTGTATGTTTTCCTCTTCCTAATGCTTCACTTATTTCATTAGTAGCTAAATTTAATCTTTCATCTATTCTATTTAATAAGCTACTTTTACCTGCACCAGTTTGACCAGTTAATACAACTGTTGAACCAATAATTTCTTTTTCAATTTTTAATATATCTGTATTAATAAATGTAGGTATACCTATTTTATTATAGTAATCAATAATATTATTAAATGAAGTTTTTTCATCTTCTGTTAATAAGTCATATTTTGTAAACACTATTATAGGTTTAATATTATTCATTATTACATTTGTTAACATTTTATCTAACAATAATGATGAATAATCAGGTTTCTTACAACTAGTAACTATAATTGCATAATCAACATTAGCAATCATAGGTCTATTTAATTCATTACGTCTTTCTTGAATATTAAGAATTATTCCTTCTTGTTCATTAAAGTCTACAATATCACCTACTAAAGGAGTAAGTCCATCATTTCTGAACTTACCCCTTGCTCGGCAATTGCAAGAAAGTATTCGACCATTATTAACTGCTTCTACTGTATATAAATTACTTATTATTCTTACAATTCTTCCTGTCATATTCCTACTCTGCATCAATTTGTTCTGCTGATTGATTACTATCTAATGGTGTATCAGCAATCTTTAATTTAACTGTTTGACCACTTATAACTGTTTCACCAGCTTTAACATTTTGTTCATAGATTGTTCCTGCTGGATATTGACTAGTTTCAATATATTCAGTTTCTAGTTTAACACCATATTTATCGCACCATTCTTTGATCTTAGTTAAACTCATTTCACCTTTAGTGAAATCAGGATAATTAGTATCAAGAGATGGAATATAAAGTGTTAAAGTATCACCTTTCTTTAACTTAGTTCCAGCTGCTGGTTCAGTTCTCATAATTGTATCAGCATCTATTTTTCCTGTTTCATCTTCTTCTTTAGTAACTATTACATATAAATCATATGTCTTTTCTAAATAAGATTTATAATCTCTGTAGTTTTGTCCGATTAAGCTTTCTTCAACTACATATGCATTTTCACCTACTGAAATATATAAAGTGATTTCTGCGCCTTTTTTTCTAGTTCTTCCAGCTTCTGGATTTGTCTTAACAACATTACCAACATCTACTGTATCTGATGATATTTCTTTAGTTTCATCAGCAATTACAAATCCAGCATCTTGTAATGTTTGTTCAGCTTTTCCAACTGTCATTCCTGAAACATCAGGAACAATTACATCTTTAACAGTAAAAATCTTTGGAAGTAAGAAAACTAATGTAGTAATTGTTAAAACTAATAAAGTAAATATTATTCCTAAGATTAATAGAACTTTATTTTCATGTTTTCTATCATCTTCTTCAATCTTCTTAGATTTAACATCAGCTTCTCTTTTTGCTTCTTTTGAATTTATATCTTCAATGATATTTTCAGTAACACCATCTGCAGCTTTCTTCTTATCTTCTTTAACTGCTTGATCAGCCATTTTCTTTAATTCTCTTTCTGATTTAGAAGTATCATTTTCTATTTCAGGATATTTGAATTTAATTAATGGTTCTTTAACTCTTTCATCAGATAAAGCAGTTTTTAAATCATCATGTAATTCTCTAGCATCTGAATATCTATTCTTAGTATTCTTAGCAGTTGCTTTATAAATAATATTTTCAATTGATTGTGGAATACTAGGAATTTTATCCTTAACACTTGGGAATGGTTCTTTAATTTGTTTTAATGCAATTTCAACAGCATTGTCACCTCTGAATGGTAATTCACCTGTTAATAATTCATACATTAAAATACCCATTGAATAAACATCACTTTGAATAGTAGCGCCTTTACCACTTGCTTGTTCAGGTGGTAAATAATGAACTGAACCCATAACTGAATTTGTTTGAGTTAATTGAGTTGAGTTTAATGCCATTGCTATACCAAAGTCTGTAATCTTTATTAAACCATTTTCAAGTATCATAATGTTTTGAGGTTTAATATCTCTATGAATAATATAATTATCATGAGCAACACTCATACCATCAGTTACTTGTAACATAATATCTACAACTTCAGTAAGTGTAAGTTTTCCTCTTTGTTTTAATAATTGTTTTAAATGTTTACCTTTAATATATTCCATTACGATATAGTAAGATCCATTATCTTCACCAACATCATATACTTCAATGATATTTGGATGAGATAAACTTGAAGCAGACAATGCTTCTCTTTGGAATCTTCTAACGAAAGTATCATCAGTAGCTAAATCTCCACGTAATACTTTAACAGCTACATCTCTATCTAAGATAGTATCGTAAGCTAAATAAACATTTGCCATACCACCTTCACCAATTGTTTTGATTATTTGGTATCTATCACTTATTTTTTGCCCCTTCATTATCATTTAGATGCACCTCTTTTATCTAAGATTGCAATGGATATATTATCTAATCCACCACGAACATTACATTTTCTTACTAGTTTAATTAATTTATCTTCTAAACCAATGTCTTCTTCGTTTAATACTTTTTCAATTTGTTCTTGAGTTAACATATTTGTTAAACCATCTGAACAAAGCATTATAGCATCAATAGTATCAATGTCTTCTACTTCGAACATATCTAGTTCACATTTATCAGAAGATCCTAATGCTTTCATAAGAACATTTTTCTTTGGATGATTAACTGCTTCTTCAGCACTTAGATCTCCAGTTTCAACTAAGAAGTTAACTAATGTATGATCATGAGTGATTTTCTTTAATTTGCCTTCTTTAAATACAAATCCAGATGAATCACCAATATTAACAAATAATAAGAATTCCTTTGTTAAAAGAGCCATAACACAAGTTGTTCCTAATCCCATAGCTTCAGGATTTTCAATTGAGTATTTTATAATGTTTGAATTTACTTCTTTAACATTTTCTCTTAACCAATTAATTGCATCTTGTTTAGTTCCAATTGATGATAGTGCTTGGAATCTCTTTCCGATTTGAGTAACTACCATTGAACTTGCAACTTCACCAGCTCTATGTCCACCCATTCCATCAGCAACAATCATTAAATGTTCTGAACTTTGATTTTTAACAATTGTAACTGAATCTTCATTGTGACTTCTTACTTTACCTTCATTTGTAATATAAAATGATTTCATTTAGTTCACCTCTTTTGCTCTTAGTTGTCCGCATGCAGCATCTATTTCAGATCCAAATCTACGTCTAACTGTAACATTAATACCATGCTTTTTTAAAACATCATAGAAATTCATAACTCTTTCGTTATTACTTTTCTTATACTCTATATGTGAAGTTTCATTATAAGGAATTAAATTAACATATACATTTAATCCTCTTAATAATTCACTTAACTCTATAGCACATTCAGTTGTATCATTAACTTTATCTAGTAAAAGATATTCAATTGTAACTCTTCTATTAGTTTTGTCTATATATCTTTTAATAGCATCAATTACTTGTTCAATTGGATATGCTTTATTAACTTTCATTAATTTGCTTCTTAGTTCATTATTTGGTGCATGTAAACTAATAGCTAAATTAGTTTGTATATTTTCATCTCCATATTTATCAATCATTGGTACTAAACCACTTGTTGATACAGTAATATGTCTTGCACCTATTTTTATACCTCTATCATCATTTATAATTCTAATAAAATTCATTACATTATTATAATTATCAAAAGGTTCTCCAATACCCATGACTACAACACTTGATACTCTTGTATCACTTTCGTCATCAATCATAAGTATTTGTCTAACAATCTCTGATGCTTCCAAATCTCTAACTTTTTTTAATCTACCTGATTCACAAAATGAGCATCCCATATTGCATCCAACTTGGCTAGATACACAAACTGAATTACCATAATCATGTTTCATTAAAACAGCTTCTATAGTATTTCCATCTGCTAATTCAAATAAATATTTATTAGTATCTTTACTTTCTTGTTTAGTTCTTAAAGTAAGCATTGATATATCAAAGTGTTCTTTTAACTTTTCTTGTAATTCTTTACTGATATTACTCATTTGAGAAAAATCATAAACTCTTTTTTCATAAATCCATCTGAATACTTGATCAGCTTTGAATTTTTTTTCACCAATACTTAGAAAGTAATCAACTAAGTCATCATATTTTAAATTGAAAATACTTTCCATGATATCCACCCTACTAACATTATATCAAAATAACAAAAAAAAGAATAGTAAAAATACTACTCTTCTATTGTTTTTTCGGTCAATTCTACTTCTTTTTGAGAGCTTGTCTTTTCTTCAATAAAGTCAACAACTAACTCATAAATTATAGTGAAGCATGGTACTGCTATTAGTAATCCAACAATTTTGAATAAACCACCAAATACTAGTATTGCAAATAATACCCAGAATGATGGTAAACCTGTTGCTTTACTTTGAATTCTTGGAGTAACTAAGTTAGCATCAATTTGTTGTAATACAACCATAAATATTACAAATATTACAGCTTTAACTGGATCAACTAATAATATTAACAATGCGCTTGGGATTGATCCAAGATATGGACCAAAGTATGGAATCAAATCAGTTACTGCAATTATAAATGCAATTAGTAATGGATATGGATATCCAAATATAATTGTAAATATTAAAGTACATACAAATACAAAGCAGAATGAATCAGCTAATTTACCAATCATGAAATTGATAAATATGTCATTAATATGTTTAAGTTTCTTAATAAATTTATCAACCTTTTTATCATTAAATAATGCATATAATAGTTTCTTTGATCCTTTAGAAACTTTCTTTGTATTAGATAAAATATAAACAGCAAATACTAATCCAATAATGAAATTGAATATTGCTTTTAAGAATCCTAATATTCCATTCCCTAATCCATTTAACATTCCTGTTACATTTGGTAAAACATTATCATTTAATAGTTTTAATAAATATTCAGTCATCTTAGCATAATCAACATCAGGATTATTAATCCATCTACTCATAAATTCAACAGCTTGATCTAAATATTTAGGTGCATTTGTAATTAAGCTTAAAATACTTTGAAGTAATTGAGGAATTAAATATCCTATTATTGCTCCTAATAAAGCAACAAATGCAACTAATGTAAGACCAATACTTAAATCTCTTCTTACATTTTCTTTTTTAACTTTTTTAAATATATTTCTTTCTACAATACCTACAATCGGATTTAATATGTAAGCCATTACTAAACCAATTATAAGAGGTGTAAAAATACTTAGGAATTCTCCTAATACAGTAAAAATATTACCTAAATTATAAAATAAGAATACAGCAATAACACAAGCAATAAGAACTAAGAATGCTGTAACACCTATTTTAACGTTTTTTTCGCCTAACCATTTAAACATATTAATCACCTTCTATTATCTAAATTATATTATAATTCAATATATTTTTAAACATTATTTGTAACATCTTAACACATTATAAACAATGTATAAAACATGAGGTATTATTAATAATAAATTAAAATACACCATACTAAATACATAAGGCATCATCATTTGATAATAAACACTATAAATGAATATAGATAAACAAGTTAATATATAAATTGTTGTTATTGTCAAATCTATTTTTTCAATTATAAATCTTTTTCTAAAAAATAATATATCTGCGACTACATAAAATATAAATACTAAAGCAAATATTAAGTCATTATACTT
This sequence comes from Bacilli bacterium, assembly GCA_016283935.1. Lineage (GTDB taxonomy): Bacteria > Bacillota_I > Bacilli_A > RF39 > UBA660 > UBA6985. Next base: position 45,246 of record JAEENX010000007.1, read on the forward strand.
ATCTATAGTTTCATATACATATAAAAAATTAAAAAATAATAAAAAACCACATATTATATTTATTAAATAGATGAAATTATAAGTCTTTCTCATTATTTCACCTCATCCATTATTCTACTTAATACTTCTAATTCTAACATTTTAGTTGAATAAGAACCTAATTCATCAACTTTATCCACTTCTTTTTTATGAATAAAAGGATCACTTATTCCTATTTGATATGAACCAATATATCTATTTTTTATTTCATAAGGAAATACTAATGATTCTAATACTTTATTATATATTTCATTATTATCAATGTTACAATTAGTAGCTACGTTAGAATAGAAATATAAGAATGATTCTCCATCATCATCACTTCTATTATTATCATATCCATAGTAACTTCCATAATATTCTTGTAATGTTATTCCTTTTCTAGGAATAGTATAAATGATTCTATTTGCCATTTCTACAACACTATTTTTACAACTATCATCTTTTATTTTTTCAGCATCTTTTTTTAAGTTCTTTATTTTTTGAGAATATTGTTCATCAAATTCTTTAACATTAATTACTCTATTCATTCTTATATTAATAGAGATAATATGAACAATAAAGAACACTAATACACTAATAAAAAAACCTAAGAATACATATGGATATTTTTTCATATAATCCCCCTAGAATGGCATCTTCATATTACCATTACTCATTTGTTTCATCATTTTTTTCATAGATTCAAATTGATTTAATAATCTATTTACTTCTTCAACTGATCTACCTGAACCCTTAGCTATTCTTTGTTTTCTAGTCATCTTTAATACTTCAGGATGTTTTCTTTCATATGGTGTCATTGATAAAACAATTGCTTCAATGTGAGCCATATCTTTTGGATTAATTGAAATATCATTTAATCCCATTTTTCTAGCACCAGGAATCATCTTTAATAAATTTTCAAGAGGTCCAAGCTTTTTAATTTGTCTCATATTTTCAAGAAAATCTTCTAAGTTATAATCTCCTTTTCTCATCTTACGAGCCATATCTTTAGCATCTTCTTCAGATACAATATTTTCTACTTTTTCAGCTATAGAAAGAATATCACCCATATCTAAGATACGTTCAGCCATTCTTTCTGGATAGAATTCAGATAATCCATCAAGTTTTTCTGAATCACCTACAAATTTAATAGGAACATTAGTTAAATGTCTTACAGATAATGCAACACCACCTTTAGTGTTACCATCCATCTTAGTTAATATTGCACCAGTTAAATTTAATTTATTATTGAAACCATTTATAACATTAATTGCATCTTGACCCATCATAGCATCTATTACAAGTAATACTTCAGCAGGTTTAAATTCAGCTTGTATTTGAACTAACTCATCCATAAGTGTTTCATCAATTTGTAATCTACCTGCAGTATCTATGATGATGTAATTATTATGATTTTCCTTAGCAAATGCTAAAGCATTTCTAATAATCTCATTAGGATTTTTCTTTCCTTCTTCATATACATCAACATTTAAACTTTTACCAAGTTCTTTTAATTGATCAATAGCAGCTGGTCTATAAATATCACATGCTACTAGTAATGGATTCTTTTTATATTTCTTTCTTACTAAATTAGCAATTTTACCAGATGTAGTTGTTTTACCTGAACCTTGAAGACCAACCATCATAATAATTGTTGGAGCTGGTTCAGTTACAAGTGGAACATAATCTCCACCTAATAAAGTAACTAATTCATCTTTAACTAACTTAATAAATACTTCTTCAGGTTTTAATGATTTTGATACATCTAAACCTAAAGCTTTTTCTTTAACATTTTTAGTAAATTCTTTAACTACTTCATAGTTAACGTCTGCTTCAAGTAAAGCCATACGTATTTCACGCATAGCATCGCTTATATTTTCTTCAGTAATTCTACCCATACCTTTAATATTTTTAATGGCATTAGATAGTCTATCTCCCATGTATTCAAACATTTAAAACCCTCCTAATCAAACATGACTACATATGAATAATGATTTTGTGAGTTTCTAATAACTCCAATTCCAATATATTCATAATCTTCGTCATATATTCCTGGATTTGCAGCCATTATCTTATCACTTGCATATGAAGCACTCTTACGTTCACTTCCACAATAAGCTGCACCATCAAATTTAATGTCACCAAAATTACATTTACATGCTGATGGATTTGCACTGCAACATCCATCATTATTAATTGAATCTTCAAGCGATTGAACAGCTTGTTGAGCTGCTGTTTCAGCACGACTTCTTAATTCAGCTGCCATTTTAAATTTTTTACCTCTTTTTGAATTAATATAATTAAACATTTCCCATTCTAAATCAGATTGAGAACCACTTACTCCAGTTCCTCCAGATGTAACAATTGTATAATTCTTTGAAGGTTGAGTAATAACAGTACTTCCTGTAGTTGGTGCAACTGTTTGTACAGTTGTTTTTATTTTTGTAGTTTTTACTGTTGTAGTTGTAGTATCTCCAGGTTTAACAGAAGTAGTTGTTGTTTCTTCTGTCGATGGTTCAGTTGTAGTTGTTTCAGTTGTTTCTTCTTCACCATCTGGATCATACAATACTTCTTCAGTCGTAGTACCAGCTTTTCTTCCACCTCTGATACCATCATCTCCATCTTTAGCAAATCTATTATTATAAATAGACATTACTAATATAACTCCTACTATAAGAATAGCTATACTAATAAGAACTATTAACTTCTTTAAATTATTAATTTTTTTATTACCGTTCATGATATTTCACCACCTATAATTATATCAAATATATACCTATTTTAATATAAAAAAAGCAGATTATCATCTAATAACCTACTTAATTTTAATATCTTTAACATTTATTTGATATTTATCATATCTTCTTTCAACAATACCGGTTATTTCAACTAAATTAGATACTTCTATATTATCTAATAATTTTATTTTATCATCCCATATAACAAAATCTAATTCAGACGTTTCATCACTTGCAGTTATAAATGCCATATCTTTATCATTCTTAGTTTTTATCTTATTTATTCTATCAATTATAACTACAGGTTTAACTGTTTTATTGAAATAGTTTTTAACATCTATTAATTTCATACAATCATATTTATTAGATGGATGTGCAGAAACAAAATAACCATATAATTCTTTTTCAGCATTCATTAATTCAATATCACTGAATTCTTCTAAATTATTAACTTCAGGAGTACTTACTAAACTATCATCAAGTCCTCTTATTAATTCAGCATATTTCATTGTTGCATCTAAGTTATTAATAAGTGTTTTTCTAGTTAAACCTAAACTATCAAATACACCAGCCATTATTAAAGTTTCTAATAATCTTCTATTAATAGACTTATTTGTAATTCTTTTAATAAAATCATAATAATCTTTAAATTCTTTATTATCTCTTATATTAACTATATCTTGAGCAACAACCATTCCTATTCCTTTTATACAAGTAAAAGGAAGTCTAATAGCACCATCTTCAAATTTATAAATATCATATGATTTATTAATATCTGGTTTTAATACTTTAATACCATTTCTCTTTGCTTCATTTAAATATTCTTTATTTTTTATATCAGCACCTATATTATTATTTAATAAATTAATATAGAAATGTTCTTTATAATGTACTTTTAAATATGCCATTTGATATGCAAATAATGCATATGCTACAGCATGTGATTTATTAAAACCATATCCAGAGAACGGAATAATAAGTTCAAATACTTTATCAATAGTCTTTTCATCATATCCATTTTTTAAAGCATTTGTTTTAAATCTCATTCTTTCTTTTTCAATGACATCTGTCTTCTTTTTACTTATAGCTTTTCTTACTACATCAGCTTCACCTAATGTATATCCACCCATTTTCTTTAATATTTCAATTACTTGTTCTTGGTAAACAAGAATTCCATATGTTTCTTGTAAAATTGGTTTTAAATCATCATGTAAGTATGTAATAGACGCTCCATTATTTTTACGATCAATGTAAGTATCAATCATTTGAGCTGGTCCTGGTCTAAACATAGCAATACTAATTATTAAATCATTAAATGAACTTGGTTTAGAATTTCTTAAGAAATTTTTCATACCACTTGATTCAAATTGGAATATACCTGAAGTATCTCCGCTTGAAAATAATTTATATACTTCTTTATCTTCTAAATTAATCTTATTAATATCTATACTTTCATCTGATGCTTTAATATCTTTTAATAATGATAAATTTTTAAGTGAAAGAATATCCATTTTTAATAAACCTAATTCTTCTATTTCGTCTTTATCAAATCCTACCAATAATTCACTTCCATTTGATACAATTGGAACCAAATTAGATAATTTTTCAGATGATATAACAACACCAGCCGCATGAACAGTTAAATGATGTTTAATACCTTCTAAGTAATATGCTTCATCGTATACTTTCTTTAACTTGTAATTATGTTTTAACATATCTTTAACATTATCTTTATCTAAGTTATCTCTTAAAGATAATTTACTATCAACATTTCTTAATAATACAGTTATTAAGTTATCATCTAAGTTGTTAATCTTAGCTACCGTTCTTAATACTTCTTTAGCAGTCATGGTACCATATGCAATTATATTAGCAACATAATCTTTACCATATTTATCTTTAATATATTGAACTACTTCTTCTCTTCTTTCATCTTCAAAGTCAATATCAATATCTGGCATAGATACTCTTTCAGGATTTAAGAATCTTTCAAATAATAAATTATATTTTAAAGGATCAATAGAAGTTATTCCTAATGAATATGCAACTAAAGAACCAACCGCAGATCCTCTTCCTACACCTACATATATTTTATTTTGATATGCATATTTAACATAGTCATATACAATTAAGAAATAATCAACAAATCCCATTTTAGAAATAATATCTAATTCATAATTTAATCTATCACTATAATCTTTTGTAACTTTACCATTTAATCTTTTGTTTAATCCTTTAGATGCTAAATCATATAAGAATTCTTTAGAATCTTCTTTATAAACAGGAATATATCTTTTAGATGTATCAAAAGAAATATTAATCTTATCAACTAAGAAAGATGTATCATATGTTTCTTTTGTTAATACATTAGATTCATAATTAACAAATTCTATTTCACCTAATTTTTTATTATCTTTTATTAATGTTAAATAATTAATATATTTAGATGATTCTTTTGACAAAGCTAATATAGGATTAATAAATATATTCTTTTTAGTAATATTATTTACTAAATGTTCTTCCATTTCATTTTTATAACTCATATATACTTCATCATATATAGAAGTCGTATCATTATATATTTCTCTTGATTCATATGGAACAACTGCTATTATTTTTTCATTATATTTTTTTAAATCATTTACTTTAATAATATTATCAATACTATCATGTAATAAATTAAATAATACTTTTAATCCTTCATTATTAATTGGATATAAATAAATATGTTTATCCTCTACTAAAAAATCTAATCCTACAATACCTTTTATATTATTTTTTTTACATTCATTTAAGAACACATGACTACTATTTAAATTGTCATCTAAGATACCAAGGGAATCAAAATGATTATCCACTGCAAACTTCATTAAGTCTTTAATTTTAATTAGACTACTTAATATACTATAATCAGTTTTTATACCAAGTGGTGTATACATGAATCATCCCTCCTTTTATACACCTATTATATAACAATATTTCATTGACAATCAATAAAGATGATTATACAATAATTCTTAATTTGAAAGGGTGTTGTTCATGGAGACAGTAGAATTATTAGCACAAAAAAAATTAAAAGATTTGATAACAAAAACAAAAGAAGAACAAATCAGTCAAAGCAATAATGAACAATTGCCTGAACTTTATAAATCATGCCCTATTTCAATGTTAAGTCAATACTTACAAACATTGAGAGAAGAATTTTATGATATAGATCAAATTGCTAATCTATTAGACGATATTAGATATTATGAAAAAACTAATCCAATTGTTGAAAGATTACATGTGAATATTGAAACAAGTATGCATAATAAAGCATTATATGGAATAAAAAAGAAATCACATATATTTAAAAGTATGATGAAAGATTATTACATCATTCATGATATAGAATGTGATTTAATATCTAACTTTTTAACACTTATTCAAAATCATATAGATGCTGCTAAAAAAACTGAAAATATTACATATTTAGGAATATTAGGAACTATAAAAGAAAATATTTATTTTAAATATAATTCAAATATAGAAACATTCACTATGGAAATACCAATAAGTGATGATGAACTACACACAAAAAAACGTGATTATTTAGAAAATATGATTATAAGATGTATATGGGAATTAATAAAATATTCAAATGAAGATTTAGAAGATGAAAAAAATTATGCCAAAGCAAATGCATTAGCATTATACTTACAATCTGCTCTATCTTTAGTTCCATTTAAAGATCATTATAAAAAATTAGCTGACCAATTCACAATGGATACAACAGTAAGAGGAATTGTTAATACAGCATTTATTCAAGAACAAGCATTAAAAAAACAATTAGTAAAGGATGATGAAAATGAATGTAATTGAAAAGTTTGATGAAATAAGTAAATTTTCTAATTCTGCTGCTATTTTGTATGATAAACTTGCTGAGCTTGAATATAATGGATTAGTCGGATCTAAGGAATACTTTGAATGTATTGATTTAATTAAATGTGTTAGAAAATATGAAGACAAAAGATTTGATACTATCGTATTCGACACATCATTCATGCAAAAGTATTTAGAAGATTTAGTTGTAGAAAATAATTTATGTGATACAGATATGCTATATACATTTATAACTCCTAAAGATGACAATATGGGAATGATTAGATTAATATCAAGAGTATCTCATTTAATGGCAAAAAGAAACGAAACAACTGTTATTGAAGAAATAGATCCAAATGAACTAATTCAATTCAAAGATGGATTACAAGATTCATTTGGTAATACGGTTGAACAAGTAGTCGACTATGATGACGAAGAAGAAGACTACGACGACGAAGAAGAAGACTACGACGACGAAGAAGAAGATTATGATGATGAATTAGATGACGACGATGATGATTTATATGAAGACATTGAAGATGATGCTAAAAAGTCATTACTTAAATTCGAAAAAAAGAATAATAAAATAGCTCTATTAAGACATGAAATACTTTCTCATACATATCTTTCCTATTTAGTTGATTTTATAAAAAATGCTAAATCAAATGAGTTAAAGAAAGCATTATTAAAAGTAAAATATAGAACTATTTGTTATAATGATGCATTAGAAGAATTCTTCTTAGATAGAGCACCAGAATTCCTAATGCCAAAATTATTTCAAAAACAAATTGAAAATGATATAAACAAAATGAAAAAAAGATATAGAGATGTTTATTTGAGAAATATACAAATCGATATGGAAGCAACTTTAAATTTATTAGATGAAATAAAAACTGATGGCTTACCATTAGAATATGGAGGCCTTCAAGCTATAATTGAATGCCTATATTTAAAGGCATGTAATTCAGTAAATCCAAGCTATATACTTGAAGGTGAAATAGAAGTTTTAAAGCAAAATGCAATAAAAATTTCAAAGACAGACTATGCAAAAGAAAAAATAATAGATTCATTCAAATTAAAGAAAGAGTTAACCATTACAAAAAATGTTGACTTATAATATTTAAACTGATATAATCTTAAAGAACTCGTGAAGGAAGGAGAACTATTATGGCAAAGAAATTAACTAGTAGAAAACCTTTATTTGGTAACTTAAGAAGTCATTCTTGTAGAGCTACTAAAACAAGACAAAACTTAAATTTACAAACTAAGACTGTTGATGGAGTTAAAGTTACTTTAACAAACCGTGAATGGAAAACAATGAAAAAAGCTGCTTAATATAAGCAGTTTTATAATGCTTAAATTTAAAAGGTAGTACTAAATAGTACTACCTTCTTTATTTATACAATCATTAAATCCTGAAAATGAACATACTATCCTTGCATTTGCACTTGATAAGTTGAATGCAGATTCAGTATATGCTCTTATAGTTGTTGATTCAGGACTAAATTCACCATATTTTGTCATATTATATCCAGATATCATAAATACATTATTTGTAAGATAAATATAATATTCTTTTTCTTCTTTAGTGTTATCAATTAATACAAACCCTCTAATATTAGTTGGATTATTAATATCAGTTGTAACATCATATATGTATACTTTCTTTTCTGATCCTTTAAAATCAGACTTTACTAACTCTATTACCTTCTTTGCATCTGTATCAAATTCTTTTTTACCACCTGAAGTATTATAAGTCAGATCATTAAAACTTAAACAATTTTTCTTTCCTCTCATTTGGCATACAGAATGATTATTTAAAGAAGATACAAATCCAGGATCAATATCTAATATAGCATTCTTTGATATTGAACCAACATAATTAAAATCTTTTAACATATATTTTTCTGAATATACATAGTAATAGTATTCTATATTACTTAAATCTTCAGCATTTATAAGAATATAACCTTTTATACCATTATCTACTTTTAAATCATCTAAAGAAAGAATATAAATACCACTTACACCTATTCCATTTAATTCAGCAATCTTTAATTGTAATTCTGAATCTACATTAGATACTTCTCTAATAAATATATCTTTTTCAGTTAAATTAGATTTTATATTTAAAATACCTTTTAATTCAATCGGATTACCTTGGCTTTGAGAATTAAATGTAACTTTCAAATAAATAGATGAATTTGGATCAATAGCTAAATTATATGCTAAAGCTTGATCACCTTTTACTTTTTGATTATCAACAACAGTATAGTATTTTCCACCCTTTTCATTTGAAGCTTCTATTTTATAATACAATTCTTCATTAGAGACAGAAGAATCATATAATTCTAATGCATAAGATATTATACTATTATTATAATTTACCACCTTAATATTTTTTTCTAATGTATTATTATAAGATATTTTTTCATCAATCATATTACCAGATGAATAAGTTACCTTTAAATATTTACCATCTATTTCTATATCTTTAGCAACATCTAATATTTTACTTATTGGTTCAATAGTAACACTATCTTTCATATAAATAAAACTAAGTACTAAAACAATTAATATTATACATGCTAATACTATTTTACCAATTTTACCTTTCATCTAGCTTCACCTAATATAATTATATACTAAATACCTATATTTTAACAAGAATCTTTACTTTTATCTTTTACTTTTAAAATAATAAGAATAATAGATAATACCACAAGTGAAATCCATAAAAAGATTTTTATAATACTTTTTAAAGTATCTTTTTTATCTTCTTTCTTCTCTTCCTTTTCAATAGTTGAATTTAATGGTTCTACTTCTAATACTTCTTCATCTTCATATGTATTATATGTTGGAGAAGAATTATTAGATTTTACTTTTAATGAAGTTGTTTTAGTAACTTTAGAAGTAGATTCTTTTGTAGTTATATTAGAAGTAGCTAACATAGTTGTTACCACTTCATTTTCTACTTTAGAAGATTTTGTACTACTAGTTGTTGTAGTTTTCTTTAACTTTGTTGTAATAGTCTTTGTTGTACTTAATACTTTTGTAGTTGTTGATTTACTACTAGTCTTTGTTTCTTTTTGTTTAGTAGTTGTTATATTACTTGTTGATGTTGAAGTTGTTGTTTTATTATTCTTAGTTATATTAACTTTAACATCTTTTTCAACAATAAAATCATTGTTAAATATAAAATCTACTATATAAGTACCATTCTTAGAATAATCAATATTAGAAACTATAGTAAAGTTTTCAACAGTACTATAAGTTACTAAATCTTTTAAATCGAAATTACTGGTTGTTATTTGTTTATCAGATATCTTTACTTTATCTCTAATGTGATAATCACGTAATTCTTTATAATCATCAATATCAATATATTCTTTTATATTATCTACTTCTTCTATTCTTTTATATATTCCAGTAGAAACTTTAGGTTTACTATAACAATGATAATAAGTAACATAATCTTTTTCATAACTATTAGCATATTCAGTTCCAACCAAATAACCAACTATAGGAATAATTTCATTTATATATTCCCTATCTTTAAAATCAATTACATCTGCTAATACTTTTCTTTTTAATACTTCATTATTTTTGTAATAAAAAGTAATAATACCATTTAATTTATCATCAGCTACAGTCTTTATCATAAAATCTTTTATAGGAATAGGATCAAACATAAATGTATAAGTTTGATATTGTACAAAATCTTCTTTTGTCTTTTTATTTTCATCAACAACATTACTTGTATCACTTGTAACACTTACTTGTTTAGAATTATTAAATATTCTTAATTCAGTAATAGTATTAGGTGCCATATTATAAAATGTTATTTTATTAATATATCCATCTTGAGATTCTAAAGATTGATACCATTTTTTACTTCTATCTGATCTAGACCCAACTGTATATGTTGCATATGGTTCATCTTCATACTTGAACTGACAACTACTTTCAGGAACAAATCCATCATCATGTTCTATTTCTACTTGAGTATTATAAACTTTATACTCTTCTACTTTTAATAGATCATTTAATTCAAACACTTCTGTAGTACCAATTTTATAATCCCTATAATCAGAATAATAAGTACTAATAGCATGCACATTAACAAATGGTATTATTGTTAATACTAATAACCATAATCTTTTCATTTTTTTACCTCCTTCTACTTTATATATACACGGTGCACATGCCATTTTACTTGAAATTTATCAAAATTTTTAAAATAAATTTTATTTTCATATGTATACCTATACCCAAAATAAGTTGAATAAAATATCAATTTGTAGTATATTATTAATACCTGAGAGCTTTATATATACTTATTTTTTTATTTAGAAAAGGAGATATTTATGAAAGACAACAATACATTTACGTCTGTTTTTGCCTTAGGCGGCTTAGGTGAAGTTGGTAAAAACATGTACGTAATAGAACACAAAGATGAAATAATTATTATTGATGCCGGTGTCATGTTCCCTGAAGATGATTTACTTGGTATTGACTACGTTATACAAGATGTAACATATTTAAAACAAAATGAAGATAAAATTAAAGCTTTAGTTATAACACATGGACATGAAGATCATATAGGTGGTATTACATTCTTATTACAAAGTGTTAAAGTACCAGTTATATATGCTCCTCAAATAGCACATGATTTAATTCAAAAGAAATTAGTTGAAAAGAATATGCCAACTGATTTATTACAAGTATATAATAAAGATACAGTATTAAAATTTAAGAATTTTGAAATAGAATTTATTACAACTACTCACTCTATCCCAGATAGTTTTGCAATTGTAGTTAGAACACCAAATGGTGTTATTGTTCATACAGGAGACTTTAAATTTGACTTAACTCCAATTGGACCAATGGCTGATATTCATAAGATGGCAAGATTAGGAGATGAAGGTGTTAAGTTACTTTTAGGTGAAAGTACTAACTCTTTAACTCCAGGTTTCTCTGCATCTGAATCAGTAGTTGATGAAGCTTTAGGAGATGTATTCGTTAAAGAGCAAACTTCTCGTATTATTCTTGCAACATTTGCATCTAATATTTATAGAATTAAACATATAGTTGAAACATGTCGTGAAAATAATAGAAAGATCATTACATTTGGTAGATCAATGGAAAATGCTAAAGATATAGCATTAAAAAATGGTCTTATTAAAGATGCTACTATTTTTATAGAACCATCTGAAGCTAAGAATTTAAAGAAAAACGAAATTTGTATTTTATGTACTGGATCTCAAGGAGAACCACTTGCAGCATTATCAAGAATTGCAGCTGGTACTCATAAACAAGTTAAACTAATGCCAGATGATGTAATTATATTCTCATCTAACCCTATTCCTGGTAATCGTGCATCAGTTAACCATGTTATTAATAAATTATATTTACAAGGTGTTAAAGTTTATACAAATGAAAATAATGAATCTCTACATACTTCAGGACACGCTAAAGCCGGTGAACTTGAATGGATGTTAAGATTAATTAAACCAGAATACTTCATGCCTATTCATGGTGAATACAGAATGTTAAAACAACATACTGAATTAGCTCAAGAATGTGGTATGCCAAAAGATCACACTTTCGTATGTGAAAATGGTGATGTAATCATCATGGACAATGAAGGATGTCATCGTGGTAAAAGAGTTCAAGCTGCTACTGTATATGTAGATGGATCTAGAATTGGTGAAATTGGTAATATAGTTTTAAAAGATAGACAATTAATGAGTAAAGATGGTGTTTTAATTACTATCTTAAACATTGATAAAAGAAGACATGAATTAATGATTAAACCAAACATTACTACAAGAGGATTCGTTCTTGTTAATGAAAATGCTGAATTAATCAAAACTATTGAAGATAAAACTGCTGAAATAGTAACTAATTCATTAAAAAATAGATATAATATAACAGATTTAAAAAATCAATTAATATTAGAATTAAATATGTTTATATCTGAAAAAACTGGTAGAAGACCTATGATCTTACCAGTTATCATGGAAATAGAAAAATAATAAAAGGAACTTATTAAAGTTCCTTTTTTATTTTATCTAATTCTTTTGGATTCTTTGATGGTTCTTGTAAATCAATTATTTTTACATTTTTAAATAACGATTGTACTTTTTTAGTTGCTTCAGAAGATGTTCCTGACCCACTCCAAAAGATAAATGTAACTTTCTTATTAGATAAATCTATTTTATCTAATACAGTATTTATAGGACTAGATAATCTAGCATTCCATATAGGAGAACCAATTATTACTTCATCATATTCATCAATATTAGAATCAAAATTAACTAACTTAGATTTATAATCAATGATCGTATAAAATCCACCTGTCATAATTTTAAAGAAAAATGATTTAGGCAAATCTTTCTTAGGTATTACTTTTCTAATATCAGCTTTATCTTTTAAATATTCGGCTACTGTATCACCATTACCTGTATTACTATAATATATAAATATCTTTTTCATATCTTACCTCACTTAAAATATAATACTCTTTTTCCCAATTGATTATATTTATCAATTAAATTATCCTTATCTGAATATCGTATCATTCCAGTATATGGATCAGAAAATACTGCATATTTTTTATCAGTTGCAATTAATACCATTGCATGTTCATATGTTTGCCAATATATATCTTGGTCTGTTCCACATTCTTTTCCTAATAAAATATTTTCTGTATTATGTAAATTAATAGTTGCCCAAATAATAACTGGAGTTCCTGAATTAACTATCTTTTCTACTTCTTTAAAATCTAAACCTGTTTTGGATATTGCTCCTTTTTTATAATTATCAGCAACCTTTTTAATTGGATCATTATAAACTCCTCTTGAATCTTCTAAGATTCTAGGATTTCCTATAAATACTTTTTCAGGATTATTAAAACACTCTTCTCCATTAGAATCTATTTCTTTAACTGGTTTAATATCTAATTTATCTATTAAATCGTCCGGATTAGTATTTATACCATAATAATTTAATAATATATGTAATGCTATTATTTCACATCCAGTTGGATATAAAGGATTTTGATTATATGTTGGAAAGTTAATATTTTTTTCATATATACTTGGTCTAGTTGTAGTTGTTGTCGCTGTTGTTGTCTTTTTCTTAGTTGTTGTAATCTTTGTTGTTTGTTTAACTGTAGTAGTTTCTTCAACAGTTGTAGTAATAACACTAGTGTTTGTTTCAACATATTCTGTAGTTGGTTCTGTTGTTTTATTATCTTTTTGTTCAATATAATCATTTGTTACTACTACACATCCTGTAAGTAAAATAGCACATGTTAATATAACTACTATCTTTTTCATATAACTCACCTATTTCAATTATAACACTTAAAAAAGGAGATATTTATCTCCTTTACAATAATGTTTCTTTAGGTAGTAAAGTATGATCTTTTATAAAATATGTTTTCTTACATATAGTTGTAAAAATTGGTCTATGAGAAACAATTATAAATGCTTGTTTCTTAAAATACTTTTTAATCATATTTGCTACTAGTTTTTCCGATTCAATATTCATTCCATTTGATGGATCATCTAATAAGTATAATGTTTTATTTGAAACAATACATCTTATTATATTTATTTTACCTATAATATCATCATTTATTATTACATACTTTTCATCTATATAAGTATCTAATCCTTTAGCTAATGAATTATACCAATCCATTAAACCTATTTCTTTAATTAGACTTATTAAATCTTCATCAGTATAAATATTACCTAAACATAGATTATCTCTTAAACTTATTTTTAATGTTTTAACTTCCTTAGAAATATACATATGCTCTGGATATCTTATATCTACCGTACCATCATAGAAAATATTACCAGATTCAAATTTATATATACCAGCTAATACATTTAATAATGTACTCTTACCTTCTCCTGATTTACCAATGATACCACATGCATCACCTTTTACTAATTCAAATTCAGGTATCTTTATAGTTTTATTTGTATCTAAATATCTATATACACCATCTTTAATATTAATCTTTTTCCAATCAGAAAAATAAGATAATTCTTCTCTTTCTTTAAAATAAGAATCTAATTCTTTTAAATTATTTACAGTAGTAATAATATTACTAATTGTTGGATTAACCATATATAATAATTTCTTTAATTTTAACATTACGACTATTATAGAAATCATTAATCCAAATGCTGTCATAATATTACTTACAATTAATAATGTTGCAACTATTAATACAAATAAATAACCAACTAATATATTTGAGAATGTTAAATCGTTATATAAAACTGCTCCATTATCTTTTAAAATAACAATATCATTTTCTTTATTATCATTTAATTTTTTATAACAAAAATCAAATATATTTAATTTTCTAATAGTTTCTATTTTTAATATATAATCTTTAAATAAATCATTATAATTAGTATTATTTAATTTTTCATGATAAGCAGGATTATTATATCTACTTACTAATAAAGCAACTAAACAAATAAAAGATAAGATACCTAATATAAAACTTACTTTATTAATAAAATGAAATAATATAATAGTACCAATTATACATGGAATAATATATTCTATAATATCTGATATTATTTTAGTTATGTTATAAGATACTTCTAAAGATTTATTTGCAAATGCTTCCTTATCTAAATTTTCTATATTAGATGATTTAATTATTTTAGTTTTTTCAAATATATTTAATTCTATATTATGTTTAATATTATGATATGCATCATTTACAACCTTTTTATATAAGAATTTAAATCCTGTTCTAATAACATATATTATAGCTAAAACTAATAATAAACTTATAAGTTTTCCTTTAGTTAAATCTGTCTTAATAAAAAAACTAGTTACAATTGCAAATAAGAACCAATTGAAATAAATAGCAGCTCGATATATAGCTGTTTCTATTACCAACGATGTATTGATATTCTTAAAAATTTCTTTCATACATATAACTCCTATACTGTAATAATATTATACAATATTATATTTTTTTAATCTATACTTATATCCTTACAGATACATTCTTTATAATCTCTTATTTTATATAAACTATCTATTCTTTCACCTATTATAGTAGTTGAATAAATATACATAGCAGCTGCTTTTAAATGAGCTAAACTAATTACTTTGTCATCTATATCTTTTCCTATTATTACTTTAAGAAATTCAGCTATATATAAATCTAATGAACCACGCATATTTTCTTTATATATTCTTCCTTCTATTTCTTTTTCTTCTATAGTATCTAAATAGATAATATCAAAGTCTTTTACTGTTTTAAAAGATATTAAAACACTGGCATTTATACTGGTTTTAAAATCAAATAAATCAATTTTATATTTGTCTTTAATAAAAGCATTAACTTTATTACCCAAGCATAATAATAAACATCTATCTTTTAATAATTCTATTAATTCATTTAAACTAAATCTTTTAATATAATTAATATCATTTAAATATAATACTATTTTATTATTAGTATTATTAATAATATCTAGATCTAATTCTTCTAAAGAATCTATTACGAATATATCATCATCAGATGTTTTAGATATTACATCTTTATATGAAACATATGCATCTGAATAACCACGCATACGATCACAGTAAGGACAAACTCTAGTACTTCTTTTATCTAAATAAAAAATAGTTTGAGTAGATTCATTAATTCTTTTAATATCTCCAATATCTACATTTTTATTATTTAAAGATAGTAATGCAATTTCACCTTGTTTATCATTACCTACTACACCTATAAATTTAGTTTTAAATGTATCTGCAACATTATAAAGAATATTAGAATTACTCTTTCCACCAGATATATATTCTAATAAATTATTTTTAAAATAATAGTTTGTATATAAATCACCATATGCAATTAATTTCATATCTCATCACACATATATTATAGCATAAAAAAACTAGGTATAACCTAGTTTATTTGGAACATTTTAGTATATCTACCTTCACCTGAATATACATCAGTCATATCTTCAATATATTCATAATTAGTATATAATTTAGAACCCCTTTGTTTATAACTATATTTAACTGTTCTAACACCATATAGTAATGATTCTGCAATATATAAATATTCATCATCTTTACCAACAAGTAATGCTGTATGACCATTTCTAGCTATTACATCGCCTATTTTATATTTATCTGAATTAGCATATTCATATGTTAAATCATGTCTTGGTCCTAAATCAGACATATCTCTAACATCTTCTACTATTCCAGCACCAATGTCTCCTACATCAGTTCCACCATTCATAAGTGCCCATGTTACAAATCCTGAACAATCTAATCCATTAGGTTTTTTAGCTCCAACAGCCCAACCATCTGTATCATCATAATTTGTTAAAGGACATCCCCAAGTAGCTTTCTTTTCTTTAACATAGTCATCATTTATATTTTTATATCTTGATTCATTTAAATATAATCCTAAATGATGATATCTTCCTTCACCATCTACTTTTCTTTGACCTTCATAATAAGTATCCAATCTTCCATGTTCATAGAAATAAGTTACTTTATATGGGAAAGATAAAGTTAAGAATCTAGCTGCAGCAATAGCACCACCTCTAGTACCACGTCCAGCATAATCTACTCTTTCTTTTAATAATTCATCTAAATAATCATTTTGTTCTTCAGTATAAACATTACATGTTAATTTTTGTTTTCCTAAATCAAAGACTGGTTTAACAATCATATCAGTAACAGTAAATTTAGCTGTTTTAGTAATACCATTTGAAGTTTTTGCAGTAATTACTGCATCTCCTTCACTTACTCCATATACTATTCCATTTTCATCAACTGTTACTATGCTATCATCACTTGATGAATAATTGATCTTTTTATCAGGTTCACCTATAAAATCAATTGTAGTATCTAACTCAAACTTCTCACCTATAGCAATATGAAATGATTCTAAGTTTAAATCCATACTAATGATTTCATTAGCATCTACATTAAAATTGATTTCATCTTCCCTATTAAAGCTTTTAACTTTTAAAGTATAATCTCCATTTTCCAAATCAAATTTACAACTATTAGAACTAACTCCATTTACAGTACATTCAATTGGAAAAATATTTGGAACATTAACATTTATTGTAACATTTTTTGTTTTATTATCATTTACACCTACTGCATAAGTAATACTTTTTATACTAATAGGCAAGTTTAAATATCTATAAGTCACATAACATGTACATATAATTGTTATTATTAATAAAAATATAACTATAACCCTTTTTTTCATATAAATCACTACCAATAATTTAGCACATATAAATAGTTTATACAATATAAAAAGAACTATAAAAATAGTTCTTTTTAATCAAAACTTTCAGATACTTTTTTGACTGTGATATTAGTGAATATTTCATCTAAAGAAACCTCATTAGAATCGAAATCTAATACTAATACACCATCATCTCTTGAATCAAATGTTTCACCTACAGCAATCGTATATGAATTAGGTGAATAATACTTATTTTCACTATTAGCTTTAATACTTGTAGTAGTTATTACACCTGTCATCCTATTTGGTAAATAACTTGCTTGAGCATCAATAGTTACTTTTGGATTTAATGTTAATTCAATAGTCCATTCATTAATATCTTCATCAGTAGTATTTTCAATAGTAAATCCAAATCTATAATGTCTAGCCCATCCATTTATTTGTTTAACACTATATGAAACAGTTGGTTCAACTAAATCACTTGGATCTACAGGTTCGTCTGGTTCATCAGGTTCATCAGGTTCATCTGGCTCTTCTGGTTCAGCTACTGGATCTCCTTGAGGAGCATAGTTAGTTGAATCTGTTTCAATACCAATTGGTCCATTGTAAGTTACAAGAATTGGATCTTCTTGAGTACCACTTCCACCAGCATACATTACGTCTTCTTTTAAATACATTGTAGGTCTTACGCCATAAGCATAACTAGCTGCAAGCGCATATATATCACCTTGATACATAGTTACAACAGTATCAGCATAACTTGTAGAATATGCAGGACTAATAGTCCATTCACCATATTGAGTAGCTAACCATGAATTTTTATAACAATCATTACCCATAGCTAATTCATAACACGCATCATCGTCAACAGAATATCCAAAATCACTTGGATATGGTAAACCAACATAAGTTAATATTGAGGATGGTCTTGAACTATTATCATTACATCTATTATTAAACCAACTTGATCTACATCCTTTAGGTGATGCATTACCATTTTCAGATTGCATCAAGAATGCAGGAGTCATATAGCTTGGATTATTATCTATTGAATATGGATTAGTACTTCCTAAATTCCAATATACTTTTTCAACCATACTAGCAGCTGTAACTGATAATCCTTTATAATCACATTGTTTAGAAGACATTCTACTACCAGTAATACATGTATAATGATTATATTCATTATATGATTTATAGTAAAAATTCTTATACAAATAATTATATACTTGAGAAGTTGTAAAATCATTTGTACCATTTCCATTATTATAGTAATAATTACTATTCCAAGCTAATCCTTCAACATAATCAGCTCTTGTAATCTTAGTTAATCTTTTTGTTGAATCTTGAGTAGCAACATCAAATGTACCAATTATTCTCCATAACTCTCCATTATATAAAATATAATTGTTAGGATTTGTTCCTACATATCTAGAAGCATTTCCAACACTTTTAACATCTAATTTTTTAGCTACTTGTGAGTCAACATACTCAGTTAAACTATTCTTTTTAAATGCTTTAATAACTGCTCCACCAGTTATCATTAATTCAGTATTAAAGGCAGCATAAGAAAAAGTCACAACGGATATTGTGACAAAAAACGCGAACATAAAAATTGTATTTCTTATATGTCTGTTCAAAACATTCACTTCCTATGCATGTCCATTTTGATCTACATACCATCTTGTTATTCTATATTTATATAATGTATCTCCTTCAATTATAACAAAGAAACATTTTTGTCCAGGCATTACATTGTAATATAGAATTGGAGATCCTTCGTTAATAGAAGCATCAACTAATTGTTCAAATGTTTCAGGATATATGATATTAGTATATTTAGATTCATCTATATCTAATTTACCTCTAACTATTACTCTATCATAATCTTTTAATATTTTACTAACTAGAGATGTATATAAATCTTTAGTTTTAAATCTCTTATATTCTTTTATAAATCTTAAGAATAAATAGATTACAACTTCAATTAATATAACAAATATAATAAACATTGGAATGCTTTTAATAGTAAACTTTTTAGTACTTATTAAGAAATCTTGTTTATTAATATTGTTTGAGTTTTTCTTTATTGAAGTAGTTGCATCTGTTAAAGGAATTTCAATTTCTTGAAGAATATCTCTTTCATATTTCTTATCCATTCCTTCTTTAGTACCTGTTACATGAAGATTCATATAAACATATACTTTAGCAGTAGCAGCTATTCTTAAATCTTGTTTAAAATTATTTGCTTTATCTTTATATTTTTGGAAATCTATCGCTACAGATTCATTTATATTTATACTAGAACCTGTAAGTTTTTGTTTATCTTTAGCTAATTCTACTACATTATCTTCATCATTAGTTAAAGGAGTTTTTTCATCAGTATAATCTAATACTACATATTTAGAAGCTATAGTATAACTATATTCTAAATCTAAAGTATCTGGTGAATGGAATTCATAACTAAATGTAGGATTAACAGTTTCAATTAAACTAGATGGATAATTCATTCCTGAATTAAGAATAGTATCACTATAGTTTTCATTTTCTTTAATCTTTACTTTATAAGTTACGTTAGCCATTTCATTATATGATAAACCATCTACTATAGTATTAAATGAAATAGATCTCATAAATAGTGAAACAGTGATTAAAAGGACTACTATCAAAGGTAAAACTACACATACAAAGAAACCTGTTGTTGAGTAAGCAGGTTTACCTTTTTTTGTAACTGTATATGAATTGTTTCTACTTTGATATTTCATCTCTTTAGTCATATCAGCTATTTCTCCTTCACTAAGTCTCTTAGCCAAATAGAAGGTAACCCTAAATATGAAAATTTAAAATCAGTTTTACCCACTATTTCATTCTTAGTAACAAGCCAATCATCGACAGCTTGTCCATCTCTATCACCTTTTGTGATAAATGATTTTTCTCCGTTATTTTCAATAACTTCGATAATTCTATGAGTATAGTATTTACCAGATATATTAAATACAATAACATCTCCATTATTTAATTCATTATATCTTGTACTATAACTCTTATCTACAACAATTAAATCTCCGATTTTAATTGTAGGATCCATAGATCCAGATCCAACAACACAAACCCAAAATCTAAATATATTACTATTTAAACATACCATTGCAATTACTATAATAAATAATATTACACCAGTAATTTTTGTAACAATATGTTTATTTCTAATATCTTCTTTATTCTTTTTATTCTTCTTAAATATATCTGGAACACCAATATGCAATAATAACATTATTATGATAGGAATTAACATATCAACTACTGTTTCAACATACTTTGAAAAACTTGGTATAATTGGTATTACATATCCATATAAATTAAATATACAACTATATATTAAAGCAGTCTTTAATCCATGTTTATATGAAATAACAGTTAATCCTATATTCATAAATAAACATTGCATGAATGTTGTAGTAAACAATTTTAAAAATGGTTCCAAACTTCTTATATCTACGAAGCTATTTCTTGTAGCAAAATCTACAAATGTAAATAATAGTATATTTGCTACCAATATAAATCTATTACATCCACTTCTTTGATTAATAGTAAATCTACAAAACTCTTCCAATACTATTATTACTAATACTGGAACAACATTTTTAACTATATCAAAGAATTTCAAACTATATGGATTATTATAAAATCCTGTAATTAAACCCAAAGAATATTTTAATACTAGAAAGGCAATTGAATAAAATAAACATAATTTCATTGATTGCTTTCCTGTAAATAAATTATCTCTTGGAATACTACATGCTATTGCAAGTGAAGTAAGTAATACCATTAAAAATATGATAATACCAAATTCACCTAAAAACTCATGCATTATTGAATTAAATAAAAGAATAATTAATGATAATATTTGAATAAAGAATATTTTTCTTTCACCACTTCTCATATAATCACCCTTTTAATAAAAATAGGTATAACTACAGAGTTATACCTAATTTCTTTATATAATTAAATTAAGCTTGTCCGTATACTAAAACTGTATCAGAAATTGCTACTGTAACATCTCCAGCTGGTAAATCGTTAGGATCATTAGTTTCTCTGTATTTAACAGTGATTTTTAATGTCTTAGATCCTGGAGTGTTTAATGATAGTTTAGGTAATACTTCATCAACTAAAATGTCAGATCCGTCAACATAAGTAGTTGTAACTGTAACTGCGTTTTCCATTTTTTCTTCATCAGCAGCAGCTGCAGTAGGATCAGTTAAGTTACTAGTATATCCAGTTACTTTTGCTAAAGTAGCACTAGATAATTTAGCATCATAAGTACCCCAGTTTTCAACAGGTACTGTAAATGTAACTTCATCACCAGGAGTTTTTAAAGCAACATTGAATCCAGTGATAACTGTTTTAGTATCATCTAGTTTTGGTCCACTACCAAAGATTGCAGCAGTTCCAGTTGTTTCAACTTCTCCTATTTCTCCAAAGTGTACATCCCATTTAGATGCTTCAATTTTTGCTCCAGATGAGATAACTAAAGTTTGTGAAAAAGATGCCCAAACGATAGATACAAATCCGAATACAGCAGCGATTGCAACGATTGCAACCATTAATGAATTAAATTTTTCTTGTTTCATTTCTTTTCTCCTCTTTCTTTTTTTACAATAGACTTCCCTCTATCTTTAAATAAATTATACCATTTAGTATTTAAACGTAAAATATAAATGTCAAAAAAAATATGTCACTTTACACAAATTATTAACATAAAAAAAGAATGTATTAATTACATTCTTACTAAATGTCTTTTACAAGCCTTTTTTGATAGGTTAACAGTAACTTCATTACCATTTACATATGGTAATAATTCTTCTATTTTAGCTACATCTAATTGAAAACCTTTTCTATCTAATGCAACTGTAAAATCTCTGTATGATACTATTTTTCTAAAAGTATTATAAACTATTTCTCCATTTTCACCTTCAAATGGATTTTCTATTTCTACTTCTAATAAATCAGGACATACTAATAATTCATCAGTTACACTATCTTTAAATAAATAAAATCTAACATATTTCATGTTTTCTATAATAGATTCTTCAGTTGCTCCATATTGATATGGTATTTGTGCATGAGTCATCATATTTAGAACAATATTAGCATCTATTCTATTATTAGATATTTGTTCAATTGAATGAGCTTCTCTAATTACTTCATCATCAATATATGACATATAAATCCCCCTTTTGTTGTTTGATATAATATCAAATTAAAAGGAACTATTCAATAGTTCCTTCTATTATATCTGATATTTTTTCATCAAAATCACACAAAGATTCTTGAATAGATGAACTTAAAGCCATCAAAGCTGTAATATATTCATCATCATTATAATCATTTTTCATTATATTCATTAATTCATCATTAAATAATAAATGACTTTCTAATCCAATAGTTCTACACATTGTATTAGTTAAAGAAGCAATACTAGTTAATTGTTTGAATAATAATTTTTGTTTTTCATCAAGAGTCTTATTCTTGACTTTTTCAATATATCTATCAAATTCACCTTGCATAAATTAACCTACCTTCTTACTTCTTTGAATATTTGAATCATATCCATTTAATATTATTAATTTAGGTAATTTACTCCAATTATTAAATACTCTTACTTGAACTTTCTTAAGTCTATTTGAATTATAGAAATCTTTAACTTCATCATCATCTATTTTCTTAGCTCTAGATGTAGCTTTACTTCTAGTAAATAATGGTTCTTCTTTTAATATAGTACGAGTTACATATATTAAATTTTCTGTTAATAAGTCAGGATTTTTAATATCCTGTCTCAATTTACTATCTTCTCTACTCTTATTAATAATAATAGCACTTGCAAACCATTCTTGTAATTTACCACTTGTTTTTACTATGCGATCATATTGGTCTTTAGTTAGATATTCACTTCTTAATTTAAGTTCATGATAATCTCTTTCATTTTTATCTTCTAAAGCACGATATATTTGTAAAACTTCTTTATCATTCATATATATAGTTGCATATGCAATTAACATAGGAATTTCTCTATTATCTAAATCATCAAATCTTATAACATTGTTAGTTAATATTTCATGTTTAACTGTTTCATTTATCTTACTCTTAATCTTAGCAGTATTAACTACTGTATCAATTTCATAAGGTATAGCATCTTTTATATCGAATAAACTCTTATATTCATATGGCATCTTTCTTTCAATAGATACACATATATCTCTTTGTTCTTCTTTAGAAATATTTCTATAATAATTAAAGAATATATTATATGCGCTTTCATATAGTTTAATTGGATTAGCTAAATTAATATTAGCTATCAATCTTCTTGCATCTTTATATTCATCATTATTAGATTCCATATCATATGTTAATAATCTTCTATAAACTAAGTTATGAACATTTATTGCTAAATTCATAAGTGTTTCAACATCAATATATTTATTTTCTTCAACACTTTTTATAATACAAGATGTTTCAATTATGTTTTCAATAGTATCAAGATTATAATAAGCAGATGTATAACTTCTTAATTAAGGGAATAAATCTCTTAATTCTTGTCTATCTTCATATGGAATTGAATGTTCTTCATTTATAATTCTATATTTTCTATTTATATAATCTTCTATACCATTTATAACTTCTTCTTTAGTTCTAGAAGATTTCTTTTCTTCTGATAAATATGTTCTAGATAAAATATCATCCATGATATCATTTACAGATTTTAAACTTTCTTCTATAGGTTCTTCCTTAGGAATAACAGGTATAATATCATCTGTATTAATAACAGGAAGTGTTCTAGTATCTAAAAGTTTATCCATTTCTTCTTCAGTTGGTAATACTAAAGTTTCTGTATTTTCTTTAATATCATAGTCTAATCCAGGAACTTCTATATCTTGAGTTTTTTCAACAATTGGTTCTTGAACCTTAGGCTCAACAACCTTTGTTTCAACAACTTTTGGTTCTTCTTTTTTCTTTTCTGCTTTTTTAACTTCTACTTTAACTTTAACCTTAACTTGTTTAGGTTCTTCTTTCTTAACTTCTACCTTCTTATTTCTATTAGCAGCATTTACTTTACTAATTTGTTCTTCTATAGTTAAGAAATCTTTTAAACATCTTTCAGCAGTCTTAACTTTATCAGAGCCATCTCTTTTAATATAACTAATATATGTATCTCTAAATTTCTTATCTTTAGATATATTAACGGCATTAACGAGTTTACTCTTTTCAACAATGTTTAATACTTGTTTATTTTCTATATCACTTAACATAGCTAACATAATATAAGCTAAATCAGCTTTCTTTTTATGTGTATTAGCTAGTTTTAATTTTAAATAAAATTTCTTTAATCTATCTTGTTGTTTAGGTTTATCTTTATAATCAATGATACCTAAAACTACTTCAAAAATTGATAAACAAGCATTACTATTTGAGTTTAAAATGTCGATATCATTCATATAAAGTTCTCCTTCCCGATTATATTTAAATTTTACCAAAAATCGAGATTCTATTCAATAGAATTGCATAAAAAAATAAGTTATAAATATAACTTATTTTAATCCATATTTGCTTGTAAAGCTGTAATAGCTACTACACCAACAATGTCATCAACTGAACATCCTCTAGAAAGATCATTTATAGGTTTAGATAATCCTTGTACTAAAGGTCCATATGCATTTGCTCCACCAATTCTTTGAGTAATTTTATAAGCAATATTACCTGCATCTAAGTCAGGGAATACAAATGTATTTGCATGTCCTGCAACAGTTGATCCTGGTGCTTTAGATGAAGCAACTTCAGGTACTATTGCAGCATCAAATTGCATTTCGCCATCAATATTTCTATTTGGAGCAGCTTCTTTAGCTAATCTTGTAGCTTCTATTACTTTAGCTGAATCATCACATTTACTTGAACCATATGTTGAATGACTTAACATAGCTACATATGGTGTTCCGCCTATTAAGTTTTCATATGTATCTGCTGATGTTACAGCTATATTAGCAAGTAAGTTTGCATCTGGCATTTGATTTAATCCACAGTCTGCATAAAGAATAACACCATTATTACCTAATTCAGTATTCTTTGTTTCCATTATAAAGAAAGCTGAAGCTTTACTCTCTTTAGATTTCGGTTTGATAATTTGAAATGAATATTTAAAAGTATCCGCAGATGTATGACATGCACCAGTTACTACTCCATCTGCATATCCTTTATAAACTAACATAGCTGCAAATGATCTACTATTTTCTAACATTGTTTTTCTTGCTTCTTCTAATGTTAATCCTTTTTCTTTTCTCATTTCATAAAAATCATTTATAAATTCTTCTGTATGTTCATATGTAGCTGGATTAATTGTAGTTACTCCTTCTACATCTATATCTCCAATTAAAATAATATCTGCAAATTTAGATGCTTTCTTAGCAGCTTCTACTACTCTTTCATCTTCACTTTCAGGTAATACTATTTTCTTTCTTGAACTTGTTTTTAATTTATCTAATACATTATCTATATAAGTCATATTATATCCTCCTAATTAATTATAACATAAAAAAAGAAGATTAATAATCTTCTTTTAATCTCTTGATTTTCCAAATATTCTTAAAATATCTATGAATAAATTAATAAAATCAATATATAATTGGAAAGCTCCATATACAGCAGCTTTTTCTTCACCAAATACATCATATAAATTATCAATGATTTTCATATCATATAATATGAATCCCATGAATAACATGATACTAGCTATACTTAATCCAAATGCTAATGATGAAGATTGTAAGAATACATTTACTATTGAAACAATTATTATTCCTAATAAAGTAAAGAATAAATATATTCCCATTTTTCTAAAGTCTACTTTAGATACTTTTCCAATAAAAGCAAATAATAAGAATATTGCTGATGTTATTAAGAATACATAAATAATACTAGATACTTTATATGCTATAAATATTACTGAAAAATTTAATCCAGATAATATACAATAAACAATATAAAGAATTGTACATGCTGTAGGACTTAATTTATGTAAGCATATTCCCATTACAAATGCTATTATCAACTCTGCAAAAATAGACATAGTTGAGAATCCTCTAAGTACTGCATTATCTAAATGAAAACTTACATAATAACCTACAACGAATGTTATTAATAATCCTATTCCTAGCCAAGAAAACACTTTAGAATATAAACTATTTTTGTTTAAATCCATATATATCACCTATCTTATACTAGTAAATGTATTATTTCCTAAGAATTTAGCATTAGCGCCTAATTCTTCTTCTATTCTCATTAATTCATTATATTTACAAATTCTATCTGTTCTAGACATAGAACCTGTTTTAATTTGACCAGTATTAAATGCAACAGCTACATGTGCAAGTGTTGTATCTTCTGTTTCACCAGATCTATGTGATACTACAGCAGTATAGTTATTTTGTTTAGCCATATTGATTGCATCTATAGTTTCAGATAAAGTACCAATTTGATTTAATTTAATTAAAATTGAATTAGCAATTCCTTTTTCAATTCCTTCAACAAAGATTTTTGGATTAGTAACAAATAAATCATCACCAACGATTTGAATTCTATTAGCAAGTCTATCAGTTAACTTCTTCCATCCATCCCAGTCTCTTTCTCCTAAACCATCTTCAATAGATATAATTGGATATTTATTAACTAATTCTTCTAACCAATCAATCATTTCATCAGTAGTTTTTGTACCACCATTTGATTTTTTTAATTCATATAATCCTGTTTCTGGATTATAGAATTCAGAAGCAGCAACGTCCATTGCTATTTTAATATCTTCTCCTGGTTTATAACCAGCAGCTTCTATAGCTCTTACAATATATTTTAATGGTTCTTCATTATCTTTTAAGTTAGGTGCAAATCCACCTTCATCACCAACTGAAGTTACATGTCCATCAGCCTTTAACAATTTCTTTAAATTATGGAATGTTTCAGCACCCATACGAATAGCTTCTTTAATTGATTTAGCTGAAACAGGCATAATCATAAATTCTTGGAAATCAACTGATGAATCAGCATGAGCTCCACCATTTAATACGTTCATCATTGCAACTGGTAAAGTATTACCTTCAGCATTTAAGTATTTATAAAGTGGTAATCCTGCTTCTAAAGCTGAAGCTTTAGCAACTGCTAAAGATACACCTAAAATAGCATTAGCACCAAATCTAGATTTATCATCAGTACCATCAGCTTGAATCATTGCTTCATCAATTGCTCTTTGTTCTGTAGATTCCATACCTACTACTACACCTTTTAAGAAGTTATTAACATTATCAACAGCTTTAGTAACTCCTTTTCCTAAATATCTAGTAGGATCTCCATCTCTTAATTCAAGAGCTTCTCTTTCTCCAGTAGATGCACCAGATGGAACTGCTGCTCTACCCATTATTCCTGATTCTAATGTAACATCAACTTCAACAGTTGGATTACCTCTAGAATCTAATATTTCTCTTGCAAATACGTCTTTTATTTTAGACATTCATATCATCTTCTTTCATATTCTTATTATATCATTAAAAAAAGAAAAGAAGATGAAATATTCATCTTCTTTACTATATTAATTTAATGGAATTAAATCAGATGTAATTCTGTTTCCTTGATAATCAAAGGCATTCATTACAGCTACATATTTAACATCATCTTCAATTTCATTCATAAAGAAATGATAATTTGGATATTTATATGGAACTAATTCATGTCCTATATAAGTTGGATGTGATTTCCAATCTAATGTATAATGTCCACCTTCATCTGTAATTATATATCTGAAATTCCAGAATTGAACTGTTCTCCAATCTTCTATTTGCCATTTTATCTTATTCTTAGATATATCTTCATTTGTTTCTTGTTTTGGAACAATACCATCAACATCTACTTGTCCATCTTTAACATATACTTGAAGATATCCTAATTCAGAACGATAATTTTTAAATCCATCATCCCAATTTTCCATTCTGGCGGATAAATTATATAAAGTTCCACGGTTAGTAAGTTTTCCTTGGAAAGCCATTGCAAATGCAATATCACTTTCTCCATCTTCAGCTTCACCATCATCTTCTGAATCAAAGCATACTATTTTTCTATCATAGAATCCACCTAATTTATTACCTCTTAATACTACGTTATCTCCTCTAAATACAGGAGTATAATAACCTTCACCCATATCTCTAAATACTAAGTAGAATCCTCTAGCATAATTTTGAGCTTGTTCATCAGTTAATTCCATAGTAATAACTCTTTCATCCTTATCAAATTCAGATTTCAAAGTACCAGGACTAGATTCAGTATATGATTTAGTAATTGGAGCTCCATTATATAAATTATAATAATTACTTAAGAAATCATTATAATCTTTAAAATCAGCAAAGAATATTGGATATAATTTAGAAAGTATTAAATCTGTAGTTTCTTTATCAATATGTAATGGGTAATAAATAGATAATCCAGTTGAATTTTTTAAATTAGAATTACTATATACTACTGCATCAGTAATTGTACTAGATAAATCATTAAATCCTAACTTATCACTAAACATTTTTAAATCAATTAAATCGTATCCATTATCTCCAAATTCAAGAGTATCTAATCTACTCTTAGAAAGATTACTAAATTGGCTATTTATATCAACTGATTTAAATCTCTCATTTAACTTACTAACAACATTATCTACTTTGGATAAATCTACTAATGATAATGTATAAATAAATTGTGTTCCTAATTTTTGACTATATTCAGCATTTGAATCAGCAAACGAATTTATAATTTGTTTTCCTAAAGAAATAGAATCAAGTCTAGAAGCATTTTCAAATCCCTTATCATATGTCCATCCAAGATTATACTCAGATTCTTCACTTGCAATATAATAACTAGCATATTCATCTAATAAGTTTGCCATTTCGATTGAACCCATTAAACATGCATCAAAACCTATAAATTCAAATTTTCTATTTTTATTAAATTTAGTAGCAGCAAGTGCAGTTGCAATTTCATTTGCATATAATCTATCATTATTAACTTCATCTACACCGTATCCAATGATTGGTCCACCACCATGATCCCATAAAATCAAATCATAGTATTCTGAATCTGTTATACCATCAACAGTATTAATAAATGAGGCTAAAATATTTGGATCACCCATATTTAAGTTACCATTCATTCCAATTTTAGTATATCCACCATCTTTAACATGAAGAATATCTCCATTATTAAGACCATCAATACCCCATTGTTTTGATCCACCTAATAATACATAAAAATCTGTAGCATCATCTTTTACTTGAGCCATTTCATAAATGTCTCTAGATGCAGCATATCCATTTGATTCCAAATCAGTACCTACTAAATATACTAATACTGATCTAGTTATTTTTTTCTTTTCTTCAACAGTTGGTGCTTGTGTTGTAATAACTCTTGTTGTAGTTGTTGTAGTTGTTGGTACATATGAAGTTCTTGTTGTTACTCCATGTGTTGTATATACACCACTACTAGTAGTTGTGGTTGTTGTTGTAGTTGTTGTACTAGTATTCTTTGTTGTAGATTGTTGTGTTGTTTGTTGTGTTGTTTGTTGTGTAGTACTTGGTTTTACAGTTGTTTGGTATGTCGATTGTGTTGTTGATTGTGTTGTCTTTACTGTTGTTTTTTCAGTAGTGTTTGCCTTAGTTGTTGTTACATATGTAGATCTTGTAGTTGTTGTCGGTGTTGTTACAGGTCTAGTTGTTTGTGAAACAGTTGTTGATGTAACTTTAGATGTACTTGTAGTTCTAGGTGCTGTAGTTGCAGTAGTATTTGTTATAACTACATCATTATCATCAATATAATATGGTACTGCATCATAATTAAATTGATATTCACCTGTATAAATTGATGAATTATTTATTAATTCTCTATTCTTTCTAGTATTTATTACTAATGCAATTGTTAATACTATAATAATTGAAATTAATACAACAAACCCTATAATTACAAATAATTTACTATTACTCTTTTTAGGTTCTACAGGAGGTTGTACTGGAGCTACTGGTTGAACCGGTTGTTGTACCGGAGTAACACTTTGAGCTATTCCTGCATTTACTGGTTGTTGCATAACACTATTAACTTCTTGTGCAGTTGGTTGAACTTGAACAAGTGAATTATTCTTTGCTCCACATGTTGGGCAAAATGCAGCATTAACATCATATTGATTATTACAATTTTCACAATTTTTCATATATACACACCCTTTATTATCAATTTAATTATACAAAAAAAGATATAAAGAATAAATCTTTATATCTCTTTATTAATAATATCTATTATTTCTTGTTGTAAATTTACGTCATCTATACAATTCACTATTTTGTTAATATTAGCATTTAATATTAATCTAATACTTTCATCTTTAGATAAGCCTCTAGACATTAAATAGAATAACTTTTCTTCATCTATTTTACCTGTTGATACACCATGAGCTCCATCTACACTTTCTTCATGACATAACATCATTGGTAAACTCTTAGATTTAGCTTCATCTGATAATAATATACAATTTTCATTCTCATGACCAATTGAATCAGATGATCCTTCTTTAAAATCTAGTGTTCCTTTAAATGATTTCTTGGATTTATCATTTAATAATCCTTCAACAACTAATTCAGAATTAGTATTAGGTTTATTTAAATTTATTAAATAATTCATATCTATAATATCTTCATTTATACCTAAATATAAATTGTTTAAATTATATGTACTATTACTACTATTTAAATCAGTTAATAAATTAGATAATTTAACTTTACCACCTATATCTATAAAATTAGTAGTCATATTACTATCTACTAAAGTATTAGTAAATTCAATTATATTATATGCTTCCTTATCTAATAAATTAATAACATTTAATTTAATATTACTATTATTTAAACTAGTATTTATTTTAGTAATAGCTATATTATTACCTATATATTTTATATTAACTGTTGAATCAATACTACTATTAATATTGATGTTTAAAACTAATGGTTTATTAACATTAAATTCTAAGTTTATATTATCTTTATTAACATCTAAATCTATATTTAAATATTTATTATAATCTAATCCTATTCTAGAATTAAACTTATCTTTAATAGATACATTATAATTTCCATCTATTTTATAATCATCAAAATTAATAAATTCTATATCAGGTATATCAACTTTAATATCATTTATTTTAAATTTATTAGTTGTTCTAACTGGAGTACTATTTAATATTTTTTCCATATTATCCTATACTCCCTTCTAATTCTAAGTTAATAAGTCTATTCATTTCAACAGCATATTCAACTGGGAATGCTTTAGCAATTGGTTCAGCAAATCCTCTTACTATTAATGCTTTTGCTTCCACTTCAGACATACCTCTAGACATTAAATAGAATATTGCTCTTTCAGATATTTTACCAATTGAAGCTTCATGTGAAAAAACACAGTCAGATGTTTCTATGTTATTAACTGGAATAGTATCGCTTCTTGATTCTGAATCCATCATTAATGATTCACATGAAAGTGCTAATTTAGAATTCTTAGCATTATTCTTAACCCAAGAATAACTTCTAAATAAGCATATACCTCCATCTTTAGAAATAGACTTAGCATTCACTACTGTCTTAGTATTTGGAGCATTATGAATAACTTTAAAACCAGTATCTAAGTTTTGTCCTTTACCTGCAAATGATATATTAGTAAACTCACATTTAGCATTTCTTCCATTTAATACACTTAATGGATATAACATAGATACTTTAGAACCAAATGAACCCATGATCCATTCAATAGTTCCATTTTCTTCTACATAACATTTTTTAGTATTTAAATTTAACATATTCTTAGACCAATTCTCTATTGTACTAAATCTTAAATATGCATTCTTTTTAACAAATAATTCTACACATCCAGCATGTAAATTTAATTCATTATAACCAGGAGCTGAACATCCTTCAATAAATTCTAATGATGCTGAATCTTCAACAATTATTAAAGTATGTTCAAATTGTCCTGCACCTTTTTCATTCAATCTAAAATATGATTGTAATGGTTGATCTAATTTAACACCAGCAGGTATATAAACAAATGAACCACCTGAAAATAATGCATAATGTAAAGCTATATATTTGTGATCTGTTAATGGTACAGCTTTAGTAAAATATTCTTTTACTAATTCAGGATATTCTTGAATAGCAACATCAAAGTTAGTATATATAACACCTAACTCTTTCATCTTTTCAGTTAAATTATGATATATCATTTCAGAGTCAAATTGAGCTCCTACTCCTGCAAGATTTTTCTTTTCATCTTCAGGTATACCTAACTTATCAAATACTTCTTTAATATCATCAGGTACATCTTCCCAACTTCTATTCTCACCTGTACTAGGTTTAACATATGTTAATAATTCATCTATATTTAAATAACTAATATCTGGTCCCCAATCAGGATCTTCCATTTTATTATATAAATCTAAAGCTTTTAATCTTATATTTAAAACCCAATCAGGTTCATTTTTTTCTTTAGATATATTTCTAACTATCTCTTCTGATAATCCTAATATTTTTTTAGAAGATTCTAAAGTACTTTTAATATTATAAATATTTCTAGTTTCTTTATCTTCATATTCATTTATATTAGTTTTCATGATTTTCTCCTAGATATTTTTTATATCCATTTTGATCTATATAATTAGCTAAAGACATATCTCCAGATTCAACAATTTTACCATTTACTAATACATGAACTTTATCAACATTTAATCCATCTAAAATCTTAGTACTATGTGTAATTATTAATACAGCATTACTATCATTTTTATAAAGATTAATACCTTTTACTACTGTTTTAATAGCATCAACATCTAATCCTGAATCTGTTTCATCTAACATTACTAATTTAGGATTATAAGTTAACATTTGTAATATTTCATTTTTCTTTTTTTCTCCACCAGAGAAACCAACATTAAAATCTCTATTAAGATATGATTTATTCATATCTAATTTATTCATGTTTTCACTTATCTCTTTTGATAATTCAACAATAGATTGTTTTTCACCTGTAATAGATTTTTTAGTACTCTTTAAAAAGTGAGCTAAAGTAATACCAGGAATTTCTTCAGGAGTTTGAAAAGACATGAATATACCTAATTTAGCTATTTCATTAGTTCTCATATTAGTAATATCTTGTCCTTCAAATTCTATATTACCTTCAGTTACTATATATCTTGGATTATTTAATATAGTATTAGCTAAAGTAGATTTACCTGATCCATTTGGCCCCATGATAACATGTACTTCACCAGGATTAATTTCTAAATCTAATCCATTTAATATTTTTTTATCATGATCATCTTCTGCAATTGTATATAAATTATTAATCTTTAACATATTACTTATCCTCCATCAAATCTTCTAAAGTTTTATTTTCTAAGAAAGTATTAATAGTATCATCTAATTCTTTCCATATACCTATTGATTTACACATACTCTTTCTATTACAAGTATTACTTGTAATACATTCTACAGGAGCTAAACTTCCCTCACTTGCTTCTAGTATTTCAAGTATTGTATATTCATTAGGTTTTCTTTTTAATTTATATCCTCCATCACTTCCACGTGAAGTAATAAAGAAATCTTTATTATTTAAACTAGGAATAATTTTTTCTAAATACTTTAATGATAATTCTTCTTCACTTGCTATTTCATTTAATCTAACAAATCTATCTTCATGGTACTTATTAGCTAAATTTTCCATTATTATTAAAGCATATCTTCCTTTTGTTGATATACGCATATAATCACCTGTAGATATATTTTACTACTAAATTGGTAGGAATTACAAGAAAATAAAAAAAGATATTATTTATTAATATCTTTTACTGGTACTAAAGCCAATTCTTTTTTCATACTTTGAACTATTTCAATTGGATTAGAGAATGCATTTTCTATATTATCATATTTAATACCTAATGCTTTTAAATCAGGCATAATTGATTTAATTGCAGCTTCTTTATCTACTACTCTTCCTTCTTTAGCTTCTATAACACAGAAAGTTAATAATGCTTGAATAAAATCTTCTTTTAAATCAAAAGCATACATTTCATCTGATATATCATTATATCTTTGAATCATATATTTTAAGTATTCATCAGTTGAAGGGAAAATAATTTTCTTTGTTCTTATATAATTTATAATTCTTCTTAAAATATTAACACATTCATCTTCTGCAGTTATTAAATAATCATATACTGATTCATTTACTAAACCATCTTTAAAGAATTCCATATCATGTTCATGATAAATACGAATCATTTCACTTATTTTATTATTAAACATAATTGCAACATTATGCATTCCATTTGCGCCTATTTTAGAACAAAATGGTTTTATAAATTCTATCGAATCATTTACTAGTATATATTCAGAATCTATTAAAGATCTAAATCTTAATAAGTTTTTTCTTTCTTCAATCGATACCATATAATCCCCTTCTCCCATTGGTTTTATATTCTATCATATATTATTAAAAATTAATACAAATTATCTGTAATTGTAACTGTTATTCCTTTATCTAACAATTTATCTTTTTCATTTTGTTTATTAACAGTATAAACCACTAATACAAAATTTTTGTTAATTAATCTTTGTAATTCATCATCATTAAAGAATTTCTTATTAAATAAAATAACACTGAAATGATAATTATATGCATCCTTCAATGCATCATTTATCAATGGATATCCTTTGTATAAAGATAATACTAAATTTTCTTCTTTAAAATTATATATCTTCATCATTTGTTCTTTTTGCTTAGGATAATATAATTGAAATATTAATCTATCTTTATATTCATTAGGAATCTTATTTATCATTTCAATTGCAATATCAACAATAGTTTTATCTGTATGTTGTTCTACTTTAGTATCAACCATGATATATAAATTAGAATTATTTTCCATATATTTAATAACATCATTAAAATCCATTGGAGTAAATCCATCTTTATCATAACTCATATATTCTTCATATGTAGGAACATATCTAAAACCTTTATCTCTATATAAATGAGAACATACTAATACATTATCACTTGTATAATCAAAATCTAATTCTACTACTCTTATTTCTTCATCTACTGTAGACATTAAAAAGCTTTCTATAGCTTCCTTAGAATTAGTATGATCTAAATTATTAAATATTCCACCTGCATGTGCAATCATATTTGTTTTACTATACCAAGCATTTTCATTTCTAACTATATTAGGCATTTTACTTTCATCAAAGTATTCATCTTTATATGGAAGTAAAGCAATAACAATATAAATAATAGCAACTATTATGATTGCTATAACACATAATAATATTTTCTTTTTCATAGCTTACCTCGTAATTTATAATATCATATAAAAATTAAAAAAAGAAAGTTAATTTTTAAATACTTTCTTTTTATATTTAATAACAAAATAAATTGCTACTAGAATACCTACAGGTATTAATAATAATAGATAATTGAAAATTCCTGTATCAGGATTCTTTGTTATTTCTTGAATTGTTTTTTCTTCTACAATCTCATTTGAATCATTTGAATCATTTTCTTGATTAACCATAAGAACTGTTTCAACATTATCTCTTATTGAAATAAAAGATTTTAAATTACCATAATAATCTTTAATAGAATTATTAAACATAATATTTGATAATTGTAAAATATTATCTGTTGAATCTATATTCTCTATTTCAGATAATGAACCTGTATAAACTGCATCAAATACACCAATTAATTTACCTGGATAATTAGCGTCTAAAGCTATACCAGCACCTTGAAAAACAAGTGAGAAATCTTCACCATAAACATAAAGTGGATCGTCAATATTAGCTTTTTCAACAATATCATATTCTTTGTCAGATTTATAATTTTCAATTTTTACTTTATTATTTAAACTTTTTAAAGAAAATGCGAAACCTTTTAAAACTATATCATAATTTAAGATACTATCATCCATTAAATTAACTTTTTCTTTAGAATCAAGACTTATACCACATTTTGCTTTTCCAGTTGTTTTAAAATTTGTACTATCACATGTTAAAAATAATTCATAATTATCATATTCAGATTCTATAGTAATGTATTCATCATTACCAATATCAGAAGTAGTAACAGTCCAATTAACTGATTCATTATTTACATAAGGTAAAACCAATCCTGAATTTCTATCAATTACTCCATCAACAAAAATACCATTTATAATAATGCGAAACCCTGTTCCATGTAATGAACCATTTACTCCACCATAAACAATATTTCCAGAAGCTAATTTTGTGCCATTAACATCTCCTACATAATATCTTTCTGCAGTAGCAGAAAAAGATTCATTAAATGCAAAAATAATTGCTAATAATAAACACGCAAATATTAAATATAAACCCTTAAATAGTTTCTTCATACTATCACCTAACTATAATATACTACTTATTATCTTTATCAACAATATGTATGTTAAATATAAATATACATATTAACATTACACATGGTATAAAAGCCCTATATGTAAAGAATAAATGTGTTGTTGAATGTGTTGATAAAGTGTAAAATCTTACAATTGGTATTATTGAAATTAATATTAACCAAAGATATTTTATCCTATCTTTATAATTAAATACGAAATTATATATAGCTATTAATAATACTAATGCTAATACAAATAAATCGTATTGTATAAAGCATATAGGAAACATAAATCTAAAAGAATTAATAATTGAAACAGATCCCAAAATAAGAGGACTCATTTTATTGTCGTATATTCTTACCACCATATCACTTTTTAGAAGATTAATAAATGATGGTCCATAATAAATAATATCTATAAGCCATTTTAATCCGAACGTAATAGCATATCCTAAAACCCAGCAAATAGAATACTTTAATATATTTTTTAATTTGATTTCTTTTTTATCTTTAATAAATAAATAAAGATATATAAACATAGGTATTGTAAATGATATTGTTTCAACTGTTAAAAAATCAAAAAAACATGTTAGCATTCCAGATATAAATAAAAGTACATCCACATATTTACTATTTTTTTTATACATATTAATAATTAATAAAGAAATCACATAAGCTATTATAAAAATGAAAGCTGTTTCAAAACATAAATATGCTATATATGAATTTGTAATTATACTTGCTAATAAAAATACTATCGCTAACCATTTATCATTCTTAAATAAAACCACTAATAATAATATAAATAAAGTAATACAAATTATAGCAATAATTATATGTATATATTTTGCATTCATTAATGCTAATAATGGTCTTAAAATAATAATATATCCATGCCAATATCTAGCATATTGTTCCTTTTCGTATATACCATTAGATGTCTCCAAAAATGATTTTTTTGTTCTATGTAATTCATCTATCTTGTATTGATTCATTTCAATAATTGAATTAATTTTATTATTTGAATCTACTAAACTTGCAATAGAAATCATAACACAATCAATACTATTATCTAATTTAAAACCACGATAATCATTATTATCTAATTTATTATGATAATTATCTTCTAAATAATACTTATAACTATCTATAGCATTGTTACTTATATTATTAGATTTAAAACAACATAAATATAATAATATTATTAGTATAAACATTGTAATAATAAAAGTAGTTAAATATCTAAATAAATATGAATTATCATATTTAATTTTATTAATAAGTTTTAAATGTCTAAAACCATCTTTAAAAATATTTAAATGAGACTTTCCTATTCTTTCATCTTTAAAATATTTAGTATTATCATTTATCATTTTTAACTTTTTTAGTTTGGCTTTTATAATCATTTCAGAAGCAAATTCCATACCATTAGATTGTAAATCTAATCCTTTTATTTTCTCAGTATTGAAAGCTCTTAATCCACAATGAAAATCTTTTATTTTGGTATTAAACAATATATTGCCAATTAATGTTAATACTTTAGCTCCAATTACACGACTTAATTTAAATGCATCTTTTTTAGATTCTTGATTAAATCTATTACCTACTACTAAATCATATCCTTTATCCAACATTTTAATCATTTTAGGAATAGACTCAGTATCATAACTACAATCTGAATCTAACATTACTATATATTTTCCATTAGATTCATTTATTCCTTTTTTTAATGCTGATCCATATCCTTTTAGTTCTTCATTTATTACTTTTACTTTATTCTTTTTCGCAATAGAAACAGATGAATCAATACTACCATTATCAACTACAATAATTTCATATTTATACTTAGAATTTTTCATAACTTGTTTAACTGATTTAATACATTTATCTAAAGTATTTTCTTCATTTAAACATGGAAATATAATTGATACATCATTTTTCATATTACCACCTATAAGAATTATAACATAAAAAAAAGAACTATTTTAGTTCTCCTAAAGTCTTTTGTAATTTTATAGTATTTGTTTCATCTAGTTCTTCATTTTTAGAAATATCATAATTATTAAATTTATAGAATTGACCATTACTCATATAATAAATATTTTTTATATTATAGAAATCTTTTCTAGCAACATCATAATAAATCATACTTAATTGAATTCTTGCATCATCAGCTGCAAGTAATCCACCTGTATAGATAACGATGTTATCTGAAGATGGTTGATGATATTTTTGAAGATATCCAATTGTATATAAATCTTGATCAGAATATCTTGTTGTTTTAGTTTTAAATACTTCATTTTTATCATTTATGCCATATGAAGGATGTGTATGAAAATGAACTACTACATTATAAGGATTTGGATTCTTTTTAGTTTTCTCAGTTAATATAACTTTTTCTAAAATATTTCTTTTAGTAATATTAACTGATACATCAAAGCAATTATCATTTGCTAATTCAAAATCACTTGCATATCCTTCAATTATTAAAGAATTATCTTTTACTCTTCCATAGAAAAAAGTTCCTGTTTCTGTAAATGACTTACTAGTAGTTTCAGCTAACTTCATGATTTTTTTAAAACATTTTTCGTTAAAAATTACACTTACATAAAAGGGAGCCATATCAGTAGTATGATCTACCCTAGCTTGATTTAATTTGTTATTAGAAACAGCTTTTGTTTTTAATAATCCATTAATTTCAGTCAATGCTTGTAAAGCTAACTCACCTATCATATTATCCCTTCTTTATGGTTTCATATTCTAGCATATTATATTTTTTTTGGCAAAAAATAAGAGACTTAAAAAGTCTCTTATACTTGTATATCATCAAATCTTTTATCAGATACCTTAGTTAATCTTAACCATAGTAATAAAGCTATTATAGTAAACACTACTAAATATATTATTTGAATAATTGCATTAGATAATCCTAACATAGCTAAACCAATTAAGAATGCAGTAGATAACATAGCAAGTCCCATTCCTAAAAATACTGATATTGATGAACTCATACTTTGTTTTACTATTTCAGTATCATTAGTTGCATCCATCTTAGGATATTTTAAGTTAACCATTATACCTATTAATTCTGCTATAAACGGTAATAATATAGATGCATATAATGCACATATAATACTTACTATATCAAACTTAAATGCAATAAAAACTATAATATCACCAAGTAATAAACATGGAATTATTATAACCATTGCAGTTATAACTTTATATAACACAATCATTGATGATTTAATTGGTAAACTCTTTAATATATTTAATGATTTACCTTCAAGTGAGATCATTGAACTAGTAATTGATGTCATGAATGCTGAGAATGCAAGCAATGCCATTAAACCAACTGGTATATAATTAATAAATACTTCAGGTGATACACCTTCCATTTTAGATACCAATTCTTGAATAATAACATCATATTTAACTGAAACAGCTATGCATGCAGCAACAAATATAACTAAACCAAATCCAGCATTAGTAATAAATACAGGAGTTGATACAAATCTTGAAAATTCTTTTTTTATGAAAGACATTAATCTACTTCTTGTTTTAATAACATATGGTTTATTATTATGTATTACTGATACACTCTTCATCTTTGAATTTAAATCAAAATATACTTTACCTATTATAAATATAATAATAGCAAATATAACAATATGACTAACAATATATATTAATAAATTAATAATATTAAAATCATGAACCATAGACATGTAAGCTCCAACTGGATAATAATACTTACATATAAAACTATCAATAGTTCCAGCATTATTAGATAACATATTCATTAAAGCATCCATATTAAATGAATAATATAATACAAACAATAATAATGACATTGTTATAATTGTTTGAACTAAATTCTTACCTTTAAACTTAGATGATATATAAGTTATTAAGAATCCAAATATACAAGATATTACAATAGGTATAATTGGTATTATAAATAATGCAATTATTGATACTAGATAATATATCCATGATTGATTCATATTAACACCATATACAATCATAGATGGTGCCATGAACATACTATTAAATAAAAATTCAAATGCATAAAATTTAAACATTCTTATAAATAATATAGTCTTTTTATCTAAAGGTAATGAGAATAATATTTGATCATCCTTACAATTAAATAATAATGATCCTGATTTATAGAAACCTTCAAATAAAGTAATTATTGAAAAAGCAAAAGTAAATAAAGTAAGCATTATATATTGTTGATTCATTGGTTTAAATTGTTCCATTAAACTATAAGCATATCCACCCATATAAACTGCAATTATAAGAAAAAATACTACAGGCACAAGAATATTCGAAGTTTTACTAGCCTTTTTAGATTTTATCTTAAATAAACTCATATCTTGAGATAGACATACTTTTAATAACTTTAAAGTCCTACTCATATTAACCCTCTAATTCAAGGAATACTTTCTCTAATGATTTATCCCCTTTTACTTCACTCATACTACCAGTTTTAACTAATATACCTTGTTTAATAATAGCAACTTTTGAACAAAGTTTTTCAGCTACATCTAATATATGTGTTGAATAAAAAACTATCTTACCTTCTTTAACCATTTCATTCATTACTTTTTTAAAATCAAATACTGCTTTAGGATCTAGACCAACAAATGGTTCATCCATAATTAGTATTTTAGGATCATGAGCCAATGCAGCAATCAATGCAATTTTTTGTTTCATACCATGTGAGAAAGATAATATTTGATCATTTAATACATTTTCAACTTCAAATAATTCTGCATATTTATGAATATTTTTTTCTCTTGTTTCTTGATCAACATCATACATATCACATATAAAATTAATAAAATCAATTGCTTTCATGTTTTCATATAATTCAGGATTATCAGGAACATAAGCCATTTCTTTTTTACATTCAATTGGATTAGTTTTAATAGATTTCCCATTTATTAAAATATCTCCTTCATTAAAATCATGAATACCAACTATAGCTTTTATTAATGTTGTTTTACCTGCTCCATTGTGACCAATAAAAGCAAATATATCTCCATCTTCTACATTAAAAGTTATATCTTTAATAGCAACTTTATCACCATATTTTTTAGTTACATTTTTTATTTCTATCATATAAACTCCTCCATTTAAAATTCTAAAGTAAGTATATCATTATTACATAAAAAGAAAAAGGACTTATAAAAGTCCTTTACTTATTTATAAAGTTTTATTTTCTTCTGTTTTCTTATTCAAATATGAAGTCATTTTTCTAGTAGTTAAATATCCATTAGATATAAATTCCATTGCTATTGGGAAAGTTTCGTTAGTAAAATCTTTTTTAAAGATATCTAAAATACATACTAATTCATCGAAATGTTTTTTTATTAATAAGCAATGATCATTATAAAACTTTGTTTCATCTAATCCTTCATTTTTAAAATCACCATAGCTAACTACTAAATATAATGTGTTCAAATCTTGATTGATTGATTTTTTTAATT
Organism: Bacilli bacterium; assembly: GCA_016283935.1. Lineage (GTDB taxonomy): Bacteria > Bacillota_I > Bacilli_A > RF39 > UBA660 > UBA6985. The sequence goes on from JAEENX010000007.1 coordinate 88,163, forward strand.
CTTCTTTATTTTTTTCACTTACTGGTATTCTAATAAAATTTACCTTTGTAGAACCATTACTTATTCTTTCAATCGAATTTCCATCTATAAAGTAACGTTTTCTATCCTCTGTATTGTGAATTTGATGAAGAAGTCCTTTTTTTCTTAATTCTAGATATTCAGCTTTGTTAAGTGTTTGAAGAAGACCAGTTATGAATTTCATACTTTGCACTTCTTTACCACTACGAGCATTAACTGTTCTATCATATGATTCATCTATAAAATTAGAATATATTGTCAAATTAATATCATCGCTATTTTCAATTAATTCTTCTTCAATTTCTTCTTCAGATAATTCATCTATATATGACTCTCCTGAAGTTTGTAATTCCTCTATTAAACTTGTATATTCTTCTACTTCGTCTTTATCTAATGAATCAACTTCTGTTTTTAATATATCCATTAATTCAGTTATTTCATTGTATATTTCTTTTATCTTACATACTCTTGCATATCTTTTTACTTCTTCTTCTGATAAAGAATATGATTGCATATACATTTCAATATTATTACCTTCCAGAATATCTTTATAATAATGTGATAGTCCATCTGGTATTTTTCCTTCATACGAAAAAATTGTTTTTTTAGTTTTTTCTAAAAACTCAAGATTGATGTCAGCACTCATGATGTCTCCCCTTTTTCAAAAAATAAAATAACATAAAAAAACTATTTAGTACATACTAAATAGTTTTAATTAACAAATTATTTATTATTTTTTTCTAATAAGCAAACACATTCAACTTCACTTGTTTGTGGAAACATATCTAAACCAGTTACTTTTCTTAAATTATATAACTCACTTAATTTATTTAAATCTCTTGCTAATGTAATAGTATTACAAGAAACATAAGCAATATTTTTAGGTTTAGAATCTAATAAATATTTTAGTGTTTCATCATTTAATCCACTTCTAGGAGGATCAATTATAACAGTATCAAATTGTACGTCAATATTCTTTAATACAGTTCCTGTATCACCTACATAAAAATGAGTATTATTTATTTCATTTTCTTTAGCATTTATCTTTGCATCTTCTATAGCATTTCTTATTTTTTCAATACCATATATATTATTATATTTTTTACTTAAAGATAGTCCTAAAGTACCTACACCACAGTAAAGATCTAATAGATTTTCTCCTTCTAAATTACATCTTAAAATATCAAATATTTCTCCAGCTATATAATTATTAATTTGAAAAAATGAATTATAAGATACTTTAAATTTAATATCTGAAATCATATCATAGAAATAATTATCTCCATATATAGTTTCTTTATTAATTACTATACCTTTAATATTTTCAGGAATATTATTTTTATCTATATTAACTTTCTTTTCAGATGTAATAGATATCAATATTTCATCTAAATAATTAGTTCTTATAGTTATTTCTCCATCTATTATATTTATATAATCATGATTTCTAATAACTTCATTTATATTGTTATTAACTAATAAGCATGAATCTACTTCTAATAAATTATGAGATTTCTTTTGGTAATATCCCCATTTACTATTTTCAACTTTTAACACAATTTTATTTCTATAAAACAAGTCTTTATTAGATTTAACAAATTTAATATCCGTATCTATATTTGCATATCTTCTTAATATATTTTTTATTTTATTACTTTTATATTCTTCTTGAAAACCAATGTTGGAATGCATTAATGAACATCCACCACATATATTATATAAAGGACATTTAGGTAATACTCTATTTTTATTTTCATGAAGAATATGACTTAATTTTCCTTCACTAAAATTCTTCTTATCTAATGTTATTTCATATTCTACTTCTTCTTTTGGAAGAGTATCAGGAATAAAAACTACTTTACCCTCATTGTAAGCAATTCCTCTTCCCTCATCATCTAATCTTTCAATCTTACTTGTAATCATATAATTTATGAACTTCTTTTATAGTAAGTTCTCTATATTCTCCTGATTTTAAATTTTCTAGTGTAAGGAATCCATATTGTATTCTAGTTAACTTATCAACTAAATAACCACATGCTTCAAATAATCTTTTAACTATGTGATTACGTCCTTCTACTATAGTTATTTCTACTAATGCAGTATCAGCTACTTTATCATTCTTCTTTAATTTAACTCTAGTAGGTTTACATTTAATATCATCAATCATGATACCTTTTTCTATCTTATGTAAATCTTCTATTTCTAAACATCTATTTAATTTAGCTACATATGTCTTAGGTACATGATGAGAAGGATGTGTTAAAATGTTATCTAATTTTCCATCATTAGTTAAAAGTAAAATACCTGTAGTATTATAGTCTAATCTTCCTACTGGATAAATTCTTTTATCAGTATCAATATAATCTAAAACAGTTTTTCTATCTTTATCATCAGAAACAGTAGATACTACTCCTCTTGGTTTATTAAATAAGAAATATACTTTATCTTCTTTATTTAATATTTCTCCATTTATCATGATAGTATCATCACCTGATACTTTTGTACCAAGTTCAGTTACTCTTTCTCCATTTACAAATACTTTTCCTGCTTTAATTAATTCTTCAGCTTTTCTTCTTGAAGTATATCCAGATTCAGCTATTACTTTTTGTAATCTTTCCATATATAACACTCCTTTTTTCTTATACTATTTTATCATACATAATAAAAGAAAAGTATTATTTACTCTTCTTTTTAGTTTTCTTTTCTTCTTTCTTGTCTTTTTCAGACTTCATTTCTTTAATTAAAAATTCATTAAATTTCTTTTCAAGAGTAGTTTTACAAAACATAAATAAAACTACACAGAAAACAATCATAAAACCATATTCAGCAATATAATACCATTTATCATTAGTAACTACTAAATATCCCATTACTCCTACTCCAAGTAATGCAGCTACTAAACATACATATTGTAATCTAATTAATTTATTATATATATTCTTATTATCTTCATTTTCTTTATATCTTTTAATTGCGTTTTTCTTTTCTTCTTTTGTTAATCTTTGATATTTATTCTTCATAAAAATCACCTTTCTTAAATCCTTTACGATACATGGCTTCTTTTATTTTAAATTCTAATTCTTTACCTTCATATCTCTTAGATAATTTGTTAGTTATTTTTACTAATTCTTTTTCATATGCATCTTTGTCATTTATATTATAACTGGATAATATAGAAATTACCATACTTCTATCATATCCTAGATTTACTAAATCATTTGTTAATTTAGATTTTAACATAATACTTGAATTAGTATGATTTACTTTAATCTTTTTATCTACATATGATTTAATTCTATCTTCATATATAGATTCATCTATATTAGATAAATAATCATTTATTTTATTTTCAAATATTCCTAATTTAATTAAATTCTTTTTTATTTTATTAGGTCCATCATTTGAAAGATTTAATCTATCTGTAACATATGCTTTTAAATAAAGATCATCATTTAAGAAATTATTTTCTTTTAATCTATTAATAGTATCATTTATAACTGATTCACTTATATCTTTATTTCTTAAATACTCTTTTATTTCTTTAGTACTTCTCATTTTTTTAGATATATATTTAATAGATTCATAATAGAAAGATAGTTTATCGTTTTCTTCTAATACTTTATCAAACTCTTCTTTTGATATAGATGATTTCATTGTTAAACCATATTTAACAATAATATCATCATATAATCTATAAACTTCATCATCCACATAAACTTTATACTTATTACCATTATCTTTAACGAATTTTTGTATCTTCATATGGATTTCCTCCTGCAATGATTATACCATATATTTATATTATATGATAAAATATATTTATGGTGATAATATGGCAAAGAGGTATCAATTAAAACCTATTTGGAAGTTTATATTTGTAATATCATTAGTAGGTATTACCCTTATATATGGATATATAGTAGATCATAGTAAAAAAAGTGATAAAGATGATAATGATTTAAATATAATTGAAAAGATTACAAAGAAAAAAGAAGTTAAAAAGAAAGTTAATCTTACTTTAGTTGGCGACTTAATGTTTGAAGGTTTATACTTAGATTCATTAACCTCTGGTGATGATCCAAATACATACTTATCAATGGTAGCTGATAAATATTTTAAGAAAGATGATTTAACAATTGGTAATTTAGAAACTACGATTACAGATAATAATAAACTTAAAGTAAATGGATATGGATATGAATTTTGTACACCTCAAGAAGTTATTAAAGGGTTAGATAACAATTCAGTAGATGTTTTAGGAACAACTAATAACCATTCAACAGATCGAGGTATAGATGGCATTAATAATACAATAGATTATTTAAAAAATAATACAAATATAATGTCAGTTGGATCATATAAATCTAAAGAAGATAGATCTAATTTAAGAATAAAAGAAATTAATGGTGTTAAAGTTGGTTTTATTGCATATGCTTTAGGTATGAATGACTTTGGTAAATATATTACCAATGAAGAATCATATAGATTAGGATTATATAGAAATCCACCAAGTTATAATGTTATTACAGAAGAAAATAAAGAATTAATAAGACAAGAAATAAGAGCTTTAAGAAAAGAATGTGATGTACTTGTTGCAATTATGCACTGGGGTCAAGAATTCCATTTTGAAGAACGTGAAGTTGATCAACATGCATTATCAAGATTGTTAAATGAAGAACATGTAGATATAGTATTAGGTTCTCATTCACACTGCATGCAACCAATTGAATGGTACACCGGAAGTGATAATTACAAAACTTTAGTATTCTACTCTCTTGGTAATTTTACATCATCTGATTATAGTTTAGATGGACGCGCAGGTCCTGAATATGTTAAAGCTTATCAAGTAGCATTACTTGCAAATATAGATTTAGAATTAGATGATAATAATAAAGTATTATTTAATAAAATTAATACAGAACCAATTATAAATTACTTTAATAAAGATAAAAAAGATTTTAGAATGATACCTTTATCTATGTATAATGATACATATGAAAAAAATCATTATATGTACGAAACAGGATTAAATAAAACATATATAAATAATTTATATTCCAGAATTATTCCTGATGAATTTAGATAATAAAAAAAGCAACGTTAAACGTTGCTTTTTTTATTATTTAATTATTTTAATGATATGTAGCCCAATGGACACCGGATGTTTCATCATTTGGTCTATAATTTCCACGAATAGTATCAATACCTTTATCTTTATTATTCCATACTTTATAACCCAAATCTCCTGAAGAACCGATTGAAGAAATAGTTCCTAGGGATCTACTTAATTCAGTTAGGAATTTACTCTTACATTCACCACATGAATATTTCCAATTCTTATGTCCATCTGTACATGTATGTTCGTCTGCATCAATAGTACCACATTTTCCAGCATCTGATGAATCAATACTTGAATAGCAATTACAGTCATGATATTTATCTTTATCAAAAGAATTATAATCATATTTATTATTATATTTCTTAATTGATTTTAAGGCATCAGGGGTTAACTTATATGCATATGTTAAATTGTCTGGAGAATATGTTTTTCCCGCATTCGCATCATCTCTTATTTTTTTCCATGTACGTCCAAAACTACCATCTATCTTTTTCCAATTTAACGCTATAGGATTAGATGTATCGGTATATCTACCACCAGGGAACATATTTGCAGGATCTACAACTCTAAATTCATATACTTCATTGATAGTCCATGGTTTACAACCATCAAAATTAGAACTTATTCCACCATTTGGATTACAACTTCCAATTCTCATACCACCATCTTGAATGTTCAAAGTACAAGTAAATGGTACAACAGAAGAAGAATTTTTCAAAGCCTCAGCAGTACCCTTTGACCATGCTTGACCAGATTCAGCACAAGTACTACCTTTTTCATTAAATGCTTTGACAAATTTAGTTAAAGTTCGTTTAGAACCTAATCCTCTTATATCCCACCAAGTTTCAAATGAAGCACTATAAGTAGTTAAATAAACTGCATATTGATACTTATGACCCATTACATTCATTTCGCCAGATGTATCAGTACCACGTGAGAATGTTGGACCAGGATACAATGTCATCGCTCCATCTTCTGATGGATCTGGGAACTTACAATCAATAGAATAAGAAATGTCCTTTGTTATTCTATTATTAAATATTGCAGTTGTATCATCAGATGTTATATCATCTTCATCCCTTATAGCCTTATCAGAAGAGCCTAGTTTTAAATCAGTCATATTTTCTTGTGATTTAAAATAATCAGTCGAATAATTTTGTCCACCACCACTATCAGCAGAACAAGTACATCCATCATTACAAGATACACTACCAAAACTTATTCTAAATTCTTGACTAGAATTTTTTCTACTTGCATTTAAGAATACTTGTAAGTAATGGAAATTTGCGCTCAATTTGAAATTATATTGTTCATCTGCTGAAGGATGATCAATAAATTCATTACAACCAGCAACAATATTTTCTAGGTCAGTAGCTCTTTTCTTATTTCTATCAAAATTATTGTAATCAGTTTCACTTGCTGCTGTATTTGCTTTTGACCAAGCATCTTGAGGATCTTGTTTTGTATATCCATTATGATCACTTTTTAGTGGCTCATACGAATAGCTTCCACTCTTAGTCCAACCCTTGCCAGTCCATTCTGTTTCAACTGCTGAAACCTTAGTATCACAATCTTGCTTATTCATATTATAGTATGAATATCTTGCATATCTAATATTTTCTGTAGTACTAGATAGTTTTATTTCAAGACCTTTCCATTTCTTTGTACTAAATGGGAATTCATCATTTGCTTTTACTTGATAAGCTGTTGCAACATATTTTTGAGAATTACCACTACCTTCAGTAGTTGCACCTAAATAGGACTTTGGTTTTATTTCATATATATCATAATATGTTGTACATTGAGCAGGAGTTGTATCAGAATCGGATTTGGTTTTTTCTTCACTTTCATACCCATCCCATTCACAATTTTTAGTTGAAGTTGCAGGACATATATGTTCGGTAGTATTATCTGAAGAACAATCGCCTGAATCATCATAATTATATGCATAAACAGTACTACCTGGAGCAGCAGTATATTTTTTTGTTTTAGTACAGAAACTTTTCTTGAAAGTCAATGCTGGAGGAGTAAATGTATTAGATACTGGTTCGGCTGACGGATTATTTATTAAATCTGCCTTAACCTTATCTTTTTGATATTGATTATACCAATAAACTTCCCCATCAGATGAGTTTTCGATATCTTTATTTTTATCATCGCCAACAGAACCTGTAACAGATCTTTCATAATGTGCTCTTAAAGTTCTGTAGTCTACTTTTAATCTACAATCTTTCTTACCTTTTACAATTGGTGACTTTGGCTCTTTTAATTTAAAGTATTTTCCAGTTGCTGAAGTGATCGAACCAGGGATTTGAACAGAAATTTCTTCTCTACAAATAATTTTACAATAAGAATCAACATCTTCTACACCAGACTCTAATGTTATGCTTTCTTTCATTTGCTTTTCTAACTCAGCATCTTCATAATACGAATTATTACACTTATCTGTATAATAAGTTGCTCCAATATATGAGTTTTTAGATGCTATAAATAAATAGTTTAAGGGTTTTTCCTTTAAATGAGACTCTGTAGACTCTGTATCAGGATTACAACACAATTTGATTACCATATCGCTATCATCAAAATCATCTGGCTCAACTTTTTGATTTGGATCTTGATCATCTTTATTATCTTTGCTTTTTTGTTCTGTACACCCACCACAATCATCTGTTTCAGTAACAGGAATTGATGTGAACTTATCACCTGCAGGACCAGGTAAAAGTGCTACATATGATTGAGTAGCTCCATGACCATCACATATATAAGGTGTTGTTGCGGCAGATGTTACACCAGGAATAACACCTGTAATTGTTACTTTACCCTTACAATCACTTGATGTTGTTTTAGAAACTGTAAATGAGAATTTTGCAGATGTTCCATTCCATTCTTGTTCTATTTTTATTACAGTTCCTGTATCAGGTTTAATTGTTACATCTGTAGCTTTTACTCCATTTTTTGTTGTTACAGTATAACTTTTACCGGATTTAGTTAATTTAAAATATTGTCCTTCTAATGAAGTTGTTGGAGTAATACTTCCAATTGAAGAAGTACTTGCTGCAGTAACATGACTTACATTACCATCCCAATAAGCTGATAGCTCACCAAGTTTGCTTCTTACAGAATTAAATGTACCTTCGTTTGGTAGGAAAGGTTTATTAACCTCTTCTACTTCTCCAACGTTATTTACTCCTCTTTCATATAAAGCTTGATGCCAGTTAACTGTTAAAATTACATTATTCTTTTTTCTATTAAATGCTTCATCAGCACCACTTGCATTGTAATTAACAGTTCCTCTTTCCATTATTCCTAATGTTCTATATAAAATATCTTTATAATTAGTACCTGCACCATTTACACCAGCATCATTCAATGCTCTATATATCATAGGATATGAAGATTCATCAATTAATTCACAAGTAACACGAGATGGAATACCTGCACCTGGATCTATACAGTATGCATCATAACTTTCATTACCAACTTTAATCGCATAAGTATGTGATGTATATGTCCCATATTCAGGATCATCTGCACCAGTTGGAATTGAAATATCACCAGTCTTTTCTAATGCAGCTTCAAATGAAGTTGTTTTAGTAGCAGCTTGTACACTGTCACATATAAAAAATCCAAGAAATATCAAGGTGATTAATAATACTCTTTTTTTCATATTATTTTCTTCCTTTCTTGACAGCAAATAATACTAATAAAACTACTATCGCACCAAATATTATAGCAAACATTAATTTATTATTGTTAACATAATCAATTATTTTGTTAACAACATTATTAAATGTTACCTCATCCTTTTTACTCTCTTCTTGTTCTTTCTTTAGTTCTTCTTCTCTTTCATGTTCTTTTGATTTTTCTATCATAATACGTTTGAATTCTTTTAATTCTTCTCTTGAAGTTTTATTACTAAAGATAAATGGTTGGCATATATCTAAATCTTTTGTGTAATCTAAGAAACAATCATAAGATCTTGAATTAGTATTAAACTTAGGAAGCATTACTTTAAATTCCCTATAAACCTGATCAGTACATCCTTCATTATTTGAATATACTTTTACGTTATATGTTCTACAAAAAACAGTTTCACTTTCATACCAAGTAATAATTCCTTGTTCATTTTCATCAGTTACATGGAATGTTTTAATATCTTCATCAATATCATTTGAAATAGTTACATAGTTTTTATCAGTCAAGTTATTTAATTTAACTTTTAATGCATATCCAATATTTTCAATTACAGGATCATCATCTATAACACCATTACCATTTAAATCTTCATCAGATTCTGCCATATATCCAAAAAAGAAATCATCAACAACTTCATATGAAATTGTAATTTTATCAGCAGCTTTCTTGATTTCTTTAGATTGATTACCATCACATGATGTATCAGTATTAACTACTTTTTCATCTGATGATAAAACATTTGGATCTTGTATTTCATCTTTTTTTGTAGGTTGATATATTATAGTAACAACTAATAAAGAAACTAATATTATTAATACTATAAATGCTTTAATAATTGGAGCATATTCACGAGAATTAGTTTTTTCTTCTTTTTCGATTTTTTTTCTCATATTCTAGATTCACCTACTTTTCTAAATAAATAGATAATAATAACTAAATCAATTATAATTCCTGATATCAAACCAAACATTACAACTTGTTTAATTAAAACTAAAGTATTGTATTTATCTTCATTCTTTTTATTTTCTTCACAGAATAAACATACACCAGTTGTTTTACTTTTTTCTTTATCTTTTTTGGCTTCTATCTTTTTTATGATCTCAGCTTCTCCAAATGGGAATGTTGTATCAACCCATTCTTTACAATAAAGATAATCTTCTAAACCATCATATTTACATTGCTCTATTTTTGATATAGGATTATATCTTAACTTTTTAATAGTAATTGTTTTAAGTATACTTCCACATCCACTTTCAGAACTATAAACAAAGAAAGAGACAGAATATGTATCTTCTATATTATCATCAAAAACTTTTCCAATTCTTGTATCAGGATCTAATTCAAGTAATGCAGAATCTGAATACGCACCAGCTTTTTGAGAACCTATTCCACTATAAACAACATACATATTTTCAGGAATGTTATATATTAAATAATTAAATCCAATAACTTCATTATTCTCATTATATACAAACTCATAAGTACCAGTTACTTTTGATGCCTTTTTAATTAATTCATTTAATTCTATTGCATCACATGAATTAGTTGATTCAACATCTTCAGCCATTACAATTGGTAAAAATAAAAATATACAAATCATACAAATAAATATATAAAATATACTCTTCTTCATATTATCAACTCTTATACATTATTATACCAATTTTTACAAATAAAAAAAACAACTATTCGTTGTTTTTTTATCTAAGTTTTATAAAAATAAATACTCCTGCAGCAGCAAATAATACAAATACTATTACAATTGATACAACATCTAATTTAGTTTCTTCTTTTTTGGCTGTTTCAAGCTTATTTAAAACAGATTCATTAAAATTATCATATGTATATTCTACGCAGTATTTAGACTCTTTTCCTTCAGTAGTATTACATTTTTCATTATTATGTAAATCATTATATCTTGGTAATACTACACTATAATTTTTAAGTAACTTATTACAATTTTCATCATTATTATAAACAAATACACTTACACTTGTTGTTTTGTATGATGAAAAAGGAATAGAAATTTTACCATCTTTAGTATCTTTATAATAATATTTAATAGCATCACTATCATCTTCATCAGAAGAATATTCAACAACTACATAAACTTTATCAGTAATATTATCAATAACTAGGTCAACGCCATTACGTAAATCTTTTTCATCAGGTTCAATTAATGTTCCATCTTCATCAATCATATTTTTTTGTTCACCAAAATAAAACTTCTCATCAGATTTTTTATAAGTAAGTTTAATGTTTTTTGAATCTTTAATAGCATCTTCACTGGCATCGCATTTTAATGAGTCACTTATTTTAACATCAGTTACATTTAAACTTATTTCTATTTTAGAAGAAAAATTATCTTCTGGTTTATATGCTATAAAAAATATTAATGCAATAACTAATGCAACAAAAACACCACCTAGAATAACTATTTGAAGACTATTGGCATTAGCAAACTTTTTTTCTCTTCCCAAATTTAATTTTGGTGTTTCTTCGTCATTATAATTCATTAAAGATCCCCACCTTTTCCACTTCTATATAATAAAGCCATTGCAAGTAGTACTAGCACTAAAGATAGAACTGTTGCAATTATAATTGTATATTTATATTTTTTATAAATATCCTTTAATGAATATGAAATAGTACCTATTCCACAGTCAACGCATTTTGAAGTAGCAGATGTTGTAGTTGTTTTATTAAGACTCTTCTTTAATAATTCTTCTACTTCTTTTTGATCCTTATTTATTTCTCTAGTAATCCATTCTTGGCAATAAGTTGATTTAGCATTTTCGTCATAAGAACAATATACTAATTCACTATAGATATTTCTTTTTGGTTTAACGACCTTTAATGATTTAACTTTATAATTACATCCTTCTGTCAACGAAAAAATATCAATAGAATAAGTATATATGTCAGTTAAATTATCATCATAAATAGTTCCTTTTCCATTTTCAATTTTTATACTATCATCTTTTTTAAATTTTTTATCTTTAACGCTATATAGTACATTCATATCATCAGGAATATTATAAACAGTAATATTAAATCCTTTTACCTTTCCTGCATCATCATAAACGAATTCATATGAAGCAGTAGCAGACGAAACAGATTTTAAAAATCCTGACTTCATTTCAGCAGTACATTTGTCAGTATCAGCATAAACAAATTTAGTTACTCCAAACATACTAAATAAAAACATTAATATAAATAATAAAGATCTTTTCATATATCATCATCCTCTATTATAATTATATCAAAATAAATAAAAAAAACAACGCAAAACGTTGTTTTTTATTTTTTAATCTTCAGGATTAAATACTACTACATTTTTATTGTAATATTGGTTTGTATATAGTATTCCAGTTAATCTATTTGTTACCACATCGTCAACTTCTGTTTTACCTTTTGTACCATCTGCATCTGATTTAATTTCAACTGATGCAGCTGGAGGATCTTCATAGATTTGATAGAAGTTAATTTCATATGTTTTGTTAATATTAACACTTTCTGCAAATCTTCTTAAGAAGTTTTCAACAAATTTTTCAGTATTCATTCTAATTCTTGAAGTATCTCTAAAGTATGCATAGTCTACTGACTCATACATACTAGCTTCTAATACGTTTTTAATTAGGTAATAATCTTGTTCATTTGTTGTTGTATAGTTTTGTAATAATACCATTATTGACATGATTGATAGTCCTAAAACTATAAACCAATATCCCCACATGCTCTCTTTCATCTTCTACCTCCTATGCCCAATGATTTAAATTATCTCTAACTTGACTATAAGTATTTACTTTATTATTCCATGCATTTGGCAATTTCTTTGTATCATCAGTATATGTTTTTGTAGTATTAGATAAACTATTTAGGAATCTACTTTCACATTTTCTACAAGTATATTTCCATTTAGTTTTTGTTCCTTCTGTAATTAAACAACTACTATCTACTGGCTTATCTATAGTACCGCATCCTTTTTCATCAAGATCTGTTTCATCAGGACATGTACATTTCAAGTTAAAATCATCATAAGTTCTATCACCAGTTTTATTATATTCTTTAATAGCTTTTAAAGTATTAACATCAAGTTTATATGAATATGTTAAATTATCTGGTGAATAAGTTTTATCTGCTTGAGCTCTTGCTTCAATTTCTCCTTTAGTACCGCCCCATTGTCCATCAGATTTTTTCCAGTTATGAGCTTTATCATTCCAATTTCCACTTGGGAAAAGCACTTTAGGATCTACAACTCTAAATTCAAATACTTCTTGAACTTTATTCTCATCACATGATTTATCAGCAGATCCAACACCAGGTTCACATGTACCTATTCTCATTCCACCTTCTTGAACATAAATAACACATGTTTGTTTTATATTACCTTCTTTATCAGGTTCAACATTTTCAATTTTTTCTGCTTGACCATTTGAATAAGCTGCACCACTTTGTGCACATGTATTTCCAGCTTCATTAAATGCTTTGATAAATTTATTTTTAGTTCTTTGAGATCCACCAATATCTTTTATTTCCCAATAAGTTTCATATTCAGATGCAAAAGTTGTTAAGTATAATGCATATTGGTATTTATGACCAGTTATCATTTTTTCTCCAGCATCTGCCATTTCTTTAACAACAATTGGTCCAGGATATAATGTGTATTCTTCATCAACAACACTATCATCCCAAATACATTGTGCATCATATTGTGCATCTTGTCTAAATTTCTTATCAATTATATCGGCAGCATCAAGTGGGATTTGTGCTTCTGATGTAATAAATCCCATATTAGCAGTCCATTTCAAATCTTGCATTGATTCTTGACCATCTTTAAACTTACTTAGAGAATAATATGAATCAACACCATCGATATCTTCTACTCCAGTATTTTTAAATGTGTATTTACATTTAGCTTGACCATATGGCACTTCATTCCATTTATCATTCTTTGTATTCTTATCTAAATATGTTTGCATGTAATAGAATGTTGTACTTGGTTTTAATTGGAAAATATCACTACTGTCATGAGGAGCTGAGTCTTCTGCAGCTAAATCAGTATTATGGAACATTGTTTGACATTTAGTCATCGCATCTTCCAACTTTGTAGCATCAGATGTATAACTACTTACATTATTTCTTGCATCATTTGCTTTACCTTCATAGCTATCAGCTTCAGCCTTCATATCAGCTTTTTTCAAACCATCTGGTAATTCTTTAGGAGTGCTATTTGCTGTACATGTCCATCCACCAGACTCACTACTTATTTTACTATTAACTGCTCCAGTACATGCATCTTCTTTAGGCATACCTGTAATTTCATCATAAGTTGCTGTTTCAGTTCCTTTAGAAACAATCTTTAATCCGTTATAAGAAGTTCCATCAGTAAATGCATCATTTGGTTTAACTTGATAATATTTAATTGAACATTTACCACCACTGCAACTTATTGTAGTAGCTTTTCCACTTGTTTTAATCTTATATTGCCAATATTTATTATTACATGTTACTTTTTCTTCTTTTTCAGGAATATATGATTCATAATCAGCACATGTTGTAGTTCCACATGTTGCAGATTCACCAGAAGAATTAGTATATGTTGAATCTTTTAATACATAAACATCAACTTCACAGCCATCACTACTTCCACATGTAGCAACTGTACCATCACTTAAGTAATAACTTGTTCCATTACTAATCTTAGATTTCTTTTGTCTATATGAGCTTGTCTTGCTTACACATTTTAATGAAATATCTTGAGAGAATGATTTTTCTTCTTTAGAAGCATCTTTTAATAATTCATAGTAAGCTAAATTCTTTTGTAATTCATTATATGCTTTAACTTCTAATTTAATTTGATCTTCGTAATCTTTTCTCCACTTATCATAAGCAATTTGTGCTGTACAAATCTTTCTACCAGTAATAACTGGAGCTTTAGTAGTAGCAGAAGCTCCACTTAAATCAGTATATGTTAATTCTTTTAATTTGAAGAATTTACCAGTTGCTGATTCAATTTGTTTTGGAGTTTTTAAATCCATTTCTTCAACACAATACATTTTACAATAATCATTATTTAAATTTTTATCTTTAAATACGTCATCTTCATATAAATCATTATTACATTGATTTTTATAATATTTAACTTTTGTATTTTCGTCTTCATCTTTACAGAATAATTCACTTACATAATATTCTTTAATATGAGAATCACCATCTAAACAACAATTGTTTATAACAGATGTTCCTTTATCAACGTAGTCTTCTTTTATAACAATGTCATCACATGTATCACATGTACATAATTCACTATTATCTAAATGTAATGGTTCAGCTCCGCTACAAGTATCATCTGCTTTAGGTCCGCCACCTGATACTACAGCAGGAACTCTCCAATAGTAAACAGCTTTACCAGATGCTTGTGCTTGATCGAAATAAGCATTTTCAGCAACATTATCATCTGTACCATTTGTATGAATAAATGCCCAAGATCCTCCACTTGTTGGTGTACTTGATACAATACCAATATGTTTTACTTTACTGTCTTCTGGCTTAGTACTTGAAACTAAGTCACAAACTTGAGCTTGATCTTTTGTAATTGAAATAACTTGTCCACCAGAAGTTATATTAGCAACGCTAGCATTAAAAGCTCCTCCAGATGGATATAAATCAATACCATGTCTTTTATAAATCCACCAAACAAAACCAGAACAGTCTAGACCAGTATGTCCTTTACCATCACCATGTCTACTTAAATTCTTAGCTTTATTTCTAGGATTTGCAGGTTCCATAGAATTAATACCTTTTATATGTGGATATGAATCAGTCCAAATTGTATTAAATTTACATTCTTCAAAACTTGTAGACTTACATTTACCACCATATTCATAAGGAATCTTACCAATCATGCTTCTAGCATCACTAATAATAGATTCACATTCTGCTGAAGGTGTTGCACTACTACATCCTTCAGTCTTATCATATTTTAAAGTCACATCTCCAATGCAATCAGGAGAAGAAAAAGTTACTGTTAATAAACCAGATACTCCATCAGCATTCCAAACTAAGTTAGCACTTGAAACGCCTTCACCTTTTTCTACAGTAACATGAGTGTATTTTATTGATGAAGTTATATTATACTTTGCAGTCTTACCACTACTAGATTGAAGTGTATATTTAAACTCAGCAAATACATTTCCCTTCATACATAAGAAACTCAACAAAAATACTACTACAAAAGTTAAATACTTTCTCATATATCATCATCCTTCACTATAATGATAACAAATATTAATATAAAAATCATTAAAAATAGTAAAGTTTTTATAAAAAATTGCACAAAAAAAATATATAGCTGACAACTATATATTTTCTAGTTTTGCATGATCATTTTTTACTATGTGATGTCAGGCACTAATGTAAAAAACGCTTAACAAATAAATAATGAGTTTTCTTTCTCAATAGTTCGAACAATACTTAGTAGCTGTTAAGACCAAATTTCTTTGGCATCTGGTAACTGAAGTTCCAAATGAAGTAATATAAACATCCCGTCCATAAAACTTCACTCAGAAAACGCTAAAATAAATCATGTATTTTATATATTCAAATAATTATCAATCAGTATAATTATTTAGAAGTATATATCCTACATATAAGTGGAAATACTAATGAAATCATAGTTTGGATTATGACCACAAATAAAATATTTCCACTTCTTAGTTCGTTACCTTACTAAGTATCTTAACTATACTACGTAATCATTCTATAGTCAATAATATTTTTTAAATTTTTTTAATTAATTTACACATTATTTTTTTCTTTTCTATATATATAATATATATTTACAAAAAAATTATATTTTGTTATAATTTTTAAGAGAATACGAAAGAGGTTGTAAACATGAATGATTTAATAAAAGAAACTAACTCAACACTTGAAGAAGCAATTGTTAACCTATTTTCTTTAAAAACAGAAAATGAACATAAATTAACAGATTTATCTAAAGAAGTTGATAAGCAATTACAAAATGTAAAAGAATATAAAGATTCATTTAACAGATCAAAAGATCAAATTGCTAAATGGAATGATGATATAAATGGATTTGAAGCAGATTATCAAAATCTTGTAGAAAAATTCCAAAACGATGAACTTCAAAATATCTTAGTAAGTGCTAACAAAGAAATTACTTTAAAGATTGATGAAAGAAAGAAAAAGATTAAAGATGAACAAAATGAAATGAATAAGCTTATTCAAAAGGCATCAATCAGCAAACAAAAGTTAGTTAAGTTAACAGCTGAAAAGAAAGCTATTCAATTAAAGTTAGATTATATATTAGATGCATATGAATTCTATAATAAAACTCTTTCAGATATAATTGAATACTCTACTTCTCATTCAGATGACTTATGTTCTTACTTTGGTGAATCAAAATCAAAAGAAGAACCAATCGAAGAAACTACTGAAGAAGTTGTTGAAGAAAGAAAAGAAGAAAAGAAAAACAAAAAAGATAAACATAAAGAATCAAAAGAAATCGAAATAGTTGAAGCTGAAGAAGATGTTGTTGAAGAAGAACCACAAACTGAAGAAGTTCAAGAAATTGAAATACATGAAGAACCAGTTGAAGAAGAAACTGATATGGATAATTTCTTCAATTTCGATGATTCAATTCCAGACTAAAATAAAAACGAGATTTAAATCTCGTTTTTTTATTCTTCATATTTTTCTTTTTCCCATCTTGCATATATACCACATGGTAATACAAGATCAGAATCTTTCATAGGAATACCTACTTCATCACAGTCAATATAACCTTTATATTTTTCATTTACAGTAAGCATTAAAACATCTTTTAATACATTCATAGATAATCCAGTAGTATACGAATTAATTAAGAACATAATAGGATCATCACTTAGTATTTGAGTACATAATTCAACTAAATTATATAAATCAGATTCTATATTCCATATTTCTTTATTAGAACCTCTACCAAATGAAGGAGGATCCATAATGATGATGTCATATTTATTTCCTCTTCTAATTTCTCTTTCAACAAATTTAACAACATCATCTACTAAGAATCTAATTGGTTTATCGCCTAATCCAGATGATCTAACATTTTCTTTTGCCCATTCAACCATACCTTTAGATGAATCAACATGAACTACTTCAGCTCCTGCTGATAAAGCAGCAACTGATGCACCGCCTGTATAAGCAAATAAGTTTAATACTTTAACACTCTTTTTAGTACTATTAGCTATTTTATTTCTAATTATATTCCAATTATATGATTGTTCTGGAAATAAACCTGTATGTTTAAATCCCATTAATTTTAAATTAAATGTTAAATCTTTCCAAGAAACTGTCCAAGAATCATCCATATCTTTATTATAAACATGCCATTCTCCCCCACCAGTTTTACTTCTTGTATATTTAGCATCTACTGAGTCCCATAAACTCTTTTTAGATTTAACAGGCCATATTATTTGTGGATCTGGTCTTGATAATAATACTCCATTCCATCTTTCTAATTTTTGGCCACTTGCCATATCTAATATTTCATAATCTTCAAAGTCTTTTATAACTTTCATAATACACCTACTTTAATTTGATCTTATTTAAAAATCTTTGAGCTTTTAACATAGCTTTAATAGATATATTTACTCCATCTAATATTCCTATAATAATAAATAAGAATCCTAACATAATTGTTTGAATAGCAGAATCTTTAAATAAATTAACTGATATAACTACTCCAACAATAAGGAATAAACATAATAACATTGTTTCAATATAGAAAAAAGCATCTTTTCTTTCATGATAATAATCAATAGTATATAGTTTGACTGTTGTCATTGATAAAACAAATACTAGAATTGATATAGCTAATACCATATGTTGGTCTTCAAAAAAACCACCTAATATAATATCAAGTGCACCAGATCCAGCACATGCAATAGTCATATATACTCTTTCAGAAGTCGGATTCTTTCCAACAACAATGTACTTAACTAGATTAACACAAGCGAACATCAAAAGTCCACTAACAAATATATTATTTGCATTAACATTATTCATTGCATCTAATCCATAGTATGCAGGAATAGTTAAATAAATAACTCCCATTAAAAATATTGCTACACTACAAAGTATACCAACATAGAAATTTTTCTTATTTTCACTTATCTTTTTACTCTTCTTTTTTAACATGTTCATCAACCCATTCTATTATCTAATTTAATAATACTTTTATGTACTTTAAAAGTCAATAGTTGCTTTACTTTTGGTACATATAAAACTATAATAATTAATAAGAAAGGATGAGAATTATGTTAGAAATTTTATTATCACTTATGGGACCTTTTATTATATTTTTATTATTAATAATATTATGTTCTATAAAACAAGTAAACGAATATGAAAGAGGAATATTATTTGAATTTGGTAAATTTAAAAAAGTATTAAATCCAGGTTGGAATATAGTATTACCTATTATTCAATCTTTCCAAAAAATTGATATTCGTACTAAAGCTGTAGATGTACCTGAACAAGATGCAATCACAAGAGATAACGTTTCAATTAAAATCAATGCAGTCTTATACTACAAAGTATTTGATGCATCTAAAGCTGTTATAGCAGTTGAAAGATATCAATATGCTGTAGCACAATTAGCTCAAACTACAATGCGTAATGCTGTAGGTGCTGTATCATTAGATGAATTACTTTCAGAAAGAGATAAAATCTCAAATGAAATATGTGATATCATTGATAAAGCAACTGACCCATGGGGAATTAAAGTTGAAAACGTTGAATTAAAAGACATTAAATTGCCAATGGAAATGCAAAGAGTTATTGCTAAAGCTGCTGAAGCTGAAAGAGAAAAAGCTGCAGTTATTACTAAATCTAAAGGTGAAGTTGAATCAGCTGAAAACTTAGCTAAAGCTGCTGAATTATTATCAAGTGCACCTGGTTCATTACACTTAAGAACATTATCAACATTAAACGATATTTCTTCAGATCAATCAAATACAATTATATTTGCAATTCCAATTGAAGTATTAAATGCATTTGGTCAATCTAATGTATCTAAAGCAGTTGATAAAGTTAAAGAAATTACTAAAAAGTAATTAATAATAAAAAGGACTTATTTAAGTCCTTTTTTCTTTTGTATAATACTTTTCTTATATTCACTTTCTAATACTTTTAAGAATATTTCTTTATGTTTATTAAATACTTCTTTTTTCTTATCATCCATTGTATGAACTAAATAATCTACTTTTGCAAGAATATCTGATTCAATATCTTTATTTAGTTCCATTAATAATGCTAATGGCCCACATCCATTTACATGTAAGAATGTAGCTACATTTAATAATTCATCTTCATTATACATTAACATATATTGAAATCTTTCACACATCTCTATAGCATTAGGAATATTATTAGTTACAAACCAATATCTTAATAAATCTTGTGTACTACATGTGCGTTCTATTTCGTCATAGTATTGACTTGTAATATAAAGACATCCATTTTGAATAATATATTTATTTAATCCTTCATAATATTCTTCATCTAAATATTCAAACTCTTCTGGAAGACAATATTTTAATTCTTCTCTAGGAAGTTTCTTTGATTCAAAAAATTTCAAAAAATAGCTATCATTAAATATCTTAGCTTCATATCCTACAGCAATTAATTGTTCAAATAATTCTAAATCTCTTCTATTATCAAGTTTAATCCATTCATTGCCATATGAATCATATCTTAAAGCATCATAAGACATATTAAGTCCACATATCATAAAATTAGCTTTATAAAAATCTATTATCTTTTGTCTGTCTTGTTTAATTTTATTTTTATTTAATTCAATATATCTAGTAATACTTTCTTGTCTATAATCACTTTTAGAATCAATATATTCACTTATAAAATTTCTAATATGATCTTTCTTTTCCATAGCTATCCCCTCTAAAGTGATTGCTATTATACATCTTTTTTATTGATTTTTCCACTTTGATAATTATAAATAAATTTCATAACTAATTTAATTGGTAAAAATCTTTGAATAAATGTCGCAAATTTTATTTTAAATGTTGGTACTATAATTAATTTGTTTTTAAACATGTTATCAATAGCATATTTAGCAACATATTCTGCACTTACACCTTTAGATGCAAATTCTCCATGTGCAACTTGATTAAATTCAGTTTCAACAGGACCTGGACATAATACACTTACATGTACATTAGAATTATCATGTTTTAATTCTTCATATATAGCTTCTGTTAATCTTAAAACATAATTTTTAGTAGCATAATAAGTTGATAATTTAGGACCAGCAGAAAAACCTGCAGATGATGCTACATTTAAAATATAACCAGAATCTTTTTCTTTAAAATCAATTAAGAATTTCTTTGTTAAATAATGTAACGATTTAATGTTTAAATCAATCATATTAAATTCAGTTTCTAAATCTGTTTTATCAAAATCACCAAATAAACCAAATCCAGCATTATTAATTAATATATCTATGTCTTCATCTTTAACTGAATTATATAGTAATTCTAAATTATCATATAAGCTTATATCTAAAGGAATAACTTTTACATTTATATTTTTAAATTCCTTTTTCATTTTATCTAATCTACTTTTTCTTCTAGCAACTAATATTAAATCTATATCTTTAGATGCTAAATACTTGGCCATTTCATAGCCAATTCCAGATGATGCTCCTGTTATTAGTGCTTTCATTTATTTTCCTCCAACTCCTATTTTATTTAATACTTTTGAAACTGTTAAAGTAATACTATCAGCTTTTGTTAAAGCAACTTTCTTAAATATTGCTTTACCACCTACAGTCATTGAAGAAATAAATGCTGATACAATTATACTTATAATTGTACTATTAATACTAAATCTAGTACTGAAAGATATAGCTATCATAGCTCCTAAAGCACCAGATATAATACCACATACATCACCTACTATATCATTACAAACAGATGATATTCTACTACTATTCTTTATTAAAAATAATCCTTGTTTAGCGCCTTTTATTTTCTTACTATTTAAAGCATGAAATGAAGCTTCATTTGCTGATATAACAGCTGTACCAATTACATCAAATAATATACCAAATGCTATTGTAATAATTAATAAAATAGTTAATACTATTTCATTAAAAGTAGCTGCCATTACATTTGAAATAGCACTAAATATAATTGATAGTATAAAAGTTAAAATAAATACAATAAAAATCCAATTATCATGTTTTTTCATATAATCACCGTATGAATATTATAACATAAAAAAAGATATGTATTACACATATCTTTTAAATATATTACGCTTACTTATTCTAATTAATAATAAAGTTAATATTATAATTGGAATAGATAATAAATAATACGTTTTAAACTCACCAGTTGATGGGTTTTCATCAACTTTAAGTATTTCTTCTTGTACTACTTCTTTAACTCTCTTCTTATATTTATAAGTTAAAGTTTGATCTACAAGTTCTACTTTATAATTTGATGAACTTGGTGTTTCTACTAAAGTATATTCTTCTATATTTTTAGATATAGGAGTTATTAATGTTCCAACTAAATCATTAAATATTACTTGTTCACTTATTTCTTCATTTGTATCAATATCTAAATATTTAACAATTATATTTCTATATACTTTAACATCTGTTATACCAGATGTTTCTTTTATATTAGAATTATTATCTAATACTATACTTCCTGAAACATTATTAATAATTGGTTCATTTATTTTAGCATCAAGGAATACTATCTTTATACCTTTAGTATATTCTTTTTCAGTAGATTCTAGGTTATCAACATTATCATTTATAATCCATGTAATTGTTCTTGTAGATGAATTATATGTACCTCCATCTAAATTAGATTTTTCTTCATCTATTTTATATGGTAATACATCTTTTATAATTACTTTAGATTCACCTAAATAATTAGATGTTTTAAACTTATAAGTTATTTTAATATTAACTTCTTCATCAACTTCACTTATTACTTCAGGAGCTTCTACTTCAATATTTGTTATTAAATCAGAATCAATCATTTCATAGTAATATACTACTTCAGTAACTTCTGATTTAATAGTACCTTTATAATTACTTGGAGTAATCTTTAAAGTATAATTATCAGTTACATTAGATGAAGCTGAAGTTTCATACTCTTCTCCATATAATTTAAAGTATTCTTCTTGAGTAGCTAATTCCTTATTAGTTTCATATTGTAAGTGTTTAACAACTAATTTATATTTTTCTAATACATTTATAGTATTTAAAGATTCTCTTGTATCAGATGTATTTTCAGCATTTAAAACACTTGTAACCTTAGCTTCATACCTTTTAGCACTTATTGGTACATTCTTATAAGTAACTTTTATATTATGTTCATAATTATAAGTTTTTATATCTATAGTAGTCGTTGAATCAACATAATTCCATGTAATAGTTTTATTACTTGAATTATATGTTCCTCCATTTACATTAGATTTATCAATATCTATTTCATATGGAAGTTCAACTACTATATTAGTACTATATTCGCCTATTAAATCTTTAACTGAACCCGAATAAGAAATCTTATAATCTATAGATTCAAATCTGTTTTCAATAGATTCAGGTCCCGTCATATTAACAAATCCCATTAATACAGGTGTCTTCTTTTCATATAAATAAGTTACTATTGTTTCTTCAGCTAATATATTACCTTTATAATTGCTTGGTCTTGTTTTTAACTTATAATTTGCTGGTAATTTTTCACTTATACTAACTTCATAAGATTCATTGTAATATTTTTCAAAGACATCATTATCAGCTAATACTTTATTAGTTCCATATTCTAAATGCTTAACTATAATTTTATATTTTTCTTTTATTTCAGTTGATGTTTCTTTATTAGAAGACATAGTTCCTAATTCATTTGAAATAGTACTTATATAATTAACATTTAATGTTAATACATCAATTGGAATGTTTTTATATACTAAACTAATATCATGACTAGTACTATAATTACCTACATTTGCTGTTGTTGTTTCATATGGAGTTGTCCATGTAATCTTCTTTGTTGAATTATTATATGTTCCTCCATCTAAATTAGATTTAGTTAGATCTATTTCATATGGAAGTTCTATAACATCAGTAATTGTTCCTGATCCAATGAAATCTTTTACAGTAGAAGCACTTACTATACTATACGTAATAGGATCTACTCTATGTTCAATTAAATCAGTAGATGTAATTGAAACATTACTTGTTAAATTTGGATTTTTCTTTTCATATAAATAAATTACAACTGTTTCTTCTGATTTAACAGTTCCTTTATAATTATCTGGTCTTGTTTTTAATTTATAATTACCAGGTAAATTAGAAGACTCACCTACTTCATATGATTCATTGTAATACTTATAATATGTATCAACTGGAGCAATTTCTTTATTAGTTCCATATTCTAAATGTTTAACTGTTATTTTATATTTTTCTTTTATTTCAGTTGACTTAGAAGCAGTCTTTTCAATTTGATTAATGTCATTTATATACTCACTTACATAATTAGCATCTATATTTAAAACACTTATTGGAATATTTTTATAAACAATACTTATTTCATGACTTGTTGTAATTGTATTAATATCTACATTTTCAACATCAACTTCTTTTATCCAAGTTATTTCTTTATCATTTTTATCATATGTTCCACCAGCTAAATTAGATTTAGTTGTATCTATTTCATATGGTAATTGAATAGTTTCTATTAATGCACTATAACCTAAATAATCTTTAACAGTAACTGTACTATTAACTTTATAAGTTACAGATGCTGTTCTTGAATCAATAGTATCACTTCCGGTTATAATTATTTCATTTGTTAATACAGGTGTTTTCTTTTCATATACATAAGTAACTGTTGTTTCTTCAGCCAATACATATCCTTTATAATTATCTGGTCTTGTTTTTAATTGATAGTTTCCAGGTAATGAAGAACTTATTCCATATTCATATGATTCATTATAATATTTATAATATGTTTCCTCAGGTGCTACAACTCTATTTTCTTTGTCTAAATGTTTAACTGTTATCTTATATTTTTCATTTATTTCAGTAGATGCAGATGCACTTGAAGATTTATCATTTAAATCATTACTGATTTTACTTGTATAAGTAGCAGTCATATTTCTTGCACTTATTGGTATATTTTTATATACAATTCTTACTTCATGTGAAGTATCAATTGAATTAATATCAGCAGATGTTGTTGAATATGATTTAGTCCATGTAATAGTTTTTCTATAAGCATCATATGTTCCTCCTGTAAATAATGATTTACTTATATCTATTACATATGGAAGTTCTAATACTTCAGTAACTTTACCTGTTCCAATATATTCTTTTATAGTTGATGTACTAGAAAGATTATATGTTACTTGTTTAGTTCTATTATCAATTTCACTTGTACCAGTTATATTACTTTCACTTGTTAATACAGGTGTTTTCTTTTCATATAGATAAGTTATAACTGTTTCTTCAGCAAGAACATTACCCTTGTAATTATCTGGTCTTGTTTTTAATTTATAGTTGCCAGGTAATGAAGAACTTTCTCCATATTCATATGCTTCATTATAATATTTATAATATGTTTCTTCTGGAGCTATTACATTGTTTGTACCATCTTCTAAATGTTTAACTGTTATTTTATATTTTTCATTTACAGTAGTATATAATCCATCTACGCTTCCTGTTCCACGTGGTACATCTGTTTGATAACTGCATCCATAACTTGCTTGTGCGGCAATTTCTCTATCACTAATTGGAACATTTTTATAAACAACACTTATTGTATGATCAGTTTCAAATTCATGTTTATCTACTGAATCAATATCAGTATTAACATGCCAGTCAACTCTATTATTTTCAGAATCATATGTTCCACCATCTAAATCAGATTTAGTTAAATCTATTTCATAATGGAATGTAAAAGATTCACCATATCCATAAGTACCAATGTAATCCTCAATACTATAGTTTGTTTTAATTGAATAAGTTACAGCATCAGTTCTATGATCAATGGCCTCAGTTGCACTTCTAGTACTATTAAAGGATACTATTGGATCTTTATATTTGTAATAATAATTAACTTCTGTTACACCTTTGCTAATTGTTCCATTTGGTTCATCTCCATCTGTTCTATAGAACACATAATTTGGAGGAAGACTATCACTTTGTGATGTAGTATAAGTCTTACCAAATAGAAGATTATCATATACTTCATCTGGAAGGAATGGAATAACTTGACCTTCAAGATAATGTTTAACAATTAATTTAGCTGGTAAAGATACTGTTGCAACATTTGAGTTTATTCCTACTACATCAGGAATGATGTTATTAGTTGAATCTAATGCATTCCATTCAACCCATGAACCATTGTAAGTACGATATTTAGTACCACTTATTGCAGATGGAGATCTCATGATTACTTCTACATAAGTCAAAGTATCTTCAGGTAATACTGCTTTATTACCTGATCCATCTAAATATTCAAATGCTAATGATTTAACTTTAGATTTATCAGTCGAAGAATTATAAACTTTCCATGAAGTATCACTTGATAAACTTCCTGGTTTATCATTTTCTGAATAATAAACTTTAACTGTATATCCTTGAGATTCAGCAAATGATGTGTCTACATCTTTAAATGTACCTTGGAAATAATTATTCTCACCTGCTGCTAAAACATAATTACTATCTCTCTTTATATACTTTTCTAATGAATCATATATAACCATATTAGTAATTTTGTTTGCACCACTTCTAGCTCTTAATTTATAAGTATACTGATTATTTAAAGATACATTTACTTCTTCACCATAGTTATCTTTATCAGTCTTAGCAGTTGTTTTTAAACTTTGACTAGATTCTGTAGCTGTTGTAATTGTTCTATTAGAAACACTACGATATAAATACTCTTCTGTATCACCATTACCATTTACATCATAAGAATCCTTTACATATCCATATTCGCCAGCTGTTCCCTTTTTAGTAAAGGAATCAATAAATGATTCAAGGGCAACATTTTTTCCATATTCACTTAAAGAATCACTATTTATATATGTTTTAAAATTAATATCCATAAAAGACATAGCTCCATAAGGATAATATACCCTGTTGGAATAATTTTTAAACCATGATAGATCTAATGGATCATCATTTAAATCAATTGTAATTATTAACATTTGTCTATCAGAATCATTCCAATTATTAATTACTTCAAACGTCATATGTTGATTAATATAGTCTTTAAATTCATCAGAATTCATGTAACCACGATTTGTAGAGCGATATAAACTGTGATTTATTCCAGATTCAGCCCATGGACTAACATAAGAAACTTTTACAGAAAATTCAGATTCATCATCTACATATAGTCCTTCCGACAATAATGCATATATTGTTTCTCCTTTATAATTATTAGATTGATCAGAAAAATGTAATGATAAACCTCCTTCAGAATAATATAAATTATTATTCATATTTTTAAAAGGAATTAAATTAGCATATTGAAATGCATAACAATTTATTATTTTTCCAACATAACTATAATATGTTCTTTTTAAATCTGTTCCAAAATGATTAAGATCATATTCATGTACGTAATCATAGCCATCTGATGTGGAATCAAGAGCAGTAGGACTAATTAATTCGTTATCATTATAGACGGCCATCATTGGAGATATTCTGATAACATCATCTATGTCTAAATTAGTATCACTCAATCTTATAAAAGAATATGTACTCATTGACATTGATAAATTATACTCGTGAATAGTAAAATAATAACCGCAAACCTTCTTTGGAAAATTTTCAAATATTTTCCCAGAGTTATTAAATGATTCATATAAAGTATAATTATTTTCATTTTCATATCTAACATACAAATCAACCAAATATTTGCCATTTTTTATATTATTCCAATTACCATCTTTAAAATAATCTTGAAATAGTTTTGATTCATCTTCATTATACCCAGGAAATATAATTGTTTCATATCCGAATTCTTCGTCAGACAATTTTTTTTCAACACCATTTTTATACTTTATATATATGACATCGCTTCCTATTTGTTGTGTCAAAGTTCTTCTTGATGGATTTTTTAATTCATAATTTACTTGAAGAGGAATAATACCATTGTCTTTTCCTAATAAACTATAATCATAATTATTATCATACAATCTACCAGTAATATAATATTTAATTGAGTCTTCAAGTTTATATTTTGATAAATCAATATTATTATCAAATTCTAATATTTTTTCTAAAGGAAGATTATCATCTAAATAACCACCATAATAATAATTTCCATACATTCCAACTTTAAAATTAAAATTATCATCAACGCTTGATGGAATACCTACTGATACTCTACCAAAACACTTGGAATTCTCCGATAAATATCCTACTGGATCATGAGCATCAAATGATACAATACCTCCATACACACAACCGGTTGTAAAATAATCATTAATTGGTTTATCTACTCCAGAATATAATATTTTTGATCCTTCTGGTAAATCAAATTTAAAATGGAAGTTTGAATATGCCTTTGCACCACCATCTTGATTAAATTCGAAATCGTATTCAAACCATGTATAATCTCCTTCTGGTAATCCGTCATAAGAACTGTAACTATAAATCCTAGTTTTTTTTAAAACCATTTCATCATTAGTAGCATCAAATGCTATAGTAATAGGATTACTATTAACTGTTGAATTTAAAACACTGCTAAATGTACTTGTAGTATTATTTTTTAATGTAGCAGCATACATAACATATGATATTTGAATACTTCCTTCATAATTAATATTAGCAAGTATCTCATTATTATTATAAAGAATTATCTTTGTTTTATCTGATGAATATTTATATGACCAATCGTAATAATGAGGTGAATTACCACTATAATTAATATCAGCACTAATTACTATTACATCTGACATATAAGAAACAAGCGCACTAGACAAATTCATAAACCCAGCAAATATATTATCTACTTCAATCTCCAAATCTCCTGCTTTATATGATGCAGATAAATCTGTTTTTTTATAATTTACTTGATATGTTAAAGTTCTTTGATCTTCAAATTCGGTAGCATGCCACTCATAGTTTGTATATTGATTTTTATCTTCATCTAATAATACAGCAGATATTTCCATACCTGATACATCTACTGTAGATAAATATAATTTATGAACTGTTTCTCCAATATAAGTTTTAATATTTTTATAATTATATGCACATAAAGATAGTACTAAATCAAATAGAATAAATGCTATAACTAATACAATTATTTTCTTTCTATTTATTTTTCCCATATCTTAAACTCCACACTCTTAATCTTACCTCATATTATATCATTTATGGATTTATAAATATATAAATAATAATAAATTATTGCATAAAAAAACTTCAACTCGGTCTTCCCCAAATCAAAGTCTATTTGTATGGTATACTATAAATCAAATTTACGGCTTAGGTCGAGAAGAGTTTCTCAACTTCCAACTCTTGATTACTCTTAAGCACTTTCGTTTTAATGGAAGTTGTTAAGCATCTCTACTTAACGTCTCGATTACCACTTAGTCCGCACCTCAATACCTATAGTATATACACGCTAGAGGTTTTCCCTAACATAAGTGACTATTCTTATATGCTTTTGCATTAATCATTTCATGTCCATTTCGAATCAATCCCGGATTAACACTCACATCATGTACGTATTATATTATTCTCATTATTGAGTGACGCGATATAAGGAGTTATCAGCTACATGCCATTGTAGTTATCCTCATGTCTTAAATTACTATCTCACCCCAACTTGGGCAGAAGAAGCAAAATAGCAAAGTGTCATTCGACATTCTGGTGGATTTTTAGCCCCACCTTCAAATAGTATAATGACTAGCATAATGCACCACACATGTGAACATTATAGCAAATTTTTATCATTTTGGCAAATCCATAAACTAAAAAAGAATGCTTATAAGCATTCTTTTATTAATATAATTACGCCTGCAACGCATGTAATTACAGATAGAATAAATATTATATTTTCCTTTAAATATTTCATCTTATCTGCTTTCTAATACATCCATTAAGTTAGGTACTATTTGTTTCTTTCTACTAACTACATCCTTAAGTAAGAAACCTTCTTCTATATGTTTAATACCAAATGCAGTAGCAACTAAATCTTCACATTTATGTGCATATAACACATTAGAATTATTAGTTAAGAAATTAGTTACAAATAATACACATGCATCATAGTCATGGTTAGCTTGAACTCTATCTAACTCTTCTACTAGTTCATTTTCAATTCTTGCAAATTCTTTATAATCAGTGGTAAATACTTGACCTACTACCATATTTCTTTCATTTACAGTATAGATTTTGAAATCCTTGAAGATTATATCAGAAGGAGACATTCCTTCAATTGATACTCCACTTTCAAGTAATTCTAAACCATACTTATTAATATTTAATTTAGCTATACGTGCTAATTCTTTAGCAACCATTTTATCTACTTCAGTAGTTGTTGGACTCTTTAACATAAGAGTATCTGAGATAATACCACTTAATAATAGTCCAGCAATATCTTTAGTAACCTTAATATTATTTTCTCTATATAAGAAGAATACTATAGTACAACTTGATCCAACAGCCATATTTCTAAAATTAATTGGATTAGAAGTATTAATATCTCCTATATTATGATGATCTATAATTTCTAGAATATCAGCTTCATATAAACCATCTACTGATTGTCCAACCATGTTGTGATCAACTAATATAACTTTTTTCTTATTAGTTTCATGAGCATCAATAGTTCTTAACATTCCTAAACAAACATTATCACTATCAACAATTGGATAGTTAGTATGTTTTAATTTAGATGTTGCTTCAATAAAGTCTGTTAAATAATCATCTTTATTAAATGTAATAACTGATCCACCTCTTTTAATAGATTTAATTGGATTAGCTAAACATAATACTCTAGCAATCTTAAATGAAGATTTTGGAGTACATATTACATTTATATTATTTTCTTTAGCAATCTTCTTTTGTTCTTTAGTTAATTTCTTATCTTTAACTACAATTATTAATTTAACTTTACTAGTTAAAGCATAGCTAATGATAGAAGCTCTATCACCTACTATAAGAATAGATTCATTATCTAAAGGAATATCTCTTATAAATGAAGCGTCATCGAATGTTGCAGCATGTGCATAACCTTCAATGACTTCATCACATTTAATATATTCTTTAGATTCAAGAATATTAACTAAATCATCAAATGTTGTTGATATTTTAATTGATTCATTAAAGATCATTTCATTAGCGACTTCTTTTAATGAAACATATCCTGTTAACTTATTATCATCATCTACTAAAGGAATACCTGTAATACTATGCTTATTCATCATATTATAAGCATCTATAATAGGTTTATTTTCATTTATTAAATAATTCTTATGAAATTTAACATCTTTAATTTTAACTTTAACATCATTTAAATATTTAGGTTCTTCTAAATTAAATTTATCTAAAACAAATTTTGTTTCTGGATTAATTGGACTTAATATTCTAGGTTCTGCATTAAAACCTAATTTATTTTTTAAATTTGCATATGCAATAGAACTACATACTGAATCAGTATCAGGGTTCTTATGACCAAATATATATATTTTATCCATGTTATCCCCTCCAATAACGTGTATAATTATAGCATAAAATAAAAAGATATAGAATACTTTTTTCTATATCTTTTCCTGTTCTTAAACTTCAATTAATTCATAATCATGGTTGCCGTTGATTATGTCTTCTTTATAAATTTTTGAGTTGCCTATATTATTTTCTAAACTGTAGTTCTTTGCGCCTTCCATAGTAGCAAATACAGAATCTCTAAGTGAAATGCCGTCTTCACTTACCTCTGCTACACGATATACACAATCAGATAAGCTATCTAATGTTTTTTGAATAATAGATATCTTACGATTATAGTATTTCTTGCTAGCTATCATAGCACTTTCTTCTGTCTTGAACACTGGGTCTAGAACCATATCTAGGTCATCAATCTTCAATTGATATACGTTCATCTTTTACCTCTCCTTTTCTATTATAATTATATAATAAAAAGAGTATATTTTAATCCTTAAAAACATACTCTTTACAACAAAAAATTAACTTAATTTTATAAATAACGTTTTTATGTTATTTTTAAAAATGTTCGCTTTACATCATAAAAAAATCTAGCTTATTTGCTAGACTTTTTAGTTGTTGTTTTTGCAACTTTTTTAGTAGTAGAAGTTGCTTTTTTTGGTTCTTCTACTTTTGTTGTTGTATTCTTTTTAGCTGTTGTTTTTTTCTTAGCTTTACTATCGTGATGTTCTCTTACTTTCTTTTCTAAAGCAATTATTTCAGCTTCTTGTTTTTCTTCTTCTACTTTAGCAAGTTTTCTTTCATAAGATTTAATTTTCTTTTCTAAATCTAATCCATTATCAACAACTATATATAATACAATTGATATGATTGCAAATGGAATACCAATGAAATTATAACTTCCAAATGAATCATTTATTTTAATTATATCTCTTATAAGAGTAATAACTATAGGTTGAGTAAATAATAATATTAATGTAAGTGGTACAGATTCTTTTAATATTTCTAAATTTTCTTTTGTATAAATATTTTCTAATATTAATGCTTTAAATATTCTAGAATATCCACCTATTACAAAGAATAGTAATAAGAATGTAATTGAATCAGCAAATCCAATTCCAGATGCTGATACAATAGTATCTAATTTACCATATTTAACAATAGCTTCTAATATTTCATGAATATCATTTCCTGTAATACTTCCAACCATTGTTGCAATTAATGTATTTGGCATAGCATCACCTTTAATTAAACTATATACAGTTAATCCTATTGTTTTACCTGCTGTAAATATAAATAAGAATAAACAAAAATACTTAATAATTAATAAAGAAACTTTACCAACATAATAAACTATTTTATTATTTCTAATATCCACTTTAACCACCTATTTTCTATTTAAATAATATCATATTAAATATAAAAAGTGAAGATTTTACTCTTCACTTTTTATTTCAAAGATAATATCTCTTAATTCCATAGCTCTTTCAAAGTCTAAGTTCTTAGCAGCTTCTTTCATTTCTTTTTCTAAGTCAACTAATAACTTATCTTTATCTTTCTTAGATAATTTATTATTTTCAGCTTTAATAGCATTATCTTCTTCAGAAGTATTAGAAATAAGATCTCTAATTTCTTTAATAATTGTTTTAGGTACTATACCATGTTCTTTATTATATTTATCTTGAATGCTTCTACGTCTTTCAGTTTCTTCAATAGCTGTTTTCATGCTATCTGAAATAGTATCAGCATACATGATAACTTCACCATTTTCATTACGAGCAGCACGTCCAATTATTTGGATAAGTGATCTATCACTTCTTAAGAATCCTTGTTTATCTGCATCCATGATAGCTATCAATGATACTTCAGGTAAATCAATACCTTCTCTTAATAGATTAATACCTACTAATACATCATATTTACCTAATCTTAATTCTCTTAATATTTTCATTCTTTCTAAAGTTTTAACTTCTGAATGTAAGTATGCAACTTTAATACCTATATTCTTTAAATATGATGTTAGTTCTTCAGCCATTCTTATTGTAAGAGTTGTTATTAATACTCTTTCATTCTTTTCTATTCTAATATTTATTTCATTTATTAAATCATCAATTTGACCTTCAGTTTTTCTTACTTCAATCTTTGGATCTAATAAACCAGTTGGTCTAATGATTTGTTCAGTAACTTTATTATTAACAAGTTCCATTTCATAGTCACCTGGTGTTGCAGATACATATATTGTTTGATTTAACTTCTTTTCAAATTCATCAAATTGAAGAGGTCTATTATCTAATGCACTTGGTAATCTAAAACCATATTCTACTAATGTAGTTTTACGCATTCTATCACCATTATACATACCTCTTACTTGAGGAATAGTAACATGTGATTCATCTACTATAAGTAAGAAATCTTTAGGAAAGAAATCAATAAGTGTAGAAGGAGTTTCTCCTTCTCCTCTTAATGCTAAATGTCTTGAATAGTTTTCAATACCATGACAGAAACCAGTTTCTTTTAACATTTCTATATCATAAGTACATCTTTCTCTTAATCTTTGTTCTTCAAGATGTTTATTATTCTCTTTAAAGTATTCTAATCTTTCTTTTAACTCTTCTTCTATTCTTCTAATAGATTCATCTATTTTATCTTTATTAGTAACAAAGTGAGTTGCTGGGAATAACATAGCAGTTTTCTTTTGTTGAATAATGCTTCCTGTTAATACATCAAATTCAACTATTCTATCTATTTCATCACCAAATAATTCCACTCTTATACCATTTTTCTTTTCGGAAGAAGGAACTATATCAATAGTGTCTCCTTTAGATCTAAAAGTACCACGGTGAAAATCTAATTCATTTCTTTCATATCCCATATCTACTAATCTACCTAAGATATATTCCTTACTTTTTTCATCACCTGTACATAAAACTAAAGCTTCTTTTTCATAATCTGCTTTATCACCTAATCCATATATACAAGATACAGATGAAACAATAATAGTATCATCTCTAGTCAATAAAGATTCTGTAGCAGCATGTCTAAGTTCATCTATTTCATCATTTATAGATGCATCTTTTTCTATATAAGTATCACTTTGAGGAACATATGCTTCTGGTTGATAATAATCATAATATGATACAAAATATTCTACTCTATTATCAGGAAATAATTCTTTCATTTCAGCATATAATTGACCAGCAAGTGTTTTATTATGCGCAAGTATTAAAGTTGGTTTATTTACTTTAGCTATTACATTAGCCATGGTAAATGTTTTACCTGTTCCAGTTGCACCAAGTAATACTTGACTCTTTTTACCTTCTTCAATACCTTTAACCAATTCATCAATTGCAGTTATTTGATCTCCTGCAGGTTCATATTTAGAAACCAACTTAAACATATTATTCCTCCTCTCATGCTTGTATTATAGCATTAAAAAAGTAAGATATCTATCTTACTTTTTTGTATATGTTAATACTGCATCATTAGAATTACCACTTTCAAATTCATATGAATTCAAATAATATCCATGTAATGCTAATAATATATCTGATACTCTAAATCCTTCTGTATCTAATGGTGTATTACCAGAATAAGAATATATATATAATAATTGTAATATTCCATCATCATTTAAATGTCTACAAAATTGTTCAAAATTCATTCTTATAAAATCTCTTAAAGGAATATTTCCTCTAAATTGATTACAATATTGTAATACATTAGATAATATCATTCTATCGTATTTGTTATCACCTAATACATTATCCATATCAAATATACTACCATGAACATATTTAATAGATATATTATCTAATTTTTCTTTTAATGATTGATATGATTCTTCATCTTTCATATATGGACACATACTTTTTAAGGCAAAAGGTCCAAATAATTCATCTTTATCATATACAAATTCTCTAGATGAAGTTATTAATCTATATAATTCAGATGGTGTATTAGTTTTATGAACAGCATCTATTTTATATAATAAATAATCTAAAGTTTGTTCACTTATATCAATTAAAGTTATATCTTTTGAGCCATATAAACAAG
The DNA here is from genome assembly GCA_016283935.1 of Bacilli bacterium. GTDB lineage: Bacteria > Bacillota_I > Bacilli_A > RF39 > UBA660 > UBA6985. Next base: position 123,790 of record JAEENX010000007.1, read on the forward strand.
CAGATAACACTTGGTCAATTGATGAACCAACTGTTAAGACAGACTTGTTTTCCATATCCATTTTATTCATATATCCAGTTATTGACTCAGTTGTGAATGGATATATCTTATTAACAAAATCAGCCAAAATTTTCATGTCCCCTTTGTAAAAACTCAAACAAACGAATCATAGTATAACAAAAAAAATTATACATTTCAAATTACACTAAAAATGTTATAATAACTTCAGGTGTTTTATATGAATGAAAAAGAATTAGTAGAATATTACAATAAACACAATGAAGATAAAAGATTAAAAACTAAACATGCAAATATAGAATTTATAACTGCTATGAAATATATACATGAGTATATTAAAGAAGGAAATTCTATATTAGATGTAGGTGCAGGAACTGGAGCTTACTCTATTCCATTAAGAGATGAAGGATATGATGTTACTGCAGTAGAATTAGTTAAGCAAAATCTTAAATATATGGAAAAAGCTAATATAAACTGTTATCAAGGATCAGCAGTAAATTTATCTAAATTTAAAGATAATTCATTTGATATAGTTTTATTATTTGGTCCTATGTATCATCTATTAACCATGGATGAAAAATTAAAAGCTTTAGAAGAAGCTAAAAGAGTTTCTAAAAAATATATTTTTATATCTTATTGTATGAATGAATTTGCTCTTATATATCATGGTTTCATGGAAGGATATATTAAAGATGATTTAAATAATATAGATGATAATTTTAAGATATTAAAAGACAACAATAATCTATATTCATATGTTAGATTAGAAGATATTAATTATTTAAAAGATAAATGTAATTTAAAAAGAGTTAAAATCATTAATCAAGATGGTCCAACAGAATATATTAAAAAGATTGTTAATAATATGGATGATGAGCAATATGAATTGTTCATAAGATATCATTTATCAACATGTGAAAGACCTGAACTATTAGGTGCAGGTAGACATATTTTAGATATATTAGAAAAATAACATAATCTATTTAGATTATGCTTTTTTTATGTTATTATATTTTTATAATAAAGGGTTGTTAATATGATAAGAAAATTTTTAGACTCAACTATGTTTTATATTATATCAATAATTATAATAGCTATATTAATAACCTTATTAGCTTTAAAAATGTATACTAATAAAACAATGATTAATTTAGATTTAGTAGAAATATCATATGAGAATAAAATAAATAAAAATGGCGAATATCATGTAACAATTTCTTTTGAAGATGACAAACCAACTTATTGTTCTATAAATGGAATACATTATAAAGAGATAAAGGATTGTAACTTTGATTTAAAACCTGGTAATTATACTTTATATTTAAAACAAGAAGATCAAACATATAAAAAGAAATTTGATGTTGTTTCTAATATAGTTGGAGAATTTTCCTCTACCCTAGATAGAGTACCAACTTATTATCTTGCTTTAAATGGAACTAAAAAAATGCATTATGAATTTAAATATGATGAAGATTTTAATAAAACAGTTTCATACGAAATAGAAGATTCTTCAATTATATCTATAGAAAATGATACTATTAAAGGATTAAAAAAAGGAACTACTACTTTTACTGCAACATTATTAGATGGAAATAATAAAACATATACTGTTCAAGTTACTGATTTAATTCAACCATTCTCCCCTAACAATGATAAACCATATTTACCATGTGGAAGATATTCAGAAGAAGAAGCAGACCTTTTAGATAAAATATTAGAATCACGTATACAAGAAGCTGGAGATGGAACAAGAGGTGCTGTACTAGCAGCAGCAAGATTCCTAAGTATGGAACTTCCATACTCTATTCGTTACTTTAATGAAAATGGTAGATTACAAGGACATGGTAGACCAATGATAGATGGTGAAGGAAGATATTATCATAAAGGATTATATTTAAGTACTAAGAAATATAAAGATATATCTAAATCTACTGCAACTGGACCTAAAATGTGGGGATGCCAAATATATGATCAATTTATTTCTAAAATGAATATGAATGGATTTACTTGTTCAGGATTTGTTACATGGGCTATGTATAATGGTGGATATGATGTTGGAGATGTAGGTGCTGGTGATTTTGCTCAATACAATGATGATTTATCAGATATGGGACCTCATCATCAAATAACAACAGAATACATGACAAATGGTAATTTCAAACCTGGAGACTTCATTGGAAGAAATGGACATGCTGCACTTATAATTGGTGTTGATGAAAACTATGTTTATACTGCTGAATCATTACCAGCTAAATTAAAAGTATATACTTATGAAAGATATCATGGAATTGTAAAAGATGATAATCTAACTTATGTAATCGAAATGTCAGATATATATCCAAATGGTGATGGATTCTGGACATGGATGTGGAACGATTAAAAAAAGAGACTTAATAGTCTCTTTTTTAATTATTTATTCCATGATGTACAATTGGTCCATTTATATCTAATGTTCCAAATTTATAACCATTATTAGTCATATATCTTAACATATCATCTAAAGCATTTAATGTACTTTTCTTTATATCATGCATTAATATAACTGGTTTAGATGAATTCTTAATACCTCTTATTACATTATTATATACTTGTGTACTATTAGCACCAGCAGCATCATTTGAATCTACATTCCAATCAAAATATTGATATCCATCTTGTTGCATTACTTGTGTTAATGTTGTCATGATTCCTTTTTGATGTCCTCTTGAAACAGTATTTGAAGAACCTCCTGGGAATCTAAATATATTAGTTCTCTTTCCAGTTTGTTGTTCAATTATATCATTCATAGCATTAAAGTCATTTTTATATGCTTCTACTGAATTATATATATTCCAATTATGAGTTAATGAATGAACAGCAACTGTATGTCCTCTTCTTGCTTCTTCTCCAATTAACCATTGATAATTAGGAAATTGATTAGTAACAAAGAATGTTGCTTTAGCATTATATTTATCTAATATATCTAGAAATTGTTTTGTATATCCGCCTGGTCCATCATCAAATGTTAAATAAACAACTTTACCATTTCCTGGTTTATCAGTTTCAACATTTATAACAGGTTCAGTTTTTTTAGTAACATTTATAGTTCTAGTTTCACTTATATTATATTTTTCATTTTTATATGTTAATACATAAGACCCTAATGTATTTGTATCAACAGTTCCTTCTACTTTAATTTCTTCATTTGGTAATTCTATTCCACATCCTGTATATACTTTAGCACCAGCATCTACAAATGAATTACCTTGATATATTGTTTGAGTTGAATAACCATTTAATACTATTTTATTTTTAGGTTCTTCTTCATCCTTTATAGGAATAGATACTTCTGATTTATTACCATACGAATCTACAACACTTATTAAGTATTCAGAACCTAAATCTTTCTTTTCTATCTTATCTAATAAGTCTGAATCATAATTATCTGTTACTTTTATAGTAGGTTCTTTTGAAATTGCTTTTGAACAAAAATTTCTAGTTAATTCTTTTTCTTCAACTTCAATTATAGGTTTACTCTTATCACCTACTTCAATATTTCTAGTAAGTTTATAATTTTTACCATCTACTACTACATCATATTCATATATATAATTTCCGAATTGTGATGTATCAACATTAGTATTTTCTTTTACTTCATATTTCACTTCTTTACCATGTCGATTAACTATAATACCAGGATCATTATAATCTTCATTTATATTAGCAATTAAATTTGTATCACCTTTTAATTCTACAGTAACTTTATTTAAATTATTATTAATTCCAAATATAGTTAAACAATTAACAATAATAACAATTAATATACCTGTGATAACAAATACTTTATATAATTCACTTGCTCTCATTTTATGTACTAACATTTTAATCACCTTATCAAATAAAATTATATCACTTATATATTTTTAATCCCATACTTAATGCTATTTTTTTACTATTTTAAATATATATATGGTATAATAATACTTGTTTAGGGAGGACGAATAGAATGAAAAAAAATATCAATTTAATCATTATTGCTATACTAGCTATTGCTGTAATTTGTGAAACAATTTATATTGCATCTGGTAAAGCAAACATGATTCCAAAATTAGAAAATGGAGAGGAAGCAATCGTTGAATTAAATGATGGTACTAAATATTCAGCTACTGAAATTTGGAATGAAATTAAATTAAGTAATGGTTTAACAAATTTACTTGATAAAGTAGATTCAAAAATTTTAGAAGAAGAATATAAAGATGCTCAAGCAGATATTAATACATATATGCAAACAGCAGAATTATCAATCAAAGCTCAATACAAAGATGATAATGGAAACTATGATGAAAAAGCATTAACAGATGCATTACAAAATTATGGTTATTCATCATTAGATGCATATTTAAAAACTGTTAAATCTAATTATTTAACAAATAAAGCTGCTACTGATTATGCTAAAACATTATTAACAGATTCAGAAATTAAAGCATACTATAAATCAGATATTAAACCTGATTTAACTGGTGTACATATTTTAGTGAAACCAACTGCTACTGATGATGCATCAGTTGCTGCTGCTAAAACTAAAGCTGAAGAAATTATTAAAGATATTAACAAAAAAGTTCAAACTGGTATGAAGATTGAAGATGCTTTCAAAACATATGATGAAGATTCAGACGATGCTACATTATATCAAGATTTAGGAACATTCAACTATGCTGATATGGTTGAAGATTTCTCTAAAGCTGCATATGATTTAAAAGAAGGACAAATGTCTAAAACTCCAGTTAAAACTTCATATGGATATCATGTAATCTTAATTACTAAAGTTGGTGAAAAGAAATCTTTAGATGATGTTAAAGAAGAAATTAAAACAAAATTAGCTGAAAAGAAAGTTGAAAATGATTCAACTATTTCTATTACAGCTATGGATAAATTAAGAGAAAAATATGGTATGAAGATTATTGATTCTGAATTATCAGAAAGATATAAGAGATATATTAATTATCAATTAAATCAAAAATCTAGTAACCAATAAAAAAGAAGGTTTAAAACCTTCTTTTTTTATGTCTTGCTAATGCTAATATTTGATTATATTTATCTTTCCAATTATCATTTTCTTTAAATAGTAATGTATCAATGCCATATGATTTAATATCATCTAAATTCATTTGAGTATCATCTATATGTAAATCAATACCATGTTTTTTACAAGTCTCACCTTTATATCTTGCATCTAATATTAATTCATCAAATGTTAATAATTGACTCTTTAATGATTTTAAAGATACTAGTCTTTGATTTTCCGGTCTAGCAGTTACAACTTTAATTACATGACCATTTAATTTTAATTTATATAAAGCTTCTTTTGCATAGTCTTTAGCTACTGCTCTTTCAGCTATTTTAGTTCTATATAAATCCCAAAATTGTCTAATATAGAAATCATTCCATCCTGTATTAATATTATCTGGTACATTTGACGTATAATTTCCTAAATCATATAAATTATAATACTCTTCCCAAGCTTTAATAATCTCTGATTTAGAATCTAATAATGTATCATCTATATCTATACCTATAACCATTATTTTTTTAATTCCAATCTTACAGCATCTTGCAAACTTTGTATTATTTGATAACTCAAAGTATCTTTATTAGATACTACATAATTATATAAATAATTTACTTCAGGATAATTTATATATTTCTTACCTTTTTTCAAATATGCATTTCCTAAATTAATTATATTTTTCTTAAATGCTTCTCTTGCAATTAATAAATATAACAATCCTTTTTCTTCTTCAGTATATGATGTAACATCTATTTCTTTTCTTTTCTTTATTTGATTTAATAATTCTTCTAAATTATCAAATCCATAACTATATGAATATAAGACATTATATGAAGTATCTTCTTTTTCAGATTCGCATATACGTCTTTCTAATCTAGTAATTTTTTCATTTTTAAATAATTTATTATATAGTCTTACTAAGTCAGGATTAAATCCTTCAGTATGTACTAATCCTTTTCTAACCATTTCTTTTGCTTTATCAAATCTACCTAAATATATTTCATAATCTACTTTATTTATTAATGTATCTATATCTAAATCTATTATCTCTTCATTTACTTTAGCAAAAGTATGATATCTACCTTTCATATCAGAACAACTATATGTACTAATATTAGGATACAATTTCATAATAAATTCTTTCTTTAATGAATCTAATTTATCAGTAGAAACAACATCTTTAATTGTATGAGATTTATTTAACTCATCCATTACCTCTTGTTCTAAAGTTAAATCATATTCAAGTGATTTATAATCAGTTTGTCTTAATCTATTACTCATAAAATTATAAGCAAATCTTAAATATGGCATATTAACTTCTTGATGAGTTCCCTTTCCTCTTGATCCAATAAAATCAATTAAATATTTAGCTGATTCTAAATCACCATTCATTAATTTTTCAATTGCCTCATCTTGTATTACCTTTAGATCAATCTTTATTCCTTTTCTTAAATTATCCATATAATCAAATAAGTATTCAAAGTCAAAATGTTTTGCTAAATAAAGCAATAACATTCCATCTTTACAATTACATTCATTTGTAAATAAGAATAATATATTTCTTAGAGATTCCCATCTTTCATCTAAAGAATAATAATATACATCTTCAATATAATTTAAAAACTTTTCATCACTCATAAATATCCCTCACTAATAAGCATATTATATATTAATATATATTCTAAATCAAACAAAAAAAGAGGATAAATCCTCTTTCATTTTTTTATAAAATTAACACTCTAAAGTTACTTTAATATCGTAATCCTTAACACCATATGGTTCTTTAGGATAAATAGCTACTTTAGTCTTTTTATAATCACAAGCTTGTCCAGATGAATTTTTAAATTCATTTAATACATCTTGTTTTTTTGAATAATTAGTTTTAACTATATTATCTAGATTAATAATAACTCCTTGATTTGCATATTTTTTAGCAAAATCTTTTTTAGATTGATCATCTTTACCATGTTCATCATAATAATATGATTCATAGAAATCTCTTCCTAATTCTTCTAATTTAGTTTCTAATTTCTTTTGTATTTTTTTATTTTTATTACCTATTACACCAGTTGCTAATAAAGAGCCAACTACTACAATAGCAATTACTACTATTGTTCCAATTATAATTCCTAATGTTTTTTTACTATTTTTAGTATTAAATAAATTAGCAAAAAATTTCTTCATATAATCATCTCTCCTATTTTTATTCTCATACTAAATATAACACATTACATTAAATATATAAATATTATTCTCCAATTATTCTATAAGTTGTTCCTTCTCTTGTATCTAATAGTTCAATACCTTTAGATAATAAATCATCTCTTATAGAATCAGCTAATTCAAAATCTTTATTTTTCTTAGCTTCTTTTCTCTTTTCAATTAATGCTAATATTTCAGCTTCATTTTCAACAGTTTTCTTTTCAGGTATTAAGTTAAGTGAGAATACTTGATCAAATGATTTAACTAATTCTAATTTAGTATGTCCATTTATATTACTATCTTTTAATACTTCATATAATACTGAAACAGCATTTGCAGTATTTAAATCATTTGAAATTTCTTCTCTAAACTTATTATCATAAATATCAAATGTTGTTTTATCTAAATCTCCAGTGTCAGATATATTAGAAATTCTAGTTCTTAATTTCTTTAATGTATCTTCTGCTTGAGCTAAATTATCATATGTGAATAATAATTGTTTTCTATAGTGAGAATTAATAACCATAAATCTAAATGCTAAAGGATCATATCCTTTTTCTTCTAATACACTTACAGTTAAGATAGCTCCATTTGATTTAGACATCTTACCAGATTCATCTAATAAGTGTTCATTATGGAACCAATAATTACACCATTTATGTCCAAGATAACTTTCACTTTGAGCTATTTCATTTGTATGATGTGGGAAGATATTATCTACTCCACCACCATGGATATCTAAATATTCACCTAAGTATTTAATTGAAATACCTGAGCATTCAATATGCCATCCTGGATATCCTTTTCCCCAAGGTGAATCCCATAGTAATTCATGATGTTCAAATTTACTAGTAGTAAACCATAAAGCAAAATCTGCTTGATTCTTTTTAGCAGAATCTTCTTCTACAGATTCTCTTGCTCCTACTACCATTTCATCCATTTTATGATTAGTTAATTTATAATAATCATCTAATTTAGATATATCAAAATAAACATTACCACCTGAAATATATGCATATCCATCATCTAATAATTTAGTAATCATCTTAATATACATATCAATATTTTCAGTTGCTGGTGATACTATTTCAGGTCTCTTATTATTAACTTTTTCAAAATCTTTGAAGAATTCTTCTGTATAGAATTTAGCTATTTCCATAGCTGATTTGTGTTCTCTTGCAGCAGCCTTCATCATCTTATCTTCACCAGAATCTGAATCACTTGTTAAATGACCTACGTCTGTGATATTCATTGCTCTAGTAACATCATATCCTAAATATCTTAATGTTTTTTCTAATAAGTCATGCCCAATATAATTTCTCATATTTCCAATATGAGCATAATGATATACAGTTGGACCACATGTATATATTTTTACCTTTCCTTCTTCATGAGGAATAAAATCTTCTACTTTTCTTGTTAATGTATTATAAATTTTCATAATTGTTCTCTCCTTCTTATTTTTGTATTTTTATAATAAAAAGAATTAACAACATCGTTTAACATTTTTTCTCATAATTCTCATCTCTTTATATATTATACCTTAAAAATGGCATTATTTAAATAAAAAAAACTATTCCCGGGAATAGTATGTATTTCTTAACTACATGTTTTCAAATAATAAACAACTGTATTAACAAATAGTGCATTACTAGGATAACTATTGTCATAGCCGATTGAATATCCAAATACTTTTTCTATTAAGTCCACACTTCCGTTGTTCCATGATTTCTCTATTGATTCTCTAATACATTTAGTTATATTATTACAACTAGAACCATACTTTAGAGAAAGTGATTCGTATAAATCATTCATCTTAAAAGAATTTTTATTATTAGAAATAATATCAAATATAATGTCTACCAAATAACCAAACCCTTTTAATTTGGATGATATACCAAGCCCATGCAACAATCCAATAATGTCAAATTCACAACACATCATGGGTGTCTACCTCCCTTTATTCTAGTTAGAGTTTATAATATTTAAACTCTCAAAAATTATAGTTAATTTTTGGTATACATATACCAAAAAGAGATAATATACCTATTATCTCCTTTTGTCAAATATCTTATCTATTACTTAAAAATTCTATAGCTTTTTGTAATTGATCATCATTATCAAATGATGGATTTTCACTATACTTATCTCCTAACTCAACACTTATTCCAGGAGTAAGTCCTACACCATCAATTGAGTTACCACTTGGTGTTGTCCAATTAGCAACAGTATACTTAATCATATTCTTTTTACTTAATGAAGCAGTTTGTTGAACTTTCCCTTTACCATAAGATTTCTTTCCAATTAATATAGCTCCATATGATTCTTTCATAGCACCTGCTAATACTTCACTTGCTGATGCACTTCTTTCATTAATTAATATAGCTATAGGATAACTTCTATTTGAGTTAGATGATGATCTAACTAATGTTGTATCATTCTTAGTTGTTAATCCATATAATACTTTATCATTCTTAATAAATAATTCTAGTATATCTTTACATCTTTCTAATAGACCTCCACCATTAGATCTAACATCTATAATTAAAGAATCTATTTCGTTTGCTTCAAGACTTTCTAATTCCTTTTTAAATTGTTTATAAGAATTTTCATTAAAAGTTTGTAAATATATATATCCTATTTTTTTATTATCTTTTTCAAATATCTCACTTAGTGTTATAGGAATTTCTACATTCTTAACATCTATTACAGTATTAAATGTATTACCATTTCTTTCAATTGTTAAAGAAACAGTATCTTGATTTTTAAGATTTTTTCTATATTCTTCATAATTAAAATCATCATTTACTTCTTTACCATCAAATTTAAGAATTTTATCTCCAACTTGAATACCAGATTTTGCTGCTGGAGTATCTTCAAATACTTCTACAACATAATAAGCGCCTTCATATCTAACCATAGATATTCCGATTCCTTTATATTCTCCATCTAAAGTATTAGTTAAAGAAGTTGTATCTTCTGAATCTAATATAATTGAATATTTATCATTTAAATAATTCATCATACCATTTATAGCAGCAGATGATAATTCTGATTCATTTACATCTTCATAATAATATTTAGTTATTTTATTATAAGATTTAATAATATCATTTAAATTATTATTAGTTATAGTTCCTGTTCCAAATCTAACAGTTATAACATATGTTAAAGATACGCTTAATATAATAAAAGCTAATGTAATAAAAACTACTTCTTTAAGGCTGAATTCATTTAAATTTTTTCTAGTCTTTTTTCTTCTTGTTTTCTTCTTGTTGTCTTTCATCTTCATACACCATACACCCTAATAAAAGTATAACACATAATAAAAAAAGATGTGATATAAATCACATCTTTTTATTAATTAAATTTAACTCCATCTATTTTAGAATAGATTTTATCTTTTTCAGTTAAAGTTTCAACAATCTTTCCTTTTTTAACAACATATAATGTTGGATTAGATACTTGCTTCTTAGATACAAAATCAGCATTCATCTTATTACTTAAATCTACTGAATAAATTTTTGAATCACCTTTATATCCACTTACTAAACTAGATATATAAGATGCATCATCAGTACTCTTATCAAATAATACAACCATATATTCTTTTTCTTTTTGCTTTAAAATATCTTCTGCTAATATAACAGTAGCATCATATGATGGTTCTTTAGTTGTTGTAGTTGTTGTATCATCTTGATATTTATCTTTAGTTACATATTTAGCATTAACATAATATAAACCACCTACTAATAAGGCAATTACTATTAATGCAACTATAAATGTAACAACAGCTGAATTATCATGATCAACTGTAGTGTTTTTTAATTGTGTTGTTTCAAATTTTATTTCCTTTGATTTATTTGTGTCTTTTTTATTTTTCTTCATGTTAATCACCTATTACTTATTATAACACATATTAACGTTATTTTTAACATTAACATTAGAAGATTCCATAGAAGAATCAATTGTTCCATCTAGAATACTACTTATCTCATTTTCAATGGATTTGATGCTTTCTTCATTACGTTTAATCTCTTCTGTAAGTAATTCATTTCTTGATTGAATAACCTTTAATATTTTGTTTAACTCTTCAAGTTTATTTTCCATCTTCCTAATCTCCCAACAAGGAGTTATTATAAATTAAAACATATATATAATCAATAAAAAAATAGGAAGTTTTTAACTTCCTATGCTTTTTGTTCTGCGACATATAATTTGTCATTATCTTTAATAACAATTATAGTTGCTTGAGTATCATATCCATACTTAATTCTATATGTCCAATTTAACTCTATTTCATATGCTTCATATGTAACATCATCTTTAGTATCTTTATCTGTTCCATTATTATAAATGTACTTAGTTTCCTTAATACTATCAACTTCTATAGATTTAACTTCAGGTAAATTTTGATCTCTTTGTTTTCTAGAATTATCTTCTACATATAAATATAAAGTATCCATTACTTGAGTTCTATAATTTTCAGCAATAGTTGGCCAAATTAATTCAGTACTAATATCATATTTATTTAATTTGTTATTAATACTATATAAATCTACTATATACATTTTAGCTACTGACTTAGCATATTCTTTATAATCAATTTCTTTACCTTCAAGATTTTTCTTTAATTCAGTAAATAATTCTTTATATAATTCAGAATCTAAATCATCTAATGTAATTCCATATCCAGCTATTTCATTTAAATTCTTTTTAACTGTTTCTTGAGGTTTATTAGAATTACCATTTCCAATTACTAAGAAACATAGATAACCAATTATACTTATTACAGCAATTATTACTAAAACGAATGAAATAGTTTTAACAACTTCTTTATTAACTGGTTTCTTCTTTTTCTTATCATCTATTTTTTTTACTTTAATATCATCTTTAGTCATTTCCAATTAAACCTTCCTTTTCTTTAGTCTTCTCTATTAAATCATATACTATTATATCATTACTTATGTTTAATATGTCAGATGTTAATTTTCTTCTATCTTCAATATAATTCGCATCAAGTGTTGTGTCAACATTTAATACCTTATAATTATTTTGACTATCATAATAATAAACATCTTTTGTTAAGAAATTTCCATTTGGGAATATTACTGTATTATTATTTTTTATATTAAAAATATCATTACCTAAAGCATATTTAGGTTCTATTCCTAACATATTTCCTATTGTAGGTAATACATCAATCATTCCCATAGGATATGAATATGTTCCTTTTATTTTTTTATCTTTAGTAAATAGTATTAAAGGAACTTTTTTAAATACTTCATGATCATAATAATCATATTCATCATATAGAGGATCATCTTCACTTCTATCCTCTCCAGTTTCTGGATCAAAATTAATCATATGTTCAAAATCATTTTTACTTATTTGAGCAGCATGATCACCATAGAATACAAATAAAGTTTTATCAAATGCAGGATTACTATTAATATAATCTAAAAGTTCTCCTATACATTTATCTGCATAATGAACTGATTGAATATATCTACCTAATAAGCTCATATCAGATCTACTTAAATATTCCCATACTATTTCTTTTTTAGTAGTAGGATCTATCTTACCTGTATGATATGTAATATCAAATGCATCTTCACCTTGAGTATAAATAGGATCATCAAATGGTGTATGATTAGTCAAACTAATTAATGTTCCCATGTAATGTTCATATTCACTACTTTCTTTAACCATATTATTTATTTCAGTAATCATATCATTACTTTGTCTATAGAATGATTCATCACTTAAACCTAATCCTACAAGTTCATCTAATTCATATTGAGTTTCATCATAGAATTTTTTATATCCCATAGAATAATGCATTTTATTTCTATTCCACATAGCAGCTTTATTGCCATGCATTGAGAAAGTATAATACTTTTTATCACTTAATAGTTTTTCTAATGTCTCATAATTTCTATTATAATATGATACAAATACTGTACCAGATTGAACTGGCATAAGTGATGAATTTAAAGTAAATTCAGTATCACTTGAAGTACCAACACTTACTTGTGCATAGAAATTATCAAAGTACATACTATTTTCTTCTTTAACTAATTTATTTAAATTAGGAGTTACTTCTTTTCCATTTATTTCTAATCCTATTAAGAATTGCATAATTGATTCCATATGTAATACTATTACATTGTAACCTTCTAACATATTAGTATATTTGTTTTTCTTATGTTCCTCTTTTTCAGAATAATATTCAATAAATCTCTTTTCTGCTTTTTCTTCACCAAATGCAGCATTTATTTTAGTATCAATTACTTTAGAAATATCATTTCCTTGATATATTAAGAAACCAAATCTTTGAACAATATATTCTCTATTCCATTGTTGATCTAATCTTTGAGTTTCCCAGCTCTCTAAACTAGCAATATTACTAAATAAAATAATTCCACCTATAATAATTGCATATATAAATGTCTTTAAAGATTTTTCTTTCTTTTCAACTGCCTTTATATAATCTTTATTCATCAAGTATCTATGATATATAAAGAATAAAATTGGCATTAATAAATATATAAAATCTAATACTTTTACTTTATCCCAAATAGCATTTGTTACTTCACCAGTTTGTCCAATTGTTTCAAGTAAACCAACAGATACAAAACTATAAAAGAATGCATAATAGATTGAATTAATAATATTTAATAAAGTAATAATTATTAACAATACATTCCAATATATAAATTGTCTTTTAACCTTAAAAGCATATCCTAATGATCCTAACAATATAACTATAGCAACATCAAAGAAATAAGCTCCAAAGTAAAATTTATTCATAGTTATTAACATACATAATAGATAACTAATACAAGAAAGTAATACAAATGATAGATATTGTCTATTATAGTAAATAAAATCTTTGAATTCATTCCAAGCATACTTTAAAGCATCTTTAATATTTATGCTTTTAATTTTACTAATTAAATTCATTTCTTTCTTCTTTTTTTTCATATAATACCTTCTATCATTTTATATAAAGAATTATAACATAATTTACATAATAATAAAATTCACTTTTTACTTATTTCTTCTTGATTTCATATCCATATTTTGTTATATTATTAGTACGTAATGAAACGCAGGTGTGGTTCAACGGCTAGAATGCGACCTTGCCAAGGTCGAGACGAGGGTCCGACTCCCTTCACTTGCTCCATTTGAAATTAAAAACGAACTTAACAGTTCGTTTTTTTATTTTATATTATTTAAATCATATCTAAATACTTGAGTCGTATTACCTCTTATAGTTTTCATCATATCTATTAATTCAAATCCATATTTTTGGTACATACCTTCATTATCAGATGAAATATAAACATATTTGTTTCCTTCATTCTTTGCATATTTTAATGCATATTTAATTAATGTTTCGGAATATCTATTTCCACGATAAGGTCTAAATGTATATAAGTTACCTATCCAAGGTTTTAATTCATCAGATTCAATTTCATCAAAATCACATAAAATACAAAATGAAATAATATGATTTCTTTCTTTATCAAACATTATAAATAGAGTTTTATCTTCAACTTTATTAACTACTCTATCATATAAATTTTTAGCGCCTTTCCAAATAGGTTCTGCTATTTGATCAAGAAGAATCTTTTTAAAACTTTCTTCTTGTTTAAAATAATCAAATATTTCTATATTAGATGGTCTAAATTGTTCATATTTTCTAATATACTTATTTCCTTCTAAAGCAAATCCAAATTCAGATAATCCTTCTATTTCTTTTTCAATAGAAATATCTTTATTTGCATTAAAAACAATATGCTTTAAAAATGAATAATTATTTCCAATTAATTCTTTTATATGAATATAATTACCATCATCTAAACAAATCATATATCCATCTATATCATCATTTATTGATATATACATATATTCTTCTCTGTTGTCAGATAAACGATTTAGATAATTAATATCTAATCCGTATTTTTCTGATAAAGAATCTATATATTGATTTTCTAATAATTTAATCATAAAAATCACCAATTCAATTATAACATTTACTATAACAATACAAATAAAAAAATAACTATTTAAAATAGTTATTTTGTTTTTCTTGGTTGTGTTACTGTACCAAATTCATTATAAGTTGTATTACCTTTTTTATCAGTTTTACCAATTGCTATAACTGGTTCAACATTAACATAATAAACTTTATTATTACATTTCCAACCTTTAGTTTCTACCATATTAATCATATAACCATCTACAGTTTCATATTTATGATAATATGCATCATTTCTAGATACTTTTATAACATGTTCTCCAGGTTCAAAATAACAACATGTTTGTCCTTCAGAATCTATATAAACATTACTATCATCAATATTACATTCTATTACTTGTGTTTGATTATCATATGTATAATAAGCAACTCCATATCCCATTACAGCAAGACCAAAACCTATTTGAACTATTCTAACTGTAGTCTCAAAATCTAATTTTAAATTTTTAATCCCCATTTTTCTATCTCCTTTAATTGCTGGATATAATAGCATATTTTTAAAGTTTTCGCAAATTAAAAGAAGATGAATTATTCACCTTCTTTATTATCATTTTTATAATAAGCACCTATAACTGCATCACAATATAAACCAAAATCATTTTTCATATCTAAAAAGTCTTCATATAGTCCAGTTAGATAATCTTGTTCATTCATTATAGCATCAAATAGATTATCATATTTATTTGTATCTTTATATTGAAAATCTGGTGCTAAATCTTTTATCAGTTTTTGAATAGTTAAATGCATTTGAGTTATTTCCCAACCTAATTCTTTTCTTTTCTCTTCAATTGGTAATCCTCGATATTCACTTATTAGTTCTTTTTTAATATCCTCTTCCATATCCATGTTCCTTTTCATCATCTTGCATCATTCTTTGACGATAGTCAGTTCTTCTCATACAACTAGTCATATCATTAACTCTACGATCCCATCTCTCTTGTTCAGCTTTACCATGAACATAGCGATGTTCAGATTCATATTTTTCTTGGAATGAAGCTTTACCTGATCCAACTTTAATTAAAAACTCAAGTTCTTCCTTGGAAAGTTTTTGAACATTTTTCCAATTTGGTGAATGACCATTAAGTTTGTTTAATACTCTATCAAAGAAATTAAGTTTCTTATATTGTTCTTTAACTTTTTTGAAAGTTCTTACTTTTTCTTGTTCTAATCTTCTTTGTTCTTCACGTTCTTTTGCTCTTGCTTCTTTATCTCTTTGTTTTTTAGCTTCTGTTTCCTTTTTATTCTCAGCATCTCTCGTTGGCTTTTCAGCATCAAATTTTTGTCTTTCTCTTAACTCTTCTTCTAATCTTGCGATTTTTTCCATTTGAGCTTTTATTTCTTCCTTAGTTCCAACTGTGCGTTCTGATCTTTCGTATCTACCATCTCCGCCAGTTAAATCCATATCATAAGTACCTTCATTAACAACAACTCTAGTTAGCTCACTTAATCTTTGTTGAGCTTGATAAAGTTCTTCCTTAATGATATATTCATATCTCATATAAACACTTCCTATCTATATTAAAAATAACATATTATTGTTTAATCTAAATAAAAATAATATCAACTATACACTCACATTACAAATTGTGCTTTATAGTATTAAAATAATAAAAAAATGAAAATTATCAACAAATTTATAATAAATATACGTAAAATAAAAAAAGGCATTAAGCCTTTTTTATTTTTCTATATAAGTATTCTATTAATATAATTAAACCAGTAACGATTAAAGGTATATAGAAGTTAAATGCTCTAGTTAATAACATACCTACATCTGCTAATTTAGATGCAAATATAATTACAAATAAGTTATGCATAAAACTTTCCGATAAACCTGCTCCACCTGGTAAAGGTGCAGCTTCCATAGCTATTTGAACACATACTTGAATAGCTAATAAATCAAAGAAGCTATAATCACTAAATCCAAGTGATCTATACACTACATATATTATTGAGAATAAACATAATCTTTGTATTAAAGTAACAATAAAAGTTAAGAAGACAGTAAATACATGTGTTTTAATAAACTCAACTTCTTCTTTATATCTTTCCATTACTTCTTCAATATTATATTTACTTATTTTCTTTCTAAATAGTTTAAACTTCTTTAAGAAATTAACTAACTTAATAAATATTCTTTTTACTAAATCAGTCTTAAATATTAATAATATACACGTAACAGTTAATATTAAATCAAATACAAATCCAATTCCAAAAAATATTTTATATACTAAATTACTTTCTAATATAATAGAACCATTAAATAATAAAGCATAAATACCAAATGCAATAATAATAATTTTAAAATAAATTGTATTAAGCATTAAAGTAATATAGCTTTTTCTAATTGGTATTCCATCCTTTGTCATATAATATAATTGAATTGGTTGTCCTCCTGTTGATGAAGGAGTTATGCCACTGAAGAAGAACTCAATAATTGCATAAAAAGTTCCTCTTATTAAAGATATCTTATGATTTAAAGCACCTAAAATACCTTTCATATAAATACCTTGACATACAAAATATAAAATAGAACATCCTAAAGCTAATAAAATATAAACATAATTTAGTGATTTAATGTTTTCACCGATTACTTTCCAAGATTCTTTATCATATATAGTACTAAAAGTTAATACTAATATAACAATTAGAATAGTAGCAGTTATTAAATATTTTCTAGCTTTCTTCATATTATTCTCCTATAGTTTCACCTAATTTAACAATAGTTTCTATGTCATTAGCAGTGTTCTCTAATATTTTTTCATCAATTTTAATATCTTTATTTACTAACATAACTATTGTAGAACCACCAAACTCAAAGTGTCCTTTTTCTTGTCCTTTTTTAAATTCTTTAATTGGTTCATTAACAATCTTACCAATCATCATTGCACCAACTTCAATATAACAAACATCTCCAAGATTATCACAATCTAAAAATGTTACTTCTCTACTATTTTCATGAAACACTTTATATTTCTTTAAAGCAATAGGTTGTACAGTATGTAACTTCCCATTTATATATTTAGATTTAACTACTTTACCATCATCTGGAAATACATAATGATGATAATCATCTACACATAATCTAAATACTAATGCATATTTATAATCTCTTTTCTCACCTATTAATTCTTTAATGGTATAAATACTATCTTTAATATGTAATTTAGATTGATCATCTAATTTATATACACTTAGTTTAGAATCACATACAGAGATTATATTATCTCCTATTGTTCTTTTATCTTTTTTAATTTTTCTCATAAAAAAATCATTAAAGGAATTATATTCTACTTCTTCATATTCATCCATATTAATATTATTCACTTTAATAAATTTATTTATCTTCTTAATAGATAATCTACTATTCATATATTTAGCATATAAATTTGCTATTAATTTAGTAGTAGCTATCTTAAGAATTAATCTACCTAATAAAGTATTATATAAGAACTTTAATCCTTTATTAGTTTCTAATTCAATATATATATCTTTCTTAGGATCATATAACATTATTTAATCACCAATAATAAAGCTACTAAGATTGCAGCTAAAATAGGAATAATAACATAAGCAATTCCTTTAAATTTAGGAACTTTAATTTTAACTACAAATAATAAACCTGTAAGTAATGTAGCAATAATATAAATTAAGCAGAAAGTTTCTTCTGGAATTTGTCCATGTAATAAACCTAATACTGGATAAATAATAGCTGTACTTGTAACAGGTAATCCATTATAGAATTTAACAGGATCATCTAATCCAGCATGTACATTAAAATATCCTAATCTTGAAATACCACATATAACAAAGAAAGCATATACTACTACATGATATATAGATATCATTCCTAATGACATCATAATAACAACTGGTAATACGACAAAGTTAACTGTATCAGCTAAAGAATCAATTTGAATACCAAATTCTTTTTCTTCTTTATCTCTTTTACACATACGTGCAACTTTACCATCAAACATATCACATACTCCAGCAAGTACTAAAAATGCAAGTGAATATCTAATATAGCTTACTTCACTGAATGCCATTTTACTAAATGCAAAATACATAGATATAACAGCAAATATTACTCCTAAATATGTTATTAAAACTGATTTTTTTAAATTGATTATAAACATAAATACTATCTCCATTCAAATGCGTTAAATATCTTTAACACATATACCACTTTATATTCTATCAAAAAAAAAGAAAATATAATATATAATTTTACACATTTTCATCAAATAAATCATGTTATAATAATCATGTGATGTTTATGAAAAAATTTATAACTGACATAAAAAATGAAATATTATTTGATGAAGCATTATTAATTAAAACTGATGTTGTATCTGAAACTATTGAAATAAGCAATGTAAAATCTAAATTTGAAGGTATGGGTGCAGCTTTAACACAAGCATCAAACATCAATTATAATATTCTTTCATTAGAGCAAGAAGAATTATTTTTAAAAGCATACTTTGAAGATCTTAAATATAAATTTATAAGATTACCAATAGGTTCATGTGATTTTTCTCCTATTTCATATGATTATTTAAATCATAAAAAATTTGATATAGGAGAAGATAAATTATATATACAACCTCTTCTGAAAGATTTAATGAAATATAATTTAACTTATATGGCATCACCATGGACTCCACCAAATAAATATAAAAATATATTTAATATCAAATTAAAGAAAAATAAATATGAAGACTATGCTAATTATCTAGTTAATTATTTAAACTACTACAAAGACTTTGGAATTAATATAAAGTATATAAGTATTCAAAATGAACCATATGCACTTCAAAAATGGGAATCATGTTTATTTAATTCAGAAGAACAAAAAGAATTTATAAATGTACTATCATCTAAACTAGACGATAATACATCAATCATGTTACATGATCATAATAAAAAGAACTTATGTAACTATATCGATAATACGTATATAAATAATGATAAAATATCTGCTATTGCATTCCATTGGTATGATGGATCTCATTTTGAAGAACTAGCAAAAGTTCATGAGAAATACCCAAACCTAAAACTAATAGAATCAGAAATGTGCTGTGGCTATTCTCCATATAATCAAATAAAATGGATTAAAGATGCAGAACTATATGCAAATGAAATAATTGGTAATTTGAATAACTATATGAATATATATATGGATTGGAATTTATTATTAGATGAATATGGTGGTCCAAATCATAAAAAGAATTATGTTAAATCACCTATTATTAGAGTTGAAGATCAAATAGTAAAAACACCTATCTATTATTATTTAAAACATATATCATTACATCAAAATAGTAATATATATGAAGTTAAATCTAATAAATTAAAAGTATTAGTATCTGATAAATATATAACTATATTGAATGATACAAAAGAAGACATTTCATTTAGTATTTTAAATATAAGAGATACTATAAAAAAACATACAATTATTACATATAAAAAAGAAGCTTAAAGCTTCTTTTTTTATTATTCTAATGGTGCTCCACAATGAGAACAAACTTTAGCATCTTTAGGTAATCCACCACCACATGCTGAACAGAACTTTTCAGGAGCAACTGATGCATCATCAACTGGTATATCATTTTTAATTATTCTTGTTTCAGTTGTTGTTTCAGTTTTAACAATTGTTTTATTATTTGGAATACCAAAACGAACTTCAGTTGGAATATCATTAAGAGTCATATTATTATTTCCTGCTAATGCATTTTTTCTTCTTTTAACAATAGAATTAATAACAATATAAACTACTAAAGCAGCAATACCGCCTATAAATATAGACCAAGATAAACTCTTTAATACTGAAGTATCTACATCAAAATTAACACCATTTTCAGATGTAACCATCTTAATAATTGCATCAATTCCAAAATATATTGCTAATAAATTTATACCAGCAATAATTGTTGATATAGATGTTGGTCTAATCCATTTATAAGGAGACCAAGATAAGAATCCAATTAGCATTACTAATACAGCGATAGATACTCCCATTTTAGTAATAGTTTCAGGACTTACAATTGAACCATAAGTTTTAATAAGATTAATAGATGAAGATTCATTTGAATCAAGACTTAATTCTTGATAACTTTCATTTATACCTTTTTGAAGTTCTTCTCTATTTTTAGGATCTTTAACTTCTTTAATTAAGTTATCAATGTCTTCTTCTTTAACACCTAAATTAATTAAATCTTTTTTGTTGTCTTCAAGTGCTTTTATAAACTTATCAATAGTTTCATCACTTACAACAATATTTCCATCTTTTGAATTATTAACATCATTAAAGAATGAATCAATTACATCTTGAGTACCATCATAAGATTTAATCTTATCTATAGATTCCTCTATTTTTTCTTTATCTTCTTTAGTCATTCCTGTTTGTTCCATTAACATAGTTTCAGCTACAGCACTTACAAATGATGTATTAACTATATTTTTGAATGAAATCAAAACTCCTAAACATGTAATAGTACCAACTAAAAACATTGATAATATAACAATTAAAAATTCTCTTAAAGCTTTCATACACTCACATACCTTTCTCTGAATAAACTATAACATATTAATATCATTATTCATAGCATATTTAGATACACTTTTAAAATTATCATCATATTCAATATGATCCAAATCATATTGTAACCACATATCAGACCAAGTCTTACCCTCTTTTAATAATCTTTGTACATCTTCATTTTCATGAGGATTAGAACTTTTTTGTTTTGTTAAATCAACACAACCTTCTTCATCATATAATTTGCATTGTAAATCACATTCTAACTTATCACATTGATATGCAAATTTAGATTCTAATGTTTTATGTTCATCAAATTCCAAAAATAATTCTTCTATTTTTTTACCATCAATTAATTTATCTAATATTTTATGAACAGCTTCATGTTCTATTTTTATTTTTTCTTCTTTACTAACTTGGAAAGAAGTTAAATCACCTATTACTGTTTCACCTAATTCATGTATTGATAACATATATATTACTTTTACAATATCTATATCATACTCAAATTCTGAATGCATTGCTAAAGCTAACATTTGAGTTCCATATATATGTTCAGCAACTGATTCTAATCTATCTCTTTGAACATTCCAATCTTTCCATCCAGTTCTAATTACATTTTTTAATTTAGTACATAACACATAAAAATTTATAACATTTTTTTCTTTCATATTATCACCTATAAATATTATATAAAAAATATATTCAAATTCAATCAATAATCTATTATAATTAAATTGTAATAAGGATTGAGTAATATGTTGAAAAGAAGATTAAAATTAAAACCAAAAGTAAAAATAATTTTATTATTATTTTTATTAGGAATTGTAATAGTAATTGATACTATGTGTTTAAAACAATTAACTCCGCATTTTATAGTAAGTAACTATACTGAAAATTATACTTTAAACTATGGAAATAAAAATATTAGTTATATTCCTAAAGTTTGCTATGGAATTAAATCAGATTGTAAAGAAGTAGAAATATCAACATCTGGAGAAATCGATTATAACAAACTTGGAGAATATAATGTTGAATACACTTATAAATATGAAAATAAAACATATACATTAAATCAATTAATTGAAGTTAAAGATACTGAGGCTCCAACTATTGAATTAAATGATGAAGAAATAAAAGTATGTCCAAATGGTAAAATACAAAAACTTGATATCAAAATAACAGATAACTATGATAACAATATTCAAGACAAATATGAAACTGAAATAATAGATAATAAATTACATATAAGAGTAACTGATTCAAATAATAATACAGCTGAAAAAATATATGATGCAATTATTAAAGATGATGAAGCACCAAATATAAAAATAAATGGTAGTAAAAACAAAACAGTTATAATTGGAACTAAATATACTGAAGAAGGTGCTACAGTTACAGATAATTGTAGTACTCCTGAAATAATAACAAGTGGTTCTGTTGATACAAATACACTTGGTACTTATTCAATTAAATATTCAGCAACTGATGAATCAAATAACTCTTCTACTGAAGAAAGAAAAGTATATGTTAAAAACAGAGAAGCTGGATCAAGAGTTATATATTTAACATTTGATGATGGACCTGGTGCATATACAAAACAATTATTAGATGTACTAAAGAAATACAATGTTAAAGTTACATTCTTTGTTACAGGTAAAGGTGATGATTCAATTATTAAAAGAGAATATGATGAAGGTCACACTGTAGCACTTCATACTAATACACATAATTATAATTATATATATGCATCTCAAAATAACTACTTTGAAGATTTATATGCTATTAGGAATAGAGTTAAACGTATAACAGGTATTGAATCAAATATTATTAGATTCCCAGGTGGAACATCTAATACAGTTAGTAAAATATCAATGAAAGAACTTGCTAAAGAAGTTACAAATCGTGGTTTCTACTACTTCGATTGGAATGTATCATCTGGAGATGCAGGTGGTACTACTACATCTGATGGTGTTTATAACAATGTAGTTAATAATTTAAAACCAGGTGCATCTGTAGTATTACAACATGATATTAAAAAGTTCTCAGTAGATGCTGTTGAAAGAATAATACAATATGGTTTAGAAAATGGATATACATTTAAAGCACTTGATGAAACATCACCTGTTGTACATCATGGAGCAAACAAATAAAAAAGAGACTTAAAAGCCTCTTTTTATTTTCCCATACTTATTTTCATTATATTATTTTGATAACTCATATCATTTTCATTTAAGAACATAAATAATGCAACTTTTGTAGGAGCAACTTGTACTAAATAAGCATCGATATGTCCTAAATTATTATCCATATCAAATTGTAATGTATCACAATTTTCAATTGTTGTTCTATTAAAGTTTTTTGCTGGATAACCTTGTTGCATTAAAGATGATTTATATTGCTCTACATCAATTCTAGAAACAATAGTATCAATTACATTAATAATATAATATCTAGTTTTTGAAGAATCAAATACAGTTAATATATTATCTTGATATGAAGGAATATATCCATCTGGAATAACAACATTATATCCATTTACCATTAAAGAACTAGATTGATCTATTTTATCTACCCTTTGAGTTGTTTTCCAATTTCCATCATTTGATTTAGTAGTTCTAGCTAATGTAGTTGTTGTATCATTTAATACAATATTTTGAGTATCATTATTGTTAAATGTTGAACTCTTAGTTTGTTTTAATAATGTAACACCTGCTACACCTGCACCAATAAAGATAACTAATACTACAATAATAGCAATGATAGTATTATTATTGTTATTACTTTGAGGTACAACTGTACTAGTAGTTTGAGGAACTACAGTTGGTTGATTAACAGTTTGTGGTACTACCGTATTATTAATTTGATTTCCACATGTAGCACAAAAAGATGAATTCGGATTCACCGGATTTCCACATCTATTACAATTCATACTAATCACTCCTCTACTATTCAATTATACTATCTACCCTCTTTTTATTTTAAAAAAAATCACATGTTTACAACATGAATTTACATAAAAAAACTAAGCATTGCTTAGTTTAATTCTATAAATAATGCAGAAGTTTTATTAATTTGATTTTCCATAAATTTATCATATTCTTCTTTTGTAGTATCAACATTATTAACCGAATATTTATCATCTAATAAAGAAGCTAATTCAGTTTGATTTAATGTTACATTTGTAAAAGACATCTTTAATACTTGAGATGCTCTTGCACCTGAAGAAGCACTATAAGTACCATCTACTTTTAATTCTAATAAACCTCTATTGTTAATATATTTATATCCATATACTGTATCATTTTCAAAATGTAGTATTGCATAAACACATTCTTCATCTCTAGTAAGTTTAAAAATAATTTCATCAGTTCCATCATTATCCATATCAACACTTGCATATGAAGAAGTTTTTACTTCACCTAAATCATTAATGTTAGTATCTTTACTATTTAAATATTCACTTATTTTGTATTCTCCAGTTGCTGTTTTAATGTTAGAAGTTTCATTTAATACATCTTTATATACTTTATAAATAGTCATTCCTTTAAATATACCATCTTCAATTGTTATATATGGTGAATCATCTGAAATAACTGATTTAGTTGTTGTCTCAGTTGTAGTAGTTGTTTCATTTGGTTTATTTCCATATTTTTTATCTAAAAAGAAATAACCTACACATATGGCAGCAACTAATACTACTAATGAGATAAATGCTATTCCTATTCCACTTTTCTTTTTTCTTTTTACCATATTATCATCTCCTATAACAATAGATTAACACGATTCAAAATATTTTATAAATCTTCAGGTACATTTAAATATTCTACTAAAATATCATATAAAGTAACCTTATTATCTTTAGTATTTTGCTCAATCTTACTTCTATAATCTACACCTAAATAATCTAATACATTTGTAATAAGTGCTCCTACTTCATATGAACCACGTTCATATAAGAATGATTTAGATACACCACCTGAATTAATTGAAACAATTACATTTCTAAATGATACATTTTGTTCATTGTTATAATACATAATTCCAAAATTATATCCAATTACTTGAGCAGCTTTAATAGAATAATATCTAGGAACTCCCATATATGTTTCTCTATATAAAACCTTATTAGTATATTCAGGATCTATTTCTTTCATCTTATCTACTGCTCTTACATATTGATATGCATATTCACCAAGTTTTTGTTTATCAGGATATTCTTTTCCTAATTCATATTGCATTTCACTTAAATGATTAAAGACATCATTATAAGCATTAAATATTTCATTAGTAACCATTGAAGTACTTAATTCTAAAACAGGACTCCAATCTCCTTGTTTATAGTAATTATACATATTAAATACTAATTCAACTGCTAAATGATTAGTAGAATATTTTTCATCAATATTATAATCTCTATTATATCTATGATAATAAACTTCTTCTCCATTAAATTTATATGTCTTACCTATCTTAGGTGTATCACTAGACATTAATAATTTAATAACACCAGGATGAAGAATAGATACTTTATAACAATTAATAGAATATTTTTCATTTAATTTTACTTCTTGAGTAAATAAACCATTTTTCATATTTTTGCTATTTAATACAAATACTCTAAAATGATCTTCTGATATAAATACTACTGTTTTATTTTTTAAATCAAGTTCTTCTATTTCTTTATTATGATTTTCATTCTTTACTAATTTATCAAATTCATCAATAATAAGTTTATCAGCATAATCTAATTTAATATATTCATCATATGTATGATTAATATATATAAATAAACCAATTATAACCAATACTATTCCAACAAATATAGCAAATGGCAACCATTTAGGTTGCTTTTTTTCAAATCTTAATCCACGATAACGTTCACTCATTATTATCACCATATACAATTATACACTAAAATAAAAAGAACTGAAATACTATTCAGTTCTTAATGCTATAACTGGATCTCTTTTTGCTGCAGCTTTAGATGGAATAATACCACCTATTACAGTTAAGATAATACTTAATCCAATTAATACTAATGCAGCTCTAGGATCTAATGCTGCCTTAATATTAACATTTTCAGTAGCAGTATATAATATTTTATTTATTATAGGAATTACTAAATATGTGAATCCTACACCAAATAAACCAGATAAGAATCCAATGATAACTGTTTCAGCATTGAATATACTAGATACATTTCTCTTAGATGCTCCTATTGCTCTTAAAATACCAATTTCTTTAGTTCTTTCATACACACTTATATAAGTAATAATACCAATCATGATTGATGATACTACTAATGAAATGCTAACAAATGCAATTAGGACATATGATACAGCATTAACTATTGTTTTAACTGATGACATTAATGAACCAGTCAAATCTGAATAATTAATTTTTTTATTATCATCAACTGTATTATTATAATCCTTAATAAAATCAATAAAGTTTTCTTTTCCTCCAAATGAATTAAAGTAAACAGCAATTATAGTTGGAATTTCTTTATCTTGATAACCTAATTTTATTAAATTAGTTTCTTGAGTTGATTCTTCAGCATTCATTGCCGATACAACTCTCATAAGTTCATCTTCTGAGAAATTTAATTTAAATGCACTTGCGAATTTATTTGGATCAATATTAAATGCACTAGTTATCTTAGTTGTAATGTTAGTTGTCATTTCACTTACATTTTTAAGAACAACAACTCTCATCTTAGTTTCTGTCATAGTTGTAGCCATTTGAGAAATAGCAGCTTTTATTTCAGTTTGATCTTTAATAGTATTAACTATTCCTTTATAAACTTGAGTTTTCATAGAATCTTTCATTTCAGCTGAAATAGATTGCATAGCTGTATTATAACCAGTTAATACTCCAGTTAATATTCCTTTATAAATAGTCTTATAAGTATCAGCTGGAATATAATAATCAATAGCCAATTTATTAACTCTATCATTTAATGATTTAGATTCTAAATATTTATCTACATCTAAATAATTAATAAATTCATCTAATGTAGCATTGAAAGCATTATTATATGCATCTAATGCCGGTTTAGTATCTGTTGTGATAGCTGAATTAATATTATTAATATATTTTTCAGATTCTTTAGCAATATCTTCTTGACTAATATTTATATTAAACATATTCTTTAATGCTTTTTCATCTACAGTTACTAAATCATTGAAACTGAATGCTCCAGTATTTTTCTTATTATCAAATTTATTACCAGAGAAAACATCTATATTTTTATTTTTTTGTTGTTTTTTAACTATATCTGATTTTGACGATTCATCAATAATATAATCAATTAAATCTTGTCTATATGCAACAACTGGATCCATAGAGCCAGTTGTTACACCTTCTTTAGTTGTAACTATACCAACAATTTTAAGACTTGGAGATTCTTTATATAATTTCTCCATATAATCTTTATCTTCTCTCATATCTTCATATACATCATATTTATTATTATATTTATATAAGTTATAAGGTAAGATTAATTTTAATTGAACATTCATTAAATCATCATATGTTAGTACTAATGGATCGTGTTCAACTTTAGTAGATTCACCTCTAAAGATTGCTTGAACCATTTTATTAAGTTCATCTACTTCTCTTAAACCTAATGAATATGTTATTAAATCGGATATTGTATTTTTACTTGGTAATACAATAATTAATTCATTATATTTTTCAGGCCATCTACCATCTAATAATTCATATTGATCATGTATTACTTCATCATTATTCATCATTGGTTGGAATGCAGATGACATATTACTCATTGAACTATTAACACTTGATGAGTACATAGAAGACATCATTGTCGATGGATTTAATTGAGCTAATTTATTTGATGTATCATGTGTATAAATAATTGGATCAATTGAATACATATAACTAATTGTAGATACATCTTTTTCTAAATCCTTTTCATGTTCATTTAAATATTTTTTAAATGATTGAATATCATTAGATTTTACACTTCCAAACATTGTAGTCATTTGTTGAAGTTCATGTACTTTACCATCATCTTCAACATTTTCTGTGTTTTCCATTGATAAACCTAAAATCATACTAGTAATATCAACAGATTCTCTCGTTATAGTTAATGGATAACTTGTTAATGTTTCTTCTTGTATACCATCTACATAATTTTGAAAACCAGTAGATACAGCAAGTATTAAAGCAATACCAATTATACCTATTGATCCAGCAATAGAAACTAATATTGTTCTACCCTTCTTAGTTAATAAGTTATTTAATGATAAACTTAATGCTGTTAAGAAAGACATTTTAGTTTTCTTAGTATTATTCTTAGTAACATGCTTTTCTTCTATATCTATATCTTTACCATCAAATGGATTAGTATCATCAATAATATGACCATCTTGTAAGTTAATAATTCTATTTGAATATGTATTAGCAAGTTCTGGATTATGAGTAACCATGATTACTAATTTATCTTCAGATACTTTCTTAAGTATATCCATTATTTGTACGGAGGTTTGAGAATCTAATGCACCAGTTGGTTCATCAGCTAAGATAATATCTGGATCATTTACTAATGCTCTTGCAATAGCAACTCTTTGCATTTGGCCACCTGATAATTGATTAGGTCTTTTATTAATGTGTTTTTCTAGACCTACTTCTTTTAAAGCAGCTTTTGCTTTTTTAGTTCTATCTTTCTTAGATACACCAGATAATGTTAAAGCTAAT
This sequence comes from Bacilli bacterium, assembly GCA_016283935.1. GTDB lineage: Bacteria > Bacillota_I > Bacilli_A > RF39 > UBA660 > UBA6985. Next base: position 153,373 of record JAEENX010000007.1, read on the forward strand.
TCAACGTTCTTTAGTATAGTTTGATGTGATATTAAATTATATGATTGGAATACAAATCCAATTCTATGATTACGATATGAATCCCAGTCAGCATCTTTATATTTCTTAGTAGATACTCCATTTATAACTAAATCACCACTAGTATATTTATCTAAACCACCTATAATATTTAACAATGTAGTTTTTCCTGATCCAGATGGACCTAAAACACTTGCAAATTCACTTTTTCTAAAATTTACAGACACTTTGTCTAAAGCTTTTTGTTCAAAACCCTCTGTTTTATAAATTTTAGTGATATTTTTTATTTCTAACATGTAAATCACCTAAAGGTGATTATACCAAATTTTAATAAAAATTGGTATACTTATATTAGGTGATAGTATGAAGACGGTAAAAGCAGCATGTGCTGTAATAAAAAAGGATGACAAATATTTTTGTACTCAAAGAGGACATGGTATAAGAAAAGGGCTTTGGGAATTTCCAGGTGGTCACATAGAAGAAAATGAAACTGGTGAAGATGCAACAATAAGAGAAATGATTGAAGAATTAAATGCAACAGTTTCAGTTAACAAGTACTTAGGTACTGTTGAACATGACTATGAAGATTTCCATTTATCTATGGAAGCTTATCTATGTAATCTAATATCAGATTATACTTTAAATGAAGCATTAGATTCAAAATGGGTTACAAAAGATGAATTAAATACACTACCTTGGTGTGATGCTGATAAAAAAGTTGTTGAGTTAATTATTAAAAATGATAACTAAAAAAATAATTATAACAATTGCTAGCACTGTAACAATACTTATATTAAGTACAGGCGCTACGATATTTATACTAAACAATAATAAAAATAAGAATATTAAGGAAGAAACAACTACTACAACTCAAATACAAACCGACTTCACTAAAACAACTGAAAAAACTACAGTCATTGAAGAAAACACAACTACTCAAACAGTTGATGATAATATAAACAATATTACAATAAATGATAATAGTAAACCTACAACAACTACTACTGCTCCTTCAGTCATGACTCCAAAGAATTCAAACGAACCACCAAGACAAACAACAACAAGAATTATAAACGAAGAAACTGTAGTTAGAAAAGATGATAAATATCATGTAACTCAAATAATAACATATTTAGATACATATAAAATATATGAGAACAATTCAAAAGAATTAATTAATAGAATTCAAAAATCAAGTAGCTATGACTACTCTACTTTCAATGCTACAACTGCTGAATTAAGAGCAGAAGCATCTTCTATATCTGCATCAAATACAAGTGTATATCAAGAAATGCTTGGATATGTAAATGAACTTAGAGCTACAGAAGGTGCTGATCCAGTTACGCTTGATTCAAGTTTAAGTTTAGCTGCTACAGTAAGAGCATTAGAAATTGCATGGTCAGGTAAAATAAGTCATACTAGACCTAATGGTACAAGATGTTTTACTGTACTTGAAGATTTAGGCATAGCTGTTCATGCAGCTGGTGAAAATATAGCTGGTTATAATCCAAATGCTAAACACACATTTAATCAATGGTACAATTCTGAAGGACATCATAAAAACATGGTAGATAAAGATTTTACTAGATTAGGCGTTGGTAAAGTCACATTAAATGGTCAAACACATTGGGTTCAAATGTTTGCAGGATAGGAATTACCTATCCTTTTAATTTGCATGATTAAAAATAATAATATATAATATACTCCCATAAATGAGGGGTATATATGGTATTAAAAGATTACGTTGCAAAAACAATGCTAAAAGAATATTTAAATACATTCTTTGAAACATATGAAATTCCAAATATGTTTAGAGCACAATATCAAATGGAATATGATAATGGATTATATGATACAAGAGTTGTTGATTCTCAAATAGCTCAATTCTATAAAGAATATGATTTATTAAAAGAAGAATCTGATATGTATAAAGCTTTTGTAAATGTTATAAAACATAATCATCCTAATTTATCCGATATAACTATATTAGATGTATGTGGAGGATATATTCCACAATTAGGAAGAGAACTTGCTAAAGAAGCTAAACATGTAATGGTTGTAGATAGAAATATGGTATTTAAAAATAATCCAAATAACCTAGAGCCAATTCAAAGAACAATAGAATCATATACTGATTTACCTTCTGCTGATTTAGTTGTTGGATTATTACCATGTGAAGCAACACAACATATAATTGATTATTCAGTAATGAATAAAAAAGATTTTGTTATAGCTTTATGTGGATGTTGGCACAATTTAAATTTAGATGAACATATAAGAGAAAAAATGAGACCAATGCATAAATCAGGAGATACTACAGTAACAAGATATGAACAATATGCTATAACTAGATTAGAAGAAGCTCCTGAATTAGGAGACTTAATAGCATATGATTCACCTTATCAATTTCCACAAGATGTAATTGGTAATAAAAGAAGATAAAAAAAAGAAGCATTAAGCTTCTTTTTAATTTTGTCTTTGATTATCTGTTCTCCTTCCTTGATTATTATCATCACTAGGTTTTTCTGGAGGTGTGTCTCCATTTTGATTTGGACCATTTCCATCTGATGGTGGGGTATTTCCATCATTTGGCATTTGTCCTCCTCTACCCATATTATTCATTCCTCCACCGAATTGGTTAGTAATTTCATTTGTTTCTTCTCCATTAATAATTAATGTTCCACCTGTATGAGTTAAAGTACCATCATAGTCAAATGCAGATTGTCCAGTTACATTAATTGTTCCACCTGTAATTGTTAAATCTCCATTCGAGTCTATACCATCCGTATCACCTTGTCCCATATTAATTGTTATATCTCCACCATTTATTTCTACTTTAACAGAATAATCTGTAGATTTATTTGTTGCATTAATACCATCGTCTGAAGCAGATATAGTAATTGTTCCACCATTAATTTTTACATAAGTAGCTTCTATACCTTCAAGAGCTTTAATAATAATTTTTCCATTATTTATTTCAATCATGCCATCAGCATGTATACCATCATCTTCTGATGTTAAATCTAAATTACCTGATTCAATTGTAATAATCCCATCAGACTTAATTGAATCACCTACTGACGAAACATTTATTGTTCCACCTGTAATTAAAATTGAATCATCACCTACTATACCATCATCACCTGATGTAATTGTAATTGTTCCTGATTCTATTTCTAAATCATTATTTACAAATATACCATCTAAATCAGATGTAATATTTAATGTACCATCTCCTAAAATTTTAACATCATCCTTAGAATAAATAGCAGCGTGTAATTCTTCACTACCATTTGCATTAATTGTATTTTCTCCTTGTAATTCTATATATAAATTATCAACATTCTCTACATATATTGCAGGTCCTGATGTATTTATAATTGTTACATTATTTAATATTAATTTAACGTTTTCCGTCGTATTAATATAAATATAACCTTCTATAGTTTGATCACTTATTGTATAAACACCACCAGATGTAATTGATGTTTTAGCTCCTGCTGCATCTAATGTTTCTTCTGTATATGACGAAAAGTCTACTTCTTCAACCCCTGAAGCTGTTATTGTTTTTTCACTATTAAAATAATTGTACACAAATATTCCTAATAAAATAAATGATAACAATGTAACACCTATAATTATTAAGAATATTCTTTTAGTGTTTTCCATTTTTTTATAACGCCTCACTTTCATCTAATGGATGAGATAATAATACTTTTAAGTTTCCATTTTTAACTCTTATCTTATCCATAAATTCTTTTTCATTTATTTCGGGTTTCAATTTAACCATATAAGTTAATTCAAATAATGATCCCATATTAGTTGTTTTAGACTTCACTAAACTAAATCTATCTAAATAATTATCAAATATATTATCGAATACATTTGTATAATCTAAATCTTCAGGAATTAGTATTACTAATTTCTTTTCTGTATTTTTCATTTCTCCAAAACTAATCTTACTTAGAACAAATAAGAATAATGAAACTAAAATAGTAAATAATGAACCAAATGCAATATAACCTGTACCTACTGCTAAACCTATAGCCATTGCAAAGAACACAGCCATTATTTCTCTTGAATTACCAGGTATTGATCTAAACCTAACTAAACTGAATGCTCCAGCTACCGCAACACCTGTACCTAAATTACCATTTACTAATAAAATAACCATTGTTACTAACACAGGTAATATACATAATGTTTGAATAAAATTTTTATTTGATCTAACTGTTAACATATGTACCATTGCAACTATTAAACCTAATACAATAGATACACACATACAAACTATGAAGTTTGCTACAGTTAGTTCTGTTCCTAATATACTACTAAACATACACATCACTCTCCTTTAATTTATCTTGATATATGTTTCCATATTTACTAAATGATATAGGATATATTTTTAATTTTGATAATATTTTTGAAAACCAAATTGGATAAGCATTTAATGCTTTTGTTTCCATCATATACATTTCTTCATCAAAATATAGTTTACCTTTATCACCAAATTCTAATCTTAAATTATCTTCTCTACTTCGTATATTTTTATCAATAGTTATTCTAAAATTTATATTATCTTTATCATAATAAGATAATCTATCATATGCTAAGAATAACTTTGGTTTTAAATTATAATATTTAAAACAGTAATCTATTTCTTTACTTATTTGTTTACTTACATTTTTTAATTCTCCAGATTCTAGATAAGAATAAAAATCTCTTAATCTCATTTCTATTCTTCTCTTTCCAACTATACCTTCATATTTCTTTTTTATTTCTAAGAATACAATTGAATCTTGATCTGGAATATCATAACTTCTTAATCTAACCTTTTCTTTATAAAAAGGTTTTTCTAATGATTTAACAATAAGATCATAATTATCTGTATCGAAATAAATATTACATATTTTACTTTTATAATATTTATCTTTCTCTAAACGATCTTTTATTAATTCATATAATTCTTCATATTGTTTTTTAGTCATCAAGTATTTTGTTTCTTTTCTTCTAAATACTTCTATTGCCATAGTCTCCTCCTTAAGACATGAACATCATACAATTCAAATGTGAAAAAAATTAGATTATTTAGAGAAAAGAAAATGAAATTTATATGAACTTTTTGTGAAAAAATATTATAATGTATGTTAGAATATACTATCGTTGAGGGGAAAATTATGGGCATTATAGACGACATGAACGAGACAACATATTTAATGACAGGAAAGGTCAACCAAGAGTTTACTATGTATGATAAACTCTATCCATTTACAACTGAAAATCTTGCAGACTCTTATACAGATATTGAAGGAAAATCAATTTTAACAGTCGCAGGTTCTGGTGACCAAGTACTAAATGCTTTTAATAAAGGAGCATCACAAGTAGATGTATTTGATATTAATAAATTAACATTACACTACTTAAGATTAAAAAAATGTGCTATTGAACATTTAACTTATGGAGAATTTAAATTATTCTTTTCATATAAGTCTAAAGAATTATATGAGAAGATAAGAGAATATTTAGGTCATGATACTAGAGATTATTGGGATTATGTATATAGTCATTTTATATTAAATCCAAGACAATCTTTAATATATACTTATTTATTCTATCCTCCAGTAGAATGGACAAAGTATAAAAAAAGAAATAGTTATATGGATGTAGAATCATATTACAAATTACAAGAATTATTACCATCTAAATCTATTAAATTTATTAATACTGATATTACTAATCTACATACTCAATTAACAAAAGAATATGATCGTATATATCTATCAAATATTAATCAATATATGGATGCTGAATCTTTAGAAAAAGTAATTCATAGTTTATCTGATTACTTAACTGAGGATGGAATAATTTATTATGCTTATATATATTCATATATGCAAGATTCTTTATCAGATACATTAAAACATGATGAACCAATATATGTTCCATCAGCATCTGATAATAATACACAAGATACAATTTTAAGCTTAAAAAAAACATCTATATTTTAGATGTTTTTTATTTTGAATGAAATTAATTTAACAATATCATTTTCTAAATAAGTGTATTTAATAGTTGCTTCTATACTATCTTTATTTTCTTTCTTTTTTAATTCATCATTTAATTCTATTTTTATGTCAGCAGTAATAATATAATCATCATCTATTGTATTATTAGTTGCAAATATATTCTTTATTTTATATTTAGTATTATTATTTTTATAATAAACATATATATTAGTTTTATCAAAGTCAGTATTATATTTTGATATATCTCTATCCTTAATATCTAATTCTTCATTAAAAAGATTTTCATAATATGTTTTAAAATCAGAATAATACATATATGCTAGTACATCTTTATTAGTTGGATCCTTATCACTATTATTAAAATTCTTATTATCTAATACCAAGAATTTATTATAATTATTTTCATCTTTTAAAATATTTTTAAAAGTAAATAATATCTTATTTTTATTATTTAATAATTCAATATTATCAAATTTATTATTATCTAAATATGTATTAATAATAATACTATTAAATTCAATTATATTATCAGTTAAATATGTATTAAAATCACCTAATTCACTTATAGGATTATACGACTTATGATATACTTCTATATCTTTATTATCTATAGATAGCATAACTAAAGATAATATCATCACAGCTATTAATACTATTATTAATAAAATTGTATTTCTATTTTTCATATATTACTTCTTTCTAAAACTTGAATATAATCCAAATATTCCTATTGCCCAAAATATCCAAGTAAAGAAGAAAACTTGTATTCCACCATTTTCTTCTGGTTTAGTTAATATTTGATAATCAGCAGTTAATAGGAATAAGAACCAAAATGTATAAAAACCAATTGGTATTAAAAATGAATATATAGATGTAAGTTTTTCAATTACATCATCAAATTTATCATTACCTGCAAATAAACTAACTGCATTTAATATATAGCATAATCCATATAATGTTAATGCAACTCCAACAATAGAAAAGCCAACTATCATATATACACCTGATATAACAATACCTAAAGTAACTAATGTTAAAGCTAATCCAAATCCAAATGCTATTAAACCAGCAATAATTAAAAATACAGCTAATACTATATTTATTGTTTTATCACTAGGATCATTTACATTATTAATTTTTTTAGGTAATTCTACTCCACATATTTCACAAACTTTACTTTTATTTGAAATATCATTATTACAATATGGGCATTTCATATTATCACCTATTAATATAATAACATAAAATAAAAGAGATAGTATTAATCTATCTCAATTAAATCATATTCTTTACTACCTACTCCTAGTTCTTCAGCAACATCTATAGTATGTTCTCCATTTCTTGTTCTAACTCTTTCTAAGAAATGTTCTTTACCAGGATCATCAGAATTAATAACTATATCTAAACATGCTCTATCAATAGCAACTGGATCTAAAGAAACTAATATACCCATATCTTTCATACATGGATCTTCAGCTTCATGAACACAATCACAATCAACAGACATATTAGCCATAATATTGATGAAAGCCATATTACCTTTAAAATATTTAACAACAGCAGATGCTGCTTCAGCCATAGATTCTAAGAATGCATCTTGCTCAGGTAAATTGTTCCATAAAGTGTATTGATCAGTATTTGTTCCAGCTGAATGTATTAAAGTTTTACCAGCTGATGATGCACAACCAATTGATAATTGTTTTAATGCTCCACCATATCCACCCATTGGATGTCCTTTAAAATGTGATAACACTAACATAGAATCATATTTTGTAATATCTTTACCTAATAAATCGACTTTTAAATGTTTACCATTTTCTACTTCTAATTCAAAATCAGGACCTTCTTCATCCATTAAATCAACTTTAAAATATTTATTCCATCCATGTTTTTCAATTGTCTTTAAATGTTTTTCAGTTGTGTTTCTTTCTCCAGGATAAGCAGTATTACATTCTACAACTGTACCATTTACATATTCAATAATTGGTTTCCAAAATTCTGGTTTCAAATAATTTTGATTTCCTTCTTCTCCTGAATGTACTTTTGTTGCAACATTTCCTATTAATTCTTTGTTTAAAAGTTTAAACATTTCAACAACTTTTTCAGGTGTTACTTCTTTTGTATAATAAACTCTACTCTTTTCCATAAGACACTTCCTTTACTAATAATTAAACATATTATAACATACTATATCTTTATTTATGTTAAAATAATTTTAAGGTGATACTATGAACAAAGGTATTAAATTAATTGTATTATCCCTATTAACAATAGTATTTATTTCAGGATGTTCTATTTCATTTGATAACAAATCAAATGAAGCTAAAGAATATTTAAAAGAAAAATATGGAATTAATAAAAAAGTTAATAGTTGGAAATGTGTATCATATGATGATACATTAAATAATTGTTCTAAGAATTCAATATATTATTTTGAAGATAATATTGAAGTTTACTATGACGCTAATAGAAAAGAATTCCAAGACAATTATCAAAATGAAGAAATATTAAGTGTTGCTGAAAACTTCTTCATGAGTAAAATTAATACAATTGGAGATGTTAGATTAACTAAAAATGATGTTACTAATAAAGTTACTTTCAATACTAATATTAAAGGTAATTCTTATTTCCATGAAAAATATGAAGGCAATATAGAAGAATATGCTCTTAAAGGCGGATTAATTCCAAAGTTATCTGCAGGATATGTAATTACTTCTCGTGGAGATTATAGAAGATTATTAAATAATACTAAAACTATAACTGATACTTATTTTAAAACAAATTATATTAGTTTATTTTATATTTCGCCTAATTTATATAATCAAACAATTTTCCCAGATACAAATAATGAAGAATGTTATGCCAAATATATAAATGGAACAATAACTGAACAAAACTTCATTGTATTAGTTGGAGGATTAACTATTTCATCTAATGTTCCATCAATTAACCTATCTGGTGATGATGTAACTGTATTAAATGAAAATGATATAATTGGTACTCAAACAGAAACAGGAGAAGATATTAATACATATGATAATTATGTTCCTGTATTCAATGAACTATTACAAGATACAGCTAATAGAAATGGTACTACATATAAAGAAGCTAAACCAATTGGAAGTGCATTATATAAAATTAAATTTACAAATGAATTAAAAGACAAAGTAATGGCTTCTAATACAGATAAATTAGATATATATATGAAAATAAATACTTCTAACAAAGTATTCTATTATGATTCTTCTTATAGTAAAGAAGGACATGGTATTCAATTAAATGAACATGGTGAAAAAGAAGTATATACAAAGATCCAAGATGGAGATTATATCTGGTTTGAATAAAAACAATGTAAACAACATTGTTTTTTTTATGTATAAAAAAATATTCTATTAATTGTTTGATATACTTAATATGGTGAATATTATGAATATATATTTATTTCCAGTTTATATGGCTTTAGCAATTATACCTGTAGCATTAATTGGATGGTTTATATCAAATAAAGCTCATAATTCAGAACCTGGATGGATGTTAGCATTATTATTTATATTAGGATGTTTTTCATGTGTTCCAGCTGTATTAGGAGAATTATTTTTTGCATCTATATTTGAAGAAGAACCAAATGAATTTATGTTACTACTAATACACGTATTCTTCGGAATAGCATTTATAGAAGAAACAGTTAAATGGATTTGTTGTTATTCTGTAGGTTTTAATAATAAAGCTTTTGATAAAGCATATGACATGATAATATATGCTGTATTTGCAGCATTAGGATTTGCATTCTTAGAAGATGTTTTATATATATTTACAAGTACTGAAGCATTAGCTGTTGCAATAATGAGAGCAATCATATCAATCCCTGCACATGCATGCTTTGCAATTATAATGGGATATTTCTTAGGAATAGTAAGATACTATGCAAATCAAAAAAAGATACCACAAGAAATATTATATACATTAATAAGTATTCTATTACCATCATTAGTACATGCTATATTTGATACATTACTAATGGCAAGTAATACATTATGTATTATGATATTCTTTATATTCGTTATAGCAGTTAATATCTTATGTTTTACAAACGCTCACAAATTATATAAAAAAAATATTGATGTATAAAAAAAAGGAAGATAAGAACTATCTTCCTTTTAATATTTTTGCTAAGAAACTTTCTTTCTTTTTATTTGGACTTGTTAATCCTTCTGGATAAATAACACCTACTTCAGGAACTTCTACTTTTTCAACATATTTTTCCATGATTTCTTCTAAAGTTAAACCTTTTTGAGAATCTGGATTTGTTTGAATTAATTTTAAATTATCTAAAACATATTTAGCTATAAACTTTTTACCAGATACACTTACACCATCTGCAGTTGTAGTATCTAATAATGTTACAACAGCATTAAATGGAACTTTGTCTAATGTATTATTCTTATCTAAGAAATCTAATAATGTTATATCATTTCCAGTTTCATCTTTTACAAGACTATCAAATTTCCAACCTTCTACTCCATCAAGTAATCCTAAATACTTATTTTCTCTTTCAAGAGTTTCTTGAGTTTCATCAATAGCTTTTGTCATTGATTGTTTTTCTTCTAATGTTAATTCAGTAATTGTATCTTTTGACTCTACTTCTTCTTTAGAATCTTCAACTACAATTTCTTCTTTGAATGCATCAATTTTTCCATATTGTTTATCTAATTCATCATTGATGATATCATACATATACATATTATTAATATTTAATCCTTTAGAATCAATCAATTCTAAAACTCTATTAAATACTTTATCACTTATGCTATTATCAATTTCCATTAATGATTCATATGCTAGTTTTCTAACCTTATCTTTGTTAGTTTCACTTTCAATAAATTCAGATATAGATTTACCTTCTATATCAACATAAGAATAATTAACAGCTTCTTCTTTAATTATTTCATTCATTCCTTGAATGAATAATTTACCAATTAATACATCAGCAGGAACATTATTAACAACTGTATTAATTCCATACCAATTATCTTTAGCATAGTCATTATCTTTAACTTTATCTTTTTTATCTTGAGAGATATTTTCTAAAGCTTCTACTGTAGACATGAAACTTTCAGGACTTGCAGCAATTATAATTGCATCAGTATGACCTTTTAACATTTCATCTGCATTTGGAATAGTTATATCATATGCAATTCCCTTTTCATCCATTTGAGAAATAATATCTTTAACCATTCCTACAATATTTTCTCCATCTATATCAATATAGAAGAATATATTTTTATCTCCATCAATTTTATTACCAAATAAATCTTCTGAGTCAAATGTTAATCTACCTTCTCTTTTCTTTAAACCAGTTAACAATTTTGCAGTTAATTCATTTGTAGTTATTTGAACTCCATTTTTTTGAGCTTCTGTAATTGATCTATTAATTAAAATCATTATTAATTCTTTATAATCATTTTGATTTAAAGGAGATGAATTCTCACTATTTAATCTAATAAAATCAAATATTTTTTCTCCTTCATTTGATGAATATGTATTCATATCTTGGCTAAGATATTTATTCATGAAAAAATCAAATATCTTTTTATTGAAAGACATTTTTATGTTTCTTCTAATATTATTAATAACATCATTATTAACCATATCCATCATCCTTACTATTTTTAGTATAGCATTTTTTTATTTAAAAATAAATAAAAGAAGGTTCAAAACCTTCTTATGAATACATTCTCTTATTAAGATCTAATCCTAATAATTGTAATTTAATAATTACTTGTTTTATATCTGAATCCTTTAATCCTAAAGCTTTTAATTTTTTTCTATTTAAAACCCAAACATCACCTACGGTTTTAACATTATTGTCTTTTAATACTTTAACTACATCTGATTCTAATTCTAAAATTTTTATATCTTTATCAACATATATATTAGTATGTTTTGCCATAATGCATTACCTCCTACAATGTCTCACAATTTAATTATAACATCATTTTTTTGATTTATGTAATTTAAATTTTAAAAAGTTCATTAATACAATGTCAAAAAGCGACACATTTATATAAAAAATATATAAATATATTACCATTTAATGATATAATTATTATATTAAGGTAGGAGGCTATAAATATGACAAAAGAAGAATTACAAGAATATATAAATAGCACACGAGAAAAATTAAATAAATTAGAAGATAAAGCATTTAAGGAAGCTAAAGGAAAATATCCAATTATCAAGAATCAAAATGAAATGTATAGAAATGATTTAGAATTTTATGAAAGAAATCTTGTACATGATTTAGATGAATCTACATTAAATATGTTTAAAGAATCAATTGATGAAATTAATAAAACAGCTGATTTAGATTTAGAAGAATTTATTAAAGAATCAAATAAAGAAGATTCAATTGAAATTATTGCAGCTGCTGCTCATCAAGAAGCTTCAAAAGATGAAGTTGTTGAAGAAGTTCAAGAAGTTCCTACTGAAGTTGTTACTGAAGAAAATCCAACAGTAGATACTACTCCAGTTGAAGAAGCTCCTGTTGTTGAACAACCTGCTCAAGAAGAAATGGTTGCTCCTGAAGTAGTTGCAGAAACCACAGAAGAAGTAGCTCATGAAGTTACTACTGAAGAACCAGTAAACGAATTAGATCAAGTAGATACACAAGAAATTATTAATTCATTAGATTCTGAACCTGAAATTCAACCTATTCCACAAGATTTAGTTAACGATATGATAGCTGCAGATGGATTATTAGATACTACTGAAGTTATTCCACAAGAACTTCCTACACAAGAAGTTGATATAAATGCTATAGATAATATATTAAATACATTAGAAGCACAACCAGATGTTACTCCAGTTGAAGAAACACCAGTTGCTGAACAACCTGTTCAAGCTGAAGCACCTGTTGCTCCTGAAGCACCTGTTGCTCCTGAAGTAGTTGCTGCTCCTGAAGTTGCTCCTGTTATGCCAGAAGCTCCTATAATGGAACAACCTGTTCAAGTTGAAGCACCTGTTGCTCCTGAAGTACTTGCTGCTCCTGAAGTTGCACCTGTTATGCCAGAAGCTCCTGTTGTTGAACAACCTGTTCAAGTTGAAGCTCCTGTTGCTCCTGAAGTACTTGCTGCTCCTGAAGTTGCACCTGTTATGCCAGAAGCTCCTATGATGGAACAACCTGTTCAAGTTGAAGCACCTGTTGCTCCTGAAGTAGTTGCTGCTCCTGAAGTAGTTGCTGCTCCTGAAGTTGCTCCTGTTATGCCAGAGGCTCCTGTTGTTGAACAACCTGTTCAAGTTGAAGCACCAGTTGCCCCTGAAGTAGTTGCTACTCCTGAAGTTGCTCCTGTTATGCCAGAGGCTCCTATGATGGAACAACCTGTAGTTACTGCTCCTCAAGTTGAAGGACCAGTACTAGCAAAAACAATATAAAAAATAAAAGAGACTATTTAGTCTCTTTTTTTATTGCTATAAATTGTATTCATATACAATTCATATAATTGTTTATGTTTCTTTGCTATTACCCCAAGTATCATTCCTGTACTTACAGATAACATTGAAGCTAATGCTAAGAATCCACCTACTATTAAGCTTGGAAACTTTTCAACTAATCCAGTTTGGAAATATCCAATGAATGCTGGTAATGAAATTACAAAGCCTAATAAGAAGAAGATTAAAGCTATTATATTAAAGAATAAAACTGGTTTATATTCTTTAAATAAAGTAGCTATTGTTCTAAGCACTTTATATCCATCTGAGAATGTATTTAATTTACTATGAGATCCAGCTGGTCTATCTCTATACTCTACTGGTATTTCAACTAATTTAAAATTCTTATCTACAGCATGAATAGTCATCTCAGTTTCTATTTCAAATCCTTTTGATAGAACTGGGAATCCTTTTACAAACTCATATGAGAATGCTCTATAACCTGTCATGATATCTTTAATATTATTCTTAAAGAAGAAATTGATTAATTTTCTAACTAAGACATTTCCAAAGTTATGAAATGGTCTTTTATTTTCTTTAAAATATGTAGATGATAATCTATCACCTATTACCATATCAGCTTTTCCTGATAATACTAAATCACACATCTCTTTTGAATTTTCAGCAGGATATGTATCATCTCCATCTATCATTAAATAACAATCAGCATCTATATCTCTAAACATAGATCTAATAACATTACCTTTTCCTTGTCTATATTCATATTTAACAATAGCTCCTGCCTTTTTAGCTATTTCATCAGTATGATCTTTAGAGTTATTATCATATACATATATATCAGCATCTGGTAATGCTTTTTTATAATCTTTAACTACTTTTTCTATAGTTGCTGATTCATTATAACATGGTATTAAAACAGCTATTTTACTTTTTTTCATAGTTAACCTCCTTAACTTTATTTATAAATAAACATGTAAGAACTGGTAATGCAAACATATAAGGCATAACATACCTAAAGTATGCATTTGCAGGACCTGCAATACAAATTAATATAGATAAATAAAGTGGTATTAAAACTAAAATATATTTCTTAGTCTTCTTATTCACTAAATAAACGTTTAATATAATAACCATCCAACAACTAGCACCTATATTTGATAGTAATCCAACTAATGGAATAAATGGGAATGTTTCTCCATAGTTAGTAAGAGGAACTCTTAACCACCAAGTACTATCATTAAAATGATAATCTACTATATTTGGATCTACTAAATCATCCCAATAATCATAATATAAATACCATCTATGTACATTTGGATAAATAAATCCAAATGTATTATCTAATGTTGCATTTATATAACATAAAGGATCTTTAAGTAAATATTTAAACCATACTTTTAAATAATTAAATAAATCTTCTTTTGTAGCATTAGGACTGAACTTATTTTTAACTGGATCAGATAAATTAGGATCATATCTATCTCCTAATGTTTCATATACTAATACTTTATCTATTATTTTTTTATCTGATTCTTCTATAATAGATTCATTATATTTAACTAATCTAGCAGTTTGTTGAAATGGTATAGATAAGGCTTCTCTTATACTACCATCACTTACTCCTAAAGCTGGAATAATTACTTTATTAAATACTTGCATACTTCCAAATAATGTTAATATTAACAATAATATTTTTACTCTATTACATTTATTAATAATTAATAAAATTGGTAAAGTTAATAAACATAAATAAATACCATTATTTCTAAATAAACACATTAATAACATTACAAAGAAAACATATATTAAATATTTTATATTTATCTTTTTATCCATATAGTTTTCAACTATATCATATAACCATAAAACAAATAAAATAGTAAATCCTGTATACAATGTATCTTTAACTGCACTTACAGTAAAGAATGCATACATAGGAACTAACAAATATATTAATAATACAATAAAATAATATTTATTACTTATTTTATGATCTTTCATAAATTTAATTGTATAAGCTAATATACTTGCATATATAAGTGTTTGAATTATTGTATATATAAATAATCCAAAATTATCATTTCCAAAATATCTTCCAATACTTAAACAACCACCTATTAAATATGTTTGTAATATAGGATGATGATTAGTAATTAATACATTTGGATTTCTCATTATTACCCATTCATTATGTTCAGTAGGTATACCTAAGAACATATATATTTGATCTCTTGGATCAGGAGATAACACTAATGGATAAAAAGCTATCATATATATACTAAATAATATTAATAAAGTTACAAATGATGTTTTAAATGGATATTTAGTTAGCTTATCTATATACCATTTAAATATACTTTTTTTAGGTTTTAAAGGATTATTATCTAACTTTGGTATAACTTTATCTAAATATATAAACATAAGCTTAAATGCATTAAAATAGCCTATAAATTTAATAATAGTATATATAATATTTAAATAATGATTAAAAGCTACAGCTATATCTCCATAAGTATTACATACTTCACCTATAATCATAAAAACTGCAAATATTATAGATGCAATTATTTTAGATTTATCAACTTTTATATCTTTATTCTTATTATATAAATATATAAATAAAACACATATTAAGCCAAGTAATAACATATTAGAATTATATAAAGTATAAAACTTAAAATGTTTAAGATCATCTAATATATTATAACTAGACCATAAGGCTATACTTGTAATAATAGATAAAATAAATGATTTTATTTTATTCATATTAAGCCCCCTTTTTAAATATAAATAATTTACTTATTACATAATTTAAAACAATTTGCATAATTTGGCAAATAATAGAGAACAATAATACCCATCCATCTGAATTTAAAGCTAATAACGTTACAAATATAAACATTATTAACATTTGAATAATTTGAGTAACTACTCTACCACTTACAAAGCTAATAAATTCTTTTATAATATTTTTAGAATGTGATTTAAAAACAAATATTCTATTAGTTACATAAGCAAATAGTACTGCTATTATCCATGCAGTTAATTCAGCTAATTGTAATTCTAATCCATTTGTTTGATCAAATACTGACTTTAATAAAAGAAATTTAGAGCCTACTCCAACAACAGTAGTTAAACCGCCTACTATTAAATAATTCCATAATTCAGGATTATCATAATAAATATTCCAACCCCAATTCCAAAATAAAATAATAGGATTAATTGTTTTCTTTTTATATATTAATTTTCTATTTTCTAATTCAACATAACTATCTGATTTCTTTTTTATCATAATAATCACCCATAAAAATTATAACAAAAAAAAGAGTATAATTATACTCTTTTATTGACCAGCATATTGCTTGTTAAAGTTTTTATAATACTCTTCATATTTTGAATCATAGAATTTAATTCCATATTCATTTCTTAATTCAATCATTGCTTTGTAATAAAGTGTATCATCTTCACTTTGTTTAGTTTGAGCAATGCTCTTTTTAATGCTATCAACAACTGATTCATATGCAGGTTTATCTTTAGATGAACTTACATATATAGCTAAATTACCATATGTATCATCTTTTAATACTTCACTTACAGTTTTACTATCCATATTTTTAATTGTATTAGTAATAACTTCAGCAAAACTTGATGATATATCAAATGTCACTAATAAGTCATTATAAACCAAGTCTTTATATTTACTTTTTACTTTATCTAATGATGTTCCACTTTTTAATTCTTTTTGAGCTTTCTTAACATCCGCTTCATTTGTAGTTGAAGAAATTAAAGTAATCTTTTTATCACCAAATACATTTGAATCATAGTATGATTTTAATTCTTCATCAGTAAGATTTTTAGAGATATACTCAGTAACATAATAATCTAATTTATAAGAAACAACTAAACTTTCAATAAATTCATCTTTAGTTTTAAATCCATTCTTTGCTAAGAAAGTTTCTTCATCCATTTGATAATATAATTTATATTGATTAATATAATTTTCAGCTTCAGTTGTAGCTGATTCTTTAGCTTCAGCATCTAAAGAAGATCCATATTTTTCTTTTATAATATCTTTATCAATATTTTGTAATAATACAGTCAAACCATTTTTTTCTTTCAATGATTCATATAAGAATTCAGCAGTATATTTTTTAACGCTTGTTTCAGCTGCTACTTCTTGTCCATCTTGTAATTTAGCTTCTCTCTTAGGCCATGCAATACCAGCAATTAAACCTACTGCTATAGCTCCAACTAAAATACCTTTATAATTTTCTTTTAACCAATTTACTAATACCATATTATCCACCTATTCTGTTACATCATTTTCTTTTAAATAATTATCTATATCTATATTTAAACACATTATCTTACTTAATTCATCATAAACATCTTTCTTTGCTGTAATTTTATTATTTAAATCATTAAAGTAATTATTCTTAACTATCTTATTACTATAAGATATCTTTGATTGTACTTTTTTATTTATTTCAGCTATTTCATCAGATGTATATGTTTTTTCAGTGTAGTATTTAATATCATTCTTAGAAGCATTATAATATGCAATTTCATTCTTCCATGATCCATCTGCAAATACTACTATAGATTGATAATCATCACTGAATAAATCCTCACCTACATAATATCTTGGATCATAATCTAATCCAAACATATTTGCAAGTGTTGGTAATACGTTTACATATGTTGTATATTCTTGCTTCTTCTCACCATTAATAGAAGGATTATATATTATGAATGGTACTTGTTCAGCATTCATATCTTCATTAGTATCATAACTTAAAACTTTATTTAAATTATCTTTACTTATACCATATGGATAATGATCTCCATAGAATACTATAACTGTATCTTCTAATATTCCACGTTCTTCTAAACCATCTAGTAAAATACCTAAAGCATTATCAACAATTTTTAACTTAGACATATATCTTCTAACATCAGTTGGGAATCCTGTTCCTTCAGTCATATCATAATATCTATTACCTTGAATAGAATCATATCCATATGGTTGATGTGATGAAACAGTTGTTAACCATGACATGAAATGTTCTCCTGAAGTTGTTTTACTATCAATTATTTTTAATACACTTTCAAAGAATTCATCGTCATTTGCCCAATTCTTATATTCATTAGAATAACTTATTCCTAGTTTTTGAACATTATAATATTCTCCACTTCCCATATTACTATGAATAGTAGGTCTTGGATAATATGCTTCTGTATAATCATGTGCACTGAAAGTAACATATCCAGCATTATTATATAAATTAAATAAAGAATATGGATATACATTCTCTTTATAAGTAGATGCAGTACATGTATTAACTATACTATATAATGAAGTCATTCCCGAGAATTCATTATTTAATGTAGCACATGAATTTCTAGGAGAATAATTATTTTCATAGAAATATGAATGTTCTAACATTTTAGCAAAATTAGGATAATACTCTGGATATTCATAAAAAATATCATTTACAGATTCTCCTAAAATAAATATAGCATTTTTATCTTTAAATATTCCTGTCATATCATTTGTATCAGTTATATTTTGATTTATTAAATAAGTATCAATTTCTTTTAAAGCTGGATTAGTTTCTTCAGAAATTACTTGTTTCCAAAAAATATCATTTATTACTCTACTATCAGCTGTTAATAAATCTTCATCTCTTGAAATAACTTCACCAGAAGCATCTATTTCTAATTCAGTTGGGAATAAATATGCTTTTAAATCCAAAAATAAGAATCCAAAAGTACCATATTGATCAACTGTAATAGCTGGATTACTAGCAGTAAGAAATAAATCTTTATTAGATATTAATTGTAATTTGTTTTGTAAACCAGGAACTAAAATAGATGCAGCATAAAAAGAAACACCTAATACTTCAATTACTAAAGTAGCAACTGCAGTCTTCCAAATCTTACATTTTTCAACTTTATGTTTTCTAAATACAAATAGTCCAATTATAAATAAAACAAATGGTATAACAGTTAGAAAGTATAATGGTTTAAAACTAGAAAAGAAATCTTTAACATAATCGCTTACTTCATCTAATTGGCTTGATGCATTTAAAGACGCAAAAACACCGATAAAGCTATTAAATCCTAATTGAAAGCAAGTATAAAAAGCTCCCGCAAATATAATAATACCCATAGCGATCTTTTTAGCTATAGAATGTTTAAATAAATTAATAATAAAAGTTAATAAACTTGAAATAATAATAGTTTCAACCAAAATTCTAACTGTACCAAATGTAAAAACATGAGAATCACTTATAATTCTAAATATTAATTCTTCAGTAAATAAAGACAAAGTTAAAACAAAAAATATATTTAAATACGAATTACTTAATATTTTTTTCATCTTCCTACACTCCTTAACAACAAGATATAATAACACAAATCAAAAAATCATTAAAGAGAAAAAGGAAAATTTCACATAAATTTCAAATTTTTTTCATAAAAAAATAAACAAATTATTGTTTATTTTTCTTTTTCTTATTATTCTCTTTTTTTTGTTTTTCTTTTTGTTTTTGTTTCTCTTCCTCTTCTTTTTGACTAATTTCAGCATTATGAACTAAATCCTTAATCAAATCAACAAATTCCATTAAGAATAGAATTGCAAGTGGAAGAATAACTAAACATAAGAATACATATTTATTAGATATAAATGTTATTAAATAACCTAAAGCTACTATTTTATATCCGGAATATTTAGCAACAACATCATCTCTTGTAATAGTATTTGCATCAGAAGCATCATTATTATCTCCTTTGGTAGATATAACTACTGTCTTATCATCTAAAGTAGTAATACTTTCAATTCTATGAGTTACTATTACATTCTTTCCTTGAATAGTTGTTTTAAATGAAATTATATCGCCTTTATTTAACTCAGTATTCTCATCAATCTTTTTACATAAAGCTATATCTCCAACATTTAATATAGGTTTCATTGAAGGAGTAATTATAGAAAAAGGACTGTACCCAAATATATTTGGAATACCGTCCTTCTTTGATGTAAATGTTATCAGTGCATATATTCCAGCACTTATAATTACGAATACTAAGAAAATATCAACTATTAATTTTAATACCTTCTTAATCATATTCATTACCTATTAATTTGTAGTCTTGAATCCGAAGTTAACTTTGATACCACTTGAGAATGAAATATCATCTACAACGTCGATATCTTGTCCTTCTAACCAAATATAACATCTAAACTTAGTAATACCAGCATTTACAGTTAAGATTGCATTTCCTGTAGATCTTGTAGCTGAATCTTGAGCTATTGCATAATGAGCAAAGTCTTCATTGATTAATGTAAAGATTTCATCGTAAGATGTTTCACCTTCATGAGATTTTAATGTCTTATATGTAAATGGAATATAAGTTCCTTCACCATCTGCATTACCTTTCTTATCATATCTATCTAAAGCATCTGATGAGAAGTTTGGAGCTCTATTAACACCATAATATCCTTGAGCTCTTTCAGTAGTGTTATATGTATCTGTCATTGAGTTGCTATGATGTTTGTCTGGATATGGATTATAGATTACCCAGTTATCAGGATTTACTGAGTTTAAGTTCTTAGCTACTAATTGTCTTTCTGATGTAGAAGTATCAGTAGTGAATCCCATATCTACAAACATGATTCTAATACCTGATTCTAAGTCACGAGTACCAGCACTATCAACTAAAGCTGAAATATTAGTTGTTGCATTATCAATATCAAGTTTAACATCGTCAGCACCTGATCTAATCCAGAAGTCAAATGCCATATAGTCACCACTTGATAATGTATTACCAGTAGTTGAGTTTGTTACATAGTTTTCACTTGTAGCTCTTGCAGTAATTTCAGCAACATAACTGTTATCAGCTGATTTCTTATCACCAATTGCTCCTAAATACCATCTTGGAACACCACCACCAACAGGACCAACTGTTGAAACTGGGTTAAGTTTTTCAGGATATTGTAATGAAGATTTACACTTCTTAGCAGCATCTGCTACAGTTGTATCATCACCTTGTGTAGAACATCCTTCTTTAGCAAATCCAACAATATCACTTATTGAAATTGTTTTACCAAAGTTTAATGCATCTGCAGAAATAGAAATACCTGTTGCAGCTGTAACTTTTAAATCGATATCAGTTGTATCAACTGCATCGTTAGCAGAGAACCATGCATATGTTGCAGTTGTTAATGCTACACCTGTTAGTATTAACATTAAGAACGCTACTAGCAGTCTTCTCTTTCTATTATTTTCGTCTTGATTTTTTCTAGATCTAATTACAGTTCTTTTTCTTCTAGCACTCATATTAATCACCTTTCATATGACTTAGTATTTTCACCTAAGTTCATTTGCATTTTTAATTCCCCACCAATGATATCATTAATACATTCTGGGTCATTTCCTTCTAACCATATTACAATAGTATATTTATCAACTTCACCTGGTTGAAAGTTTTCTCTAGTCTCACTCATAACGACCTTATCACTGATAAATGGTGTAGTACCAGGTTCAGGTTCGTTAGTATCAGGTGTACGTTTAGCATATACTACTGATTCACCATTCAAATATACCTTTACTCTAACGGCATCATCAACATTCTTAACTTTAGCAAGTATTTCAATTGCTCTTGAGTAAGAAAGAACATCATTGCTTTTATTTCTTACATAGAATGTATAAGCCATGTAGTTGTTACCATTATGTGGACCATCTTTTTCAGTATCCACATTAGCAGGTATCCAAGTTTCTGTTATATTATCAATATAATCCAGATTCTCTACAACTAACTTATGAGTAGTAAATTCGAAATCTTTCCTTGGACTAACTTCCAATTTTTCTTCTTCGTAGGCATTCTTATCAAGCGTGATTGTGAAGTTACCATTAGTATTTACTATATAAAGAATACCATAAGTTATACTAATAAGCAATAATAAGAACAATAATATGACAATTATTGACTTAAAAAATACTCTATTCCTTTTGACATCCTTTGCAGTAACTTTTACTTCTAAGTTAGGCACTTATATCACCTACCCTTTACGAAGTACTTAATACCTTCTTTAAGTAGTACAAGTGCATCTCTCTTTGGAATTTCGTTAACAATAACAACATCCGAAGTGGTTTGTGCTCTTTTAACTACAGTTCTGAATTCTTCGTCTTCTCCTTCGAATTCAAGTAGTAAGTATTTAGCTTCAAATAAATTGAAGTTAGAAGGTAACTTACTATCTTTATATATACCAACTTCATATTCTGCATGAGCAAATTGATCAACAATATCGTCATTTTTAATTGTATATGAGTAATTAATTACAGGAATTAAATTACTTGATACGCAGAATATACCAGTAGTATCCAAGAAATTATTTAAATATGTTTTCTTATCTAGAACAAATTCAGGAACTTTATAAAGTATCTTTATAGCTCCTCCTGCTAGATTTCTTTCAATCATATCTAGAGTAATTAATTCAGTACCAGCTAAGAATAAATCAATATCATAAGCTTTTCTAACATGATCTATTTCATGTTGTTCATATTTATTTAAATCGTCGTTATGATATACAACATCTCCTAGATATAAATTATCGCCTAATGCCTTATAATCGATTCTAAATGATGGATCAAACAATTGATTATTGAAATCATCATTAGCTTTTAAATCTTCCATTAAGATAACTCTTATATCTTCTTCATTATGTTTAATAGCTTTTCTTAAATTTGGAGAATCATTTAAATAAACATCTCTGAATGTTTCTCTTTCGATATCATCAAAATTAACATAACCTTCTACTCTTGTATTTGCTCTTCCACATACACAAGTATAGAAAATAACAGCATCAATTATAAACTTATAGATTTCAAATAAGCTTGCATTTGATTTTAATTCAGCTCTTGATACTGCTCCGTACTCAACAAAGATTCTTAGAAGTGAGTTTGAATTTTGATCTAACTTAACACCTGTAATATCTTTAAGAGCACTTCTAGTTAAATAGTCAGCGCTTAAACATGTTTCATTAAGATAGTCATATACAACATCCTGTAAGCTACTTGTTAATTTGAAATCTGGATATCTTTTATTAACTAGCAATTCAACTATATCAGTAACTGTTCTAGCCTTAAATGCTAAATAAAAGTCTACTAGATTATTCATCTTGCGCCTCCCTACCTACTATCTACTTTATTTTATCAAAAATGAGATTTTTTTACAATAACTTTTTGATATATTATTAACCTAAATTTCTTCAGTATTTTGTAAGTTTTCTCTTATTCTTTTAATCTTTAATTCTTCATAATCTTTGAATTTTAAAATCATATCACATGTTTCAATATCTAAAACATTTTCTTCTAATGCTCCAAATTTAACTAATGTGTCTAAATTATCAAGGAATTTAGAGAAATCAGCATCATCAATTGGAGGTAATTCAAAATTCATATTATATAAACTATATTTCTTTTCAATTAAGGCTTTAACAGCTTTAGTATCATTGAAAGGAAGTGATTTCATAATAGTTGATCTAGCCATATATTGAATATGTCTAAATTCATCTACTCTAGGTTCTACTTCTTCTCTTTCAATCATATTATCAGCAAATACTTGATTATATAACAATCCATAAAATTTTGAGAAGAACACTGATGCATCAAATAATGATGTAGATGCATTAAATGTCTTACATAATGAGTTTTGGAAGAATTCGAAATTTAATTCATCATGATTTTTCTTGATTTCGCCAATCTTAATTTCTAATTCTCCTTCTAATTCTTTAATTTTATCATTTATATCATTAATTCTATCTTTATTAATAATACTAAATCTATTTCTCTTTCTAATTAGAAAATGTACTTTTCTATCTAAACCAGCTTTTTCTTTTTCTAGTTTAACTATTTCTTTTTGTTTTTCTTTTAAATTATCTTTAATGTTTTCTCTGTTATCATATATATCAGATAAGAACTTAAATAACTTTTTGAATTTTTCAACTTTTTGATATTCTAAAACATCATAGTATAATTCTTTAATACTCTTTAAGATGAACTTTTTATCATCTCTTGAAGCATGTAAATATTCATTAGGATCCATTACAGAAGCTAATACATTCTTAAAATCATCACTTTCAACATAGAACTTTCTAGTTTCTTGTCTATTATTATCAAAATAATCTAATAGATTATATGGATCATACAATCTCATATCTTCAAATTGAATTCTTGTTTTAGTATATAATTCATGAATATCTTCTCTTGTAGATCCAACTTCTTTTAAGCTTTGATCTAATAATGTATTAATATGTCTAATAATTACTTTCTTATTATTAGTAATTAAGTTTTTAACACATAATTCTAAATGTGTTAATAATAATGGACATTCCCAATAAATTGAGTTAAATACATTTTTCATTATTAATAGATATCTAGGATCATTCATATTTTTAAAGAATGATTCCATATAATTTAATGTAAAAGTAGAATAATTAAAATTACTACTTACTAATTTTATTCCGATACGTTCCATATCATTAATAAAGTCTTTTAATACTTCATTAACTCTATCAACATCTTTAGCATGCCCTATTTCATATACTGTTCTATCAAATCCGAATCTTTCTTCGAAATCTTCATCTTTTCCAGTTAATTTAAGAATTGATCTATATTTTTCTGATTCTTCATATTTCTCAGCTACAGCAGGATTTTCATCAAATGGAGTAATAACAGCAAGTTTTTCTTTAACTATTTCATAGATAACTTCTTCATAATTTCTTAATTCAGTTAAATAATCTTCCATTTTTTGATTATATGTAACTTGTTCTGAAGCAACATCACTTCTAAGTTTAGGAAGTTCTTTAACAATCTTATCTAAATATTTGCTTAGTTTTTCAATACTAGTAATTGTTGTCATTTCTTATTTTTACTTCCTCTCTTAGTTCTTTTTGGCTTTAAATCTTCAGGATTTACTTCAACAATGTTAGCTTCTGTAGATTTAATTGTTTCAAATAATTTACTATAAATTTCAAATGCATCTTTAATTGAAGCATTTTTAACTTCTTCTATTAAACTTTCATTTACCTTACCCATTTTTTCTGCTCCTTGCTTCTACAATAAAATTAATCAATTCATATATGAATAATAAGAATGCTGGTAATACTACTAAGAATAAATTTCCATATTTAGATTCTAATACAGATAAAATATTACCCCATCCCTTGTATTCCTTAGTATCATTAGCTCTACCAATAATACTTGTTTCATCAACAATAATATCATTGTTAACTGTGAATGAATATTGACCAAAATCAACATCATATATATCATTTACTAATCCTAAAACTGTTTTAGTTTTATTATTAACATCATAATAGAATATATAATCACCTGGTTGAATATTTTTAGCTTCTTTCTTTGTAACAATTAATAAAGAGCCACTTTTATAATCAAGCATATCTTCATCAACTATTAATAATGTTTTATTACCAAATTGTGATACTTGGTGATCGTTGTGACTTAGTAATAATACACTCATGAATAAAATAATTATTACTAATATAACTGTTATAATATTTCCTATAATTCTTTTCATATCCTATCTCCTAACCTTCTGTAGCAGTAAAGTTTAAGATTGTTTCAAATGATGTACCAGATACTTCATTTTCACAATCAACATCTTGTCCTTCTATCCACATATATATTCTAATTTTTGTTATACCACTATCTATATGAAATAAATTAGCTGTTCCGCTTGCATCTTTTGAACTTCTTATTAATTTTTCTCCTAAAGATTCAAAATAAGTTGCATTAGGTACTCCTAATTGTAACTTTAAACTTTCAGGAATAGCTGCTTTAATTCCTTCATAATCAAGTATTTGATTATCAGTTATAGTTAAACCATAAAACTCTTTAGCTGCATCTATACCATTTTGATAATGATGATTTGCATTTGGTTCCCAAACTTTTACATCATCAGGATCAGATGTATTCATTCCTTGAATATCAGCAACACTTGCATTTAAATTACTTTCAAATCCTTCGTATACAAAAGCTAATCTAATAGAATCTTCAATACCTTGAGTAACATTTCTATCTGTATCTAACTTTTTATATTTAACTGACGAATTTGTTAAATTAATTTGTAGCAATTGTGGTTTAGCAGTTCTTATGTATAAATCATATGACATCAAATATCCATCAGGTCCATCAATTTCACTAATACTGTTAGCTGAAATAATATAACCACCTAAGATATTCTTAGCAATATGTCCTAAATAAAAATCAATATATCCATTTGCTAAATTACCAATTGTTGAAGTTGGCTTATACATTGATGGATAACTGTTTTTTCTAGGAACTCCATAACTATAATCTGCGTTAATGATATCATCTAATGTTATATTTTTTTTCCAACTATCTGGTGTAGCATCTGCAGACAGCTCTAATGAGTTACTTGGTGTAACACCTAATTCAAAACCTGTTGCAGTTACTGAATCATTGTTAGAAAACCATGCATATGTTCCCCCACTTAATGCAACAATAGATAATATTAGTAAAAATACGGAGAATAGTCGCTTTCTTCGAGCGCTATTGTTTTGTCTACCACGTATATTTCTACGGTTATGCATAACAATCCTCCTTATTATCACTATTATAATTAGTATACCATAAGACTTTTTATAAAGCATTATATTTATTGTAAAAATCCACGTTGTCATGTGTAAACATTACACTTTTAGTCTTGTAAATACTTGATAATATAATTTATTATAATAATAGGATATTATGGAAGGGTCTATTTAGTATGAGTAAAAAGAAATTTTGTATTTTAATACTAGCTTTTATTTCATTGGTGTTCTCATTTAACATGGTAAAAAGTACTTATGCTAAATATGTAACAGCTAATGATAAAACAACGGATGTTAACCTAGCCAAATGGGATATTTTGGTAAATGGTGAATACATAAAATCATCTAAAACATTATCTGCAACATTAAATCCAAATTATATTGCAAGTAATTATACAAAAGATGGTTTCTTAGCACCAGGTAGCCAAGCCTATTTCGATATTATGGTAGATAATACTTATGTTGATGTTGATTATAACTATATAACAACAGTTGCAAAAGCAGATAATTCAAACTTAAGCGATTTAAAAATCACTAAAGTTGGTATATATGATGTTGATAATAATGAAAACCCAATCGTTGATACAACTAAAGATCAAGAGATTACAGGTACTCAAGCAAATATAAACGGTTATTGGTATAAAGGAATGAGTCAAACAAAATATTGTATTAGAGTTTATGTTGAATGGTACGATGGTGATGGTGAAGAAATGGACGATGATGCTGATACTGAAGTTGGTTACAACGCATCTAAAACTACACCTGAAACAAATAATGATGGTAAAATAACTATTAAATTAAAATTCGTACAAATATCAAGTCATGCATAAAAAAAGAACTTCAATCGAAGTTCTTTTTATTTATTAAAATAATCATTTATATCATTATATCCATAATAATATGCATCATCTATTAATTCTTTAATAGCATCTTCTTGATGCTTTTTTTCTTCTTCAGTAGATAAGCTAGGATTTTTAAATCCTGTTCTATATTTATTACCTATTACATAAAAAGGAACACCAAGTTCATCATAGTTAATATCAAAATACTCAGATGCTTTCATCATTTTTCTTTTATTATTAACATCTTCAGATACTTCATATAATTTTAATTCAAATTTATAATTATAATCATTATCCATTTTTAAGTCTTCAAAAAAATCTAATAAATCTCTGCAATGTGGACATGTATTTGTATGAAATACATATATATTAACAACACTATTAGTTAACATATTATTTCTACATATAATATCTTCAGATATACCATCTATATCTTTATAAGCACATATAAAATTTCCAAATATAGTTTTTTCACATCCGTATGAATGACTACATTTATATTCTATGTTACTATCATTTAAACTTTTACCTAATGATAATACAAATATTAATATACATATAATACATATTATAAGTTTAATAACAGAAATTATAATACCAGCTATTGATAATTCTTTACCTGATTTATATTTTTTAGATTTATTATATCCAACTATAGATAAAATTAAAGCTATAATCGGTCCACTTATTATAGACAAAGTAAAACCAATTATAGCAAATATATTTTTCTTTTTATTCATTACTATTCACCTAAGTATTCTTCAGCATGTACAACTACAACTAATTTAACACTTACAATATCTTCAGCTGAATAACTACCACTTTGTTCTTGATAATATTCAGCAGCTTTATTACCCCAGTAAGTATCTTCTATATCATTAGCGTAATATAATGTACTCTTTAAAGAATCAAATGTTGTAGGTCCAACAGTTGCTTTAGTATATGTTGATCCTGATTTAGTATAATAATCTAAATGATCGTTGAAATCATCAGAGTTATCAACTCTAATATAAGTTTCATATGGCCAAGAAATATTAGCTCTAAAGTTTGTAGCATTTCCTGTTTCACCAAACTTAGAAATAATCATTTCAGGTACAGCAGCTGTTGTTACATCATTTTCTGCACTTACAAATCCAAAGTTAAATTTAAATGGATATTTAGTAGCTAATATATTAGACATATTAGTTTGATCTAATAAAGAATAATATGTTGTTGAAGCATTATATGTAGCTGATGGAGCAACAACAATATATGTTCCTGATGTACTATCAAATGTATATAAATCACCAATTAATGAATTAAAAGTAGTAGCTGTTACAGGTGTTTCTATATATTCACCTAAAGTATAAGTTTCACCTAGTATTTCAATAGATTTAACATAATAAGTAACTTTTGCTTTTGTTTCACCTTGATTTTCTATTGATAAGAATTTATTAAGAGTTTCAGCTGTTTCTTTTTCATTCATACCTGGATATATTTGATTAAATTCCATAACTGTTTCAGTTAAATTAGCATCTTCATCAAAGTTAATTTTCCAACTTACTACGTGACCAGTTAAATTAATATCAACATCACTAAAATAAGTAAACCATGCATATGTTCCAGTTACTAAAAATATAACTGAAAATATAAGTGGAATGATAGTTAATTTTCTAGAATGATTAACAACATTTTCCCTAGTTCTTAAACTTCTTCTTCCCATAATAACTACTCCTTTCTATTTATCTATATCTTCTTGTATCATTTCTATCTAATACAATATTTACCATTTCTATAGCAATATATATAGCAAGTGGAATAAATACAAATAATACAAATATAATAGTATTTCTACTTGCTTTACTAAATGCACTTAATAAAGTTGTTTTATAAACTACTTTACCAAATATTTGATCTTCACTAATCTCAGGGTCTTGTCCAACGTTGTTAATACCTTGAGTAATATATTTATATTTTTTAGATCCTTCATCGTAATTTATTTTTTCTACCCTGTGGGTTACGACCTTACCTTTAACATCACCTTCAAGACCTTTATAAGTAACATCATCACCTATTTTAATCTTTGAAGGTTCTACTTTATTAACAATAACTATATCCCATACTTTATATACAGGCTCCATTGATTCAGATAATACAGTAAATAATCTAATACCACCAATGGAAACTTTATTATTACTAAATCTTTGAATTAAGACAGTTAAAAGAAATAAAGATACAAATATAACTAAAACAATTTCAGCAATTACTATAGCTTTATTCTTTTTCTTTTCAAGTCTAACTCTTTCACGTCTATTAGTTCTCATTTTGCCAACCCTAACTATTTATGAATTCTACATGTATTGGTAAATTATCATCATTTCCAACACCATTATATGAATAATTATCATGTACTTGATCTTTATAGAAGTTAATAGAAACACTATAAAGTGGTTCAATATTAACACTAAATCCTGTTACATAATCATATAATGAACATTTACTTGTACTTATACCCAAACTAGATATCTCAGTTGGAGTAAATAATGCATCTTTTTTATAAGTAGTTGCTCCAACTTTTACATCTTCATTTAACTTATAATATTGTGCAGTTGTTACAGTACAAGAATCACTTTGAACACACTCTAAGTAATATTGATTAGTCATATCTAATCTTACATATTTAGGATCAAATGTAATATTTGCTTTTTCGTTATCTCCACTATCACGTGAGTTAGATAATCTTAATGTTGCATATAAACTATATTCTTCGTCAGATATTTCATAAGATACATCTGTCTTTTTTATAATATATGTAATATAACCAGCTAATTTTTCAACATATGGTGAAGTACTTTCAGCCCATATTCTAATAGTTACTCTATCACCATCATTAAATACTAAACTAGATGATAATTTCTTAGATACATGAATCTTAAAACTATCACTATTATTAGCTTTATAAATAGTTCTTTGATAACTAGATGCATTGATAACATCTGAAGGATTTGATTTTACTAATGATACTTCAAGATTGTCAGTTGAATGACCGTCTCCAGTTGTTACACATTTATAATTATCATCAACTATACAGAAGTTAAATGTATAAGGAATATCAGTATCAGATGTTTTTAATGAGTTTCCTTGTTTAGTAGAATACAATACGATTGTATTATCAATTCCACTTGAAGAACCATCCCAACTATATGAGAAACTGTTCTTTAAATTATTATGATTAACTCTATCTAAGTCTCCTGTGTATGATGTCAATAATTCACAGTTGAAATAGAAATTAGAAGATAAATAATATCTATCTTTAATAACATTATAGATATATCTAGACAATGTTATTGTTGGGAATATTAATATTAATACCATTAATGCTATAAATACTAATTTAGTTTTATTATCTAGTTTTTTAATTCTTTTAAATACGTATTTTGTAAAATCAGTAATTTTATGAATGACTTTCATATTAACATTCCTTTCTATTTATTATGCTGATTGAGCATATTGTTGAGCATAGATTTTAATACTTAATAATTCAATAATATCTTGATATTGAACAGTATTAGCATCTCCAGCTAAACTGTAATGAATTATATATCTATCTGCCATATCAGATCCATATGTTTGTTGTAACAAACTATTTGTTAACGGATAACTGAATTTATAGAAATATGTATTATCACCATCACAGAATAAACCAGTCTTTATAGAATCTTCTGCTGTATCACTACAAGCACCAGATACTGTTGATAAATATGGGTTTACTCTTGATGATGTATATATATTTCCATCATGTGTTTGAACTTCAATATAATATGTAACTGGTAAATTAGTAGTAACTAATATTTCAACATTATATTGCATTCTAACATTTATTCTTTTTCTTGTAGTAGTTCCACCGGCTTCTACTACATCTTTGTAATTTCTTACTTCAAATACATATTCTTGGAAGTTACCATCTGGTTCTACAACTGGTAATGCAACATTATCAACAATTGTATCTCCATCAAGATTAACTACATCTAATAAAGAATATGCAATATTAATACTTGTATTTGAATTACCACTACTAGCATATCTTGATAAAGTATTTGGAAATACTATCAAAGTAATTATTACTAGTAAGATACCAATTGCAAGTGGTATTCTTTGTTTTAATTTTTCTTTATTAAGCTTATATTTCAAAGGCTCATTTGGATTCTTTTTAATCTTCTTTATCTTTGGTAATTTAAGCTTAGGAAATTTTATTTTCTTTAAATTAATTTTTTTCATTTCTTAAGTGCCTCCAAATTCGCTTTTATTTTCTTTTGTTGTACATTTGAAGAATCACTTTCAGTATTTGCATTTTCTTTTAAAGAAGATCTAGTTTTTTGAACAATTTCTTGTTCTCTCTTCATTTGTTCCATTTCTTGTTGTTTCTTAAATAAGAATCCAATCTTCATTGTTCTCAATACTTTTTTAGTCTTTTTATTAGAAGACTTTAATGCACTTAAATCACCTTTATAAGTTGTAGTTTTATATTTTCTTTCTTCAGTACTAAATACTAAAGTAAATAACAATAATGTTATAAAAATAGCAACTAATACTTTAGGTTCTGAAATAACATTTTTCCAAATCCCTGCTTTAGGTATTACTAATACTACTTTACCAACAATATCACCTCTTGATATTGAAAAGTCATCTGCTGTATTTGCATCACCTCTAGTAACAAAAGTGTCACCATTAGCAATAACTAATCTATGTGTAATAAGTTCTCCTTCACTCATGAATGTAACTATATCACCTATCTTAACATCTTGTGTATTCTTTACAACAACATAGTCATTTATTTCAATTGTTCCAGACATCGAACCTGTTACTACATTAAATATTGAGTATCCAAATAAAGAAGCATAATCTTTTCTAAATAGATTAACTTGCATCCAAGCATCTAATGATAGTAATAAGATAACACCAACTATACCCGCAAGAACTCGAAGTACAATTTTAAATACTTTACTTATTCTCTTCATCATAATTATGCTCCAATCTTTTGTTTAGCTGTTACAGTAACTGGAACATTTAATTGATTATCTGTACTAGATCCAAGTAATGTATCAAGAATACTACTTACTGAATTTTGATCACCAGATCCAAATTCCCAAATAATATCAGCTCTTAACTTAACCGGTGTATTTAATTCATTTAATAATACTGAACCAGTAAATTTACCATCAACAGATGTTAACAATGTTGAAGTTGAACCAACAACTTTGTATACACCAACTAATCTTAAATTTGATTCATCACCATCAAAATCCAAACCAGTTAAATCATGTATATAATTTTTAACATTTTCAAAATCCATAAATACTTCATAATCAACAGCAGTCTTACAACCACTTACATCTAACGTAATAGTAAATGATCCCATTTTACCAGGAGCTATATATCCTTCTTCTACATCTACTACATATGGTGAATCAGATAAGTTAATCCATTCAATATCATCGATATTATAGTTTTTAACATTGTTTGATTCATCTTTAGTTGTAATATCTGTATCATTTACTTTTACTAACCAATCAGCTACTTTTAAATTTTCATTTAAAGAAGCTTCACTTGAATATTTAGCTAAAGTATTTTGAATAGTAAGGCATACAAAAAGAATAAGGAAAACTGCACTTATAATGATTACATTTTTCTTCATTGCAAACACCACCTATTCTAAGTACAATTATACCATAT
Organism: Bacilli bacterium; assembly: GCA_016283935.1. Taxonomy (GTDB): domain Bacteria; phylum Bacillota_I; class Bacilli_A; order RF39; family UBA660; genus UBA6985. The sequence goes on from JAEENX010000007.1 coordinate 187,059, forward strand.
TAATATATAAAATAATACATTTTTTACATAGAAAAAAGACACATTTATGTGTCTTAATTCTTAATGATTATATAAGTATATACATCACCAACATCATGGTTTCCATTGTATAAAGTAAACATAATTCTATATGTACCTGTTTTTAATTCAATATCATCACGAAGTTTAAATGATATACGATAAGTTCCCATTTCTCCACTATCGCCATGACCAACTAAAGCATCAGATTTAATCGTCATCGTACTAGTATCAAATAAATCAGTTGCAGTTAAATTACTGTTATCACTGAATGTTGTTGAACTTAAGTCAAATACCTTACTGATATCTGCTTCTTCATAATCATAACTATTAATTGAAGAATAACTTCTTCTCATTAATGATACTTTAATTGATGGATCAACATATGAACCGAAGTAACTTAAATCGATATCAACTGTATCTTCTCCACCAGTTGTCTTACCATTCTTATAAATAATAGTATCAGATTCTTCAGCTATTTCTGAATTTAAACCATATTTTTCATTTACTAAGTTTAATCTGAATGTATCAGTACTATTAGTAATAGTATCACCTTGCTTAGCAAATAAACCATCAGCAGAAGCAAAGGCAGTAACTCTAAATTCATATAAACCAGATCTAATATTACTATTTCTTAAGTCTACTGTAATAGTCTTATTAATATTAACAACATAGTCTGCTAATTTTAATCTTACTAAACCATTTGATGCAGGAGCATAACCAGTTTCACCAATGTAGAATACTGCACCAGCAAGTTCATCACCTACTACTTGAGAAGCTATTTCATTACCTTCGTTATCATATGTGATATTAAACATACCAATTCTTAAACCAAGTCTATCTTGGAAGTAGTTAGTATTTCTTACTGCTATATTACCATATTGTTCATCTGATATAGATTTTTCATTAACAGTAATATTAGCACTGAAATCAAATACATCATCTACATAAATACTTTCACTTGATGTTGGATAATCTGTAACATCTAGTCCGAATGATGCATCAGTTGCATCATATAAACTGAAGTTCATCTTCTCCATTGTTTCAGATATTGGTGTAGAGAATACATATTGATTTTCAGCTTCAGTAGCTCTTAATGCTAAATAGAATTCTTCGTTAGTTATTGGAAGTGCACTACTATGAGTAGTAACATCTTTAAAATCTACAATAAATACGAATTGTTCAACTGTTGAAGTAACATCGTGTCCTTCAGAATCTTTATCAGCAATTAAATATCTACTTCTAGCTTCCATTTCATTGAATAAGTTATTATCACTTGTTGAGTCCATTCTTCTGAACCAAGAAAGTGGATAACTATAGAACGTATCTTCATCACCAGTATATTTATTATCTATTGATGGTTTTAAGGCATCGCCTTCTAAACCAGTTACATCATAGTAATAATACTTAGGATCTCTATTATCTGAAATATCTAACATAGTAATTCTTGTACCAACAGGTAAAACATAAGATGTATATAATACGTGGTCTATTGTAGCACCAGGATATTGCTCTTCTGCTTTAGTATAAATATTATTTCCACTTGCATACATATTGAAATATGTAGAGAAAGTTGAGTTTGGAGTAATATTTGTCTTTGATGATAAGAATGACTTGTAATATTTACCAGGAGCCATAGAAGATTCATAATCATCTGTATCATAATATGCAGTATCTAAGTTAACATATACTTTAATAGTTGTAGTTGTAGACTCAACTTCATTTTCTTGAAACATATGTGCTTTTAATGTGATTACTACAGTACCTAAATCAATATCATGTTTAATATTTCTTGAATTTTCAAAATTAATTACGAATCTTGGTATATTTTCAGATCCTGATGTATCGTATCTTACTGTTCCATCATATGTATCACTGTCATTAACATTTGCTGTCTTTAAAAAGTTTGTATTACCTTCATTAATCCAACCTGAATCACTTGTTTCAATTGATAAACCAAATACAGATTCAGCAACATCAGAAGATGATGCAATAGTTGGAATTGATGATGGTTCAATTAATGATACACCATCATTTAATGCAGAAGCATCAAAATCAACTACATCGAATGATACTTTTAATGCATTACTAAATTGATACATTGCAAGTGATTTCATACCACTTAATGAATATTTAGATGCTGTTAAATTAACTTCCATAGCAATTGATGGAGAACCAATATTCCAATAATAATACGCTTGATTTTCTGGTGTTGGATTAATAATTGTTGAATATACTCTTCCAGAACTTGAATTATTAGTTGAGTAGAATGTATTTGTATAGAATCCATGAACAGTATAATCTTGATTATTATTGTTAGTAATTCTATTACCACCTAATACATAACCACTATAGTCTGTATTAGTTATTGTAACAGTTCTACGAGCATCAAAATCATAATTTGTATCAAAATAATTTCTTGTTAATGTTCCATTATTATCTTCATATACACCAACGAATGTCATACCATATACATTACCAAATGAATCTCCAATTTCTTCTGATGTTAAGATATTTAAGCCTTTGCCATTTAATAAGTATAATCTATTACCACCAGAAGCAGATCTTATAACTTGTTTAACATCATCATCTACAGTAATTGTATTTCCATTTTTAGTTACTGTTGATAGTGTACCATTTGTTGTTACACCTTCACTATTAGTATTTTGACAATTTCCATTATATGAATAGAAATTTTGTAACATATTTGCTTGTGCACTTGAATAAATAGTTGAACTATTACCAAGTTTTAAATTCTTAATATTGTTAAATGAATATTTAACTTTATCGAATTTATTAGTTGAGTCAGTTGCACCAGATAATAAGATTGATGAATTACTCATTATTACATTATCTGCTCTTTGAATTGAAGCCATACGTTTTGGATTATTACGTGTACCCCAATTAGTTAAGTAGATATAACTTGTACCACCACTACTTGAATAATTACCTGAGCCAAAGATTGATTTATCAATTGTAACTGTGACTTTTCTATTTATATCAGTTACATATATATCAATACCTTGCATTACTGACTTAGTTTTATAGTCGTATGATTCTGCATCTTTAGAACCTGTTTCAGATCCACCAAATACAGTACCATGAATATTAACAGTAGCATTACTATTGTTACCTGCTAATGTAACATTTTTAAATGGAGAATTATTATTTCCTACTCCAAATATATTTCTAACTTGTGTAGTTATAGTATTTTGTAATCCTACATATACATGTGAAGATCCATAGATTATATCTCCATATCCACCACCATATACATTTTCGCCAATAGTACCTGAATCAATATATACATACGTTGAAGTTGGTACATCAGCATCACCTACGTTTGCGTCTTTAGCATAACCACCACCAAAGACGCTACCATCAATCGTGGCGTTACCTGTTATCAGGACATACGGCGTCGAATACATCGTTGCAGGAGTTTCCATCGTGGCATCATTTACATCACCGAATGATGAACCAAATACACTACCCGTTATATGTCCTCCATTAACGGCGACTCTTACATTAGTACTATTATTTGTACCAGTAACGGTCTTAGAACCACCACCATATATATTACCAATTTCAACGGTAGAACCAGGATTTTTGCCATTTATCATTATATTAACACTATCAGTTTTACCACCAATATTGTTACCACCATAAACATTGCCAAGAGTGATATCACTTATTTTTTCATCTATTCTAGGTAAATTAAATGCAGTTTTATCAATAGTTACAGTTTGTCTAACTCTTGTAGTTGAAGAACTAACCCGACGTCCATATTGATCTCTAACTTCAGGTTTACAACCTTCCAAGTAATATTCGTTACCATCTGCATCATAAGCAATAACGTATTGTTCAACATATCTCCAATAATAATTATATAAATCAGGATCACGTTGAGACATTTGATAATTAAATCCTTCCGGCCATAACGCAGCAAATGAATAAGTATTTACACGCCCAGGTTCAAGAGGATAAGATTTTTGCAAATCCCATCTATCTCTTTCATCAATAATTATCGCATGATCTGCTATTTGAATATTAGCATTAGAACGATTGTGTGCAAATTCACCAATAAGATAAGCTTTTAATTTAAATTGATATTTTACAAATGTTACATTTGTTGTAGCATTATATAACTTAATAGTATAGTTGTCATTGTTCCAATTAGTAGGATCCACATTATTAACCCATACATCATATGATAAACCGCCTGTTTGGCAAATATCAACAGTAGGTTTCTTGAATGAAGCTAAAGTACCTGTGGAATTCAATTCACCAACAAGAACATTAGACGTTCCAACATCACCATTTGTATTAGAACCACCATATACATTTTCTATTTCTCCACCTTCAATATATGCTTTAGTTTCAGAAACCGAAGAATTATTACCACCAGAATATAGATTTGTTATCTTTGGATGTCCATTTATTGTTACTTCAGCATTACCACTTACAGTACCATTATTTGATGCTGCAAAAACGTTGTTAATAACAGTTTGAGTATCACCATTATTTACAATACGTAAGTCAATATTACCATTTACAGCAGCATTATTTCCACCACCAAAAACAGATCCTCTTATTTTAACGCCATCATTAATCAAAAGATTTAATGTTCCATTTCCATCATCAAGATTAACAGTTGCTAAATTTCCACCACCATATACATTGCCATATACAGTAGTACCAGATCCAGCTAATTCTATATAGGTATCTGTACTTTGAACTTCACCAAATCCTTTATACATTTCACTTTTAAATGTATTATTATTCCAGTCGGTTAATCCCCAGCTTCTCCACGCTTCACCTTCTTCAAAAGGAATCCATGTAACAGTAGTATATTGAGGATATTTTGCTTTATTATCTATTGCATATGAAATAAATTCAGGTGCAACATATCCATCGTTATTTTTAAAAACTTTAGCAGTCTCAACAGAACTAGAATATCCACCACCATATACATTTCCTTTAACAATAGTATCAGTTAATACCATAGTAAGTGCAGTCGTAACTTTTCCTTTGTTTCCACCACCATATACATCGCCATTAATTGTTGAATTACTAACATATAATTCTACTGAATCAACTGTAGCAGCAGATAAATAAGTATAATACTTAGTAAAATAAGAAATAGCGCATCCATTTTGAGATATCAACTCAGCAGTATAATATCCATCAAAATAAACATTTATTTTTTGAATTTGATTTCCATATACATCTTGTCCAGCAACTATATTAAATTGTTGTGATCGTCCAGGTTCAAAACCGCTTGTACCTGTTGTATAACTTGTAGATCTACATGAAGTATCTTTAGATATTGAACCTTGATATTGGAAATAAGTTGTTCCACCATATCCTGCTCCATATAATTGATCTATAACAGAGTTATTGATTGTATTCTTTGCACCGTTTTTTATAGTTCCAAATTCTGAAGCCCCAAAATACAATCCGATACGAGAGTTATCAACGTTAACTATTACTCCATCTATCATTTCAGAAGATTCTAGTTTTCCACCAGCATAAAATTCATTTATATATGATCCATTGATATTTATATAAACAGGTCTATTTGAACCAGAACCATAAACACCATGAAAGTTATCAATATATCCACCATCCAAATTTATATATGTATTAATGGCATTATATCCACCATATCCATAATTTGAAGACAGTGTCTTTACTCTTCCACCCAATACATTAATGGTAGCAACATTTGCCCATCCATTATATTCAACATAGCCACTCGTTAATAAGTCTGCATATGCTTTTCCACCGAATAATATATATTTAATAGAAACCGAATTATTTCCCTGAGTATTAACGCCAGCAAAAATATTATAGTATCCGCCATTTACTCTAACAGAGTTAGCTGGTCCTACATTTAAATCTATTAAATCAGTATTTACTGTTTCAGTAACTTCAAAATCTGTATTTTGCAGTAATAAAAATTGATTTAATTTACCATTAGTTATACCTACTTGAGGTATTCCTAATAAATTAACGAAGTCAAATCTAACACTAGAAATATTCATATTATGAAGATTTCTCATATATAAAGTATAATCAGGTTTGTTATCTCCATTTTCATCCAAACTTCTAATTGTAACTTGAACACTGTTATTTGTATTTGCAAAATCACAATATAAGTCACTTGGACTATCTTGACTTGGCGAATAATGTAAATTATCTACTAGCATAATTACAGTACTATACAAATTATCATGTTTTGGAGTTTGAGCAGCTAGTTCGTAAGCTTTTTGTAATGTTGCAACAGCAGTTTGAGGTGTTTTACCATTGTTGTTATCATCATTTCCAGTTAATCCAGAATTGTAATATGAATTCCAATCAGCAAGAGTATAATTACTATTACCATTTAAAGCATTAAACATTTCATCATTAAAGGCATCTCCAACATAAATTGTATATGCCCAAACAGGTTCAAAAGCCACTTTAGTAACTTTATCCGGAACAAGATAATATCCACCTTCAGCAAAAACTAAACCAATATCTTTTGAAATAGAACCATATCCACTTCTTATCGCATAATTATATGCTAAGTTATAAGCATCAGTATTATCAAAATATTCAGTACCATCCGAATCTAAAACATAAGCTAATCTCCAGCCAATCATTGTCATTTTATACCCGTTTTCATCTGAATGTGTCATTCCAATTTCAGAATTATATGGAAGAATAATTTTTTTATTTGTAAAATCGTTGGCTTCAACTTTTGTATCATATATTTTAAGATTTTTTGTAGCTGCAGCATTAACATTTGCATGATATTCATATCTTAAACATCCATAATAATAACTTTGATTAACACAAGTCCTAGTTTTAGTAACTGTACCAAATTGAGTTAGTAATGTCCCATTATATGTAGTGTCTTCAGTACTAGTATTAACAGTAGCTCTTCTTAAAATTGGATAAGGAGAAACTGTAACGTCGATATACCATTCACCAATATCTTGATATCCAGTTGCTTGACTGTCTCTAGGATGTTCATCATATCCTAAATAATAATAAGACATATATCTATAGTTATTTAAGTGTGCAATAAATCCATCAGATACAAAGTCATCTGAGTTTTTTGCAATTGAATAAGTTTCAGTTGCAGGATTTGTTGGCATATCTTTTGTATCACCACTCCACATATAGTAAGTATATGTAGGAGATTGAGATGTAGATATATTTCTCGGAGCATTATAAGCAAATCTATAATTATTATTTTTATCAGACATTGTGATAGTACCATAGTATACTAAATCGAATACTACACTATTTCTATCATTCATATTTTCTGAATCTCTATCTCTATAACCAACTACTCCACCAATTTTAGTGTTGTTACCTAAAGTGTTATCACTGTTGATATTAACATATGAATAACAGTTAGCTACAGCGTTATTATTATTTTTATCAGCAATGAATCCTACTAAAGAACCAATATAGTTTTTCTTAGAAGTATTCATTTCACCGATTGTTATAGTTCCTGATAAAACTCCTGAGTTATAAACAACTGCTTTACTACCAACATATGATACCAAAGCACCAACATAATAATTAGCAGTTCCAGAAGTATTAATCTCAACATCATCAATTATAAAGTTTTTAACAACTGGTTTATCACCATCACCAATTCTACCTAATAAAGAAATATCTCCTCTACCAGATTCATCAGTATCTATTTTTAAACCTTTAATATGTTTATAATTTCCATCAATTACACCCGAGAACAATTCATCAGATGCACTTCCAATATTAATTCCACCTAAATCAATATTTTCAGTAACTAAATAATATCTTCTATTATTTTTATTAAATGTTGTATAGTTTTCAGCTGATCTAAAGTTTAATAAAGCTCTAGGAGAAGCAATAATATAAGGATCTGCTTCAGTTCCAGTACCACCATCAAAGTTTGCATCTAAATTAGTAGCATCCCATGTTGGTACTGTTCCATCCCAACTAATATAATCTAATTCAACTTTTTGATTATAGTTAGGATCATCTTCCATAAACAGTTTATACCAGAATGGAGTTTCTACTTCAGATACTTCTCCATTCATAAAGTTTTGGTTAATACCTCTTTTTGCAAATGTTCCAAATACATTAGATACAACAATTAGCACTAAGAAAATTGCACATATAATTGAAACAGTTCTAAATCTTGGATGTCTTTTAAAGAAGACGATAGAAGATTTAAAGAAATGTTTAATTGATAGTAATCTAGGTTTTATAATACGTTTATAAAATTTATCAATAGAACGTTTAAATTGAGTTGCTTCAGTTTTATGTCTAAACATCATCATTCTATCCTCTCCTTATTATTATTCATTATTAATTATACTATAAATAATAATAAAAATATACATTTTTAGGCAAAAAATAACATAAAATTATATCACAAAACAATGTTGATAAATCTAGAGTTTTTAACATTTTACATAAAAAAATAATCAGTTTACACTGATTATTTAATTATATTTAAAGCTCTTTGCTTGTTTCTATCAAAAGTATCTAAGTTCTTAGTAATAATAGTCTTGATAGCGTTAAATCTTTGAGTTTGTTCACGTTTAACATTCTTAAATTCATTCTTAACAATGTTTAAGAATTTAGCATCTCTTAATTCAGGATCGAAATCAATAAAATTCTTAATTGCTTTCTTTAAAGCAGCTAAGTTAACATCGTTCCAATCTATTTCTTCTTTTTTATTAGATGCTAATCTATTTAATAATGCATAATCAACTAAGAATCCAACATCTAATCCTCTAGTTAATTCAGGATTATCAGTAAAGTTTCTAGAATATCTAGTTTCTTTTGTAGCATCATCTCTATATCTTTCCATAAAATCCCATAAAGCTTCACATCTTTGGAAGTTAGGGTTATGTAAGATAAGGTTTGTCTTTTTAATTGGACTCTTAACAGGAGTAGCATGCTCTTGTGTTAAAGTCTTATATAATTCAGTTAATGTGAAAGATGCAACATCTTTCTTTATCTTTTGAATACGCTCTTGAACTGTCATACCATCTTTTTTCTTATCAAGATTAGTAATATCAGTTGCATCTAAAGCAACGCTAATATTAATTTTTTCAGTACCAGTTCTAGTAGATCCTTTATAAGCTAATGTTCTAACAGAGTTAATACTATTACCCTTTAAAGCAGCAGGTCCATACATATTAATAAATGTTTGCATATTATTAATTAATGTATATAAGAATCTGTTTTCATATGTATTTAATGTTTCTTCTTTTAATACATTTAATACTTTTTTAGGTCTAACTTCACCTTCATCCATATTGATATCATCAATAAAATTTGAATGTTGGCTTAAGTGAATAACTGATTCAACAGTTACTTTTTTAGACTTTTCAACTTGTAGAATTTCTTCATGATTAATGATGGCTTTCTTTGGTTCCATCAAAATATTATTGATGTAACGTACAGTATCTTCCATCATTTCCAACCAAGTTAAATCAACTTCACTTTTATGGAAGTTGGTTTTAACTTGAGAAGTTGATTTAGTATTAGAAGATAGTTCTGTTTTTAGGTTATCAGTCATATCATTATATGCTGAAATATAATTCATATCATTATTCATTATCACTCACCTATCCCATCTTCTTTAATCTTTCAAGATATTCTTTACATTCTAAGAATTCTGTCTTACCAAATAATTTATTTAAGTAATTAATAAATCCATCGATTTCATCTCTAATATATGTTAAGTTTAATTGTTCAAATTTTCTTAAAATCTTACGAGCAATAAAGTAATCTACAGCATCGATTTCTTTTCCACCACATGCAACATAAACTGGAACGAAGTCTCTCATATGTTTAACAATACGGTTACCGAAAGCGATACGGAAATGTTGAATAACGTAATCGTCCATTTCCTCTACTTTTGAATACATCTCATCAGTTAATGGATGTTCTTCTTTTGCTTGTTTAAATAGTTTCATTAAATATGAAGCATTAATCTTTTCAGCTTCAGTAGGTATAGCCTCAAATGGTGTACCTTTTTCATTAATATCAATTGGCATAGCACGGTCATATACCTTATCTGTAACCATGAATGTTGAATCATCGTTGTTGATTGTTCCGATATACCACATGTTACCAGGAATATGTAATTGACCTTTTACTAAACGTTTAGGGTCATTTGGCCAAGATGATGGAACTATATCAATAATCCATTCATCTACTGATGGCATTTCTAGAATAGATAACATTTCCGCGAAGTAGTACTCAACTCTCGCGATGTTCATTTCATCTAGAACCATTGTATATACATCATCAGTAAATCCAGCTTTATACATTTCAGCTAGAACTCCTGATTCATTAAACTTCTTAGTAAATTCGTTGAAGTATCCAAATAATTCTGTTCTATCTCTCCATGATGGTTGAACAGAAGCAATGTATGAATCATTTTTAACAAATTTTCCCCAAGCATATGCTAAGGAAGTTTTACCTGTACCAGAAATACCTTGCAAGATTACTAATCTTGTAGAAGCAATTGCTGATAAGAAAATATTCATCATTTTCTTCGAATAATATAAACCTAATTTAGAAGCAGCAAAGTTTCTGAAATTATCAGATAATTCTTCAAGTGTGAAGTTATTACCATAATCTTGAATCTTATAGTTTGCATATTCTAAATCTAGAGTACATAACTTAATAAATCTAGCATTAGGATCAACTTTAGAAGTTAAATCTCCTTCTTCTTGTTCTTCTTCACCTTCAGCACCTTCAGTAGAAGTAGCAGCTGCAGGATTTTTACCATCCTTAGCTTTATCATTAGGTCCTAAACCTAATTGAGATACTTTCATTGCCATTATGTCATCTTTTTCTTGTTGTAACTTTTTAACACTTTCTTGTAAGTCAGCAACTTCATTAAGTAACTCTTCTTGTTCTACTACTCTTTTTCTTAATTTAAATATTTTTCTAACTATAAATACTATTAGAGCAATAATTAAAATTAAAATTACTAATACTAAAACAACTGATAGTACTACTAATATCCACATTCCACCACTAAATTCAGATGAATAGTCTCTTATAATTTTAATATATTCAGGTATATTAAAAATTGATATAAAACCATTAACTATTCCTTCAAATATTAGCTTAAAGCCATTAAAAAATTGACTTAAAAAATCAAATAAAAATCTAAAGAATTCATCCATTTAAGACCATCTTCCTATTCTTACATAAGTATACCAAATAAAAAATATAATTAAAAGATTAAATTTATATGAAATACTAGAAAATAACTATAAAATTTGGTATTCTATTATATATAGAATAAAGGGTGATAGAAATGTTTGGTAAAATACTAGGTTTTGATCAATCTAAAATTATACTTGAAAACATGAACGGTGTTGCCGATACAAATTACATCGGATACCACGTAGTATTTCCAGAACAAGATCATAAAATAGTTGGAGAAATAGTTGGAATTGATTCTACTAAAATAATAGTTTTATTAATTGGTGAAATAATTAATAACAGATTCTCATCTGGTGTATTAAAGAAACCATCAATGAATACAACATGTAGAATTATATTTAAATCAGAACTAGAATCAATATTAGGTAGTCAAAACTATTTGGATAAAAACAATTTATTATTTGGTACATCACCTATTTATAAAGATTATGTAGTAACTTCTAATTTAAATAATTTCTTTGCTAACCATTTTGCCATAATTGGTAATACTGGTTCAGGTAAATCATGTGGATTAGCCAGATTAATTCAAAATGTATTCTTTACTTCATCTAATGAAATACCAAGGAATGCACATATGTGTTTATTTGATGTATATGGTGAATATTACAATACATTTGATGAAATGGAAAAATTCCCAGGATTACATTTTAAGAAATATACAACTCAATTAGACTTTGGTAATGCATCATTATTTGCAATACCTGCAAACTTTTTAGGAGTTGATGATTTAGCTATATTATTAGGAGCAACAGATGCAACTCAATTACCTATCTTAGCAAAAGCATTAGATTTAGTTAAAATATTTAAATCAAATGATCCTAAAGCTGAAGATTATAAAAATGATATTATAGCAAGAGCAATAATTGATATGTTATCAAGTGGTAAAACAAGTAATCAAATGCGTGACCAAATAGTATCACTATTATCAAGTTATAATACTCCATCATTAAACTTAAACTCAGTTATTAAACAACCAGGATATGACAGAACTCTAAGACAATGTTTAAATATTGATGACCAAGGTAAAATTAATGCAATGAACTTAGTTGTTGAATTTATTCAATCATACATTAAAGTAGATAATTCTGATATTGATTTAAATCAAAATATAGTATATTCACTTCAAGATATTTATTATGCATTAGAATTTGCACTTATAAATGAAGGTTCATATACAAATGAATTAGTATATGATAGAAACAATGTATTAAAATCAAGATTACAATCAATTATTAATTCAGATCAAATAAATTACTTTACTTCAGATAAGTATTGGACTAAAGAAGATTTTATTAAAGACTTCTTCTCAACAGCAGATGGTACAACACCATGTCAATTAGTAGATGTTAACTTATCATTTATTGATGATAGATTTGCAAGAAACTTAGTTAAGATATTCTCAAAATTATTCTTCGAATTTACAACAGTAAATGAACCAAGAGGAGATTATTCAATACATATTCTTCTAGAAGAAGCACATAGATATGTTACAGCAGATACTGATACTGAAGTATTAGGTTATAACATATTTGATAGAATTACTAAAGAAGGTAGAAAATATGGTACTATCTTAGGTTTTATAACTCAAAGACCTAAAGAGTTATCTAAGACAGCTATATCACAATGTTCTAACTTCATAGTATTTAGATTATTCTACCCAGAAGACCTAGAAATAGTCAGAAGTATTTCATCAAATGTAACTGATGAAAATATTGAAAAGATTAAAACATTGCATCCAGGTATGGGATTAGTATTTGGTACAGCATTTAAAGTACCACTTCTAGTAAACTTCCCATTACCAAATCCAATGCCAGTATCAACATCATTAAGAATTGTAGATTCATGGTATAAATAAAAGAAGATTTAATCTTCTTTTTTTATGTTATAATTCTATTAGGTGATAATATGAAAAAAATATTAAAAGAAAATAGTATATATTTAATTATATTAACAATAGTTGAAATCATTATTAGTTCTATATGTACATTATCATTTGTTTACACTGATACTTTAAACTATAATGATTCAATGATATTTAATGCATTAGGAATGCAAAAATTATTACAAACAATTTATTCATCTACATGGTGGGCATTAATACTAACAATATTAGCATTAATTGCAATACTATCTGTTACTACATTAGTATTTAAAAAGTTAGAATATTTATTTATAGGTACTTGTTTATGGATAGAAATGTTTATATTAACATTAGACTTTAATAAGTCTCCTAAAGATTTATTCTTCTCTGCTTTATTAATACTACCAATTATAATTATTAATATAATTGTTTATAACAAAGAAAAAGAATTCTTACAAAATAAAAAGACATCTAAAAAATAGATGTCTTTTTTATTTTCTTTTTTTAATAAAAATAAAAATAAATATTGTAATAAGTGTAACTAATAATACAACTATATAACTTATATATTTAATAATAAATGATAAATCAAATTCATCATTAAATACTTTTTTATAATTATTACAATATCCTACTTTTCTATTATTAGCCCATATACCTACTCTATTATTATATGCATTATCTTGTATAGAACATAAATCATCTACATATAAATATTTATCATAAATATATGCTACTTCAGCATATCCATTTTTAACTAAATCTTTTTGTAACAATTCATTATCTACATATACCCAAGCTAATACTCTATCATATTTATCTTTCATATCAGATTTAGAATCATATTCTAATTCAATTGATTTAGCATAAGTTAATTTATTGCAAACATACTCACTAGATTCTTTACCATAATATTCTATCTTAGAAGTATATTCAGGAGCATTAATAGCTATAAATCTTACTTTCTCTAAATTACCATTAATATAAAAAGATGCAGTATCTCCATCAATGCATTTATCTAAAGTTACTACATCTTTTGCATATATATTAATTGGGATTAGTAAAAGTATTAATAATACTAATCTTTTCATATTAATTATTTACTTCATCTCCACATTCAGGACAGAATGTTTCTTTTCCAGTTAATTTAGTTCCACAGTTTCCACAGAACTTAACTTCATCTTTTATTTTATTAAAACATGTTGGACACTTATCATCAGTTAAAGAAACTTTAGCCCCACAATGTCCACAGTAAGGGCCTTTGCTAATTCTCTTTCTAATTTGTTCAATATGTTCTTTTTCTTTCTTTTCTTTTTCTAAATCTTTTTCTTGTTCATGTTTAATATAATTCTTAATCATTACAAGTAATACAACTATAATTATAATACCAGTTAAAGTTATAACTACTGCTGTAGGTATTCCTTCAATAGTAAATAATAATCTACAAATAATAAATGCAGTAGCAATCATAGAAGTATTAAATAATGCTTTTTCATTAATATAATTAGAATATAGTAATAATGTTACACATTCAGTTAAGAATACAACTGCAAATGATAATTCAACAATTGAATAGAATATACTAAACACTCCAGATATAATTACGAATGAAATAGCAGCAATTGAAATAAATTGATTTCTAGCTGCTTCATTATCTGTAATAGCATATGCAAATGCAAATATTGCACCAAATATAATAATACTATATAAAGATAATTGATATCCTGTAATAGAATAAGAATATAATAATAAAGATCCTACTATAAATCCTAAACTAAATCCTGCAAGTAATTTATCTTTATAAGCAAATATAAATAATACAGTATATGCAACAGCGCATATTAAATATTTATAATAATTAAAGTCTACTCTTATAACTAATTCTAAAATATAGAATAACATTAATATAAAGAATGTTCTTCTATTTGAATTAGTATTATATCTTCTTGTTAAGAAGAACATAGCTACATAGTCAAATACAACCAATGCCATTCCTATGATGAATAATAATATACTTCCATCGTTTAAAGCAAATTTTACTAAAGTAATAAATACTAATGATAATAACTCACAAATTAAATATTTATCTTTAGAGAATATTAAAATTGAAATAGCAGTTATATTACATAAAATATGTCCTAAACCAAAATCTAATCCAATATAATTGTTGAAATGGTAGCATAATAATTGAACAACCATAAATGCTTTATAAGGTAATAAATGTCTTTCAAAAGTATCCGATTTAATAGCAAATGTAGATACTGTTGAAGATATTAATATAAATGCATATACGAAACATCCTGTTAATAAATCATCATTTGTACACATACATGTAATAAATAAGAATAATGTTGTTACTATTTTAGTAATAATATTATATGCTTTATTTTCAACTCCACCTAATGGAATAAATAATAAGTCATATATAACAACTATAAATGCACATATTACAGATGCAGGTTTAGCGCTATCAAATAAAAATCCTAATGCACTAAAAGTAAATAATGTATTAACAGCTAAACCAATAACAGGTAATAATAATAAACTATTATTTTTATATTTTCTTGTCATAACAAAGATTGATGCTAAGTTAATTAAAGTAAATATTAAACCATAATAAGATTCTTTTTCTCCAATATATAATACATAAATAAATAATGCTACAAATGTAATAATTGGGAATGCACTAAATCCTTTTCCTAATAAAGAAATAATATTTGCAATTAATAACATTGAAGGAATCACAAGTGCAGTAATATAACTATCATTAGTAAAAAACATTACTACATAATAGATCATAAATGAAAATGCTGCATATGCTAATTCATAAAAAGCAAATACTTTAGTTTTAACTTTCATTAATAAACATAATATAGCAATTAGTATACATACACTCGCTAAGAATATATGAATACCATCACCATGGAAAGATAACCAATTTCCAAATAATTCATATTGTCCAATAGATAAGTATCCACATATTAACGTTAGGAAACCCATACCTAATATATAACTATCAAACTTATCTAATCCAAATGATTTCTTTGCAACAAAATTTAATCCTATTAAAAATATTGCAAGAACAGCAATTAAAATTGCTTTCCAAATTCCAGCCATCTCTGGTCCAGAATTATAAATACCAATACTTCCTAAAAATACTAATGTTGTACCAACACATAGTATATAACCCATCTTTTTTAATTTACTTGTCATCTTTAATATACTCCTTTGTATCTCCTTCAGTTCTTATTTCTACAATTTTACCTTTATTATCATATATTGTTTTAGTAACATATTCATATTTATAATCACCATCATCAATGACTTTCTTACTAATACTAAAACCCGGTTTTGTAGCTTTAATATAATCTGAATATACTTTATAGTAATGAGTATCTTCACCAATTTTCTTGGTAACATACTCATTACCATCTACTATCTCTATAACTTCTTTTTCTAAGTATTTATTAATAATAATATTATTACTATATGCAGTCGTTCCAAATATTACAACCAATATAACAAGGGCAATTACTAGTTTAATATTATTGTTTTTATTCTTTATAATAATATTCTGAAAAAATGAAAAAGCTATCATAACTAAAAGGATAATACTTATATTAATATTTGCTCTATTACGTAAAATCATATCATGACTAAATAGATATAAAACTAATGCTACATATATAAGCATTCCTAAAATGGTATAAAAGCTTAATTTCAAATAGAATTTAGACTTGCCATTTTGTTCCATATCCAGCACCATCAATTACATAACCATTATTAGTCTTTTTAATATGTATATAAGATTTTTTATTTTTTACCCAATCTTCTTCAAATGTACCATTGCCATTATTCCAAATAGATTTACCATATGAACCATTAGGCTTAACAGAATATGTAATTACAGCAAAAATAGAATCTTTTGTAACATTTTCCCAACCAGAAGAGTATATTCCACCTTCCATAAATTGAGAATTATCTTCAATATATATATCATCAATTGTAAATTCAGAGATTGTAGATTCTCTACTCAATTTATTACTAAATAATGTATTAACAAGATCTTTTTCTTTTAAATATACAGGAACAGAATTATTTGGACATTCTGAACTATTATTTTGTATCTTTTCTTTTAACTCTCTTATTTCAACATTATTATTTTTTAAATGATTTATTAAAAGTGCAATAATACCACATGCACATAATAAGAAAATACTTACCAATATAAAGTATCCTCTATACCCCAACTCTACAATTTCAACATTTTTAGCATCTTTAACTTCTTTTTTACTCATATTCTATTCTCCTATAATAATTATATATCAACATATAAAAAAAAGAAAGATTACTTCTCTTTCTTTTTACTTTTCTTTTTTTCAATTATTTCAGCATCTTTTGCATCAACTGCTGGAGAATCATCTGGTACTTCTTCTTCATCACTTGTATCAAGTATATCAATTCTTTTTTTATCAATAAAATCAGCATCTTTAACTTTATCTAAATCTCTTAAAATCCAAATTGATTCAGCTAAATCAGCAAATGATCCAACTATAATGAATATACCAACTACTCTTAAGAATGTTTCCACACTTTTACCAGGATTTAAAACTAAGATTAATCCAATTGATAATGTTACAGCACCAACAATTAAATTATATTTCCAAGCATCTAACACTCCTCTTACATTTAAAGCAAGTTGAACTTTGCATAAACCTTTAATTAAGAAAATGATTCCAATTATAACCATAATAAAGTTTAAAAGTTTAGCATGTGCTACTATAAAAAATAAACCTATTCCAATAAAGATAACTCCTAATACAAATGAAATAGAAGTAATCTTTTCTAATCTTGTACCTTTAACATAATCAATTATAAATGCACCACCCATTACCATTAAAGAAATACCAATTACATATGCAATTATTTTTAATGACATATCAGGGAATATAGTTAATAATAATCCTAATACTAAAGTAACAATGGTACTAAATATCATACTCTTTTCTATCTTTTTTAACTTATCTATCATATATCCTCACCTTCTACTAAAATTATAAAGTTATATAAATAAAAAAACAAGAACATAATCTTGTTTTGTGTCTATAAAATAAAAAATGCAGTAGGCACTGCAATTAAATTATAACATATTTTTAATGTAAGTACATAGTAAAATGAACTTTTTTAATTTTTTTCGTTATGATATACTAATTTTATACAAAATACAGGAGGGAATATGAACAATTTAGAAGTTAAAAATCTAAATAAAACATTTAAAGAATTTTCTCTTAAAGATGTTAACATCAAAGTTCCAGCTGGTAAAATAGTTGGATTAATTGGAGAAAATGGTGCTGGTAAAACAACAATCATTAAATGTGTATTAGATGCAATGGCAAAAGATTCAGGTAATGTTAAATTATTTGGATTAGATTATAGTTATAAATTAAAAGATGACATTGGAATAGTATATGATGATTCTTTTATAAATGAATCATTTACAATTAAAGATTTAAATCTTATCATGAAGAATACTTATTCTAAATGGGATCAAAAATTATTCTATAAATATATAAAGGAATTTAATATTCCATATAAAAAAGAAATAAAGAAATTATCTACAGGAATGAGAAAGAAAGTAGAAATTGCTGCATGTATTTCTCATCATCCTAAACTATTGATATTAGATGAACCTACATCTGGATTAGATCCAGTTATAAGAAGTGAAATCTTAGATATGTTCCAAGAATTTGTAGAAAATAAAAATAATTCAATATTATTATCTACACATATAACATCAGATTTAGAACATATAGCAGATGACGTTATATTTATTTCTAAGGGTCAAATAATATTTGATGAACCACTTAAAAAGATAAAAGAAGATTATATAGTAATTGAATTAAATAAAGATGAATTCAAAAAGTTTAATAAAAAAGATATTACAAGATATAAAGAAAATAGAAATGATTACCAAGTACTAATAGAAAAGAAGAACATGAAGAAAGATTATAATAAATTTATTAGAAATATAACAACATTAGATGACATCATGTTGTTATATATAAGAGGTGCAAGATGCGAGGATTAATAATAAAAGACGCTCTTACATTAAAGAGTACTTGGAAAAATTTAATAGTAATGTTAATCGGATCTTTATTATTAAGTTATGCTTTAGGTAATTATACTTTAGCAATAATAACAGTTCCAATGGCATTATTAACATCAGGAATGAATACTTTCCAAACAGATGAATTCTATAATACTTTATCTTATACATTATCTGGACCATATTCTAGAATGAAAATGATATCAGCTAGATATCTATATACTCTACTAATGGCAGTTGTTTCATTCTTTGTAGGAACAGTTATTTTTACATTAATCAATTTTATAATGAATCCTATAGTAGATGCATTAAATGTAGATATGCTAAGATTCTTACTTATGTTAGAACTAGCTGGTCTATTAGTTGATGCAATCTTCTATCCTATTATTTATAAATATGGATGTGAAAAAGCAAGATTTGTATTGTTAAGTATAGTAATGTTATTACTTGGTATAGCTGCTGTTGTATCAGTTTCATTCAATATATTTGATATGGCTAAGCTAGATTGGGAAGCTATTATTAAATGGATGGAAACTCATGGAGTATTAATATTAACAATAGTATCACTTGTACTATTTGGATTATCATATATCCTATCAATAGTATTTTTCAAAAAAAGAGACTTTTAAGTCTCTTTTATTTTACAAAGAATATATGTAAAATTTAGTGTCTACTTTATAAAAGTTGATGTAAATTTTAACATTTCATTACAATATGTAGTATTATTATCCTAGGTAGTAAACCAAAAAACAAATTTATTTTTTAAGCATTAATTAAAGTTTTCATGATGGAATCTTAAAAACGCTCTCGCAGGCGGATGTATGAATTACTTATAGTGATTGTTTGGAATTATATCACGATTAATGCGTTTGGGCCCGTTTTTTGAATAAATCAACAAAGTGATTAAAACAGCTTGGTTTTACTAACCTAACATGGTACTGATTAGAGAGTACTTACCTAATTAATATGTAAAAAGACGTATTAATTAATAATGATATTTTATAGGATTATAATTTATCGTTATTTTCTAGTAACACATTCTTATATCCTCGGATAATAGAACTAGACTTAAATACTAATGAAGGTATTATTTAAGGAAATGTGTAATTACAATACAATTAATATTTTTATTTAATAAATAAATAAGAAAACCTTATTTATGAAGTAACTTATTCAAATGAGTCGAAAAGTATTTAAAAGATACTAGAGTAAGAAATATCTTTTTTTACATTTCTTCCCCTATAAAAAAACTTACTTCGTACTCACAAAAAAGTATTTTTTAAATAAAAATAGACCGAAAAAAAGAACTAGAAATAGTTCTTTTTTTATTTGCATTCATAACCTTTTAAAGAATACTTTTTAAATTCATCATAACTAAAAGGTAACTTATTTGTTTTCTTCAATATATTATCATCTTCTAATATAGATCCTAATTTCTTTTTAACTATATTTAAATCCATATTAGTATAATCATATTTTATAGTTATAACTAATTTATTATCTATAGTAGCTGCTTCTGCTTCTATTCCATTTATATCTTTATATATATCTAGAAATTGATTAGTTAAATCAACAGTAGCTTTATCTAAAGCAGTACTATCAGATATACTTTGATATATAGTATTAGTAACATTATTATTATCGTCTATATTAATATAGATATTACTAGTATATAATACTAAATCTCCATCATTATCTTCTTCTATAGTGCTAACACATTTAATATCTGAATCATATTCAGGTATTTTTTTTGGTTCTTCTTTTTTTGTACATCCACATATTATCAAAGGTAATAAAATAATTAGTATATATCTTAATCTCATATATTATCTTTTACCCTTCTAATAATATTTAATGTTTCTTGATAATTTTCATCTAATAATTCAATTCTAAAATTATTAACACCAATATTCTTATATTCTTTAATATCTTCTATTTTATCTATAGCTTGATAATTTAAAATATGGGATAAATGTATTTCAAAATCAGTTAATATTCTATACTTACAATTATTTCTATCCATTAAATAATATTTAAATTTATCCATACATACATGACATATTTCATTTTTATTAACATTCTTATTTAATACACAATATTTAGTAATCATTAATTCAGGATAATTATATATAACTAATTCTACATTCTTATTAAAGTTATAATATTGCATTATATCTTTTACTTCATTAAATGTTAATTCAGTAGATAAAGTTAATAATTTAGAATACTTACCTAAGAAATCTAAAGTTGCATGATTAGATATATTTAAGAAATAATCACCTATTGATCTATTTCTATATAAACTACCTAATTCAGTACATAATGTATGACTATCATTTGTAGTATCTTTAACTCTATAACATCTAAAATATATTCTGTTAGATTCATTTTTATATTTGTTATAAATATATTTATCTGTTACATATATTCTATCTATATTATTATCCATTGCACATTTAACTTGTTCTTCAGTTCTAGCAAGTACACTTATACATGGAGGAGTTAATATATCATCTTCTAGTAATTCATCAAAGTCATTTATAATAACTTCATATGGAGGTAAAGCTCTCTTTTTATCAAGTTCTTCAACAGCCATTCTTCTAACTTCATTTATATCTCTTAGATTAATAAATATATTATCATCCATTTCTATTTTTACTTCATTTATAGAATATGCAGTATCTTTTAATCTATCTAAATGTAAAAGAATATCATCCTTAGTAACAGGTCTCTTATTAGCACTTACAACAGCACCATATGAAACTGATACTTCATTTTTTCCATCACTTGCATTTAATATAATTCTATTATTAACCTTAGCAATTATATGCATATTAATTGGAATTCTCTTTTTAATAGGATTTAAATATTTATCTCTTATACTTACATCAATAGTAATGTTAATAACTTCACCTTTTTTAACATTAAATTTATTATTTAATAAAATAGTATCTCCTATTTTTGCTCCATTTATTAAATTAGTATTAGTATCATATATATAATTACATATCATACCTTCATTTATAGAAACAAATCTTATACCATCACCTTGATGTAGATCTCTTTCTAATTTAACTGTAATGTATTTATCATCTACATCAACTACATCACCTAATTTAACGCCTTGATGATTAGAAGTTTCATCATTTATATAATCTTTATTAGATGTTCCTAATATAAAACCTTCTGTATATTTTCTATTAAATATTACTGATAAATCATCTAAATATTCACGATGAGGTACTAATTCTTTTTTAGCATAATATTTATCTAATAAATCTCTGTAAAGTTTAGTAACACATCCAACATATTCAGGAGATTTCATTCTACCCTCTATCTTTAAACTATATATAGAAGAATCTAATATTTTCTTAAGATTATTAGAGGTATTTAAATCTCTTGGAGATAATAAATATTCACCTTCAGTAGGAACAAAATCATTATCTCTATAAAGTTTAAATGGTAATCTACATATTTGAGCACATTCTCCACGATTACCTGATCTATTCATTAATACTGAAGAAAATAAACAATTACCAGAATAAGATACACATAAAGAACCATGTATAAATGCTTCTTTTTCTAACTTAGTATCAATATTTTCTATTTCTTCAACTGATAATTCTCTAGCAAATACTACTCTTTCAACACCTAATGTTTCAAGTAATTTAACACCGTCTGAATTAGTATTATGTACTTGAGTACTTGCATGAATTGGTAAATTAGGTAAATACTTTCTTGCTAATGATATTAATCCAATATCTTGAACAATAACTGCATCTACACCATTCTCATATAAGAATCTTAAATATTCAAGTGCATCATATAGTTCATCTTCATGCATCATAGTATTAACTGTTACATGAATTTTAACTCCATATATATGAGCATACTTAATTGCTTCTACTAATTCTTCATCAGTAAAATTATTAGCATAAGCTCTTGCTCCAAATTTCTTCCCACCTAAATAAACAGCATCTGCTCCAGAATGAATTGCAATTTTTAAGCATTCCATATTACCTGCAGGAATAAGTAGTTCTTTCATAAGTATCCCCTTTCGTATAATTATTATAACATAGAAAAAGACTCAATATGAGTCTTAATTGAAGTTTACTAAACTATGAGCAAATCTATATCCAGCTATCATAGCAGCACGACCAATAGGCCCAGGAATACTAGACCATCCTGCTTTAGTAAAATATCTAATCTTTCTATATAACTTTGGATTTCCTTTTTTTACATTAGCCCAGAATTCTTTATATTCTTTTTCTGCTTCAGGTGTCTTAGCTAATCTTGTAAATACTACAGCAATAGTAGCTAAGAATACACATTCACGATACATACATTTATATAATTTTTTATCTTTAATAGTATCTAAATCATATGCATTTAATACTAATTCTGAAACCAATCTTTGATGAGAACTTCTCTTAATTAATTGAGGTTCTTGTACAGATTGGTCTTCTCTACCAATAAAATATCTATAGAAATCTAATGGTAAATAATATATAGATTTAACATTAATCATTGGTAAATAAATAAATAAATTATCTTCATAGAAGCAATGTTTTGGTAATTCAATATTTGTTTTATCTAATAATTCTTTTTTATACATCAATGAATGTAATGATAAATATTGAGTTGTTTTAAACTTCTTAGTATCAGCCCATGTACATTCTTGATTAGATGGAAATACATTACTAAAATCAATTACTTGATCATTTCTACCATCAGTATATGTATAAACATAATTCATGATAATTAAATCTGAATCAATTTTCTTTATTTTCTTAAGTAATGTTTTATATGATTTTTCATCTGCCCAATCATCTGAATCAATTACTTTAAAATATCTACCAGTAGCTAATTTTAGACCTTGATTTATACCTTCACCATGTCCACCGTTTTCTTGATGATGTACTTTAACAATCTTAGGATATTTCTTAGCATATTTATCTGCTATCTTTCCAGTTTTATCTTTAGAACCATCATCTATAATAATAATTTCAATATCATCTCCACCAATTAGTAAAGATTCTATACAATGTTCCATATAAGCTTCTGAATTATAACATGGAACTGCAAATGATATTTGTTTCATTTAATCACCTCAAATATTATATCATATTATAAAAAAAAGTGGTTTATTCAACCACTTAATATCAAATTAAATAGCTTTAGAGTTACTTTCTATTGTATTACCAACATATCCGTTTTCTACGAATACCTTAGCATTAACAGCATAATCATTTGGATTTGCTACTAAAACAGTAATCTTATCTGTTTCACCTGCTCCAAGAATTCCATCATAATCAGTAAATTTTTCAACAGTTAATTCTGAATCACAATCATAGAATAATTGATAAGCACTTTCATATCCATTATAACTAGTTACTTTTAAAGTAATAGCTTTAGATTCATATGGTTTTAAGTAAAGTACACCATCTTTTAAATCATTTGAACTTAATCTATTATCTATAGTATCAAGTTTTAATTGACCTCCATTTTTAGAATCTTCAATGTAATATGAAAAAGATACTTTTAGTAATCCTACTACTAAAGCAAACATTACTAATAAACTAAAAATCATATTTCTTGGTACGCTTAAAAAATTAAGTAGTTTATTCATACAATCATCTACCTTTGTATATTTAGTATAACATTATATGGATTAAAAAGATATACATTTTTATTATTTATGTTATAATTTGATTGGTGATAAAAATGGATAAATTCGTTACAATAGGATTTTTATTTTTCATATACTCATTCATAGGATGGACAAATGAAGTTAATCTTGGTTTTATACAACATAAAAAGTTTATTAATAGAGGATTCTTAATTGGTCCTATATGTCCAATATATGGATGTGGTGGAGTTTTCATGACACTTACATTAACCCAATTTAAAGCACATCCTATTGCAGTATTTATACTTGCATTAGTATCATGTTCAGTGCTTGAATACTTAACATCATATATTATGGAAAAACTATTTAATAATAGATGGTGGGACTATACAAATATGAAATTTAATTTAAATGGAAGAATTTGTTTAGAATGTGCATCTGGATTTGGAATTGGTGCTTTATTAATGATATATGTATTAAATCCAATTCTATTACCAATAATAGAATCTATTCCTTTATCAACAAGAATTATCTTATTATCTATTATTAGTATTGCATTAATATTCGACTTATTTGTATCATTTGGAGTTATTATTAATTTAAAAAATATATCTAATAATATTAGATCAGACTCTACTGAAATAATAAGTAAAAAAGTAAAAGAAATACTATTATCAAAGAATATTATATATAGACGTTTAAAAGATGCATTCCCTAATATGCAAATCAAAAATACAAGTGCAATATTAAAAGAAAAATTAGAAATTCAAAAAGCTAAATTAGAAAAACAAAAGCAAAAATTCTTAGAAAAACAAAAAAAATTTACTAAAGAAATAAAAGAATTAAGCAAAAAGAAAACGACTAAAAAATAGTCGTTTTTTTATTAACACATATCTTTTAAACAAGTATCTCTACCTGAATTATTATATTCTGTATATAGTAAATTGTAATATACTTTAGATTCTTCTCTCATATCATCACTTGGATATTGATAAGCATCTGTCATTCCTTGAGGAATACCATTTGTTTTTAATTCAGGAACACCTTCTTTAACAAATACCAAAGTTGGCGCATATATTCTTTTTTCATTGATAGGAACTGATACTACATTATCCTTTAAATCAACATATTCTAAAGGTTGATACATATCTAATATAGAATCAAACTTTTCTAATAACAATTTATACTCTTCTGTTCCTTCTTTGTTTAAATATAATTCATGATTTTCATTTAATATATATTCATCTCTTATATCTTCAATATTTAAGTAATAAATATTTTCAATATTATATTCTTTTGCTTGATTAATCATAGTTTCAACAGTAGTTCTACACCATTGACATTTAGCATATCCAAAATATACTAGGAATGTTTCTTTATTATCTATTTTTTCAACTATAGTTTTTACATCAATATATTTCATTGGATTAGGATTATTTATATTAACTGATAAATATGTTCTATCATCTATTAAGACATTATTTAAACTTTCAAATTCTGTTTCAAACTTATCTGAATCAGATACTAAAGTTTCATTATTAATTGTTATATCTTTTTCTGTTAATAATTCTTTAAAAGTAAGAAAAAGCAATCCGCCTAAAAAAATAATTGTAAAAATAGAAATAACTATAGTTTTTATAGTCTTTGTATTTTTCTTTTTTACTACTTTTTTCTTCATAAAAATGCCTCTTTCGCACATTCATTATAACATAATTCATTTATTTAATAAATAACAACCTACTTTATTGTTTAATATTGAAATAAGTAGTATAATTTTATATATTAAGGAGAATAAAAATGAAGGTATTTTTCAAGAAATTTAAAAACACTAAACTTAGTTTTAGATTAATATATTTATTTGTATTATTTATATTCATTGTAAGTTATATTTTCATGTTTAGAGAATTACTATTACTTGGAAGTATAGAAACTGCATTAAGAATATTAATATTATGTATATTTGGAGGAATTATTCTTATATATGGATTTGTAGATTTATTACTATTATTTACAAAACATCATAAATCGTTAGTAGTAACATCTATAATAGCTATAATACTTGCAGCTGTATGTTCAATTTCAGGATTAACAATACATAAAATATATAGTTCAATTTCTAGTATAAATGATAATAGATTAATACTTTATACAACTAACTTAATAGTCATGAAAGATACTGAATTTAAAGATGATTCATCATTTAAAGTTGGTATGATTAACAATGAAACAGATGTTGAAGGTTATATATTACCTCAAGAAATGATTAAATCAGATAATATGAAAATAACAGTTGAAAAATATGATACATATTTTGAAATGTTAGAAAAGTTATATAACGGCGAATTAAATGGTATGTTTGTTACTTCAAACTATGTAATAGTATATGAAGGATATGAAGCATACGAAAATATTCAAACAGATGTTAAAGTAGCTAAAGAATATTCTAAAGAAATGGAAAATCAAGAAACCATTGAAGCAAGTGGATCAGTTACTGAACCATTTACAATACTTCTAATGGGTGTTGATTCAACATCAGATAAACTTAATGCAAATGCAGCATTCAACGGAGATACATTAATGCTTATTACATTTAATCCTCATACATTAAATGCAACAGTATTTAGTATTCCAAGAGATACATATGTACCAATTGCTTGTATTAAGAGTTCATCAAAGATTAACTCATCTGCAGCATATGGTAATAAATGTATAATTGATACAGTACAAAACCTTACTGGTATTAAAATAGATTATTATGTAAAAGTAGATTTCAAAGGTGTAGTTGATTTAGTAAATGCTTTAGGTGGTGTTGATATAACAGTACCTGAAAAAGTAGACTTCTGTGAACAAAATAGTAAACGTTCATTTGCACCTAAAGATCTACAATGTATTAAATCAGGATATCAACATATGGATGGTGAAAAAGCCTTAGCATTTGCAAGACACAGAAAAACTTATCCAACTGGGGACTTCCAAAGAGTACAAATGCAACAATTAGTTGTAGAAGCTATGGCTAATAGAGTTAAAACATTAACAAGTGTAAATGACTTCTATAGAGTATTAGATGCTGTATCAAATAACATAGCAACAAACATGTCGACTAAAGAAATGTTAAACTTATATAATGTATTTAAATCATCTATTGCTGATGCAAATGATGGACAATTAGTAAATATCCAAAAAACATATTTAACAGGATATGGATTAACGATGTACGTAGATAATCTAGGACAAAATGTTTATACATTCCAATACTATGAACAATCATTAGCAGAAATAGTTAAAGCTTTAAAAGTTAATCTAGAACTTGAAAAAACATCTCCAATTAAAACATTTAGCTTCTCAGCAAATAAGCCATATGAAGTTAAATTAATTGGTGAAAAATACTATGCACAAGAACAACTTGAAACAATAAAAAACTTCGTAGGAACTGATTATGAAGAAGCTAAAGCTTGGTGTGAAGCAAGAAATATTCAAGTTATAAAGAATTCAGTATACTCAGACAGTGAATTATATTCAGCAGATTATTCTGATGGAACAATAGTAACTCAAAGTGTTGCTAAAGGAAGATTAGTAAAAGATACCAAGAGTATTATATTCAGTGTTCAATATTCAAACAGGGAAGTAACTACTTCAACAACTACTATTTCAAACACAAGTGAAGAAGATACTACTACTGAAGAAAAAACAACAACAGAGAATATAACAGTAACACCTGATGTTCCAACTTTAGATGAATAAAAAAAGAAGGTTTAAAACCTTCTTTTAATTTGCAATAGTATCTTTATCAAATACATATACTTTATATTTATACCATAAAGTAATATTTGTTCTACCTACACTTCTAACATATAAATCTTTATCTAATTTACTTGTTTTAATTTCTCCTGAAGTAGAATCTAATTCAAAAGAATCACCATCTAAAATTGTTTCATTATTAATAGTTAAATATATTTTATCTTTTTTTATTTCAAATTTACAATTATCTTTATTACTATATGAAATATTACTAAACTCTTCTACTTTAAAGAATGTTATAGCTTTTTTATTGTTATTAATAACATAATTCATAAAAATAATAGCTATAAGCATTAGGAATATAATTACACCTAATACAGCACTTAATAGTTTATTCTCTGGATACATATAACCCTCCTATTACATTGGATATTCGTATTTATCTATATACCAACGATCTATAAATTTTAAAGTTATTTCAGCTCTTTTATATCTATTTTGATTATTTAATTTAAATGATATAGAAGCATCAATTCTCTTATCATCTATTTTGGTAACAGTTATAGAATTAATTTCATAATTATAATCAATATCAGTAATCATTCTATAATATCTATCATTCCTTAAAATAATAATATCTTTATTATTATATTTAGTATATATTCTATTAGGTCTATGATCATTAAATAATTTATCCAAATAAGGTAACATATTATATAATTCACAATAAACTATACCATTTTCAACAATCTTATCTAATTCTCCATCTTTAGCTACTTTATTAATTAAATCAGTATTAAACACACTATAATCATTTGTATCAAATAATGCATTAGCATATTTAATAAAACCTTCAACAATTTGTTTAGCTGTTTCATTATCAACATTATTATTTTTGTAAATATCTTCAGTAAATATATTTAAATCAACTGAATAATATGGACTACTTAAATTTGTAGGAATTGTTGTTGTCGTTGTTGTTGTAGTGGTAGCCTCAGTTGTTGTTGTAGTAAACTGAGTAGATGTATTACCAGCTGTTGTTTCCAATCTTGGTAATTCAGTATCTTTAATCTTATTACTTTGAGCTAATCTTACAATTGTAACAACTAAAATAATAAATACAATTACAGTTACTACAAGTAAATATATATTTAATTTATCTAATTTGAATTTATCCTCCATATTATCACCTACATTAATTGTATCATTAAATATATTAATTATTTTAATTAATTATTATAAATGAAATAATTTGACAAAATAATAATAAAGTAGTAATATACTAAATCAGCAAAAGGGGTTATAGGTTATATATCCATTTGTTATGATATTACAAGATGAAATGAGTCTATTTATCAATCATTTCATTCTCTCTGTTTTTGATAAAAATTTATCATCTTCCTATCTAATACATACATAGGATGCCGGAGTAATATCATTCAGCTGGCATCTTATGTATTATCTTTATAAAGAGGCAATGCCTCATTTTTTTATGCATAAAAAAAGAGCTTTATTTAAGCTCTATTTTTTCTTTGTGTTTGTTTTAGTTGTTTTCTTTGTTGATGTAGTCTTTGTTGTTTTTTTCTTAGTAGTTGTTTTAGTAGAAGCTTTCTTAGTAGCTGTTTTCTTAACAGGTACTTTCTTAGCAGTTACTTTAACAACTTCTTCTTTCTTTGGTTCTTCTACTGTTACTGCTTCATCATCATCTTCTTCTTCATCTTCAGTTGGATAATAAACATCTGAATTATGTCTACCAAAGATAATAGCAATAACAATAATAACTACTAAACCAATTATTACATAACCAATAATATTATTTGTAGTTTTAGCTTCGTTAGCTTTTGAATCATCTGGATCAATTGAACCAGAACCAATACCAGCAACTATATCTTTATAGTCTGGATTAGTATAAGCTTTCTTTAATGCATCTTTAATTTCTTGAATTGCAGTTGCATAACCTTCTGGTGATGATTCAGGATTTGGGAATCCATTGAAATGTTCTTCACCAATTACATAAAGTGGAACACCAATTTTATTTTCATCAGTAACACCAAAATATTTAAATACGTTTGTCATTAATGCTTTATTTTCAGCATTATACCAAACTTCATATTTAACTAAGTCATACATATAATTATATTCAGGATCTTTATCTAATTCAGATAAAAAAGTAAGTAAATCAGCACAATGTGAGCATCCATTACCATGGAACACATAGAAGTTTACCTTCTTTCCTTCAAGCTTAGCTGCAGTTGTTGTTGTAGTCTTAGTTGACTTTGCACTAACAGCAACAAAAGGCATTAAAGCTACTAATAATACAAGTAATACTTTAAATACTCTTTTCATAACCATTTCCTCCTTCTAACACTACAATAATTATAACATACATTTTACGTAAATGTGTGAAAAAATAATAAAAAAACGAGTAATAACTCGTTTTTATAAAACTGAAACAGCACTTATTCCTAATGGTAATCCAACTAGATACCAAAGGATTAATAATGCTATCCATACAATAGCCATTGATATAGCATATGGATACATTAATCTAATACATTTAACTGTACCAACATCTTTTTTACCATACTTTTCCATATATGCAACATATATTACAAAGTATGCCATTGCAGGTGTAAGTGCATAACCTATACTACTTGCACTAGTGAATGTTAATTGAGCAAATTCAGGACTAAATCCTGCAGTCATCATTAAAGGTACAATTGAATTGTTTAAGATATTCCATCTTGCAGCAAATGATGGTAATAAAGGTGTACTAATAAAACTAATAAAGAATACTATTATTAGAAGTGGTATACCACCTATTCCAACATTAACTAATACATTAGCAAATAAACCAGTTAATAAATCACCAATCTTTGAATATCTTAATAATGATATAAATAAACTACCAAAGAATAATAACATAATTACTTTACCAATTTCATCTAATGAATGTCCTAAATAATCAGCTACATCTCTGTGATTTTCAATATTCTTAGATCCTAATCCATATAAGAAACCAGCTATAAAGAATAATGATGTTATAACGAATACATATCCATCAGCGAAGAATGAATCAGCACCAAATAACATATCAATATATCTTGTTTCTCTATAATTTAATAAATTTCCACCAAATGGAACATTTGGAATAATATTCCAAATGAAGAATATCATATAGATAGTACATCCAATAGCGGCAAATAATAAACCTCTTTTTTCTTTTCTAGTAAGTTTTTCTTTATCTTCTACTATTTCTTCTTCATCTTTATAAGGCCCTAATTTAGGAACAATAATTCTTTCAGTAATATATGTAATAATAATTGAAGCAAATATTAAAGCAGCAATCATTATCCATAAATAACAATGTGTATTAATAGCATAATTTCTAGTAATAGAACTTGCTGATAATTCAGTCATACTTGTTAAAGTAGAATCAATACTACTCATACCAATGCTTATTCCATATCCAATACATATTGACGCAAAAGCTGTAACAATACCAGCCATTGGATTTCTTTTACCATACTTAAATAATAAAGCACTTAATGGAATCCAAATAACAAATGTTAAATCTCCAGTTATAGAAGAAAGTAAACATAACACAACTAATAAGAAAGTAACAAATGTTTTATTTAATTTCTTAGTAAACACAAAGAATGTTGTATCTAAGAAACCACTTCTATCCATTATACCAATACCGATTAAAGCAATAAGTAATGAACTTAATGGAGCAAAGTCAGCAAAGTTTTTTACTGTTGTACTAAATATGTATTTAATACCACTTAAACTAAATAATGAATCTACAGTAATTAATGTAGAAGTAAAATTACCAGTTCTAGAATTAATACTTGAATAAGTAACTGAAGCACCAAATAAATCTAATATTCCACTTGCAATTACAACAATAGTAGTTAATAGAATGAATGTCATCATTGGATGCAAAATTACTTTATCAGATCTTTTAAACTTCTTCATTGATAACACCCTTAACTTTCTTTAAAAATTCTAATCTATCAATCATAACTTCATGTCCACAATTAAGACATTTAATTTTGATATCAACACCTACTCTTGTTACAATCCATTTATTTTCTCCACATGCATGTGGCTTTTTCATCATTACTTTATCATTTATATTAATATTATTTTTTTCCATGATTATACACCTCAATTTGAGTATATGGAATCTTTATCTTATTCTTATCAAATGCTTTTTTAAATTCACTTAATGCTTTTCTTCTAATAGCAAATTTATCTTCACTATTAGAATGAACAACAACATAATAATCTACAGATGAACTATTTAAATTATTAACACCTAAATATTCACCTTTAGCAGTTGATATTTTCCATTCACTAATTTTCTCTAACACTTCTTTAATTACACGAATTACTTCTTCTTCATTAGATTCATAAGCAACAGGTAATTCAATAAATGTATTAGAATCTTTATAACTTAAATTCTTTATTTCTCCAATATTTCTATTAGAAACAATAAATACTGTTCCATCATATCCTTGAATCTTAGTAGACTTTAAACCAAATTCAATTACATGACCTTCAAAATCATTATATTTAACTAAATCTCCAATTACAAAGAAGTTTTCAAATATAATTGAAATACCACTTATAATATCTTTTAAAGCATCTTGTAATGCTAAACCAGCAATAGCACCAGCTATTCCTAAACCAGCAAGTAAGCTAGTTACATCTAATCCCCAAGCTGATAAACAAACTATAACAGCTATTAAGGTAACTACATATTTAATAATATTACCTGCTAAAATATAAACAGTATTTCTTCTTTTTAATGTAATACTAGAAGCATTCTTTTTTACTCTTTTATCAATACATTTTTTAGCTATACGAAAAATTATAAATGCAGCAATAATAGTTACTACTGGTACATAAAACTGAGGAGAAGTAACAACTTCTTTTATGAAAGATGTAATTGGATTAGATTCAACAACATTATTAACTACTTCTTCACTCTTATTAGCAATTTCTGAAATTCTTTCAGCACTTGGACTTAAAGTTGTAGTAGTTGTAGAAATCTCGTCAGTTATATTTTCAGCTACAGGCATCCCAGTAGAAGTTAATACTTCTAATAATTTAAACATTTTATTCACCTACTTCGATATTAAGTATCTCCATGATGCGATCTAAGTCTTTATCAGAATCAAATGGAATAACTACTTTATTACCACTTATAGTAGCTTTATTTCCAGTTGCATCTCTTAAAGCTTTCTCATATATCTTATGTCTTACATTAAACTCATTATTCTTTTTAATTGGGTTCTTTTTCTTAATTGTTTTATCTTCACTTGATAAAACTTCTAATTCATGAACACTTATACCATTATTTTTAATATCATCAACTAATTCAAGAATTTTTTCTTCATCTTCAATCTTAGATAAAACTCTAGCATGAGACATAGAAATCTTTTTATTAGTTACATCTCTTTGTACTTTTTCAGGTAATTTTAATAAACCTAAAATATTTGTTACATAACTTCTTGATTTATTAAATCTAGAAGCTACTTCTTCTTGAGTAAGATTCATCTTTTCCATGAAGTTTTTATAAGCTTTAGCTTCTTCTATTGGACTTAAATCTTCTCTTTGTATATTTTCAAGGATAGCTATTTCCATCATTTCTTCATCATTAAAATCTTTGATGATTGCTGGAATAGTAACTTTACCAGCTATTTTTGAAGCTTTAGTTCTCCTTTCACCAGCAACTAATTCATATCCTTTAATACTTTTTTTAACAATAATTGGTTCTAATACACCATGATCTTTAATTGATTCGGCAAGTTCATTTAATGCATCTTCATCAAAGTGTAATCTAGGTTGATAAGGATTACTTCTGATTTCATCTAATGGAATCATTACAATTTCATTTTCAGGAGTACTTTCAACAATAGTTTTCTCAAAAGTATTAATATCTTTAATATCAGTTAAGTCTAATTGTTCACTGCTAAAAAGTGCTTCTAATCCTTTACCTAATGCTTTTCTTTTTTTATTTTCTTCCATCTCTTTCAATAACCTCCTTAGCTAAGTTATTATAAGCTTCTGCAGCTCTACTAGTTGGATCATATTCATTGATAGGTTCTCCATGTGATGGAGCTTCAACGAATCTAACTAAACGTGGAATAATTGTATCAAAAGTATATTCTTTAAAGAATCCTCTAACTTCTTCAACAACTTCTAATCCTAAATTTGTTCTAGGGTCTAACATTGTTAATAGAACACCTTCAATTTGTAATCTAGGATTTAATTTAGTTTGTGTTTGGATTATAGTTTCTAATAATTGAGTTATACCATCTAATGCAAAGAATTCACATTGAACTGGAATTATAACTGAATCAGATGCTACTAAAGAGTTAGTAGTTAATAATCCTAATGATGGTGGACAATCAATTATAATATAATCAAATTCCTTTCTTAAAGGATCTAATATTTTAGTTAATTGTGCACTCATATTAAATGATCTATCTTGAGATTGTTTAGTAACTAATTCAATATCAATACCAGCTAAATTAATAGTAGCAGGCATTAAATATAAATTTGTAAATCTAGTTTTAATAACTGCTTTATGTGGTTCTGCTTCACCATTTAGACATTCATATACACTAGCAGTGATATCACTCTTATTAACACCTAGACCTGTAGAAGTATTACCTTGAGGGTCTAAGTCTACAAGTAGAGTCTTTTTGCCTAATTTACCCAATGCAGCAGCTAAATTTATACTGCTTGTTGTCTTGCCTACTCCACCTTTTTGATTAACTAATGATATAACTTTAGCCATATAAAATCACTGCCTTCATAAATTTTGTCTTCATATAAAATTATACCATTATATTATATAAAAATAAACGAAAAAAAAGAGTAATAATACTCTTTTAATAACATGTAACATCATTTATAATTTCATCACTTAAAACAGCAAAATCATTGTTGAAATCAAGTACAGTTTTATACACTTTATTTTTATTACAATAGTATACAGATAGTTTTTTATCACTATACTCAGGATACTTCATATTAGTAATATTATTACCACTTAAATAACCAGATATATAGTTTCTAACATCTTTAAGATTTTTACCTTTTCTATTATATATTTTCATTATTCCTGGTTCAATTCCTGCTTTATTCATTGATAAAATAACATATTCATCTTGAACAATAATGTAATAATCGTTTGGTCTAATCGAATAATCATATGTACTAGATGCAAATGTATATAAATTATATGTGATATCATCAATAGTCATTAAAGCTGATCCACTTTCACATACTTTATTTTCTTCATCATATGTTGCACATTTAAAATTAAATATTGCATCATTATAACCAACTTCTACATCATATTTCTTTTCTAATTCAGTACCTTTAAGTATTTTTTCTAAAGATGCTTCGAAACTTACTTCAACTTTTTCTGTTGTAGTTTTAACAGTAGTAGTTTCAGAAGTAGTTACTTTAGAAGTAACTTCGATATCACTTGTTTCTTCTATATTTCTTTTAATAGATAAAATATGTAGAAAAATCAGCATAAATATAATAGCTATTAAAAAGAATAAAAATAATAAAATAAATGATGATGTAGAATTATTAGCTTTAATTCTTTTCATATCTATTACACCTCTAGAATGATTATATCAAAAAGAAAAAGAAGATTCTACTAATCTTCTTTCTTTTCTTCTTTTTCACCGTTTAAGGCTTTTTCTAATTCTTCTTTAGTCATTTTAGTATAACCTTTAATACCTGCTTCTTTAGCTAAATCTTTTAATTTTTTTAAAGAATCATTTTCTTTATCAGTTATATGACCAGTTTCTACTAATTCTTCAATTTCTTCTTTAGTAATTGTTTCTCTTTCCATTAAGGCATCAGATATAGCCCAAACTAATTTTTCATTTTTCTTTAAGATTTTCTTAGTTTCAACCATACATCCATCGATAATCTTTTTAACTTCTCTATCGATTTCTAATGCAACAGCATCAGAGAAATCTCTATTTTTATTATAATCTCTACCTAAGAATACACCTTCACTCTTTTCTTCTAATTGGATAGGTCCTAAATCAGACATACCATATT
>JAEENX010000008.1 GCA_016283935.1 Bacilli bacterium
TAGTGCGTGCGTGTTAACTTTTGGATGTGTTTATATTTACTAGTGGTATTTATTTTCCGGTCTGTTGTTTTTTCTTTAGTTTATTAATTATGTTTATTTATTTTTCTAAACAAAGAATAGACAATATTGAAAACAAATTATACAAGATTTTAATTATATCCAATTTTATTGGACTAATAGTAGAAATATTATGCTATTTTTTTATCAGAAGCATTGATGAAACACCTTTTGCCAGTAATTTTGTATTAAGAACATATTTATTTTATTTGTGCTTTTTTATCGCAACATTTACTGACTATATAGCAGTAATATCTTATAAATCTAAATACGAAGATAGAGATATTAACAAATTTTTTAAAAATGTATTTATTGCAACATTAATAATTGTATTATTAGAAATACCATTTATTTATTTTTTACCAATGAATATTTATAATGACAACAATATTGTTGCTTATACATACGGCCCAGCTGTTTATTTTGTATATTTAGCAGCAGCTATATCAATGATGATTTGGTTCTTTAATATGATTATTAATATCAAAAAATTAAAGGATAAAAAATATTTGCCATTATTTGTATTCTTAGCAATTGGAGCAGTAGCAACAATGATTCAATTTAAATATCCAGCTATGCTATTGATGACTTCTATGGAAACACTTGTAGTTTCATTAATGTACCATACAATTGAAAATCCAGATGTTAAAATGTTAAGACAAATGGAACTTGCTAAAGATCAAGCTGAAAGAGCAAATAATGCTAAGTCTGATTTCTTATCAAGTATGAGTCATGAAATAAGAACACCACTTAATGCAATTGTTGGATTTAGTGAAGACATTCAAAGTCATAAAGATACAGTTGCACCCGAAATAGTAGAAGATGCAGACTATATCATGGAAGCTTCAAAAACATTGCTGGAAATAGTTGGTAACATCTTAGATATAAACAAAATAGAAAGTAATAAAATGGAAATTACTGAGGTTAAATATAATTTTAAAGAAGAAATCGAAAACCTTGCAAAAATTGATGCAACAAGAATTGGTGAAAAGAATATTAACTTTAAAATTAATTTAGCACCTGATATTCCATATGAACTAATTGGTGATAAAACTCATATTAAAGAAATAGTTAATAATTTACTTACTAATGCAATCAAATATACAGAACAAGGTGAAATTGAATTAAGTGCTAAATGTATTAATAAAGATAATATAAGTAATTTGATTATCAGTGTAAGAGATACTGGTAAAGGAATTAAAGCTGAACATATTAATAGATTATTTACAAAATTTGATAGATTAGATGTAGAAAAAAATACTACAACAGAAGGTACAGGATTAGGACTTGCTATAACTAAAGCACTTGTCGAAATGATGGGTGGTAAAATAAATGTTCAATCTCAATTTGGTAAAGGTTCTATGTTTGTAGTTCAAATTCCACAAAAGATTAGTCAAATGGTTAATCCTGATCAAACAATCCAAATTAATATTGCTCCAATTAAACAAGCCATGAGTGAAGCACCAGTGAAAGAGCAAAGCCAAATTAATATTCCTATAACTACTGTAGAACAAAATATATCAAGTAATTTTGATGGAAAGAAAATATTGATAGTTGATGATAATAAATTAAATATTAAAGTTGCTCGTAGAGCATTACAAGATTTCAATTTTGAAATTGAAGAATGTTATGATGGGCAAGAATGTTTAGATAAAGTTGTTAATGGTAATGAATATGATTTAATCTTAATGGATATAATGATGCCTAATATGAGTGGTGAAACAGCAATAGCTAAATTAAAAGAAAAACCTAACTTCAATATTCCAACAATAGCTTTAACAGCCGATGCAGTTGCAGGAGCTAAAGAAAAATATATTGGTGAAGGATTTATAGATTATATTGCTAAACCATTTAGTAAAGACCAAATAAAAGAAAAGTTGGATATGGTATTTAATTCAAGTGAACCAAAACAAGCTGAAGTGAAAAAAGATGAGTTAGAAGAAGCATTATCTGATATGTCAAAACCAATTCAAGAAATTGAACTTCCAAATCAATCTGATACTACACCTAAATATGATCCAAATGTTGATAGATTTAAAGATGCTGCTACATATGTATTTGATTCAACTAAAAAAGATGATGAAAACCAACAATAATGTTGGTTTTTTTATATCCAAGATTATGGACGATTATGGACGGATTTCGACCATAATTTCTATATTTTTTGCTCACAAAAAAACAAGAGCATAAGAGATTGTCCCCTAAAAGTATTAAAACCTAGATAAACTCTAGGTATTTAATAGGGACAAACTTATTTTGCACTTGCAAAATTGATCCATAAAGATGGACGGTTTTATATAGCAAACCCTTATATTATAAGGATTTGTTATGGTCGAAATGATGGACTATTCTAATATTCTTCTCCAATTGATACTTTCTTCTTGTGGACTATCTAATAATCCTTGAACATCTTCTTTTACTAACATTTTACCATCACTAATTTGTTGTATAAAAGCAGCTTTTAAGAACAACTCACTATCAGTTAGATTCTTATCTATTTCTTTAAATCTATTATTTGCTTTATGATAGCCATATACATAAATAGGAACATTAGTTGCTCTATTTTTATTCTTTCTAGATATTCTTAATAATTCATAGTATGGATCCATTTTGAAGTTTACTAATCCAGTAAGTTCATCAAATGTTCCTTCAAATACTCGAACATCATAATATTCGTTAATTAATGTTATATATCTTCTTAATTCTTCAATATTTAAAGTATTACTACATCTAAAGTATTTATCAGATACATCAGTATTTCTTAAAACTGCCCAATCCATAAATCCTTCTTCAATCAATTTCTTAAAGTCGGTCATTATTGTATCTCTAAAGTTAATAACATCAACAACTACTTTTCTACCAACTTGTTTTAGTTTAATATTATCAATATAAGATAATACTAGATTTTGTTTTCTATCTCTTGTAGAATTTGACCAATTATGTGCAAAAGAATTATATAGAGCTGGAAACTTAACTTTATTAATATAGTTTATATCTCTTCTAACTAATATATCTACTTTACTAAATGAAGTTTTATTTAGAGTTTTAGATTCTTCTAATAGTTGTTGAACCAATTTAATGTCATGATCTATTTTATCTTTTTCCATATTAAATATTTCTAATTCAAATGCACCATTAATATATGCTTGTCTAATTCTATCTTGTTTTTTATAAAGTTCTTTTAAAGTTTTCTCATAATCTTTTTCTGGATTATTTAATTTATTTCTCATAAGAGGATAGTAGTAGTTATTAATTAAAGCATCATATTCATAAAAATCATTCATAATATCTTTAACTTGCTTTTCGATTAAATCTTCTCTTATGTAGTTTTTACAATCCTTACATTGATAGTAATAATAGATACTACCATTTCTTTTTCTTGTAGCTTTACCACCCATAATTTTTCCACATTTAGGACAGGTTAATTTTTGTAAGAATAAATAATCTTCTTTTCTACAATAATGTTTCATATTCTTTGGTGCTTGTACCTGACACCAGTGCCAGAGTTCTTTATCAATAATTGCTGGAACAACATTCTCATAATACTTTTCAGTAGGTTGTCCTCTTCTTGCAATATAATCACCCATATAAATTGGATTCATAATCATTTTTCTTATTGTACCATCAAACCAATTAGCTTTACCTAAAGCTTTTTCTTTATTAAGTTTCTCACTAATAACAAAATATGAATTACCTTTAGAGTATAAATCAAATATTTCTTTTACTAAAATACTAGAAATTGGATCAACTTCTAAATTCTTTCCGTTTTTCTTATATCCACATGGAACTTTACCTGGTATATGTCCAGCCTTTAAAGCTCCGTCCATTCCTATTTTAGTTCTTTCGCTTGTTCTTTCAATTTCGTTTTGAGATACACTCATCATTATTCTTGCTACCATTTTTCCATTTGCAGTAGCAGTATTATAGTCATCATATAAGCAAACAATTTTAATATTATATTCTTCACAGAACTTCATTATCTTTTCCATGTCATAAATACTTCTCGATATTCTATCAAGTTTTATCGCATATATCGTATCTATCCTTTTATTCTTTGCATCTTCAATCATTCTTTCAAATTCAGGTCTATGATTACCAGTTTTTGCACTTATACCAGCATCTTGGTAATAATCAATAATTGTATAACCTCTTAATTCACATTCTTTAGTTAATCTTTCTCTTTGTTCTGGTAAACTAAATCCTTCTCTTGCTTGATCTTCAGTTGATACTCTTAAATAGATACCTACATTTTTAATACCATTATCATTCATAGTATCACTACCTTCCTACAAAAAAGGGAGTCAAAGATACTAGTCATAAACTACTACCCTTGACTCCTTAATAACTAAAATAATAAATTGTTTATTGCTTCTGACCATATGTGTACCTACTTTCTAATAAAAGACGGATACTGCTTGTCATTTATTGGTTATTTATTCTAGCACTTTTAAATAATTTGTCAATATGCGGTAGTTATTTGATTGTTTTTAAGAAATTTTCCAAGTCTTTTAATTCAATTGGATTATTAAGGTTAAAATGATAAACCTCTTTTCCATAATTGAAAAATAGAAAGACATGGTTATTTACTATCATACGATGTGGTTCTACATAATTAAGATTAGTTCTTTTTATATTAATAAGGTTGCCTTGTACATATTTAGGCTTAACATTAACATACTTACAAATAAAATCTAATCTATTCTTGATACCATCATCATAATCAAGTTTATGCTTTTTAATTTGTAACATAAAAAAATATGACCACCTTTCTAGTGATCATATTTTATGTATTTAAAGCTCTTAACTATAAAAGTTAGAGCAGTAAGTACTAATGGCAGGGGTGGAAGGAATCGAACCCTCCTCTGTGGTTTTGGAGACCATCATTCTACCGATGAACTACACCCCTAGGTACGTAATTAATTATAACAAATAATAGATATATAATCAAATAAAAAATGAGAGATTTTAATAGTATAGTTTACAGTTTTATGCAATAGATATGCTCATATAATTATTTTTTGTGTTATCTTTAACAAAGATGCAAGGAGTGATATTATGCAAGTACCAAAAGAATTTATAAGATCTGCTGCTGATATAGCAGCTCAATTTGTTGAATATGATGATTTTGATGAATATATACATAATTGTATAAAAAAGTATAATATTGATTATAAAACAGGTGATGGATACAACGCAATTATAGCATTGGAAAATAGAGGTTTATTAATCAACTTTATTGGTAACATTCAATTTATAATTGTTAAAAGATATTTAGAAAATAAAAACAATACACAGATATCTGATGAAGATGTTTATGAATTTGTTAATAAAAAAGAATCAATAATTGATAAAATTACTTCTTTTCCAATTGATGATTTGACTGTAGAAGATAGAGCTGAAATTTATAACAATATGTCCATGATATATGAAATATATGATAGAAATGGATTTTTAGGATGTGCCCGTAAAAAGCAAATGGACGCATTAATAAAAGCTGTTCAATCTTATAATATAAAATCTTTTTCACGTAAGATAGACTGTTTCATCAATATAAAAAACAAGAAAAAATTGGATGATTTAGGTTTGCAACAACATGTAGAAGAAGTAGTACCAAAAATACTTCAAAGAAAAACAAGAGAAGAAAAATATAAAGAAACATATCAAAAAATTATTAATTATAGACGACATGGAGTAGATGGATTAATTGATTTGACAAAGTCAACAAATTTAGAATCTACAACTACTGATGCTCCAAAGAGAAGATAAAAAGGCAACAATTGAGTTGCCTTTTTTTATTACCTGCACATATATTTGTTTTTAGCATATCTAAATGTACTACCAACAGTTCTTCCTAATTCTAAAACTGTATTAATTATTTTAGTAATTGAATTTATTACAGTACCAATTGAATATGCACCACCATTAATTGTAATTAATTCTTTTTTTTCTATTTCCATTAGCTATTACATTTTAATGGTCTTAAGTAGCCGTCTATAACACCTATTAAAAATGTTATAACAGCACCTATACCGATAGCAATTCCATATTTAAAAGCACCGCCAGTTATATCTACAAGTTCATTTTTACTTAATTCCATTTTTATCTCCTTTCCTATACATATATACATCTTTTGAAATATTCTTTTTTATTTTTATGACTAACATAAATAATAGTAGTATCTTTATAAGATTTAAATATATTGTTTAAAACTTTATTTTCTACTTCATCATTAAGCTCTTTCATAGTTTCGTCAAGGATTAATATTTTACTATTTCTTATTAATGCTCTTGCTAGAATTATCAAATTTCTTTCTCCACCTGATAAGTCTCCACCTCCACCAAAAAGAAACGTATCATATTTGAAAGGTCTATTTTTTATAATCCTATTTAACATACAAATTTTAGCAACTTTATTAAATTCATGATCATCTATTTTTAAGCCTAATGTTATATTATCTTTAATTGTTCCATTAAAGATATATTCATCTTGAGAAGAATATATAATATTATTTCTTAAACTATTTAAATCAATATTAGACAATTCTTTATCATGTATTTTTATACTACCTTTATATTCATATTCTTTATTTAATAATTTACATAAAGTAGATTTACCACATCCTGATTCTCCTTTTAAAATAATCTTATCTCCTTTCTTAATGTATATGTTTTTATTATTTAAAATATTTTTATATTTGTTATAACTAAAGGACAGATTAGTTATCTTAATATCACCATGTATGAATTTTTCTTTACCTAAATCTTCTTGTTTAATTAAATAAAACTCATTTATCTTTCTTATTATATTTCTTATATATAACATTGAAGGAATATAGTTAGTAATAGTTTCTAAAGATGATTGAATAATATTTAATAAATAATTAATTATAATAAATTTATTTATATCAAGGGCATTATTTAATATATCAACAAATAAAATTGAATTTATTATAAATAAGAATGAATTAGAAAATGTATCTTTGATCAATTCACATTTAGAAATATATTTATTAAATGAAAAATTACTATCTAAAGATTTATACATAGATTCATTTAAATTATTAAACATATATTTATTTGAATTAGAATGTAATATACTTGTTAATCCATTCATGTAATCAACAAGATTAGTTTCATAATCTGTATTATCTATAATAGTATTATTAATACTTTTATTAATATTTCTATATGAATAATAAGTAAGACATAATATTATAAATATAAATAAAAATATAAGATAAATTAATTTTATATAAACCATTTCCAATATTATAAAAACAATAAATATAACAATTATATTAAGTATAGTATTAATAATAAAATTAGATAATACATCTTTGATATTTTCCATATCATGAACTCTTTTAATAATTTCTCCAGATGATTTTAAATGTATATATTTTAAAGGAAGTCTGAAAATATAATTAAAAAAATTAGAAAGTAGTTTTTTACCAATTATATTACTTATGTTAATAGAAAATATTTTTATATAATAATTTACTATAGTAGTAATAATATTAATACTAAAGAATAATAAAATAATATATATATTTTTGTACTTAGATATAAATTCAATATAAGTAGAATTTAAAATAGATAGTAAGATGAACAAAATATTTAATAATAAAATTATAATTAAATATTTTTTATTAT
This sequence comes from Bacilli bacterium, assembly GCA_016283935.1. GTDB lineage: Bacteria > Bacillota_I > Bacilli_A > RF39 > UBA660 > UBA6985. The sequence continues at coordinate 7,710 of JAEENX010000008.1, forward strand.
TTATTAATTCTTTGATAATAATATCTTTCAGGGTATTATGTGAGTTTTCTTTAACAAGTTTTATTCTTGGTATTAATTGAATAGAATATCCAGTATAAGTATTTAATAAATCTTTAATATGAACTTTTTTGAATCCACATGCCGGATCCATAACTGTAGCTATATCATTATTTATTTCATATAAACATATAAAATGAGAAAGGGCATTATTTATTTTTATATGTAATATACAAGGTAAATTTAAATTAGATAAATTATATTCTTTAATACCTTTAGCATCAAATCCATACTCTTTAGCACATTCTATTAAATTAAACATATTAACACCATCTTTTGATGTTAAAGAAGAAATTCTTAGATTTTCTAATGATGTATCTCCATCATAGTATCTAATAATAGATAATAAACAAGATACACCACAGTCAGATATTTCTTCCTGAATAACTTCTAATTTCTTTTTCATATTTTTTCCTCCCTTCACTTTATATATACACGGAAGGTATATCATTTTACTTGTTTTTTCTCAAAATTTTTATAAAAAAATTTTTTTCAAAAAAAATTTGATAAATTTCGAGTAATTTGAGGGGTGGACCGTGTATATATAAAGTGAGAGGGCTAGAAAGGAGATAAAAATATGTGGTTAAGATATATCAGACTTTTATATAGAATTTTCGGATTATTCTTATAATAAAAAAAAGAGACTTTTTTAAGTCTCTTATTTTTTTGCTCTTGGATGAGTATGTAAATAAATATCTTTTATTCTATCATTAGTAACATGTGTATAAATACTAGTAGTTGATAAATTAGCATGACCTAATAATTCTTGAACTGATTTTAAATCACATCCTTCATTTAATAGCATAGTGGCAAATGTATGTCTAAATGTATGTGGAGTAACTTTAGTATTAACTGAACTCTTTAATATTATTTTATCAATTATATCTCTTACACCTCTTGTAGTTAAATCTCCGCCTATATGATTAATAAATAATCTATTTGATGAATTACCATTTAATAATTCATCTCTTGGTCCATTTATATATTCTTTTAATGCTTCGTGTGTATGATCATTAAAATAAACAATTCTTTCTTTATTACCTTTACCTAATACTTTAATTTCATTATTGGAAAAATTAATATCCTTAACTTCTATTTTTATTATTTCACCAATTCTAGCACCAGTTGCTAATAATAGTTCTAATAAACATCTATTTCTTATACCTAAAGGTGTATCATCACAAGAATTAATCATTTGTTCAAATTCTGAGTATTTCATAAAATTTGGTAACATCAATGGCTTCTTTAATGAACTTACCATTTTAAATGGATTAGATATACATATTCCTTTTAATACTAAATAATTATAAAAACTTCTTAAAGCAGATAGATGTCTATTAACAGATGTACTATTTAAATTCATTTCTTCTTTTAGATATTTAGTATATAAAGTAATTTGTTTATATGTTATATTTTTAAAATTGATTCTTTTAGATTTAATATATTTATTATAATTATCTAAATCTGTTTCATAAGATGATTCAGTATAATCAGAATAGTTTCTTTCAACTCTTATATAATCTAAAAAATCATATATATAATCTTCTATACTAATCACCTTCATTCTAAATTAATTATATCATTTTTTATTATTTATGATATAATAGTTTACATTATTGAGAGGGCAATATATGGAAACAAAGAAACTTTATAGAATATTAATAAAAAAATATAATTTAGAATTTATTTTAAAATCTTTATTAAATGTAAAAGAATTAAAACCAACACTAGTTCAACGTGATGGAGATGAATTTATTGGTTTTAATGTAGATGGTAGAGAAGAAAAGTTATATATTAAATCATTAGATGAATTATTCTTAATAGATGAATCAGGTGATAAAGTATCTGAAACATATATTGATATGAAAAATTATAAAACTCATACTACTATTCTTAAAAGAAATGAATACTTTATAAAACTAATAAAAGCCAATAGATGTTATGAACCATCTGAGAATGCTATTAGTTATATTGAAGAAGATCATCAAATATATTCTTTTGATAAGGTTCAAAAGATATATAGCGATTCTACTATTGATTTAGAATTCGCAGATATTGCTGAAGTATATTCATTATGTCGTGACATAGATGAAGATGCTTTTGTAGAAGAAGTAGAACCAGATAGACATGATACATTGATGATATATGATAATAAATATATGAATTTAATAGATGAAGATATTTATGTTAAGTTTAATGATGAAGAATATAAATTAAAATATGAAGATAACTTATTAGACTTCATGACATCACCTAATGCATCTAGATTAAAGAAGGAATTATATGGATGCTGAATTATTAAAAGAAGTAAATAAAGTTATTTATTTTATTGATGAACATAAGAAGGGTAATCCCAACTTTGATAATTCAAAAATGAAAGTATTATCAAAATCAGTTAGAAAAAATTTAAGAAGTGACAAACTTAAGCTAATTCATAAAAAATTACAAATGTTTCATATTAAATTAAAACTTGTTTTAACTTCATATGAAACAATTGTAGATGATAGATTTGCAGATTTATCAAATAATTATTTAATGGGTATAAGTGATTATTTAGAATTCATTAGTTTTCTAAGTAGTTATTTAATTGAATGTGAAAAAAAGAAAGAATATGATACTTTAGATGATGCATGTTTATTAGCTGTTGATATTGCTTTATTAGTACAACAATTAGAATTATATATGGAAGATATTTATAAAGTATATCAAGAAGATACAGCAAGTTATACAGTTGTATATCCAAAGAATGATTACAAAATAATAGAAGAAACAAGAGCAGAAGCTGAACAAATAATGTTGAAATTAAAAAAAGATCCTGAATAAGGATCTTTTAATATGCATTTTCAACAACTAATTGTTTCTTTTTATTGTTTGATATATTAGTAAGTTCATTGGAAATATTAATATATGCTTCACTTGGTGTTATTTCTCCAATTGCTGACTTACTTAAATTTTTTACAACAATTACATAAACACTTTGTCTATCTATTTTAGTTATACTAGTAAGTAAATTGATGTAATCATTAACATCCATATTTCCCATAACCATTTCCCCTTTAAGTGCTATATATAATAGCATTTTTTATTTATTATAGCAAGTTATTTTTCATTAATATTTTTCTGTTCTTTTTTCTGTTAAAACTTCTTAAGTTTTTAGGTTTTATTTGATATCCAAGTTTTAATCTATCATATATATCTATATTAGATAGAATAGGTGTAGGTGAATTAAATAATTCTTCATTTATAATTTCTGCTGGACTAGTAATTGAATCATATCCAACCCTATAACCATATACTAAATATTTATATAAGTTATTTAAGAAATATGAAAATATTCTATCTTTATCTTTATAATTATAATCAATTATATGAAGTATATTTTCTATAGAAGTTATCATTGCATCTCTTTCATACGAAAAGAAAAAGTAGTATTGATCATATAATTCATCACTTATATATTCTGCTAATTGCATCTCTCTTAGAAATAATATGTTATATGCTAAATCTTCTTCATGTATTTTGCAATTTTGAATACCATGCACTACTTCGTGTAATATAGATTCTAATATATTTAAATTAATAAAAAGAGTTCTATCTTTTTCAATATGACATTTTTCAAAATATACATTGGCCATCATTATTATTCTAGGCAGATTAATTCTAATTAATAATTCATCAAATGAATATCTTCCACAATCAGTTCCATCAAGTGATACAACATCAGTTACATAATTTCCTATTTCTAAATAATCAACCAAATAAAAGATATATGATTTAACTTCATCCATAGATAAAATATGATTATCCAAAGATTTATAAAAATTATCAGTTTTATCTATTAATAGCATATAAATCACCTGGTGTTTTATTATAGCATATGAATAGATAATATGTTATTATTTTTATAAGGTGATTATATGAAATATTATAAGTTTGAATTAAATTTAATATGGGCAAATATTTTAAGTGTAGTATTATTTGTTCTTGGATTTATATTTTTATTATTTACTTATAAACCGACTGAATTTACTGAATATGGAGTAGGTAAACTATTAATTGGAATGCTTCTATATTTAATGATTCATGAAATAATTCATGGATTAGCATTTTCTTGTTTCTGTAAAGACAAGAGAAGTGTTAAATATGGTGCAGCATTAGAAAAAGGTGTTTTATATGCTATGTGCCAAGAAAGAATTTCAAAGAAAGCAATTATTATTTCACTTTTAGCTCCAACTGTAGTATTAACACTATTAGCTCTTATACCATCTTATATATTTAGAATAGATTTATTAGCTATACTTGCAATATTCAATTTAGCTGGAGCTACTGGAGATTTACTCATGACATTATTTGTAATAAAACTTCCAAATAATATTCAATATATAGATTATGATTCAGTTATAGGTTTCTATTTATTATCAAAAGATGATTTATCTAAATATAAATCACCATTCTTAAGATATATTGAATCAGGAAAAGATTCAGATAAATTAATAAATAAAGATATAAAACCATTAACTATTACTAAAGCATCTTGGATAATATTTATTATTCTTATAATTTTTGTAATAATATCGTGTATATCAATGTAAATTAGTCTAACTAATTTACTTTTTTTATGCAATAAAATGGTATAATTGACATAGTAGGAGGACTATCATGAAAGAGTTTTATTCTAAAAAAGAACTAGAAAAATTATATGGTAAGACTTATGCAACAATGCTTGATGATAGTCTTATTCCAAAAACAGATAAAGTATATCATAATTATATTGATAACCTTGATCAAATAGATACACCTAAGGGAATTATTGAAGCACCTAAAGCATTATTAAAAGAAATATTATCTAATGATGAGTTATGTAGACATTTATTAAATAATTTAGAAGCAAATGATGGATATCCACTTAAAATAAAATATATTAATGATAAAGGAAAAATAGTAGATGCATATAAAGTTTCAAGAGCAGATATTGTTTTCGCAACACAATCATTTAGTACTTCTGAATTAGATATAAGACAACAAATAAATGTAATATCTATTACAAAATTATCTGATACTAAATCATGCGAATTAAGATATAACAATTATACTCATCGTTGTTTAGTAGATGGAACAATGTATACAATGGATGCTCGTTCATTATTAAATTTATTAACTGAATCATCCGATGAATTTAATATTTTCTTAAATGTTAATAGTAACTCTAAATACGAAAAGAAATATATATTCTATATGTTAAAAGATTTCGTAGAAAGAGAAAGAATATTAAAAAAATATACATTTAATAAAAAAGTTTATGATAGATATGAAAATATAATTAGTTATAAATATATTGATTTTGAATCACTTAATAAAAATCAAAAATCAGATGACTATGATGGAAATGGTGAATCAATTGTTGAAAAATTACATATTGATGAAGACTTTTTAAAAGATATTCAAAGATATGCTAAGAAAACATATGGCCCACTTGAAAGAGCGATTCATGCATATATAAGAATGTGTGAATTATTAACATATGATGAATCAGTATTTATTGATTATAAAAATGCAAATAAACATTTAGATCCAATTAGAGTTTCTACTATAGATAAAAATAACAATAAAGTTATTTGTTATGAATTTGCATTCATATATGCCTATGTATTAAAGAAATTAGGAATAGATTATACAATGAATGCTAAATCATTCATTGATTCACCTGGATATGCAAATATCGAATTTAGATTCCAAGAATACTTAATAAGGGCAGATGCAATATCTAATATTTTTGATTCTGATCTTACTAATATAAAAGTAGGAGATAGAATACAAGGATTAACTTGTATAAATGAAAATGTTTCTACTCAAAAGAAATTTAATGAAATATCTAATAAGATAAGATTAAATATTCTAAATAGAGAAAAACAATTAGAAACGTATGAAAAAAACGTAGATGATATAAAGAATAGTATATCTTCAGGTATTTTATCTAAGAAAGATAAAATAAAAGTTTTATTGAAAGTTATAACAAGAGATAACTTAAAAGGATTAGATAAATTAATATATCAAAGAAAAATATTTGAAAGTATTTTTACTGAAGAAGATAATATAAAAATAACATTTATAAGTAATAAGAATAATCCATTTACTATTATTAGTTTATTTGAAAATGATACATATAAATATTTTGCAGTAAATGAAACTGATGACTCACCATTAAGAGTAATAACTAATGATGAATTAAATGAAAAGATTGAAAATGGAGAATATGTATTATTAGAAAATGAAATTATTCCTGGATTATCAGAAAACAAAGGTGTATCATATGGTAAATAAATTAAAAAGAAAAGCAATTAAACTTGCTAAAGCCGATTCTAAATATGAAAAAATAGTTAATATATTAGAAGATGAAAATGCATTTCATAAAATGGATGTTAATATGGCAATAGCTATTTTATTAGATTTAGGATATGATTCACATGAAGCAATGAAGTTATATATAGAATTAACTTCTAGAAAGTAGGAATATATGGATTATCCACAAATTGTAAGAGATGCTGTAGATTTCTCTTCAGATACTGAAGTATGTAATATAGGATATGCAGAAGGAAAACTATCTGATGGTAGACCATACAGAGTAGAAGTATGGTCTGCATTCGAAATAGAAACAGCAACTATATTTATATCTACAAAAGATATAGAAGATAAAGATGTTAAATATTTAAAAAAATTAATACAAGATAATAAAATAATAGATATATATGATGATAGATTAGATGTAACAAGAACAGTAGATTATGAAGATAACGAATTCTTTTCAATTAATATACCTCTTGTAGATCATGATGAAGAAATTAACACTTTATTAGTAAACTTAAAAGATTATTATGAAGAATAAGTAAATACTTATTCTTTTTTTGTTATAATTATTATAGTAGGTGGTTCTATGGAATTTAGAGAAGTATTAAAGAAATTAGACAATAAAGATAATTTAATACTTGGAAAAAAAGAAAATAGTTTAGTAGGAATAGATATAAATGATTATCCATCAATGATAATTACAGGTGAAACAGGATCTGGTAAATCTATTTTCTTAGATCAAATAATGCTTGAATTAATTAGTACACATACCTCTTTAGAAATGGGATTAGTATTAATAGATTCAACAGGAGTAGAATTAAAAAAATATGCTGATTCAAGATATACTTATTTTTCATCTTCTGGAGAAGATAGAAGAGAAGGAGTATGTTTAATAAAAGTATCTAGAGAAATTCATAGAAGAAAAGAACTATTTAAAAACGAAAATGTAACAAATGTAATTGATTATAATAATAAAGTTAATAATAAGTTACCACTTCTAGTATTAGCAATAGATGATAATTTATCTATGTTAAAAGATGAAGATACAGGTAATATGATTAATCATATATTAAAAGAAATAAATGGATTAGGTATTTTCTTTATATTAGTTGAAAATGATGTTGATAATGATTTCTTTAAAAGCAATGATAATCTAGACGCATCGGTTCTAATAACATTTGACCAAGCTAATCAATATCAATCAAGATATGTTAATATCCCTAATTCAGAAAATTTAGGTATTGGTAAATTCCTAGCAAAGATTGATGGTCAAATAGAAGAATATGAAGATTTTAAATTTGATGATCATATCATAGATGAGATATTAGATAATAAATAAGGCAATTAATAATTGCTTTATTTTTTTGTTTTACAATTATATATAAAATATGTGGAGGTGATTAATAGATATTTTATCTAATATTATTGCAATATTTTTTTATTCTAAATCATTTGATAAAATGAGTGATAATCAAGTAAGAATATCAAATCCTAAATGGAAAAAAAAGAGGCAGTAGCCTCTTTTTAAAATGTATTAGAATATGTATTTTCAATAATTAAATCGAATTCGTAGTAATCATAGTTTGTTTTCATTCTAACTTTAATATTCTTAAAAATATTGTTATTTTTCATAAATACGCTTTCATTATCGTTATAATAATCTTTATGAAGATATTGAATAATATTTTCCCCTCCACTAAATATTAATTTTTCACTTGTTGAATTATACTCATAGAATGATATTTCTTTTACTTCTTCATCAGAATTTTTTAAAAACTAATTCACATGGTTTAAAATATATATATTTATTCGATGTAGAAATAAAACCATTTTGGCAAGTAAATGAATCATTTTGATAACTTAATTCATAAAATTTGTTTTTATTATAATTTAATACGGTGAATAATACAGAAAAGATTATTATAATCGCTAATAAAAGAATTACTAAAAAATTTTTAATTCTTTTTAATTTGTTTGTTGAATATATAATTTCTATATATTTTTTGATTATTAAATCTTCTTTTATATTTTTTTTGTTAAATAATAGTTCTTCAATGGATATTTGATAATAATCACAAAGTTTTAATAATGTATCATAATCAGGAATGCTTTTTCCTACTTCCCATCTACTTATTGCTTGTCTAGTTACAAATAATTTTTCAGCTAATTCATCTTGAGTTATATTTGCATCTAATCTTAATTTTTTTATTTTTGTTGCAATTTTATTTTGATCCATAAAATTACTTCCTTTCATTCATAAATTATCATATTTTATCCATTTGTTAAAGCAATAATCAATTGCATTATAATAAATAAAAAAATACACTTCTAAAAAGTGTATTTTTTTTATTGCATGTGATATAATCAATTTATATGATAGAAGGTGAGAGAATGAATGGTATTGATGTAGTACGTGAAGCAATAGCTAAACTACCATTAGAAATAGCAACAGGAACAGTAACAAAAGAAGGTAATACTATAACAGTAGCTGAATTTCTTGAAAAGTATTTAGCTCCATTCATGAATAATAAAACACCAGAAGATGTTATTATATTTGTTAACACAAGATTAAAACAATATATAACAAAAGCAAAAATTAAAGAAGAATCAAATGAATATACAACATATAAAGCTCAAAAACCAGTTATTACAAGAGATGAAATGATTATTGAAGTTAATAAACCAACAATAACATTTGCTGAACCTGAAAAAGTAGATGAGGTTACTCCTTATGTAATAACAACTAAAGCTCCAACTATTTCATTTGAACAATTACAAGAAAAAAATGAAAAGAATGTAAGAATTAAAACATTCTTATTAAGTGATGAAAAATATTCTATAATTCATAAAATTAGTCCTACAGAAGTACAATCTTTTGCGGGTTTTATGGATGCATATGGATTAGAACATGTACATATCATTAATAATACAGTTTACTTAGATTGGGGAACAAAACAAATTACACTTGAAGAAGCATATGAAAAATTTATGTCTCCAATAAATGTATATGAAGCTGAATTATTTGATGAAAAATTCCACACAATCGTTGGAGAAATATACGATATTATGGAAGCTCGTCAAATTGATGATAGAAATAAAGAAATATTATTTAAGAGTAAAACTGCAAGTGGTAAAACATTCTTTAATTATATTAAAGAAAATATTACTCCACTTATACCAGATACATATGATGGACCTGCAGGAGAATATTTAAAAGATTATTTAGAAAAAATCATTGGAATGCAAATTGCATATGATAATGAAAGAGTTAATACAAATAATAATATATCTCCAGAAGGAAATACATTAGATGAAGTTAATAAAGTAGGTGAAATTAAGATTTTAGATGGATCAATAACATCTGAAATGTTAACTTTATTAACAAGTGAAGAAAAGAATAGTATGAATTCAAATCTTTTATTAGAAGATGATGAAAAGAATTATATTACTAGATTTGAACAATTAGAAGTTGGTATTAAATTAATAACAGATCATGATGATTTACAAGTTAAGTATAAAGAATTTACTAATTTAGTTGCAGAAGCTCAATTAAAATGCCCAAATTCAAATTATATTAAAACTCTTATTTCTAGAATTAATATAATCTATGAAAACAAGAATAAATCATTAAAGACTATAAATGAATCAAAAGATACATTTAAGATGATGTTTGAAACAGCATTAGCTGAATTAAAATACAATGTAAATTCTGCTTCAACATTTGAAGAAATAGTATTATCAAGAATTCAAATCAAAGCATTAGAAGAAAAGATGACATCATTAGGATTTACTAATAATGTTTATCAAGCAGCAATTGATAATATTAAAAATATATTAGAAGCAAGATCATTACAAATACAAGCACAACGTTCTAATTACTTTAATTATGAAGAAAATACAAACATGATAAAAGCAGCATAATAAAAAGGGTGATAATATGGATGATTTTAATGAGTTTTATAATGTTTTAAATCCTTCCTCTATAGATAATAAAGATCTTAGAGAAGAATTTGTTCAAAATATTACAAAATTATTTGAAATGATTAAAATATCTGATTTAGAAATCGAAGATGATTCATTTAATTATGATTTAGCTAATGATTTTATTAAATATCAATCAGATAACATAAGTAAAAGATATGAATTAAATTCATATGCTATAGATTATAAATTAAAATTAATGCAAGATTATGTTAAAGAATTATTTGCAGAAAAAAAATTCTTAGATTTTAGAAGAGATAAAGAAAAAGAACTAGATAGAGATACATATTTAAATTATATAAGAGATGAAAATGTAAGATCTGAATTAATAGGCTCTTGGTATAAAGAATTTGTTGAAAAATAAAAAGACATTAAATGTCTTTTTTATTTTTATATAAAATATCAATATCAACAGTATTTTCTGTTATTCCCGGTATTTTACCATCACTACACATTTGCCACATATAGTAATTACCTTGATAATCTGTTTTATCAGTATAATGAGCTAACCAAATATCATCATTATCAATATCTAACCATGCATTTTCTAAATAGTATTTTGAACTATATAGAGTAGATTCGTATCCAGCATTTTTTAATGTTTCTTTAAAAGCATTATATGCATCCTTAAGAGTATGTAATGATATATTATATTCATTAAAATGTTTCCAATTTTCCCAATCATATACAATTGGTAAATCTAGTTTTTCTCCATGTAAATTATCTATTACAAATTTAGCAGTATTAATACCCATTTCTCTATTAATAGCAGTGTTATAAACATATACACCAACTTTAAAATTTCTTTTTTTAGCTTCTTCAAAATATGAATTGAATTTAGTATCCAAATCAAGTGTTTCTTCAGGAGATGTTTGCACTCCAATTCTCATAATTACAAATTCTATTCCAGATTCTTTAACTAAATCCCAATCGATATTTCCTTGCCATTTTGAAATATCAATTCCTATTGTTGTATTATTGTTTTTATAATTGTTCATAACATTATCAATGTATGTATATGTTTTAACTGATGTATTAGAATTATTGTTTTCAGGATATTTATCTAATACATTTATTTTTAATTTTTTTCTAGTTTCATTATTTGAAGAATCCTTTAAAACATATTCAACATTATATGTTCCTATCTTAGTATAATCAATTTCTCCTTCAATAGTACATGTTGGTTTTATATCATAATTATCACCATATACTATTGATTCACATGGATCAATGACTTGAGTTAGTAATGTTGATCTTACTGATGAAGCTTGAATATATCTAGGGGCATCTAAATCTTTAACATTATATTTAAGATCATATTTATATTTTCTATTATTATATTTTAATTCTAAAGTAATTGTATGTTCTCCGATAGTATTTGTATCAAGTATACTATCATTAGTTAATATTTCCATATTTGTATTACCTATAAGACTATATAAATTATAAGATTTAAATACTTCTACGATTTTATCATTGATTTCAATATTAGCATCTTCTGGTAATTCATATTCATTATATTTAGAACAAGATGTTAAAAATATAGTTGAAATAATTATGATTATAATAGCTATTTTCTTCATAGTCATCACCTCTATTATTATATAATATAATTATTATATATGATATAATATTTAATCGAAAGGAGTGTAATTATGGCAGTTTCTAAGATTGATTTCAATTGTCCTTCATGTGGTAAGAAGAATAGAGTAAAAATAAAAAATATATATTCAAAAGAAGATATAACTGAAGTATTAAATAGAAATGTATTTAAAGTTGAATGTAGTAAATGTAAAAATATTACAACATTAGATTATCCATTTACTTATATAGATGATAAATATATTATCTATTACAATATGGAAGATACAATTGAAGAAAATAAGATTAAAAGATCTTGTAAAACATTCGATGACATAAAAGAAAAAATATTAATTTTTAATGATGAATTAAATGATATTTTAATTGAGTATATAAAACTATTTATAGAATCAGAATTAAAAAAAGATAATATATTTTCAGAAGTTAGATATGATAGCTTAGTAAATGATGAACTAAGATTCTATGTTATTAATAAAAAAGAATATGCAAATATACCATATAGCTTCTACAATGATCTTTTAAACAAAGGTAAATTTAAAGAAGTTAAAGATGCTGCTGTAATTGATGCTAATACTTGTTTAAAGTATTTCCATCTATAAGATATTATGAAATATAAAATAACAAATGGATCTGTCACATTAGATGGAAATACTATATTAGAAGAAATAAATTTTGAAATTAATTCAAATGATAAAATTGGTATAGTAGGAAGAAATGGAGCAGGTAAAACCACATTATTAAATTCTTTGATTGATAATGATATGTTAGAAGAAGGAATTGGAGAAGATAAATTTAATATTACTAAAATAGGAAAATTTAATATATCATGTTTAAAACAAATTGATTTTGAAGATGAGGAAACTACAATGTTAGATGAATTATTAAAATCATTTAAAGACATGATAGATATGGAAAACAAGATTAATGATTTATCCAACAAATTAGATAATGAAACAAATATAAAAAAATATACTGAGTTACAAGAACAATTCAAATTATTAGGTGGATATTCATATAAAAAAGAATATGAAGTAATGATACATAAATTTGGTTTCAGTGAAGATGACAAACACAAAAAAATAAATGAATTTTCAGGTGGACAAAAAACAAAAATTGCTTTTATGAAATTATTATTATCTAAACCTGATGTATTATTATTAGATGAACCTACTAACCATTTAGATATTGAAACTATTGAATGGTTAGAAGATTATTTAAAAGCATATAAAAAATCTGTCGTTATAGTATCGCATGATAGAATGTTCTTAGATAATATAGTTTCAATTATATATGATATAGACTATGGAAAGACATATAGATATGTTGGTAATTATTCTAAATTCGAAATATTAAAAGAAGAAAAATACAATAAAGAATTAAAAGATTATGAATATCAACAAAAAGAAATAAAAAGATTAACTGAAATATATGAAAGATTTAGAAGTAAACCAACTAAAGCTAAAATGGCTTTATCTAAATTAAGACAAATAGAAAGAATGGATATTCTAGAAAAACCTAATAAGATCGATTTAAATACTTTTAAAACTAATTTAGATGAAATGGAACCATCAGTTAAAAAAGTTGTTGAAATAAAAGATTTAGTAATTGGATATGATAAACCATTACAAACAATAACTTTAGATATTATGCGTGGTAAGAAAATTGGAATAATTGGAAAAAATGGAATTGGTAAATCAACATTCTTAAAAACTTTAAATGGAATAATTGATCCAATAGATGGATATTTATCTTATGGTTTAAGAGTAAAACCAGGATATTTTGATCAAACATTAGCAATGGAATCAAATGATAATACAGTATTACAAGAATTTATGAGTTATCATCCTGAATTAACAGAAGGAGTATCTAGAAGTGCATTAGGATCATTCTTATTTAAGGGTGATGATGTTTTCAAAGAAATAAATGTTTTATCAGGTGGAGAAAAAGTAAGATTGGAATTATGTAAGATTCTATATGATAAACCGAATTTCTTGATCTTAGATGAACCAACAAATCATATGGATATTGTTGGAAAACAACATTTAGAAGAAATACTATCAAATTATATTGGTACTGTTATTTTTGTATCTCATGATAGATATTTAGTTAAAAAGTTAGCTGATGAATTATTAGTATTTACTGATGAAGGTGTTGAATATTATCAATATGGATATGATGAATATTTAAGAATTCAAAAAAATAAAAAAATTGAACAAGAAGAACTAGAAAAGAATAAAGACAAACCTAAAAAAGAAATAAAAGAAGTAGTTTTAAATGTTAATAAAGTTAATACTTATGAACTAAAAAAAGATTTAAAAAAGATTGAAAATGAAATAATTAATCTTGAAGTTAAAATAAAAAAGATGAATGATGAATTATTTAAGGAAGATGTTTATAATGACTATACTAAATCAACTGAGATAAATAATAAAATAAATAAATCTAAAGAAGAATTAGAAAAATTGAATTCAAAATGGGAAGAAATAATGAACCAACTAATTTTGTAAAAAAATTATCTAATAATAAACATTAAACAGAATTTATGTTGTTTAATGTTTTTTTATCTAGTATACTTAATGTATAAGGGATGATGTGTAATGAGTACAAAAACAATACCTAAGAAGAATTATTTAATATTAATTGGAACAATATTATTAATAATATCTGCATGTTTTGCTACTTTTAATTTATATAATATTTACCAAGAAACAAAAATTAAAAAATCTGTATTAGATAAAAATTCTATTAAATTTGAAGATTTAAGTGAAATAACAAAAGATATGTCTGCGAATACATTCTTAATTGTAGGATATTCTAAAAATAGTAAAATTTATCAAAATGAAAAAGAAATTAAATCTTTATTAAAAAAGAATAATCTATTAGATAATGTTTTATATTTAGATGTAACAGATCTTAAGGATGATGAAAATTTAATTAATAATTTAAATGAAAAATTACAATTAGAAGATTCGTATAAAATAAAAAATATTCCAGCAGTAATTTATTATAATGAAAATAAAGTTACATATGTTAAAGATGGATCAGTTACAAAAGATGACATTGCACAAATAATTGATATGTATTCATTAGCAAGTTAAATAACTTGCTTTTAATTTGTAAGAAAATGTATTAAAATATCTAAAGGAAAAGAAGGAATAAATATGTTAAATATAGTATTATTTGAACCAGAAATACCAGGAAATACTGGAAATATAATGAGAACATGTGCAGGGACTCACACTAAATTACATTTAATAGAACCATTAGGTTTTTCATTAGATGAAAAATATATTAAAAGAAGTGGAGTTAATTATATTGAACATGTAGATTATACAGTTTATAAAAATTGGGATGATTTTGAATCAAAAAATCCAGGAAGTTATTATTTTTATACTAGATATGGCCATAAACCTCATTCAGAATTTAACTATACTGATGAGGCAAATAATAATGAAAATATATATTTGATATTTGGAAAAGAATCAACTGGAATTGATAAAAATATATTAAAAAATCATTTAGATAGATGTGCAAGAATCCCAATGACTGATAAAGTTAGATCATTAAATCTTTCTAACTGTGCAGCTTTAGTATTATATGAAGCATTAAGACAAAGAAATTATGAAGATTTATTAAGAGATGAACCAGATGATGAAGGACATAAAGGTAATAGAGTAATTGAAGATTATGAAGAATAAAAAAAGCAGCTATTAAGCTGCTTTTTCTTCATCTACTTCTTTATATTCAACATCTACAACTTCTTCAGTAGAGATAGCTTCTACTGGACAAGATTCACATGCTGATTTTGCATCTTCAGTTAAAGTATCGTTTATAACTTTTGATAAACCATCATCATCAAAATCAAAAGTATCAGGTGCAATAGCTACGCAAGCTCCACATCCAATACATTTAGTATTATCAATTTTAACTATTTCCATTATAAGTCCTCCTCATTAAATTAAGTTAATTATACAAACTAATATATAATTATTCAACTTATATCTATAAAAATAATAAGAAATATGATAAAATCTATATGATAAGGTGGAGAGAATATGCAATCTAGAATGGATAAATATAATGCAGAAAACTCTACATATAGATCTAGAACTCAAAAAAATAGGGATTTATATGAGAGTGTTCGTAATTCTAATTTAAGCGCATTTGATGTTAATTCTAATGTTTCTGTTATAGAAGATAATGCTAAAACAGTTTCTATTTCGCATGTAAATGAATTACTAGATGACATATATAAAGATAATACACCAAGAAGAAAAAGTATTGATATATCTGAAATACCAACAACTGAAATAGTTAAAGAAGATATAATTGATACAAGAGAATATGATATTAATGCTATTCTTGAAAAAGCAAGAATTGGTAAAAATGTTGATTATAATCGTGAAAGACTTAAAAAAGTTAGAGAAGCAGAAAAAGATATTCTTACAAATTTAGACATTTCTAGAAAAATTAATGAAGAAAATGAATATAAAGCCAAAAGACAAAAAGAAGAACAAGAATTAACTGATTTGATTAATACTATTACTCAAATAGAAAAAATAAATAAAGATAAATATGATAAAGAATCATCTGAATCATTAGATTTATTATCAGATTTAGCTGATGATAATACAGAAGAAGCAAATGATAAAATCACAGCTCAATCTGAAAATGTTTTAGATGAAGAAACAATTAAACAAAGAATAATGCAAGAACTTATTGAAAAAGAACCTGAAAAGAAGGAAGAAATAGAAAAAACATTAGAATCTTCAGATGAAAAAATTGAAAGAACATTATCAAAACTTAACATTGATATGGACAAATATGAAGACTTCTCAGATGTTTCAAAAAAAGATACAGTATCATTTATTATTAAGATTATAATTTTTATGATTATTATTGCTTTAATTATAGGTGCAGTATTTATATTAAATAATATATTAGGATTAGGACTATTTGGATAAAAGTCCTTTTTTTATGTTCTATTTTATGATATTATTAACATAGTAGGGTGATAACATATGCATACAGAATATGTAGATAATTATTTTATTAATCCAGCTTTTGAATATGGCATAAAGTCCTATATGTATTTTAAGGAAGGACAACCATATAATAAAAAGTATACATTCGAAATGTATGTAATAAAGGCCCTAACTATAATATATGGTGAAAAGGCAATTTTATTACCATATAAAATAGATAATGAAAAAGCATTTGAATGTAATTTAATAATGTATGATTTATCTGAAAGAGAAATGAAAGAATTCATAAAAGATATGGAATCATATTATAATTTTATGGAAAATTTGGATAATGGTACTGAAACAACAGGTTTAGTTGAAAGTATTGAAAAAATCTTATTAAATATGATTATGAAAAGAAGTGCTACTAAAGAATTCACTAAGGAAGAAATCAGAACATTTGATGAAATATTTAATCCAAATGGTGGTGAATTAAAAACTCTTAAAGAGTTAGTAAGTAAAAATCAAGGTTTAATAATTAGTACTTGGAAAGAAAACAAGTATGAAATAACTAATACTCAATTGAATTTGATGGCTGTTAATCCAAATTTATTGCATCCAAGTCAATATCAAAAATATGGATATGATATAAGACAAATTGCTAAGTTATCAGAAGAAAAAATTAACAGTATAAACGAACAAATAATGCAAGAAGAAAATAAAGATAAAACAGTAAAGAAGAAAGTTCCATTATTAAAAATGAAATTATCTTGTGGAAATGGTTTTATTAATACATTAATATTAGCTAGTATTATATGTACTGAGTTAATGATAGGATTCATTGTATTAGCTTGTTTAGGGGGATAATATGAAAAAAATTATTTTAAATGATATAGAATATGAAGTTGTAAAAGATTATAGAGATGGTTTTGAAGAAGAACCGGTTATAGAAAAAGCAACTGATTATTTTAATGATTTCGATTACATCTTTGGAGACTGGGCATATGGAAAGCTTAGATTAAAAGGATTTTATAAAAAAGATAACAAGAATGTAAAAGAATTAAATAATATAGAACAATTAGATAATTATATTGAAAAAAATTGTGCATATGATTGCAAATATTTTTTATTAGAAAAAAAGAGTAAATAGAACATATAAAAGAATATAAAGGGAAGTGTATTGTATGGACACCAATGTAAAAATCATTTTAAGTGATGGAAATGTACTAGATGCTGTAGGCATTTCTTTTATACATGTTGATGCATTTAATAAAGATTATATTTTTTATTCACTAAATGAATTAGCAAATGGCAACATGGATAAAATATATATTGCTGAAGCAACACAAAATGGAACAACACCAAATCCATTATCAGATGATGAATGGGATAATATAAAACGAATCATGTTAAATATTAGTCATAATGAACCTGTTAGTGGAATATCATATAAACCATTAAATGGTTTAACTTTTAACGTTGGTGAAGCCAAAAAGTTAGCAATAAAAGGTGATAAAAAACAAGCTTTTATTGATGCTCAAAATAAAGCAATAGCACCAACTACAGCTATAGATGAACCAGCATTTGTATCAGATCAAGCAGCAAATGGAACACCATTCTTTGATCCTGCTACACAACAAAGCAATGCTCCAGCAGTGGCTGAAACAACAATACCATCTGCATTTGCAATGCAACCACCTATAGCACAAGAGGTTCCTGTAGAATCTTTAGAAACAGATAATGTAATACAACAACCAGTTGTTAATCATCCAGTAGTAGCACCTGCTGCACCAAAAGTAGTTGAAACACCTGCAGTACCAGTTGCTACAAATAATCAAACAGTTGCTGAACCTGTAGTACAAACAACAGCAAATGAACCATTTGTTGTAGAAACAAATAAGGTTGAACAACCAATTCCTGTAGTAAATACTAATAGTGGAATAGACTCACTTGAAGATTTAGAGGCTGCTATTATCGATTTACAAAATGGAATAAATAAAATTAACGAATATATAAAAAGTTTAAAAAATAAAAACACAGTTGTAGTAAATACAACTCAAGTTCAAACAATTGCTACAGGACAAACTCCAGTTGCAACAGAAGTAATGAATATTGCAGAACAACCTGAAATAATAACTGATAGTTTAGGTGAAGAAAGTACATTATCAAATGATACACCTCCAACACCAGTTATTGATCAAATAAGTACTAATGTAATTAATTCAACTATTGATACATCAATAGATACAAATTTAACTAATGTATTAGATACATCAGTTAATGTTAATGTAGATGAACCTATTAGTCCACAAGTGATAAATACAGCAGTTACTCAAGAAAGCGGTGAACCAGCATTTAGTGTTGACAACAGCAATTTCGTTCAACCACAAATGATAGATTTAAATAATACTGGAGTAATTCCAACACCTAATAGTGCTACAAGCATTAATTCATCAACAGTAGCTATGAACATACCAGAAGCACCAGTTGTAGAGGATAACACTCCACAAATACCAATTACACCATTAGAGTCAACAAGTATACCAGAAGCTCCTGTTATACCAACTGTAAGTCCAGTTGAAAATGTAGTAGCTACTCCAGTTGCTCCAGCTCCAGAAGTAGCACAACCAGTACAACAAGTACAACCAGTTGCTCAAAATGTACAAAGTGTTCCTGAAATTAATGTAGCACCAGTTCAACAAGTGCCAACATTAGATTTATCAGCAATTAATACTAATGTAACACTTCCAACTGATATGACTGCAAATCCAACACCAAATAATGGACAACAAGGAGTATTTGGACCTGCATCATTAGATGCTCAATCAGATATGGCTGCATAAAAAAAGATGCTTTAAGCATCTTTTTTATATTTCTAAATTTATAACTCCTTTGCATTCAGGAACCACTTCTTTTACTGATTCGTAAATATTATCTTCAATAGTATAATCGATAAATGAACATCCTGCGCATGCACCTAATAATTTTATATATAAATAATCATCTTCGTATTTAACAAATTCTATATCTCCACCATCTGCATTTAAAAATGGTCTTATAGATTCTAATACTTCAAGAATAGATTTTTCAACATTATTATTCTTTTCCATGTAATCACCTTTGACTTAATAATTATAATATAAATAAATATACAAAGGCAAGTAATTATGATATAATGTTTTCGAGGTGCAATATGGATGATTTAAAAGTCGGAAATGTTGTAAAAGGTACAGTAACAGGCATACAAAAATATGGAATATTTGTTAAATTAAACGATGAATATAGTGGATTAATACATATTTCAGAAATTTCAGAAAAGTATGTTAAAGATGTTAATAATTACGCAAAAGTTGGCGAAAAAATATTTGTTGAGATAAACAGTATAGATACTAAAAAGAAAACTTGTATATTAACAGTAAAAGGATTAAATTATAGAATTGTTGAAAATCCAAAAATCAGAGAATCGGTAAGAGGATTTACACCTTTAAAACAACATTTACCAATATGGATAGACGAAAAAATTAAAGAGTGGGAGGATGAATAATCCTCTTTTTAATTTTTTTATTAAAAATATCCATTTTTTGTTTGACTAAGCGTAATATACTATGCTATAATCAATTTGTTATCCAAAAAGGACAACGTGGATGGCAACATGGAGGAATACCCAAGTTGGCTGAAGGGACTGGTCTTGAAAACCAGCAGGTCGTGCAAGCGGCGCTAGGGTTCAAATCCCTATTCCTCCGCCATTTAATTTAAAGAAGTGATTTATATCGCGGGATAGAGCAGCTCGGTAGCTCGCCAGGCTCATAACCTGGAGGTCGTTGGTTCAAATCCTTCTCCCGCAACCATTTGGTTCGTTAGTCTAGAGGCCTATGACGCCTGCCTGTCACGCAGGAGATCACGGGTTCAAATCCCGTACGAACCGCCATTTTTTTTGGCTCCATAGCTCAGTCGGTAGAGCAGAGGACTGAAAATCCTTGTGTCACTGGTTCAATTCCCGTTGGAGCCACCATTTGTTTTGTTAAAACTCTAGTAAACAAGACAAAAAGCTATTGATTTTATAATCAAAATAGTTTATATTATGTATGTCTTTGATGAATGAGACAATTTTGTTGCCCAAGTGGCGGAATAGGTAGACGCACAGGACTTAAAATCCTGCGGGTGTTAAAGCCCGTGCCGGTTCAAGTCCGGCCTTGGGCACCATCTTATTTTTTAAGAAAATGGTGTAAGCAACGAATCATAAAAATGGAGGATTAGCTCAGTTGGTTAGAGCATCTGCCTTACAAGCAGGGGGTCACAGGTTCGAGTCCTGTATCCTCCACCATTGCCGACTTGGCGCAACTGGTAGCGCATCTGACTTGTAATCAGGCGGTTGGGGGTTCGATTCCCTCAGTCGGCACCATTTTTTTGTTGGAGGGTTAGCGAAGTGGTCAAA
>JAEENX010000009.1 GCA_016283935.1 Bacilli bacterium
ACTGGCTCTGATTTTTGATGTAATCTTTTATCTTTCTCATCTAATATTTTGATATCAGGTAAATCTTTTCTCATATTACCCCTCCTAAGCAATATAATTATAGCAAAAATAAGTTATAAAAGCAAAATAACTATGCTATAATACGTTTGATGGGTGATTGTATGATACTAGTAGTTGTAGGACCTACAGGAGTAGGTAAAACAAAAATGAGTGTAGAACTTGCTAAAAAGTATAATGCTATAGTTGTAAATGCAGATTCTATGCAAGTATATAAAGAATTAAATATAGGTACTGCTAAAGTAACTGAAGAGGAGCGTGATGGAGTACCACATTTATTATTTGATATAGTTGAACCAACTGATATGTATACCGTATATGATTATCAAAAAGATTTAAGAAAAGTTCTTGAAGAAAATAAAGATAAAAATATAGTTATAGTAGGTGGAACTGGTTTATATATAAAAGCAGGTTTATATAACTATGAATTTACTGAAGAAGATGAAGAACAAGATCAATTTGAAGATTTAACTAATGAAGAATTATTAGCTAGAGTAAAAGAAATAGATCCCAATACAGATATTCATGTTAGTAATAGAAAAAGATTAATAAGAAGATTAAATAAAAAAGGTGAAGAACATATAGTTGATACTTTATTATATGATGCAACTTTTATAGGATTAACAACTGATCGTGATACTTTATACGATCGTATTAATAAAAGAGTTGATATCATGGTTAAAGATGGATTAATTGAAGAAGTTAAATCTTTATATGATAGAAATATTAGATCTAAAGCCATCTTGACAGGTATAGGATATAAAGAATTATATGATTATTTTGATGGTAAATGTACTTTAGAAGAATCCTTAGATTTAATTAAACAAAGAAGTAGAAGATATGCTAAAAGACAATATACTTGGTTCAATAATCAAATGGATATTAACTGGTTTAATGTAGATTTTAAAGACTTTAATAATACAGTAAATGAAGTAATAGATTTTGTAGATAAAAAGGCAAATTAATTGCCTTTTTTTATTTACTATTTATACATAATTTTATATAATTAATATAGTATGGATGATAGGTGATAGATGTGAAACGTAAAAATGAAAAAAAGACAATTGCATATTTATTAAGCATATCAATTATCTTATTAGTATTAGGATTATATACTGCATTTGCATCAATTAGTTTTGCAAGTCCTTTAAATGGACCAGTTAAATATGATGTATATTTTTCTGAAGTAGGAACTAACAGTGATGTATTAAATAGAACTATTGTTAATACTAATAGAATTGATATAGGTCTTACTTTTAATGAATATGGAAAAGAGTATATTGCAAATACTAGTTTAAATAATGATAGCAATGTAGATACTAAATTAAATGAGCTAAAAATGACTAATTTAGAAGAAGTTAAAGTTGCTAAATCAAATGTAACTGGAATTGAATATACTTTAAATGATTTTATTTATTATAAAGTTTATTATGAATTTGATTCACAAATAAATTCAATTGAAGCTCCTAATTCAATTAAAGAAGGAGACTTATTAAGAAGAAATACAACAAATAATATTATTATTAAAGTTGGAATTAAAGAAGAACATCAATTAACTAAAGATCAAAAATATGTATTTGAACATCAATTAAATAAAGAATTAGATGCTAATCTATTTTTAGAAGCTATATTTTTAGAAGAATAGATTAAGGGGTACTAGTGATGAAAGCAAATAGGAAAATATTATATACAATTTTACTTGTTTCTTTAGTGATATTAGCATCTGTATCAAGTTTCTTTTTATATTATTTTTATAAGATGAGAAATGATAACTTATCATTTAATAAAATTGATATTCAAGAAAGTTCTACAGTATCTTATAATGTTTTAACAAATGATTCTAAATTCTATGATGCATCTGTGAATTCAAAATCATATATAACAAAAGAAATAAAAGATATTAAAACATATTTCAATTATATTTTAACTTTTTCATCAGATGTTTCTATAGATTACAGTTATATAATTGAAGGAAAGATAGTAGGAAATTCAAAAGGAACAGAAGATAAAATCTTAGATAAGACTATATATAAAAATGTACCAACTGTTAAAAAGTATTCAGGAAGAGTAATTAATTTAACAGATACATTTGATATAGATTTACCTTATTACATTGGTGTACAAGATGAATTTATTAAGCAATATGGAGTAGAGTTGGATGGATATGTAGAATATGACATCACTATTACATATGCATATTCATCAAATGCAATTAATAAATCTAAAACAGATAAAAAAGAATTATCTATTGTTATACCAATAAATGATGTTTCAACAAAACCTATTGTACCAGTTAGTAATATAAATACTTATTCAGAGTATTCAGATTTAACTGAAAAAGATAAAAGCACATATTTAGCAATATGTTTAGAATTATTAGGTTCAACTGTTTTATTTGTATTAACAGCAATACTAGTATTAAGAAGATTATTTAGAAATGCTAGTATCTATAGAAGAGAACTACAAGAATTATTAAAAAAATATAAAAACTATATTGTTAAATTAAAAAATATGCCTGACTTTGATGACATTGATGTATTATTTGTAGATGAATTTGAAGATCTATATGATGCATGTATGGTAACTAATAAACCAATTAATTACTATGAAGTAGTAAAAGATAAAGTTGCTATATTTGTAGTTTTCAGTGATTTTAAAGCATATGTTTATAAAGTAAATATTAGAAATGAGGAAGAATAAATGGACAATGAATTATTATTTAGTGAAGAAGTAAGAAATATGGATGAATTAGTTGATGCATTAGATAATGCAAACAAACTAAGTGTATTAGACAGAGTTAAAATTGGAGTTATATGTTTCTTATTTGATAAAGATGGAAGATTAATACTTAATAGAAGAGGACCTGGAGCAAGAGATGACATTGGTTTATTACAAGCTTTAGGTGGATCAGTAAACGGATCAGACATGGATTTTAGAGAAGCAATGATGAGAGAACTAAAAGAAGAAGGAGGATTAACTCCTAGTAATGTTCAATTAGATGCATTCTTAGGTGCATACTTAGATGGAAAAATCGATCATCATACAGGAGACTTTGTTAATTGGATTATCTTAGGATACAGAGGAACTCTTGTATCAGGTGAAGTTAAAAATATGGAACCTGATAGATGTGTAGGAATTGAAAAATATGAATTAGATAAAGTTCCTTTTACAGAAGTTGGAACTACAGCTACAAAATTTATTAAAATGATGCAAGAAAATAAATAAGAGAATAAATAATAGAAAGGAGAGTATTACATGAGATTTTTTAAGAATCCAGATGGCACACTTAATGCAATTAATATTTTTGTTTTAGTGACAGTAATAACTTTCTTACTATTATTATTACTATGTAAAAGCTTATTGTTTGATAAGCAAGTAGGACCTGCAGGAAATGTTATTACAACTACAACAACTACTACATGGAATTTATGCCAAGATTGTTCAATGTCTTTAAAGAATGAACAAATTACTATGGAAGCAAATACTAATGAAAAAATAAAGAATATTCTTGAAACAAAGAATATAAATATTAGTAGTATAAAATTCACATCTTCTAATAAAGACATAGTAAGCATAAGAACAGTAGAAGGCGATGTAACATTAGTTGCAGGAAATGAAGTTGGTAAAGCAACCGTAACAGCTTCGTATGATGATAAATCAGTAGAATTAATAGTAAATGTTAAAGCTTCTAAAATAACTGAAGCATCATTTGCTAATAAAATATATTATGCTTATGTTGATAAGAAGACAATATTAGATATTAATACTTCTCCTAAAAAAGCTTCATTAAAATTATTAAGTTTAAAATCAGAAGATGATTCAATTGGTTATTTTGATGAAGATAATAATTTCATAGGTAAGTCAGTTGGAGAAGTTAAAGTATATTTAGAACAAGATGGAGAAACAACAAGTGCAACAGTTCATGTTATTAAAAACATGATTCAAATTAAAGTTAAATATGATGGAGTATACAAAGAAATGTCTGAATTCAAGTATCCATCAAATATAGATTCGTTTGTTGAAATATGTGTTAAAATAGAAGATAATAACAACGAAGGTTATAAACAAGATTCTATAACTTATAATGTTATTAGTTCAGGTAAGATTGAAACAACTGTATCAAGTGAAGGTGAATATACATTAGATAAAAATGCTTATATATTTAAAGCACATGTTAAAATTGATCAAACAAGCGAAAGCACAGACAATTATTCAATAATAACATTTAGTTTACCTGACGGTTCAAAAGCACAGTTAAAGATTACAAAAGAATAGGTGATAAAATGGCTATTTGTTTAAAATGTGGTAAAAGTGTAAGTTTAATGGGAAGAGAATGTCCTTATTGTCATACACCATTAACTTATACTAATTTAGTAGATGACAGTATTAAAAATACAAAAGAAAATAATATAGAATATGATTCAAAAAGTAATGCTGTATTATATAAATCATTATTTATACCATATGGAATATATTATTATTTAACAAAAAAAGATGAATTTCCACTTAAAGCATCAAGTGCTTTAGGAGGATTAATGATAGGAACAATATTTACACTACTTATCATTATATTGATAATGGTGGCTACAATATTTTAAGGAGTTGAGTTTATGAACAAATTTATAGAAAGGTTTAAAGTACTAAAGAACAATAGACGTGTTTCATTAGATTATAGAGCTAAATTTGTATCAATTGATGTAAATCTCTTTCTATTGATAATGTGTATATTCTTCAGCGTATTTTATTTAGTTAAATCTGCATGGGTATTGGCGGCAATTGCTATTGTTGAAGCAATTGTATATTTTGCTTTTTTCTTCTTAATGGAAGAACATTATGATGCATGGGTAAACATGTGTTTTATAAGTATATTATTATTTACAGTAGTAAATAGTTTATTTACAGGATGGCAAGCTGGATTTCAAAACTTTCTATTTGCTGAAGTAGTTGCATTCTTCTTACCAAATATTAGATCACAAAAAAATGTAGGAAAAACGTTCTCAATTACAACATTATTTGTTGTTGTATATATGGTTTTATTCGTATTGTTTATAAGTGGCGTTGATTTAAAACATATATTTAATGTAGAAGGAGTTAATGTATTATACTTTGTTAATACAATAGCATCTTTCTTTACTATAATGATGTTTGCATATGTTTATTCTACTCATTCAGAAAAAAGATTACATGATCTATCTAGAAGAGCTGATTTTGATGAATTAACAAAGATTTATAATAGATATGCAATTAATCAAATATTAGAAAAACTAATATCTGATTATGAATATGATCATAAACCATTTAATGTTGCAATTTTAGATATTGATTTCTTTAAGAAAGTAAATGATACATATGGTCATAATGCTGGTGATGATGTATTAAAAGGAATTGCTACAATGTTAAAGAAATATTCTAAAACAGGAGCAACAGTTGGTAGATGGGGAGGAGAAGAATTTGTTATTATCACTCCATCAGGTGTAGATAAATCTAAATTTATAAAAGATCTAGAATCAATCAGAAAATATGTAAATTCTGGAGAATTTGTTTCTAATGATCATAGAATTTCTATTACTGTATCAATCGGAGTTGAACACTACCATGAAGGTTGGGGAGCAAAAGAAGTAGTAGAAGCAGCAGATAAGAATTTATATCGTGCTAAAGAAACAGGAAGAAATAAAGTAGTATACTAGGTGATAATATGAATGATAATAAGAAAATATATGTTATAAGTAATTCTAATACAAAATTAATTGATGATAATGTTTTAAAACGTCAAGAAGAATTACAAAGAAAGCAAAATAATACTAAAACAATGATGTCTATTATAATTATTGTAGTTGTAGTAATATGTATTATCTTATTAGCGCATTTGATAAATGGTGTTGGTAACGAAGTAATTAGTAGTCAAACTACAACTTCACCTGTTACATTAAATTATTCAACAACAACATCATCTGAAAAAGTTATATATGAACCTAAAAGTACTGTTCAAAGTGAGGAAGTATATACACATTCAAGATAGAATAGGAGGGTAAAAAATGGGCTTATTTAAAAGAAAAGAAAAACTCGAAAAAAAGAAAAGAGAATCACAAATTTCTTTATACAATAAATTTAAAGCTGGCATTGATCCACTTTCTAAGAAAAGATTAGAAAGTATTGATATGTCTTTAGCTTTAGAAGCATCTAGATTTAAAGCAATAGGTTTTACCCTAACTGAATTTGGATGTGCAAATGAAAATGTAATATTAAAGCGTAATCAATTAGGCTATTATGCATTAGAAATATATTCATTAAATAGTAAAAAAGAATTTGAATATTATCAATATGGTTTAAATCTTATTGAAGAATATAAAGATGAATTTAAGAAAATAAATGAATTATATACTGAAAAAGAAACTATCATGAATGGTTTATATAATGCTGTAGCTGATAGAAAAGAATTAGAAACAATTTCTAAAGAGTTAGGATATGGAGAAGCTTTAGAAAGACAAATATATGAAGCTGATCCTAAACATCCAAGCAAAGAATATGTTCAATTAGTTAAATTCCTAAAAATAGCAAGTGTTGGAGATAAGAGAGCATTAAATTTATTATTAAATAAGTGTTTTAATGAATTACAAAAACATTTTGTTAAGGGTGTTAGATTAGAACCTAAGATGATAGGTGTTAGATATAAGGATTTTGCTGAAACACAATCATATGGTGTTTTTCTTATTGATGATAAGATGAATGAGACTAAATTAGTCTATGAAATTTTCAATGGAGAGATCACAAAACAAAATTATTCTAAGTATTTAATTGATGAAAATCCATATTTAGATATATATATGAGAATTATAAGCAAAGCTATTAAACGTATTTTCGTTATCGAAAAAAGATAAAAACAACGAAATTTCGATATAAAAATGCGTTTTTTTATTGAAAAAATATTGATTTTATAGGGTTTCATTGGTATATTTAACTTGTAGGTAGAAAACCTGCTAGAAAATAAAATTACTATGGGAGGTAATGAATTATGTCAAAAGGAGATTTAGTAGAATTCATTGCTGCAGAAGCTGGAGTTTCTAAAGCAGAAGCTGGTAGAGTATTAGACGCTACTTTAGCTGGAATTACTAAAGGATTAAAAAAAGATGGAAAGGTAGCATTAGTTGGTTTCGGAACATTCTCTGCTAAAAAGAGAGCTGCTAGAGAAGGAATCAATCCTCTAACTAAAGAACCAATGAAAATTCCTGCAAAGAATGTTGTATCATTCAAAGCTGGTGCTAAATTAAAAGATTCTGTAAACTAATTATACAGAAAGAAAAGAACTCAATATGAGTTCTTTTTTATTTGTGTTATAATTTTCTTAGGAAGGTATGAGTATGAGCAAAAGAAAATATAAATTAAAAACTTGGCCAAAAGTATTATTAGTTATTTTGATTATAGTTGTAGTAGGTTCTATTGCTGGATATAAGAAATATCAAGAATATAAATATACTCAAACCTATGAATATAAACTTTTACAAAAGTATAATGAAGCCGATACAAAGATATTCTTAGAGCATTTAACTAATGAAGAATTAGACGATTTATTATCTAGAGATTATAATGAATTTATTTCTCATTTTGTTACATGCAAATATTTTATGTATAAAAACTTAGATATATATTTAACTAAAGTTATATCTCAATCACAAGATTTCTTTAAATATCATGGAACAGATGGATATGACTATGATAACATCGTTGCATTAGTAAATACTCATAATAATGAAGATTATTATGTAGGTGGATATAAAACCGATTTTTCTAAAGGAAATGGTATTATAGCTAATAAATATTATGAATTAGGAATGGATTATATTCCTGAGAATTTAGTTGATGTACCAATTACTCACAGATACTCAGATCGTGTACAACTAACTCAAGAAGCATATGATGCATATATGGAAATGTGGAATGCAGCACATGATGAAGAAGATATTTATTTAATATTAGCTTCAGGTTATAGAAGCGCAAAAGAACAAAAACAAGTATATGATGAATATGATAAATCGTATGGAACTGAATTTGCTGATAATGTTGCTGCAAGACCTGGTTATTCAGAACATCAAACTGGATTAGCAATTGATGTATATTCTAAAGAATGTGCAAGCGCTAAAACTTTTAAGGATTCTAAAACATATGCATGGTTAATTAATAATTCTTATAAGTATGGATTTATTTTAAGATATCCAGAAAATAAGAAATCATTAACTGGGTACAATTATGAATCATGGCATTATAGATATTTAGGCAAAGATCTTGCAAAAAAAGTACATGATTCAGGATTAACTTATGATGAATATTATGCTTATTATTTAGAAAAGTAAAGATGTATGTAAATACATCTTTTTATTTGTTAATAATTATTCTTTATATATTATAATTTAGGTAAGAATAGGAGGAGGTTCACATGGCTACAAAAAAGAAAAAAACTACTAAGAAAGTAACTAAAACTGAAAATAATAATATAGTTTTAAAATTATTAGGTTTAGTTATTAATTTAGGTGGTATATTTGCATATTCAATTTTTAATACTGTTGTTGCATTAGCATCTGTTGGTATCTTAGATAATAAAACAAATAAATCATTAACAGATATTTTAGAAATTGTATCTAAAGCAAATGTATTTGAATCAGTTATTTTATTAGGTGATGTAGGTTTATTTGAATTTATCAATTATGTATTCTATATTACAAAGAGAAAAGAATCACTTATTGGAATGTTAGTAGTTGAAGCTATTGCATTTGTAGTTGGCGGAGTAAATTTAGGATTTGATTATCCTTTAGTATATATTACTTTATTACCAATTATAACTGGTTTAATTAACTATGCTATTTTATCAAGTGAAGAATAATTATAAATATTAAAGCAAGTAGAAATACTTGCTTTTTTCTTTACACTAAAATACTAATAATTACCTTATTATTTGTATTTTATTATATAATTATATTAAGAGGTGGAAAACCATGAGAGTAATTATTACAGCAGGTGGAACAGGTGGACATATTTATCCAGCTTTATCCATTTTAAATAAAATAAAAGAAGAAGAACCAGATTCTGAATTCTTATATATTGGAACACACAATAGAATGGAAAAAGATATAGTTCCTAAAGCAGGATATGATTATTATCCAATTAAAATATATGGTATTCAAAAATACATTGAATTTATATGGCAAGATATTCAAGATATATATTTAATACCAGCTGCATATTTTAAAGCAAAGAAAATAATTAAAAAATTTAAACCAGATGTAGTAATAGGTGTAGGTGGATATGTTACATATCCAGTTATTAAAGCTGCACATAAATTAGGAATAAAGACATTTATTCATGAACAAAATAGTATACCTGGTAAATCTAATAGATCATTAGCTAAGATTGTTAATACAATAGGAATATCTTTCCCTGATTCAGCTAAATATTTTGAAAATGTTAAAACAGTAGTAACTGGTAATCCAGTTGCTAGCAATGCACTTAAAATTGATAAACAAGATAAAACTAAATATGGATTATCTAAGAATAAAAAATCAGTATTAATATGTGCGGGTTCTTTAGGATCAGATGAAATGAATAAAAGAATTGTTCCATATTTAGATAGTATTAAAGATGAAGATTATGAAGTATTATTTACTACAGGTAAAAATTATTATAATCAATATAAAGAACATAAATTCCCTGAAAATGTAAAAGTAGTATCTTATGTTGATAATTTATCAGGTCTTATGAAAGATGTTGATTTAATTATTTCAAGAGCAGGAGCTTCAACTGTATCTGAGTTAGAAGCATTAGGATTACCTAATATATTAATACCTAGTCCATGGGTAGCTAATAATCATCAATATTACAATGCTTTATCAATGCAAAATGAGAAAGCTAGTATTATGATTCAAGAAAAAGAAATAACACCTGAATTAATGAAAGAGAAAGTTAATTTAGTATTAAATGATAAAAAGTTAAGAAAAGAAATGGAAGATAATTTAAAGAGATTAGCTAAGATAGATTCAGCTGATATTATTTATAAAGAATTAAAAGAATTAGCTAAATAGAATAGAAAGGAAGAATATAAATGGCAACTAAAAGAGTTAAAGTAAAAAAACTTAATGTACCAAGAATAATTGTTATATTACTTGTTATTTATATTCTTGGATATCTATGCTATTATATCTATTCGTCTCCAGTTCATCATTATGAAATAACTGGAAATACATTTGTATCTGATGCTGATATATTAAGAGCTGCTGAATTACAAGATTATCCATCGTTTATATCTTTAAGCTTTAAATCAAAAGAAAAAAAGATAGAGGAATTAGATCTAGTAAAAAAAGCAAAATTATCTTATGGTTGGCATTTTACTATTAAAATATCTATTGAAGAAAACATTCCTGTATTTGTAAAAAAGTCTAATAATAAAATTGTTTTAGCAGATGGAACCGAAATAGAAAATAATAACAATATTATTGGAATACCAACATTATTAAATGAAACTCCAAGAGAACAATTAAACTTATTAGCAACTAATTTAGCTAAGGTTAAAACAGGAATACTATATGCTGTTAATGAAATAGAATATAGTCCAAGTTATAATTCATCTAATAATAAAGTTATAGATGATAATAGATTTTTATTATATATGAATGATAAAAACACGGTTTATATAACAGCAAAAAGAGCCGACGTATTAAATCATTATCTAAATGTTATTGCAACCAATCAAATAGTTGGAAATGGAACTTTCTATTTAGATGGTGATGAAAATAGATATTCATATATAGAAGACAAATCAAATGGTGCTCCTAGACCAGTTCCTACAACTCAACCAGTTGTAACTGATCCAAATGTAGATGATGGAGTAGCAGTTAGAGATTAAGGGTGGTTTTAATGAATATTAATTATGATAAAGTAATGCAAGAAGAAATAGAAACTTTTGGTGATAGAAAACCAAAGTTATTATTACATTCTTGTTGTGGTCCATGTTCTACAGCAGTACTTGAAAGAATAATGCCATATTTTGATATAACTGTTTTATATTACAATCCTAATATAGAACCATTAGAAGAATATGAAAGAAGAAAAGCAACTCAATTACAATTATTAAAAGAGTTAAATGTTAAATACATGGATTGTGACTATGATAATGAAAGATGGAGAAAAGTAGTTGAACCACTTAAGGATGAACCTGAAGGTGGTAAAAGATGTGCAGTTTGCTTTGGATTACGTTTAAGATTTGTTGCTCTTAAAGGTAAACAAAATGACTTTGATTATTTCACATCCACATTAACAGTATCTCCTCATAAAAATAGTAAACTAATAAATAAAATAGGACACCAAGTAGGTGAAAATATTGGTATTAAATATTTATATTCTGATTTTAAGAAAAGAGAAGGATATAAAAGAAGTATAGAATTATGTAAAAAATATTGTTTATATAGACAAAATTATTGTGGTTGTCTATATTCAAAGGAAGTTGGAGAAGATGAAGGATAAAAATGGATTTACTTTACCAGAAGTATTAACTGTAATTACTATATTATCAGTTATCATGATATTAGCAATTTCATCAGCAGTAAGAATGCTTGATCAAACTAAAAGAAAGATATCTGAATATGATAAACAAATATTACTAGATGCAGCTAAATCATATGGTGAAGATTTAGATAAAAATAATAAATCTTATTATCCTACAAAAGATATCGTTTTGTCTTCTAAAACAATTTATAAAGATTCAGAAGTAAAAGGATATGAATTTAAAGAATTAGTTAAAGAAAAAAACACAATCGATATATCTACAAATTATTTAAAAGAAAATAATTATATAGATGATAAATTAAATGCTAATTGCACAATTAATATTCAATTTGAAACATCAGTTCAAGATGGATATATTATTATTGATAAAATAAGTGCAAAATTAGGTGATGATTGCCAATAAACGATTAAAAATCGTTTATTTTTTTGTTATAATAATATATGTGATTGGAGAAAAAAGTAAATGAAAATTAATTATAATAAATTAGTATTAATTAATTATTTATTCATACTTGTACTTGAATTTATTTTCAAGTTTTTTGTGTTTCAATCTTTTGATATTGGAATACTATATATTTTGATATTTTCATTTCCAATTGCAGTAATTATTTCGTTTATTACAAGTTTATTTAAAAACAACAAAATTAATAGAATAATATCTATTTTTATATGGTTATTAATAACAGTTATTTTTATTGCAGAACTTATATATAATAGTTTCTATAAATCTATATTTGGTATAAGTGCTTTAGGAGTTGCAGATCAAGCAGCTGATTTTGCTGGTACAATAGCTGGACATGCTATTAAGCTTGCTCCAGTTATAGTAGGTTTATTAATTCCATTTATAGTATTATTAATAATAAGTATAAGAAAAGTAATTAAACATGATAAATTTGAATTTAAATATACATTAGTATTATTTTTATCTTCATGTTTGATGGGAGTAACTTCACTTCAATATAAAACTGAATTAGCTCCTCAAGCATATGATTTATATTTTAATACAAAAGAAATAATTCAAAGTACAAATGAATTCGGATTAATAAATGGATTGATATTAGATACTACAAAAACATTAATTGGATTTGAAGAAGTAGTAGAAGAAATAGAAGTTAAAGAATTTGTGCAAGAAGAAAATGTTTCATACAATGTTCAAGATATTGATTTTGATACTTTAATAGAAAATGAATCAGATGAAACAGTTAAAAATATGCATAAATACTTTGTATCACAAGAACCTACAAAACAAAATGAATATACTGGCATATTTGAAGGCAAGAATTTAATATTTATTACAGCTGAAGGTTTTTCTTATTTAGCAGTTGATCCTGAATTAACTCCAACACTTTATAAAATGTCTAACTCAGGATTAATATTTGATCATTACTATCAACCAATTTGGTCATGTTCTACATCGGATGGTGAATTTAGTAATATGCTATCACTTATTCCAGGAGTATCTACTTGTTCATATAGATCAGCAACTAATACTTATTTACCATATCAATTTGGTTTATCTTTTAAAGATTATGGATATAATACATTAGCATTCCATGGCTGGACATATACATATTATAATCGTGATGAAATATATCCTAATTTAGGTTATACTTATTATGGATATGATAGATATAAAACACATTATAAATATGCATTACAAGGAATACATGATTCATGGCCAACATCAGATGTTGATGTAGTAAATGCAATGTATCCAATTATTCAAAATGAAAATAAATATGTAGCATATATGATGTCCATTTCAGGACATTTAGAATATACATTCTCAGGAAATGATATATCAAGAAAAAATAAATCATTAGTAGAAGAAATGAATGCTAGTGATGCTATTAAAGCTTATATGGCTGCTAATATAGAATTTGATAAATCTATGGAACTTTTACTTCAAAAACTAGAAGAAGATGGTACAATAGATAATACAGTTATTGTTATAGCAGCAGATCATTATCCATATGGTTTAACATATGAACAAATTAAAGAATATGATCCAACAGTAACAAATAAAACATTTGATATGTATAGGAATCAATTAATCATATATAATCCTGGATTAGAAGAAAAACATATTACTAAGTATGTTTATTCAGTAGATGTATTACCAACTATATTAAATATGTTTGGTATAAGCTATGATTCAAGATTATTAATTGGAAAAGATATTATGTCTGATTCAGATGGTTTAGTAATCTTTAATGATAAATCATGGATTACAGACAAAGGTAGATATGATTACATGAAGAAATCATTTGAAAAGTTTACTGATAAAGAATTACCATCAAATTATGTACAAGAAATAAATGATATAGTAAACAAAAAAATGCAAATGAGTAAAATGATTATAACTAAAGATTATTATAGAAAGGTTATAGGTAATTAATATGGGATTATTTCAAAAATTTAAAGATTTATTTGCTTCTAAAAAAGAAAGGGAAGAAGAACTAAAAGAAGAATTACAACAAGAAGAAACAATAAAAGAAAATGAAATTGAAGAAGAACCTGAAGTTGAAGAAAAAACTGAAGTTGAAGAAGAACCTGAAGTTAAAGAAGAACCTGAAGTTGAAGAAGAAACTGAAGTTGAAGAAGAACCTGAAGTTGAAGAAGCTCCTGAAGTTGAGGAAGAACCTGAAGTTGAGGAAGAACCTGAAATTGAAGAAGAACCCGAAATTGAAGAAGAACCTGAAGTTGAAGAAGCTCCTGAAGTTGAGGAAGAACCTGAAGTTGAGGAAGAACCTGAAGTTGAAGAAGTAGTAGAAGTAAAAGAAGAACCAAAGAAAAAGAAAAAAGGTTGGTTTGGTTTATCTGAAAAAGATAAAGACTTAATTGCATATGATAAAGGTTTAGAAAAAACTAGAACAGAATTTGTATCTCAATTAAATGTATTAGGTATTAAGTTTAATAGAATTGATGATGAATACTATGAAGAACTTGAACAATTATTAATATCAGCAGATATTGGTGTTAATACAGTATTTAAGTTTATTGATAGATTAAAAGATAGAGTTAAACAAGAAAAGATAACTGATACTAAATATTTAAATGAAGTTATTGTTGATGAATTATTAATGATATATGTTGAAGGAGAATCTTTAACAGATAAAATTAATATGGCAGAAGAAGGACCAACAGTTATTTTAATGGTTGGAGTAAATGGAGTAGGTAAAACTACTACTATAGCTAAACTTGCTTATAAATATAAAAACATGGGTAAAAAAGTTATGCTTATTGCAGGTGATACATTTAGAGCTGGTGCTGTTCCACAACTAGAGGAATGGGCTAACAGAACTAACTCATTATTCTTTGGTAAAGAAAACACTGATCCAGCTGGTGTAATATATGATGGATTAGTTAAAGCTAAAGAAGAAAATGTAGATATAGTTTTAATTGATACAGCTGGTAGATTACAAAATAAAGCTAACTTAATGGCGGAACTTGAAAAGATTAATAAAGTAATAGGCAAGCATGTACCTAATGCTCCTCATGAAACTTTATTAGTAATTGATGCATCAACTGGTCAAAATGGTATTTCACAAGCTGAAGCATTTAAAGAAATAACTAATATAACAGGAATTGTATTAACTAAATTAGATGGAACAGCAAAAGGTGGAATAGTATTAGCTATTAAAGAAAATGTAGGACTTCCAGTTAAGTTCATTGGTTTAGGTGAAAAGATGGAAGATTTAAGAGCATTCGATATTGAAGATTATATATATGGTTTATT
The DNA here is from genome assembly GCA_016283935.1 of Bacilli bacterium. Classification (GTDB taxonomy): domain Bacteria; phylum Bacillota_I; class Bacilli_A; order RF39; family UBA660; genus UBA6985. The sequence goes on from JAEENX010000009.1 coordinate 15,347, forward strand.
TAAGGATATGATGTAATATGGAAAATAAATTATATTTAACTGAATTATATGATTATTATAAAGAACTATTAACTGATAAGGAAAAAGACTACTTCGAAGAATATTACTTTGATGATTTAACTCAAGAAGAAATAGCTGATAATCATGAAGTATCAAAGAATGCTGTATCTAAATCTTTAATAGAAGTAAAGGATAAATTAGAAAATTTTGAATCAAAATTAAACTTGTTTTCTAATAAAGAAAAAATCAAAGAATTATTAAATGAAGAAGAATTAAATAAAATTGAAGATTTTATTTAATGTAAACAAATTATAAAATAGGTAATGATATATATTAATTGATGATATAATCATTATAAGAGTGGTGAATAATATGAAAAAACATATTGGTAGAATTTTAGTATTCTTAGCATGTGTTGCTATTGTTACATGTACTACAGTAGTATATGCTAAAAATAGATATGATAATGAATTTGTAGGAGATAATTTTTGCTCAACAAAAGGAACAATGGCAGCATTAAATGTTGTAAGTTGGTTAATATTAATTGCAAAGATGTTTATTCCTATTCTATTAATTGTATTTGGTTCTTTAGATTTATACAAAGTAGTTATATCTGGAGAACAATCTGCTGTTCCTAAAGCACTTAAGTCTTTAGGATACAGAGCAATAATAGGTATATTTATATTCTTCTTACCAACATTAACAAGAGCAGCATTAGGATATTTATTACCTGCTGATTATAATACATGTGCAAAATGTTTATTGCAACCAGGCTCATGTAAAGATGGTAGTATCTTACAAGTTAATGAAGATCATAAAGCAAATTCAACAAATTAAAAAAAGTACTTCTATTCGAAGTACTTTTTTAATTCTTCATATTTAGTATCATATTTAAATTCCATATAATCTTTGAATCTATTATAAACAGTTCTACTAACAAATAGACCATTTATTATAATAGATAAGAATGAAAATATAATAAGTGTATTTCTAAATAAAATTCTTTCATTTATATTGTTGCTTAATGCAGCAAATAATAATAGGTAAGGTAATATACCTATAAATGCACCTACAAAGAAAAACTTTATTTTAGATGCTTCAACTTCGTTAATTTCTTTTATAATGTTTAATTCTGTGTTGTCCATAATAACTCTATCTACTTTCTATAACAATTATAACATCTTATATAAAAAAAATATAGTATAATATTAAATAGATATTTGTTCTGATAGCTCAAATGGATAGAGCACTAGCCTCCGGAGCAAGCGATATAGGTTCAATTCCTATTCAGAACACCATAAAAAAATAAAGTACAGAAAACTCTGTACTTTTTTATTTATGTAATATTTTTATATTATCGGTTTCTTTATTAACTGATATAGAAGGTAGTTCATCGAATGTTTTAGTATTTAAATGCTTTGTTATTTCTATATTAGTTGGATTTTCTATATGAAAGTGATATTTTAATAAATCTTCAGCTTGTTTATTCATATCTTTACTTTCATCAAATGTATAAATAGTTAATAATCTACATTTATTGTTATCTGATTCGAAAGTTATTTGACTCATTGAGCCAGACACAGTATATATAATTCCATCAATTTCAATAATTCTTATGTCATCAAGTGAATTAAATAATTCTCCAGTTAAAGCAACTTTTAAACTTGATTCATCAAATACAACTTTATAATCCTTTAGATTATGAAATGGATTTGTTACGCGATAAAAAGTATTATCTGATGGATCAAGATAATCATCATATGAAGCAACTTTTTCTAAATCAATTTCAGGAATCATATCATTATTTGTATCTTCAGTAAAATTATCTAATATGTAGTTAGTATTCTTTTGAATACAATCATAATAAATAGTTGAATCGAGGCCAATATTACCTAATTCAAATAAACCACCTAATGCAATTAAGAATGCAATTGTTGTATTTCGTACTCTTTTTTTAGATATCTTATTAATTTCTTTTTGCCAGTCTTCCAAATCCTCGTCATTATTAGCTACATGTTTGTATTGATATGCATATTCTTTTAAGTCTTGATTATTATAAGTTAAACGTATTCCTTTATCTTCTAGATAGATATTGTATAGATATACTAAATCATAATAATTACGTTCATGTATATTTAATTCGCCATCTATATTAATAATGTCTTTTAATTCAATAGTAGTATAATTTGTCTTTTTCATTTATTTTCCCCTTTAAAATACATGAAGTATTATAAAGTATTATTTGTATTTGTCAAATAAAAAAACAAGCCTTAAAGCTTGTTTATTATCAAATGGTGGAGAACACGGGACTCGAACCCGCGACCCTCTGCGTGCAGGGCAGATGCTCTAGCCAACTGAGCTAATTCCCCATTGACGTATTTAATATTATCATATTTAATTGACTGATGCAAGTATTTTTTTACATATTTTGTAAAAATAAAAAAATATCCATAAATGATTGAGATTTTGCCTATAATATTGTATACTTTTCTATAGTAGGAGAGTAGTAATATGAGATGTAATAATTGTGGTAAAACAGTACCAAATACAACTATTAATTGTCCTTATTGTTCACAAAAGATAGATCCTAATCAATTATATGTTGATAAATCTATTGTTGAAGAAGAACAAACTCCAACATCTACAAAAGATAAACTATTATCATTTGCTAGAAAAAGAGAAAATAAGAGTATTGTAATTGGTTTTGCTGTAGTAGCAGTATTCATTGTTATAATCATTATTTTAGGAATAATGAGTTTATTTAATAAGAATAATAAACCTGATGCTAAATTATTCCAAAAGTATGTGTCTAACACATATGACCATTTAGTTGAAACATTCATTCCAAATAATGGAAACTCTGGAAAATATTCACTTACTGCATCAGTTGATGAAAAACAATATCACTATGAAGGTGAATATAACTTAAAAATTATAGATAGATATTTTGATTTAACTGGATCAAAAAGTGATTTATCAAATAGTTCAGATATTATAATAAGTGAAGAAGAAAACTTTTCTTTTGAAACTTATTTATTAAAAAACTTATTATATATTAATTCAAAAGATTTTTATAACAAAGATCTATATTATGAATTACCAGATAAATCTAACTTCTTAACAACAAATAAATTAAATGTTAAAGCTTTAACAAATGGAGTATATGATACTTTTATTGAAGTACTAAAAGATTTAAATTATAGTACTTCTAAAGAAACAATTGAAATAGCTAATAATAGTTTTAAAACATATAAGTTATCATATGAATTTGATAAAGATACAAAGCTTAAATTAATTAAAGAAATAGCTGAAATAGTAAAAGAAGATTCATCATTCGTAAATGAGTATTCCAAGATGTCAGGAAAATCTAAAAATGATGTATTAGAAATGATTGAAGGATATAAATCTACACTTACATATAAAGTAAAGAATAGTAATATTGATTCATCATATTTAAATGTATATGTAACAAGTTCAGATGTTAAGAGAATCGAAGTAATATTAGTAACTGAAAATGATACATATAATATCGAGTTATCATTTGGTAATAATACAGATTATATTAATGTTAAAAAGAACAAAGCTGATTATATTGATTTCAGTATTACTAAAACTGATAAAGAATTAGCAAATGGAGTTCATAAAACATTATCATTTGTATTTAGAGGATTAGATCATAATATATCAGGAGATTTAGTATTAGATACTAATAGTAAACCTAATGTTAGAAGAAAGACTGCATCACCTGAAGCAGTAAATGCATATAACTTATCTCCAGAAGAAAAAGAATCAGTAAAAAACAAAATACAATCATTGATGGGATATAATTGGTTTGATAATTTAATAGATTATGTAAAACCTATATGTTCAAATGAATTAAATTGTAATTGTAATGATGAAACAAATTCATGTATATGTAATCAAGGAACAACATTTGTTACTTGTACAAAAGAAGAAATAAATAAAGAGAATAAAGAAGGGTAATTATGAAATGTATATCATGTCAAAATGAAATTCAAGATGGATTATTAACTTGTCCATTATGTGGTACAATTCAAAATGTTAATTATGCAGCAACACCACAACCAGTTCAACAACCAGCTGCTTCAGTACAACCTGTTGCACCAGTTCAACCTCAAGTTGCTCAACCAGTTCAACCAGTACAACAAGTAGTACAACAACCTGTACAAGGTGTTCCAGTACCACCTGCACAACAACCAGTTGCTCAACCACAACCGGTTTCAGTACCACAACCTCAAGTTAGTCCAGTTGGTCCAGCACCACAAGCTTTAGGAACAGTTTCACAAAGAGATGCTATAACACAAGGAATTCAATCTGGTACTTTAGTAAATGGTGGATTTACTGCAGATGAAGTAATTAATTCAAAAGAACATCAAAATTTTGTTCAAGAAGAGAAAAATAAGAATAAGAAAAAGATAATAATAGGATGTGCAATACTAGCATTAATAATATTATTAATTATATTAGGTTTTACATTCTATAAAAAACAATATAAGACAGCTGATAAAAGAATTACTGCATTCTTTGATGTTGTATCTAAAGAATTAACTAGTGGTATAAAAAATGACACATTTGTAAAAAATAATGGTGATTATAAATTGGATTTATCTATTGCAGAAAATGATAAAAAATATGAAGCTACAATAGATGGTAAATTCTCATATGATCTTAAATTATTATTTGATGTTACAGCTAATGTTACAAACCTTAAATATGGTGATCAATTAATTGATAAAGATCCATTAAATTTAGAATTATATTTAAATAATTCAAGAGCATATTTCAATTTACAAAACTTATATGATAAATATATCTATGTAGATTTTGATGCTTTAACTAAATATAAGCAAAATATAAGTCAAAACGATATTACATATAATATTATGTTTAAACAAGCTATTAAAGATATGGGTAAAGCAGTTAATCAATCTAAATCAACTCAAAAAATTGAAACATCTTCTATAAGTGGAAAGAATGCTAATGTAGTAAAAATATCTTTAACATCAGAACAAAGAAAAATGTTAGTTCAAAGATATTTTGAAACACTAGAAGAAGATAAAATATTTATTGAACAATTCAAGAAATTAGTTGGTAAAGATGAAAAAGGTATAAGAGATGATTTAGATACAATCTTTAAGAAGATGGAATTTGATCCTGAACTAACAGTAAATATTGAATTACATACTGGAATTATGGATAGTTCATTTGTTGGATTAAAGATTAGTATGATAGGTAAATCAGATAATACTACTTATGTTGTTAAACCTATTTCAGGTGGTTATTCATTCAAAGCAACTAAGAATAAAGATCAAATATTTGATTTAAAATATACTAAATCAAAAGGAGCTACTAGTACAACAAGAACAACTACACATAAATTATCTGGAACAGTTTATAATGGCAAAACTGCTAAGAATATTAATAGTACATTAGAAATAATTGAAAATGTAGTAGTAGATGTACAAGAAGTTAAAGTAAAAGATTCTGTTAAAGTAGCAAATATGGGTGTAGAAGATATTAATACTATTATTACTAATTTAGATAAATATCCTAAATTAAAAGCATTATTAACACCTTATATTGATCAATATACAAGTAGTTTAATTCCTTCAACTGAGTGTGATCCTGAATCAACTGATTGTATATCAGTAGAAGGAGAAGAAACTCCTGTAGATAATACAGAACCTACAGAATAATGTAAATTCTATATGTAAATAAAGTACTTTGTATAAAGTGCTTTATTTTATTTTTGATATACTATAGGTAGAATAAAAGGAGTGTGTATTAAATGAAAAAGTTTTATAGACTTATCTATGTAGTAGTAGGTATAGTATTAACTATTGTTGCAATAAAAACTTTCTATGATGCATCATTAGCTAATAATAAAAAAGGATGGTATGTTGTTGAAGGATCAATTGTTGATACTGAATTACAAGTTACTCATCCAGAAGATATTTATTATATTGAAGAAGAAAAAGTTGATTTCAATAAAAATGCTGATAAGTTTGAATATTCAATTCAATCAGATGGTACAATATCTTTAAATGAATATAAAGGAAAGAATTCTATTTTAGTTATTCCAAGTGAAATTAATGGTAAGAAAATAAGTGTAGTTAATTTCTCAGGTAAATTTAGACAAATTAAAGTACCTTCAACAGTTAAAGCAATAACTGGTAACTTAGAATTAACTGATGAAATTAATGAATCTATTGTTACAGCTGTAGCAGTATTTGTAGTTACATTACTTGTTTATATAACAGTATTACTTGCATCTACTAAAAAGTTTAATTTAAAAATTGCATTTACTTCATTAATGTATTTATTAGTACCAATTGTATATACATTAGCTACTAAGAAATATTTAGTAATTAAGAGTTCTTATGATTATACATATTTAGCATTAATGACAGTTACTACAATAATTTATATTATTATAGTTGCAATTATTGCTGGATTTTCAAAAGAACCAGTAGAAGTTAAACCAACAAAAAAAGTAGCAGCAAAAAAAGAAACAACTGTTAAAAAAACATCAACTGCTAAAAAAGCACCTGCTAAAAAGAAAACAACTACTAAGAAAAAATAAGATATGATTATTCATATCTTTTTTTATGCTATAATATTTATACAAAGGAAGGTGATTATATATGTATGCTGAAGTATTAGTTCAATATGGTGTTAAATCATTAGATCATACATTTACTTATATAATCCCTGAATCTTTAAAAAATGAATTACAAGTAGGAATGAAAGTATATGTTCCATTTGGTAAACAAGAAATAAATGGATTTGTTACTAAAATAAAAAATGAAACAGATACATCTGATTTAAAAGAAATAATTAGAATAGTTTCAAATGAATTAAAACTAAATGATGAATTATTAGAGTTAGGTAAATATATTAAAGATAAGACATTATGTTCTTTAATATCTGCATATCAAACTATGTTACCAACATCTTTAAAAGTTAATAATTCGAAAGAAACATATGAGTTAAAGAAAACATATATAGTTTTAAATAAAGATATTAATATAGATGAATATATTGAAAATAATAAAAGATCTAAAAAACAATTAGAATTAATAGAATTATTAAAGACAAGTAGACCTCTAAAAAAAGATATTAATTTTTCTGCTCTTAAAATATTATTAGATAATAATATAGTTAAAGAAGAATATGAATCGTATTATAGAATAGAAGTTGAAAATACTAATAAGACATCAGTTAAATTAACTGATGAACAAGATTCTGTTTATAAGAAAATAAAACAATCATTTAATAAAGAAGAAGTATTCTTACTTCATGGTATAACTGGATCTGGTAAAACAGAAGTATATATGGAATTATGCAAAGATGTTATTAAGAATAATAAATGTGTAATTGTATTAGTACCAGAAATAAGTTTAACTCATCAAATTGTTAAGAGATTTTATAATACATTTGGAAATGATGTTGCAATATTCCACTCAAGTTTATCAGAAGGTGAAAAATTTGATGAATATAAAAAGATTGAAAGAGGAGAAGTTCATATTGTTGTAGGAACTAGATCAGCAATATTTACTCCTATGAATAACATTGGTTTAATTATAATTGATGAAGAACATTCTAGTACATATAAGCAAGAAAATAATCCTAGATATCATGCTTTAGATATAGCTAAATGGAGAAGTCATTATCATTCTTGTCCAGTTGTATTAGGTTCTGCAACTCCTTCACTTGAATCAATGGCTAGAGCTCAAAAAGGTGTATATACTTTAGTACAACTTAAGAATAGAGTAAATGGAGCTAATTTACCTGATATAAAAATTGTTGATATGCAACCTGAATATAGAAAAAGAAATATGATATTATCAGAAGAATTACAATGTGAAATAATGAAAACATTAGAAAGAAAAGAGCAAGTAATGCTTCTACTTAATAGAAGAGGATATTCTACTATCATGACATGTACATCATGTGGATATACTTATAAATGTCCTCATTGTGATATAACTCTTACATATCATAAGACATCTAATAAGCTTCAATGTCATTACTGTGGTTATACTCTTATTAATCAAGAAACATGTCCTGAGTGTAATGAAAAAGCTATTCAAAGCTATGGATTAGGAACAGAAAAGTTAGAATCATTCCTAAAAGAATTATATCCTTCATATAATATTTTAAGAATGGATCGTGATACTACTACTAAAAAAGGTAGCCATGAGAAAATGATTAAAGCTATAGAAAATCATGAATACGATATTATAATTGGAACTCAAATGATATCTAAAGGTTTAGATTTTCCTAAAGTAACTTTAGTAGGTATAGTAAATGCAGATGAATCATTAAATATACCTGACTTTAGATCTGGAGAAAATACATTTAGTTTATTAGCTCAAGTATCAGGAAGAGCAGGTAGAAGTAACTTAAAAGGTAAGGTTATTATTCAAACATTTAATCCTGATAATAAAACATTATTAAATGTATTAAATCATGATTATATGTCTAATTATAATTATGAAATGGATATAAGAAGAAAATTAAAATATCCACCTTATTATTATTTAGTTAGTTTGAAAGTGACTTCTAAAAAATATGATGTATTATCTAAAGAAGTAAATAAGATAGCAGATTATATTAGAAGAAATGTAGATGACTCTACAATCGTATTAGGTCCAACAACAGCTGCTATATTTAAAATAAATAATATTATGAGATTTCAAATAACAATTAAATATAGAAAAGATGATAAGTTATTTAAAACATTAAAAGATTTAGATGAGCAATATATAATGAATAAAGATATTAATTTAGAATTAGATATAGATCCTTTAAGAATATAATATGGAAGATATAAATAATAAATTATATAGTTTATCTAAATCTAAATTTAGAAGTAGTTTTCATTTAAGAAAATATATGATTGATTACATAAATGAAAAGGGAATGGATGTTATAAAATCACATACTGTAGATTTTATAAAAGAAAAATTACAACCAACTAATCCCAAAAATGATGGTAAACAAACACCAATGAAAGGACACCCAACATTTATAGCTATGCATGCATGTGGATGTTGTTGTCGTGGATGTTTAGAAAAATGGCATCATATAGAAAAGGGAAGAGAACTAACTAAAGATGAATGTAATTATATTTATAAATTATTAATTACTTGGATAATAAAAGAATATGAAAGTGTTGATAATATAAAAAAATAAATATATAATTAATTTAGAGAACGCATTAATAAACTGATGCTATCTCTTTGGTTTTAAGATGCATCCAGCTTTTGCTAGATGCTTTTTTTATCAACCAATTCCCCTGAAAGTATTTAAACTTAGTTGAAGATAATCAATAAAATAATGATTACAATTAATAAGAATATAACTATG
>JAEENX010000010.1 GCA_016283935.1 Bacilli bacterium
AGTAAATTGAACCAAAGTTCAACAATATTCTTTAATGGTGCGGGTAACAGGAGTTGAACCTGCACGTCTGGGACACTAGATCCTAAGTCTAGCGCGTCTGCCAATTCCGCCATACCCGCAAAAAAAATAAATGGTGGATCTTGTAGGACTCGAACCTACGACCGCCCGGTTATGAGCCGGATGCTCTAACCAACTGAGCTAAAGATCCATTTGCCATTGCCATTTAAATATATCACAAATAGAAAAATGGTGCAATAACTTTTAGTAAAATAGACATTTTTATGCATGAAATTATTGTAAAACGATAAAAATAGCCGTTTTTTCTTTATATATAGGCTTCTAAATTTGACAGAACCAAAAAAAGTGCTATAATAAGTCCCATCTTTTAAGGGGGAAAGGGTATGAAAAGATTAAGAAATTTTATTATGACATCTTTGATTATCATTGCAGCATTATTTGGTATCGTTCATGTAGACGCTGCTACAGTACCAGAAAATGTTACAACTGATACTTACAGAACAGTAAACTATATTAATACTGTTACTTCTGAAGGTAAGCCAAAAACTTATCCAATCATTGTTAAAACAGTAGATAATAATAGTTACTACGTTTACTGTATGGACTTAGATGCAACTTATGGATCTAAAGTTACATTCAGTAGAAAAGGTAATGCTGATCCAGGATATATTTATATCTTAAATCACATTCCAAATACTGGTGATAAAGATAAAGACTTCTATATCACACAAATGGCTGTTTGGTATTATGGTGATTATTTAAATCAAAATAACTTCAATGTACCAGCAGACGTTAAAAAATTCGTATTATATCATGCTTCAGATGAAATGAAGAATGATGTACATCATGATTTATGTAAAAAGATTATGGATCTAGTTTATGGTGCTAAAGCATTTAAAGCTAACACTAAAGCTAGAGAACATAAATTAGCTATCAGCGAAGCTAAAGTAAGTTTCATTAAAGAAGCTGACTACTATGTTTCATCAGAAATTGGTATTACAGCTACAAATATTGATAACTTAAAATATTCATTAAGTGGAACACCTGCAGGATCTAAAATTGTTAAAGGATCTAAAGGTGGAGTAATTATTAAAATTCCTACAGCTGCAATTCCTGAAGGTAAAAAATTAACTTTCACAATGACAGTTAAAGGATCATATAATAATGAAAATCCAATCTACTATTATCATAGTAGCAAATACCAAAGATTATTATTTGGTAAAACAGTTGTAGAACCTGTTAATGCTGAAGATAGTATTACATTATCTATCTCAAACGTAGAACAAAAATACAACGTTAAAATAAGTAAAACTGATATCACTCAATCTAAAGAAGTACCTGGTGCTACTTTAGTAGTAAGAGATGATAAAGGTAACATAATTGAAACTTGGGTTTCAACTACAGAAGTACATAAAATAGTACTTGCTCCTGGTAAATATAGTTTAACTGAAACTATTGCACCAGAAGGATATAAATTATCAAAAACTACTATTGAATTCTTATTAGATGCAAATGGTGGATTATTCGTAAAAGATTCAACTGGAACTTATGTATCAGTAGATAAAGTTTCAATGATCAACGAATTAAAAGATTCAATTTCTATTATCAAGAGAGATTCTAAATCTGGTAAAGCATTAGCTGGAGCAGTTTTAGTAATCAAAGATGCTAATGGAAAAGAAGTTTCAAAATTTACAACAACTACTGGATATTATTCAATCGTATTAAACGCTGGAAAATATACAGTATCAGAAGTTTCTGCACCAAGTGGCTATGTATTAAGCTCAGAAGTTATCTACTTTGAATTAACTAATGATGGAATTTTAAAAGTAAAGAATAGTAACGGGGAATATGTAGAAAGTGCTGTTATAACATTCTATAACACACCAGAAGATAATGTAGACGTAGTCGTTCCAAATACTGGAGCAAATAACTACTTAATCTTAATTGCTGGTGCTGCACTAATTCTTGGTGGTATAGCATATGCTAGAAAGACTATCAAAGAATGCTAAGATAACCCTTAGCATTCTTTTCTGTTTTATAGGTATATTCTTATTATCATTTACTTATCTAGATTCGATGAAGAAGAAAGTATTTGATAATGAAAATAAAAGATATATAGAACAAACAGTTATTGTTAATGATATTATTCAAACAATAGATGTTGAAGAACATGAAAGAAAACCCGTTAACTATGATGCAAAAGGTAGATATGATTATATAGGTTACTTATCAGTGCCTGATGTAAATATTAATCGTGGTTTTGTATCATTAACAAATCCATACAACCATGTTGATTATAATATAATGCTTATAGAAGGAACTGATATGCCAGATAAAAAATATGGTAATGTAATCATTGCAGGTCACAATGGACACAGTTCATTCTCATACTTCAATGAATTACATAACTTACAAATGGGAGCTTCTGCTATAATCGATTATAATAATAAAAAGTATACATATAAATTAGTAGATGTATATGATGTTCCAAAAGTAGGAACAGTAAATATTAAAAGAAACATGGATGCAAGTGTATTAACACTTATAACATGTACATACAAAAGTAATACAAAACAAACAGTATTTATATTTGAACTTTCAAATGTTGAATAAAAAAAGGGGGATTTAACATGGAAGAGTTATCATTATTACAAATATTAAGTAATTCTATTAAAACATTACTTTCATCCAAAGTCTTTATTCTTGTCATATTAGAATTATTAATTTTAGGATTATACTTAATATTTAATAAATTAATTAAGAAAGATTATATTAAGACATCAACTATTTTTGCTGCTGTTATAGTATTTGGTTTATATATATCAAATTATATTAGTACATTAATAGTATTCTTAAATAATGTAACTATTAATTTAATGGAATTAATATATTTTCCAACTACATTAGAATTTACAACAGTTATGGCTTTATCATTTATTATCATGGTTATTACACTTGGTAATAAAAAGAGTAAAACTATAATTAAAGTAATAAATGTAGCATTACCATTAATTATTTCATTCTTATTCTTAGGTATTATTGAATACACTAATGTAAATAATATTGAATTTGGTGAATTCAGCGTATTTACTAATCCAGTATTAATGAGCTTACATGAATTAGCTATGGGATCATTCGTAGCTTGGATATTTGGATTAATAATCTATAAAGTAGATGTATTCGTATTAAGCAAATTACCTAGTGAAGTAAAAGTAGATAATACTAAAGAAATAACTAATAAAAAAATGGTACAAGTTAATATTCCTGCTGAATTAAAATATAATACTGTTAGTTTAGAAGATGTATATGAAATCAATAATATGGACAAAGTTAGAGAACTATTAAAACCAGAAGAATCATTAAATGATGATTTAGATGATTTAGAGTTACCTAAATTAAAAACTGTATAGAATAATAAAGGAAGTGTATACTTCCTTTTTATTTTGCTTATTTTGTGTTATTCTATAAATATAATAGGAGGGTATGATATGAACAAAGATTTAAATAATAATGTTCAAGATCAAGATTCATTAGAAACTCTAGAATCACTAGAAGAAACTAATGTTGAACAACCTAAAAATTATGATCAACAAGTTAATGAATTAATTAATTCAGTTACCATGGCTGATTTAGTTGATCCAAATGCTAAGAATAAAAAAAGTAAAAAAGGATTAGCTATAGCAATAGTAAGTGCTATATGTTTTATATCTTTAGTATTTATAGTTTTATTAAGTACTGGAACACTTTCAAAACTTGGTCCAACTACAACAAGTGAGTTAGATGTATTTAAAACTGAAAAAACAGCAAATACAAGTGTTTCAGGAAAAGATCTAGGAAAATATACTAGAAATTTAAATGCATATACATTAGATACATCAAATGCTGAAAATGGTAAAACAATTACATATTATTTAACTACAGAAGTAACAGTATATATTACATATGCAGATGACTATGATACATCTCATAAATTTACTGTTAATGTAAATGGTTCTTCATATGTTATAGAACAAGATCAAATGGGTGACTTAGTAGTTAATATTAGTACAGAATACATAATATATTCTAATTCCAAATATGAGGAACAAATAGTATTATCAAGAAATGGATTGAAAATTGAAGAAGATCCTCAAGTAGAACCTGATGTAATTGAAGAAGTTACAACAACTACAACATCAAAAAAAGTAATTATAAAAACATTTGATTTCCCAAATACAACTGATGAAATGGGAAGAACAACTTCTGTTGAAACTGAATATGATCCTAACTTACCTAACATTGATTATATTTGGTATGATGAAGATGGGGCAGTTCACATGGTATTTATTGGAGATGAAGAAAGTAGACTTAATCACCCAGAACTATATACAACACAACCAAATTAAAGCAAAATAAAAATAAGAGGAAACCTCTTATTTTTTTATTCATTATTTTCTTGAGTAGTTGATTCAGTTACTGCTTCAGTTGTTTCCTCAGTAGTATTTGAATTATCTACAACATTTTCTTGTACACCAACTGGTTTAGTTTCAATTAACTTAGCATGAATAACAATCTTAGATGTATTATTTGCACATGTTGATAAAGTTAATATTTTATCTTCAGGAGTAACAGATACTCCAAAGTTATTAATACTTCTACCTTTAATTAAATCTATGAAATTTTGAAATGATGTATCATTATCAAATTCTGAATCTAAGTAATCAGTAGTAGTTTTAATTTTATATATTGAGAATATTTGCCACTTCATATTAGCATATGGAGTATTAAATGAAATAATTCTATTTTGTTCTTTATTATACCATCTTGGATATAATGCATTAACTAATGTACCAAACATAATACCTGCATTTATATTATGCCCATATATAATAGTATTAGAACTTAAATTCTTATTACTATTTCTATAGTCCATATATATCCAACCCATAGTATTTTTACGTTTATTAAAATCATGATTTAAATAGAAGTTATTATCACCGGCTTGAACAATAGGGTAATTAACTTTAGTATTATTAATTTGAATCCATCCTACAGTTTGATCATTCTTTTTTAATAATTCATCAAATACTTGAGAATAATTAGTATAGTATGCAGATGTACCTCCACCAGAATATCTTTTAGTTGTAGTAGTAACTGATGCATTAGCATCAATAATATCTACATCATTTTTATTATCATCTATTGTTAGGGTACTATTTCTATCAAATAGATCAGTTAATTCATTTAACTGATTAGCAATACTTAATTTATCTTTATATTGCTTATATGAATTAATACCTATACATATACCACTTATAACAACTACTAATATAATAATAGTACTTATAAATTTATAATTTAATTCAGTAAAGAAATATTTTCTTTTATATTCTTTAGAATATTTAATCTTAAATCTTATATTAGATTCTTCTATATATTTCTTATAATTCTTCTTTAAATAATCTATAGATTTATAAATAACTCTTAAATCATTATTCTTTTCAAATACTATGATTTGTACATTAGTTTTATGATATTTATATAAGAATCCAATTACAGTTGCTAATATTTCATTAGAGTAGTTTATAATTCTAACTTGTTTAAGTTTATTATTAATAGCAATAAAATCTTCAAACTCAGATAATTCATAATCTTCTAATTCTGTATCAATAATAACAACTTTTTTAAAGTATATATCTGAATAATTATTCAAGTAATTTTCTTTCATGAAATTACTATGATATTCATATTTATTTCTAGTTTTAACTTTAATCTTTTGATTAATATCTAATCTTTCAATGTAATATGGAGGCATTTCATAACATTCAACTTCTGTAATGTATGGATTATCAGCTAACTTCATAAATACATCTAAAGTAAGTTTAGTATCATCTTTAAATACTATTTTAGTAATATGTTCCCATGTATTAACTAAATCTAATATTAAACTTTCAGTTTCTTTATCATTTATAACACATTTAGTAACACCATGTTTAATAATAATTACATTTAAGAAATTAGATACAAGTTCAAAATTTTCTATAATATAATCATTTGAGAACTTCAAGTCTTTAACTTGAATAACATTAGTATTGTTTAAGCTTTTATAATCAACATCACGTTTTATTTTATTAATAGCAATGACATCTTTAGATATTTTAAATACAATATTGTAACTCATATACTAATCCCTTCCTATTGTAATAATTTTATCATAATTAAAAAAATAATACTATTAGTTTACTAAAATTATTGATAATAATTATTAATATGTTTTATAATAAACATATACATAGTAAGGTTTGGGGGAATATGAAATGTACAACGAAGTATATGGAAATTTAATGGCAACATTTGAAAGTGATAAAATCTCAATAACCGAGCTTAAAGCTAACTTTAAAGTAAACCATTTTTCTGAATTAATGGATGAAATAATCGATTATTTTGATGAAAATATAGAAGAAATAGTACTAGATGATGACTTTGTCTCTAAGTATCATTTATTCCTATATAATTTAGTTGACCATGAGAAAAAAGGTGGTCATCTATATAAGATGAAGGAAGTTATTAACTCTCATAATAGAGCTATTAAAAAGAGTATGAATGCTTATACTAAATATGATAAACCAAAAGATGTCATATATTTTAAACTTGCTCAATTTAAAAACTTACTTAAAGTAAATGATAATCATTTATATCCAAGACTTGTTCAATTAAATGAAAAAGAAGATTATTTAGTTGTTAGATTCTTAGTTGATACAGTTAAGAACCCTGATTATTTATTTAGAATATTTCAATTACATCCAGATTATGTAAATATTAAAAATCAACATGGGTATCATTTATTCTATTTATTAGTAGAGTATTATTTAAGTGAACTTAAAGATATGTCTGAAGAAGATATCAAATACTATAAAAGAATATTTGTTATGTTATTAGAATCAGATAATTTTGAATTAACTCCAAATGAGTTAAATGAGATATTAATTATGTGTGATAAAAATGAATTAGGTAAAGATCATTCTAACTTTAAAGATATTGATTTCTTAAGAGATGCAATAAATCAAAGATATAAAATTGTCCATCCAGGATTTAGACAAACAGCACAAGATCGTGTTGGTACATCTCCAATTATATTGCCTCAAATAAAATTACTAACAATTGATGGAAGAACAGATTTAACTAATTTATTTACTGTTTCGATAGATTCATCTAGAAAAGCTGAAGTATCACATATGTTATTTGATGATGCATTTAGCATGACTGTTGATTCTGTAGGAAATTATATATTATTTGTTCATATTCCTGATGTAGATATATATATTCCTAGAGAAGGTGAAATTGAAAATTTCATGAGAGGAATAGGAGAATCTGTATATGCTAAGGATATGGTTACACCTTTATTAAGTTATAATATAGCTTCTCAATGTTCATTAGAACATGGAAAAGTTAAACCATCATTAACATTCATGATTAAAATTGATACAAAAGGAAATGTTAAAAATATAGATTTCTATAAGAGTTTAGTAAATGTTAATTATAACTTATCTACATCTCAAGCAAATACATTCATGGATCATAATTCAGATGAAAAATTAAATATCTTAAATCCAATGTATGAACTTGCTTCTAAGTTAAGAAGAAAAAGAGGAGAAAGAATTGGAAATAGAACTAAATCATGTGTAATCATGGATGAATTTAATATTATTGCTGATTTAGCTACAGCATCATATTTCAATGATAGAAATATTATATTCCCATATAAAAACTATAAGGGTAAGAGAACAGCTGTATCTCCAATTGATATAGCTCAAGCAGAACAATTTATTAGAGTAAATGATATAAGTGAAAAAGGTAGAGAAATAATTGATATCATATTTGATAATAAAAATAGAGTTGGATATGATACAAAGAATCTTGGGAATGCTTCATTTAAAGGAAAACCTGTAGGAAATGTAGGAAATCCTATGAGAGAATACATTTCATTAGAGACAGATAGATTAATTAAAGATTTAATTATTGATAAATTAGGAAATGAAGATTTCTGGAAAGAAAGAATAGAAAGGGATTGTATTGAATATACAGAAACAAGTGCAAAGATAAAGGAATTATATTCAATGAATCATAGGTAAATAAATGAGAGTATTAGGAATATTTATAATATTATTAGCCTTTGGTGGTGCTATGTTTATTTTACTTAAAAATTATAATAACAACATGTCCATGGAAGACGATGATGAAAAGAGAAAGGCAGAAGAAGACAGATTAAAAGCTCTACCTCCTAGAGTACATATTAAACCTGCTGATTTAGTAAAAATAGTAGACCAAGAAATGACTTTAGGAAGACAAGTGGATTTTACATTCTTCTATAATTTTAAAGAACATCATTTAAAAGTAATATTAGATACTACAAATAATAAATTATTATATATGATGGATAATAACTCATTTGGTTCGGTAAATGATATGGTTAATAGATGTTTAATAGATGGAACTAGATTCTTTTCTATATATGATCCATTAGCGGTAACTAACTTAGCTTATCCAAATGAACCTAATCATCCATTTGTTGGAGATGAACGTTTTTCTAAATATATAGTATATGGAGACAATAGAGAATATAAAAAGCATGTAGAAAAGGAAGAATGGGAATAGTTTTATTGACAAACACCCATATAAGTGATAAATTACACATATGTAAATGCAATGAAGAAAGACGAGATTATTAATTGATTCTTCAAAGAGAGTTCACATTTGCTGCGAGTGAATAAGATAGATTAATAGTTACTACTTTCTAAGTGGATGAAAACATCCCGGGTAATTCCGTTAGAGATGAATGAGATAAATAATAGGATGGTACCGTGCATTATGCACTCCTTAGGTACTATCCTTTTTTATTTATAAAAAAAGAAAGAAGAGGGTTTTATGGAAAAACAACAAGATTTAATGGCAATGTATGATCAATATATGGACATGGATGCCATCAACGAAATTATTAGTAATGATGAAGAAAGTGAAATTGAAAAGGATCAACCAAAGCATAATAACAAAAAGTCTTCACAAAAGACATTTGATGCTTATTCAATTCCAATCAATGAATTCTTAAGTAGATATTTAGGAATTGAACCACATATGGGAGTAAAGACTTTCAAAACAACTCATTATGCAAAGGATAAAGCGACTGGAAAGCGTGGTAGAGTAACGGAAACGAAAGAAGTTTATTCATATGATACTTTATGGCATTCAGGTTTAAAAGATATGAATATACCTTATGCAATCACAGTATCAAATGAATATGCAGATGAAAATCCTGAAAAAGTCGCAAATGGTGAATTATTAATCGTTACTGATGGAAGAGGAAACATGGGAACATACATCAACCCAACGTATCTAATGGAATTAGTAGATAAAGAAAGAATTCAAGAAGAATTAGAAAAGATTGAAAAGTTAAGATGTTCTGGAGTTCATGAATTAAGCGCTTTAGCTGATTACATGGAATATTTTGTACAAGGAGTTAGTCTTCAATCGAGAATGACTGAATTACAAGCAAAATTAGACAGAACTTCTGAAACTACAGATCTTTTATACAAAACACATAAATTAAGAAGATTTAAAGAGTTGAAGAAGGAGATAAATAATGATTAATTTTAAAGAAGATGAAAAATTATATAACTTAAACCATTCATGTGCTCACATGATGGCTCAAGCTATTAAACATATTTGGCCTGAAGCTAAATTCTGGGTAGGACCTGTAATTGAAACTGGTTTCTATTATGATGTTGATTTAGGAGACAAAGTTATAACTGAAGAAGATATTCCAGTTATAGAAAAAGAAATGAAAAAACTTGCTAAAGATGGCAAGAGATTAGTTAGACGTGAAATTTCTAAAGCAGAAGCATTAGAAATGTTTAAAGATGATCCATACAAAATAGATTTAATTGAAAGAATGGATGAAAATGAACAAGTTATATCTTGTTATTCTCAAGGTGATTTCACTGATCTTTGTAGAGGTGGACATGTTGATACACTAAAAGAATGTAAATATTTTAAATTATTAAAATTCTCAGGAGCATATTGGAAAGGTGATACTAATAATAAAGTATTACAAAGAATATATGGTGTATGTTTACCAACTGAAGAAGAATTAAATGCATATTTACAAGAATTAGAAGAAGCTAAAGAAAGAGACCATAGAAAAATAGGTAAAGATTTAGGAATCTATATGATATCTGAATTAGTTGGAAGAGGACTTCCAATGTATTTACCAAATGGTTTCACTTTATGGAACTTACTTGAATCTTATATTAGAAATAAAGAAATAGAAAGAGGATATGTACATGTACAAACTCCTCCATTAGGAAATGTTAACTTATATAAGACAAGTGGACATTTAGAACATTACAAAGATGCAATGTTCCCAATTATGCAAGTAGAAGATGAAGAATATGTTCTTAGACCAATGAACTGTCCTCATCACATGGTAATGTATGGAAATGATATTCATTCATATAGAGATTTACCATTAAGAATTGCTGAAATAGCAAGAGATTGTAGATATGAATCATCTGGTTCATTAAAGGGTATTGAAAGAGTTAGAACATTCTGCCAAAATGACTGTCATATTTTCTGTACTCCAGAACAAATTGAAGATGAATTCAAAGGTGTAATTGATTTAATACTTGAAGTATATAAAGAATTAGGTATTAAGAATTATAGATTTGAACTTAGTTTAAGAGATCCAGAAGACAAAGTTAAATATCATCAAGATGATGAAATGTGGAATAAAGCAGAAGACGCTTTAAGAAAAATCATGGATGATTTAAAAATTCCATATGTTGAAAAAATTGGTGAAGCAGCTTTCTATGGACCTAAATGTGATGTACAAGTTCAACCAGCAGTTGGAAATGAAATTACATTATCAACTTGCCAAATTGACTTCTGTTTACCAATGAAGTTTGACTTAAACTACATTGATAAAGATGGTACTAAGAAATGTCCAGTAGTTCTTCATAGAGCTATTCTTGGATCATTAGATAGAGCTATTGCATTCTATCTAGAAGAAACTAAAGGTAACTTACCATTATGGTTAGCACCAGTTCAAGTTTCAGTATTACCAGTTAACAACGAATATCATTTAGAATATGCAAATGAAGTTGTTGATAAATTAAAAGCATTAGGAATTAGAGTTAAGATGAACGCTTCTGATGAAAAACTTTCATATAGAATGAGAGAAGAACAAATTAAGAAGATTCCTATTATGTTAGTACTAGGTAATAATGAAAGAGATGAAAGAACTGTTACATTAAGACTTCATGGTGAAGAACAAAAGAATATGACTTTAGATGAATTCTTATCTTATGTTAAAGAAAAGAACGATTCAAAAGCATTAGATTTATAATAAAAAAAGACTAGAGAAATCTAGTCTTTTTATATATAATTAAACTAGGTGAGTTATATGAATAAAGAATTACTTAGAACAATTAAATTTACATTATTTTCTATATCTGCAGGTATTATAGAAATAGTTTTATTTACATTATTAGATACATTTACTAATATGCCATATTGGCCATGTTATTTAATTGCTTTAATAGCATCTGTTCTATGGAATTTTACTTTAAATAGAAACATAACATTTGCATCAGCTAGTAATATTCCTATTGCAATGATTAAAGTAGGAATCTTTTATTTAGTATTTACTCCAACTAGTACAATACTAGGTAATTACTTAAGTGAAACATTACTTTGGAATGCAACACTAGTAACATTATTAAATATGTTAGCAAACTTTATATTAGAATACTTATACGATAGATTCTATGTATTTAAAGATAGTATAGATACTAAAAAGAAGGATAAATAATCCTTCTTTTTTATTGCCTTTTTATATACAATTTATAAATGTCAAAAGTGGTGTAAAAGACTATTTATTTTACATAATCAAATTGTATACATATAGTAAAGAGATATATAATCTTAATATAGGTGAGAAGTATGAAGAAAGGTACTGGTAAAGGAATAATTCAATTATTACTAAGTATTTTAATCATGGTTCTATTCCAAATGTTTTATTTCAAAGTGTTATCCTTAGCAGGATTACATTTAACAGGAATGGCATATGAAATAGCTGATTTAATTAAATACGTAGTAGTAACTCTTATTGTTGTTATTATTTATCATGGTAATATCAAAACTGGAAGAAGTAAATTTAATAAAAACTTCTTGAATAGTTTAATATATTCAGTTGCTTGTTTTGTTGTACTAGTATTAATAACAATAGGTATTCATACACTTGTTAATAAATATTCAGGTGTACATATTAATTATTCATTTACTAACTATTTTTCTAAAACTTTTGAGGTAGGACTAATTTTTAAGATCATCAAAGAAGTTATAATCGTACCATTCCTATTATGTATAATTTTTCCATTGGGATTTAGCAGTATTATTAAAAGTACATTTGCTGCTTCATTACTTGCAGGATTAACATATGGCATTATATATGCAATAGGGTTACATACAAGTTTAGATTCAGCAGTATTCTTATCGCTAACTCCAGCTTTAGTAGTATTTTCTTTAACATACTTATATAAAGCTAACAATAACATTTGGACTGTATATATTACATATGTCTTATATGTATTATTTGGTTCATTTGCTATTAATTATTTAGCTAGGTGAGTATATGAAAAGATTTAAAGAACTACTATTATTTATTGTTACAGTTTCATTAATGATGCTAAGTGGAGTAATTATTAAAAACATTTTAGCAGCGTTTGGAATTGTATATACACCAGATAATTATTATCTATATTCAATTATAGATTTATTATCTAGTTTATTGGTTATTATAGTATTATTCATTATACATGGAAAAACTCTATATGAAGATTTTATTAAACTAAAAAAAGAAAAATTTGGTTTATTAAAATATTTAGGTTTAATAGCTTTAGGTTATTTATTATTAATGAATCTAGAGACTGTAAGTACTATAATTTCAAGATTTATTGCTTATTTAATTCAAGTAGATATGAATACTTCAGATAACCAACAAAAAATAGAAACAATTATACATGTTTCGCCTATATACATGGCGATATCCGCTTGCTTATTGGCTCCATTAGAAGAAGAGCTTCTATTTAGAGCATCAATAAGAAAAACTATTAAGAATAAAGGGGTTTTTATAGCTGTAAGTGGACTATTCTTTGGCTTGATGCATATTACGGATAACTTTATTTTATTACTATTAATTATGATATTAGGATTTGCTATATCTGAAATATATTATAGTAAACTTAATAAGAAGAATAAGATATTGTTATCTGTAATATCTATAGTCATTTCATTAAGTATATTTATTATAAGTATCTTAATATTCTACGGAAGTATAAATGCTTATATCTATTCGTTAAACCCAAATGAAATATTAAATGGAATTACATATGTTTGTTTAGGCTGCTATTTAGCTGGTGTATATGTTTATACTGATAATATTTACTATACTATTGGAATACATATGCTAACTAATTCAGTAGCGACAATAATGTTATTGTTAAAATAAAGAAAAAGATATATAATAACAACTAAAAAAAGAAGGTGATTATATGAATACAAGCGATATTATATTCATATTAATTATAATTGTTCTTTTGATCTTGGCTGTTATTGTACTACTATTGATTAAACGTGAGGAGAATAAAATTATGTCAGTTGAAGAAAAGTCAAAGAAAACAATGTTAGATTTAGATAGAATTACAGCTAATATTGAAAGAGATTATAAACCTTTAAATATAGAATTAACTTCATATGAACAAGAACAAGAAGATAATGCTGTTATATCATATGAAGAATTAAAGAATAAAAGTAATAATGTTACTTATGAAGAAAAACAAGAAGAAGTAGGAATCAAGAAAATTGATTTCAATAAAACTATTGATTTAGAACATACTCAAAAGATTGATGTTCCACTTCTAAGTAACTATGAAAAGGAAGAAGCTTTCTTAAGAGCATTAAGACAACTTCAAAAAGATTTAGCTAAATAATGAATATAATTAAGTTATTAAAATATACTTGCTTATTCTTATTTACTCAAATATTATTAGCAATATTACCAATTATTATAGATAGTAATATACCTTATATTAATCAAGTATTCTTTACTATAAATGCTATATTAAGTTGGTATATTATAAAACAAGTAGAAATGTTATATTACAAGAAATATAATAAACTATCTTCTATGTTATATAATATATGTCCATTAATAGGAATATGTTTATTATTAAGTATAAGTTATTATTTATATAAATCAGATAGTATATTATTTTTAATAAAATATTATATACCATTATTTGTTACAATATATTTTATTAATTTTATATATATAATATTTAAAATAAAACATAAATAGATATTTATGTTTTTTTATGTTAAAATACTTTAGACGAAAGGGGAGTCTTTATGAAAATATGTATACATACCTTAGGTTGCAAAGTTAATGCTTATGAATCAGAATGTATAGAAGAAACATTTGTAAAAAATGGATATGAAGTGACTCA
The DNA here is from genome assembly GCA_016283935.1 of Bacilli bacterium. Classification (GTDB taxonomy): domain Bacteria; phylum Bacillota_I; class Bacilli_A; order RF39; family UBA660; genus UBA6985. The sequence goes on from JAEENX010000010.1 coordinate 14,556, forward strand.
CAAAAATGAAGATGCTGATGTTATAGTAGTTAATACTTGTACAGTAACTAATCAAGCTGATGCTAAATCAAGAAAGATTATTAGACAAGCAAGAAGAGACAATGAAAATGCATGTGTAGTAGTATGTGGATGTTCTTCAGAACAACATAAAGATTCTGTCTTTGATTTAGGAGCTAATATAGTATTAGGTTCACATGGTAAAGCAAGTATATATTCTTTAGTAGAAGAATATTTAGAAAAGAAGGAACCTATAAGCTTATTCTCTGATATGAGAAAAGTTAAATTTGAAGATATGTCTATAAGTAATATGGATGGAAGAACAAGAGCATTTGTTAAGATTGAAGATGGATGTAATAATTTCTGTTCATTCTGTATTATTCCATTCATGAGAGGTAGAGTAAGATCTAAAGATTTTGATACTGCTGTAAATGAAATTAATACTTTAGCCAACAATGGTTATAAAGAAATAGTATTAACTGGAATTCACACAGGAGCATATGGTGAAGATCAAGATAAAGATTTAGTAGATTTAATAAGAGAAATATCTAAAAATGATAATTTAAAAAGAATTAGAATATCTTCTATTGAAATAACTGAATTAAAAGATAAATTCATGGAAGAATTTAAAGTTAATAAAAAGATATGTTCTCATTTGCATGTACCTGTTCAATGCCCAAATGATGAAATATTAAAACTAATGAATAGAAAATATACATTAGATGAATATAAAGCTAAGATTAAAGAATTAAGAGATGCTAGAGAAGATGTTAATATAACAACAGATTTAATAGTAGGTTTCCCAGGAGAAACTGATGAGATATTTAATTCTATGTTAGATGAATGTGATAAGATTGGATTCTCAAAAATCCATACATTCCCATATTCAGTTAGACAAGGAACTAAAGCATCTACTATGAAACAAGTTAAAGATTCTGATAAAAAGGATAGAGTAGATAAAATGCTAAGAATGTCTGATATGTTAGAATCTAAATATTATCAATCTTATATTGGTAAGACTTTAGAAGTATTAGTAGAAAATGATAATTCAGGATTTACTAGTAACTATATAAAGATTAAATTAGATAAACCATGTGAAGAAAATACAATGGTTAATGTTAAAATAACTGAAGTAAATGGTATAGAAGTAAGTGGACAAGTAATTGACTAATATATATGTCAAATACTTGTTTTTTTATTGTAAATAAATATGTTAACTATTATACTTTATTATAGAAGGGTGATATCGATGGAAATTAATAAATTAATCAAAAAAAGATTATTAGTTTTTACAGGAACATTATTAATTATTGTTATATTAACAATTACTTCATCATATGCTCTTGCTAATAATGACATTACAAAAACAGAAATACAAGAAAATACAAATAAATTATTATTAAAATATGAAGAAGGAAATAAATTAGTAACTGAAGCTTTTCCTATGACTAAAGAATACGGATTAGAAAATGCTACATCTAATAAAATATCAATCATTAATAATGATACTAATTCAACAAATTATTCATTAATGTTATATCCAACAGATATATCTGATAAAAGTATTAAAACTGATAAAGTTTATTATTCAATAAATGGAGAATATCCTAAAGTATTAGGTGATTCAGTTGACTATGTTATATATCGTGGAATTCTTGAAGGAAATGAAAAAGAGAATTTAACAATCCAAGTATGGATTGCAGCTGAAAAAGTAGAGAATGAAGATCAAGGTAAAACTTTAAACTTAGATTTTAAAGTATTAAATTATTAAAATAAAAAAGAAGGTTTAAAACCTTCTTTTTATATTTCTCTCATTTTGTCTTTATTCTTAAATGGATTTTTAGGATCTATTTTATCTACGAATAGAATACCATCTAAATGATCCATTTCATGTTGGAATGCTATTGAAATATCTTCTCTTACACGAATTTCATATTCGTTTCCATTTTCGTCATATGCTTTAACTCTCATTCTTGCATATCTAGGAACGATTCCATCAACAGGTCTATTAACAGATAAACATCCTTCGCCTTCGCCAACATATATTAATTCTTCTGAATGTGACATTATTTCCGGATTGATTACAACATATCTACCAAAAGTTCCATCACCATAATCTTCAGATATTACGAATATTCTTTTCATAATTCCGATTTGGCAGAAACTTAATCCCATACCAGCCCTTAAATCATACTTTTCAGCTATTTCTTCAACTTGACTCATTTCAAGATAATCAAGTGCATCATATATCTTTTGTTTTAATTCAGGGTCAAGTGGAAAAGTAACTGGCTCTGATTTTTGATGTAATCTTTTATCTTTCTCATCTAATATTTTGATATCAGGTAAATCTTTTCTCATATTACCCCTCCTCAATTACTGAATTATTTTATCAAAAAATATTTAAAAAGTAAAATCATATGTGATATAATTTAATAGGATAGTATGTTTATAAGATAGGATAGTACAAATGAGAAAAATAAAAATATTAATGTTGTTAATAGTAGCAATACTATTAACTAGCACAATTAATGTTTATGCAGCAGGATTAGAACTAACAAGCTTCGATGGTAGTTCTTTTTCGAATGAGGAAATCGCATCAGAAAAAACAAATGACTTAAACTTTAAAGTAACATTTACAGAGAATAATCAAACAGCAACATATAAAGGAATAGTAAAAAACACAGCTCAAAGGGAAATAACAATAAAATCACTTGCAATTGCAAAAAGTAAATATAAAAAGTTAGAATATAAATTTATTGGAATAAAAGAAGGAGATACTCTAAAAGCTGGAGAAGAAAGAGAAATAACATTAGAAATTACATTTGGAGAAGGTATAACTAAGAGTATAGAAGAAGAATTTTCTATAAGAATAGGTTATGAAAATGATGATGTATTAACAAATCCAGAAACTGGAGTATTTAGTACACCAAAGTTAACAATTGTATTCTTAATATTAATCACAATTGTAGTAGTAATGTTAAACAAAAAATATAGTGTGTTCAAACATATATCATTATTTATAATAGTAGGAATACTACTAGGCTTCATACCAATAGTAAATGCATTAACAAGTGAGTCATTAATAATAAGAGGAATAGTAAAATACAGACAAAAATATGAAGTAACAATAAATCCAAATGGTGGAACTTATAATGGAACAACAGAATCAACAAATATAAAGATACTAGATGGAGATAGTATCACTTTAAGTGTGCCAGAAAAAGAATACTATAATTTTGAAAATTGGATAATAAATGGAACACCAGTTACAGATAGAAAAATAACCATAACTGGTTCAACAACAATAGAAGCAAACTATAGTGCAATTTATTATACAATAACTGTTAATCCAAATGGAGGAACATATGATTCAAGTACAAGTACTAAATCATATAGAGTACAAGCTGGAACATACTATAATGTATTAACACCACAAGATGAAGGATTTGAATTTGTAGAATGGGAAATTAATCCAAGCAATAAAAGAGTAGAAGATAATAAATTATTTGTAGATAGTAATATTGAATTAAAAGCGATATGGAATGAAAATTATGTTAAATTAACAATAAATCCAAATGGTGGAACTTATAATGGATATACTACTAACTATATTAAATATTATTTAACAGAAGATTCAGAAGTTGTAACATTAATTGAACCAGTTAAACCTGGGAATAGATTTGTAAGATGGGAATTACCAGATGGAACTGAATATACAAGTAATACAGTAACCATGATAGAAAATATTACATTATTAGCTCAATATGAACCAATTGAATATAATGTAACAATTGATCCAAATGGTGGGACTTATAATAACAATAGTTACGTACTATCTGAAAAAGTATATTATGAACATACCTATGATTTAACTTTAGTAAATAGAGATGGATACCTATTTGAAGGTTGGGAAGATGAAAATGGAAATTTAATTGAAGAAGATGAATTAGTTGTATATGATGATGTTTCTATTCATGCAAACTGGGCAGAAATAATATGTAGAATAGGTGAAACATATTATGCATCAATCAATAATGCAATTGCAGCAGCATCGTCAGATGATACAATAGTATTATTAAAAGATACTTCAGAAATAGTAACAAATAATAAGAAAGTAACATTAGATTTAAATGAACATATAGTAACAGGTATGTTAACAAATACTGAAGCTGGAGATATCACAGTGATCAATGGAGAAATAAATAATCCATCAGGAATAGCTCTAATTAACAACGGAATTCTGACTATGGGAGTAAATGATTTAAAAGAAGATGGGACATCAAATGTTATAGAAGATAGTATTAGAATAATCGGTACAACATTTGGATTTGAACAAAATGGAACTTTTAACTTTTATGATGGATATATTGAAGGGGATGTAGCATTATTAGGTGGTTATAATTCAGCACCATATTATAGAAATACATTTGATGATACAGTTGTGTATTATTATCCATTTGTTAATCATAATAATACAAAAGACTGTCAAAGAGTAATGCTAGAAGCATCAGATTTAGCAGTATCTAAAACAAGTGTACATGGAGATATTTATTACTATAACTTACAAGATAATATAAATACTTCAGCATTAACAGGATATAAAATCTATGCAGTAAGAGATTTTGAAGCAGCATATCCACTAACAATTCCAGAAAATAAAACAATAAATTTTGATGTTAAAGGATACAATGTCAAAATAGGTAGTAACATAGTTATTAATGGAATATTTAATGTAACTAACAGTTCTCAAGATGGTAAATTATCAATATTTGGGTTAATCACTAATAATAATGAATTCAATTTAAAAGACATAGTAGTAGATAAATTAAGCAATACAGATCTATTAGATAATAGAGGAACTCTTCACATGGAAAAATCAACAATTGACTCTCAAGATGGTTGTACTTTATATCAAAGTATAAATGATAAAATTGTTGAAATGGATAAAGATTCATATATAAAATCAGCTAATGGAACAGCAATATGTAATGATTCTACTAGTTTATCGATTTCAAATGGTCACATTGAAAGTAATTATAGAGGAGTTTATAACTATAATAATGGAACAATTACTCTTAATGATGTAAATATAAATGTATCTGGAAAAATCTCATATATGTATGGAATATATAATGATAAAGGAAAAGTAAATATTATAGATTCAAAATTAACTGTAAATAATCAAATTACAAATACAAATTATGCAAGTACATATGGATACTATAGTAATAACACTACATTAAATGAATTATAT
>JAEENX010000011.1 GCA_016283935.1 Bacilli bacterium
CAAAGAATCATCTAAGTATTTTTCATTACTTTTTATGATTTTGTATGCATTATCATCTTTTATTATTTTAATATTTTGTTGAGTTATATTTATTATTTCAGCTACTTCTTTAGCAAACTTTTCTGATAAATTTGCTTTTTTTATAGATTTATTGTTTAGAAGACATTCAACAATAAAAAGAAACTTTTTAAATTCCTTTTCATTATTCAAATCTAATCTATCAATTTCTTGATATAAATATGTATTGTTAAAACTATCGCAAGTAGATCTTTTAAATTTAAATCCTAATTCATAAGCAATATTTTCACATATATCATTCATTGCATAATATCGTGGTTCAACTGAAAAGTGCAAAAATTCGCTTGTCTCATTAATAATATATGAAACAGAATTTAATATTCTTACCTTAAAATTATTTAAATCAAGTGAATCATCAAAATCCCATCTTTTATAAAAATCGCATATTCTTTTCGATAATTCAGTGTCATTTCTTATCTCTGTTGCTGACATATAATCAACCTCCTATTTCATTATAATCGATGATATTATATTAATTCAACAAAAAAAGACAAGTTTTAACTTGTCTTTTAATATCTTATTTATTAGAAATTATCTCTATCTCTTAAGAATGGAGGAATATCATATTCTTCATCTATAACACTCATAGGTTTAGATGGAACTTGATCTTCTACTCTATCTATTTCTTCATCTATATAACTTGGAGTTGAAGTAGTTTTATCTTCATCTTCAAATCCTGTAGCTATTACAGTAACAATAACTTCATCATTTAAGTTTTCATTGATAACAGCACCAAATATAATATTAATATCAGTGTTAGCTGATGCTCTTACAACTTCAGCAGCATCTTCAGCTTCAAATAATGTTAAGCTTCTACCACCTGTAACATTGATGATTGCATCTGTTGCACCATCAATAGATGTTTCAAGTAATGGACTTGATACAGCTTGTTTAGCAGCAACAATTGCTCTATCTTCTCCAGTACCAATACCAATACCAATAAGAGCATTTCCTCTATTAGACATTACTGCTTTAACATCTGCAAAGTCTAGGTTTACTAAACCAGATACAGCAATAAGGTCTGAGATTGATTGAACACCTCTATGTAATACATTATCTACTTCTTTAAATGCATCTAACATAGGAGTTGATTTATCAATAATATCTCTTAATCTATCATTTGGAATAACTATTAATGTATCAACATGTTTTTTTAATTCATCAACACCAATAATAGCTTGTTCCATTCTTCTATTTCCTTCGAATCTAAATGGTTTTGTAACAATACCAACTGTTAAAGCTCCAAGGTCTTGTGCAATTTCAGCAATTATAGGTGAAGCACCAGTTCCAGTTCCACCACCCATACCACAAGTAACGAATACCATATCTGCACCTTCTAATGCAGCTTTGATTTCATCTCTTGATTCTTCAGCAGCTTCTCTACCAATTTCAGGGTTAGCACCTGCTCCTAAACCATTAGTAATTGATAATCCAATTTGTAGTTTAGTTTCAGCATGTGAAGCATCTAATACTTGTTTGTCAGTATTTGCTACGATAAATTCAACACCTTTAACTCCTGATTCAATCATTCTGTTAACAGCATTACATCCACCGCCACCAACACCAATAACCTTGATCTTGGCAATTTGATTCATCTCTAATCCTTTATTCATCTTTATTCACTCCTTATTTATTGAATAACCCAAATACTTTACCAAGTATTGAATCTCCAGATAATGCTTTTTTATTTTCTTTTCCATTTAATATATCAAGTTCATCTTGATTAAATATTGAGAACTCTCTATCTCTTTGTCTAAGTTTTGCATCAAAGTATTTAATCATACCTACACATGATGCATATTTGTTATCTCTAACACCAACTATGTTAATTTTACCTAAGTTAGCACTAGTACCAAATACACTTTCTATTTCTAATTGGAAGTCCTTAATTTCAGTCAATCCTCCACTTATAATTATATAACTTATTTCTTTCTTTGTTAAGTAGTTAATTTCATTTTTAGCCATATTTAATAACTCATGTAATCTACTCATAACTACTTCAGATACTTCTTTTTGATTAATAGTTACTTTTTCTCCTAAAGTATTCATCATACTCATATCTAAGTGTTCATTTGCATTACGTTTATTAGCTAATGCAAATGTCTCTTTAACTTTCTTAGCATCTTCCATACTTAATTTATAAATGAATGCTATATCAGCATCTACTGTACTTCCACCTTTAGGTATTACTAAGTTATTAATAATCTTACCTTTATTAATAATACCTATCTTAATAGTTTCAGCACCACAGTCAATTATGACTCCTGCTGTTGTATCAGTATATTCTCTCTTATGAGCATAATATGTAGATAATGTTGGTAATTGAATATCAATTACTTCTACATCTATATGTTCTAATTCTTTAGCTATTTCATATATGTCTCTTTTAGGAACAGACATTACTACACTTTTAACTTCTAGTTTTTCTCCATGTCTTCCTAATGGAGCATACGTTTTTTCTCCATCTATCTTATAATATACTGGAACAATATCTACTACTTCATTACCATTTGGAACTTGATCTTGTCTAGATGTTTTTAATACTCTTGCTATATCAGCATTTGTTATTTCTTTATCTTCTGAAGTAATTGATACACTTCCAAGCCCTATTTTAAAATCAGCTGAATCTTCATTTATAGATATGATAGCTTTAGGAACTTTAACTCCTAACATCTTTTCAGCTTTATTAAGTAATCTTTTAATAGCATATGATGTTTCTTGTACTTCACATATAACACCTTTTTTTACACCACGAGATTCTTCATCTAGTGCACATAAAACATTAAAACGTTCATTTAATATTTCGGCAACTACTAGTTTTAAAGTAGCTGAACCAATATCAATACTAGCAATTATCTCCCTCATAGTATATATCCCACCATATCTTAACAAGATTATACTATATTAAATATTTAATTTAAAGGAAACTGACGAAAAAACGTTAATTTAAATGTTTGGCATTTGTAAATTGATTATTTGTTTACAATCTACTTTATATTATTTTTACATTTGCTTTTTATTGACGCAATAGAATAATTATTATATTATTTAGTCATAGAGCAAATGCTCTGGCGACTTCCGCTGGAGTGTTTGCTCTTTTTTATTGACATAAACAATAGTTTATTATATTATTTATTTATGGAGCGACCCCACTGCATAGTCAGAGGGTGTCGCTCTTTTTTTATTTGTATAAATACCTAATAAATTTGTTTTACGTTTCAAAATTAAAACAACTTGTTTTTTTGTATACTTAAAAGCAATATTCATATATAAGTGATAATCATTTGGGTTTATATAGCTTGATGTTATATCAACAATTATTACATTTGCTTGTTCATTACTATCTTTTATCTTGTGATATATACAATACTTACCTGGTGCTTTTGACGACATTATTTCTTTATTCTCCAGAAAATAACTTTTACCTTTTACTGGTTTATATTTATAATCAGCCATTCTAACGTATCTTTTTGATCCGATTTCCGGAAGAAGTATTATCTTACCGCCCATGATAGAGAGAAACCAATAAGCATTTTCTATTTCATGATTTCTAGTATTTATTTTATTCTTTTTATTAACTCTATATGTAACGCCATCTTTTGTTATACTTTTAGCAAAATGAACACCATAATTAACTGATGGTTTAGCATTCTTTAAAAACTCGTTTGTAATATCTTTATAGTAAATCTTATTCATGTGGTATCTCCTTTGTAGTAATTAAAAAGATAGGAATTCTTTCCTATCTTCATACTACAAACTGATTTACTACATAATAAAACTTAATTCCTGATTATTTTATCATACATATATTATAAAATAAACATACTTATTATTAATATTATGATATAATTTAAGAAGGTGAATAATATGAGTAAATTCATGTCAATTTTAGTTAATAAAACTATTTCAGGTTTATTAAAAATAACTAAACCTGTATTACATAAAGATGGTTCTGTTTTACCAGGATCTATAGCACGTAGATTTGATAAGAATATTCTAGATAAACTAGAATATCCAAAATATATAATCGGTGTTACAGGTTCATCTGGTAAAGGATCTACTACTAAGTTAATTGCTAATATTCTTATAAAGAATGGTGTTAAAGTAGTATGGAATGAATCTGGTTCAAACCTTTATAATGCTGCTGCTACTCTACTTTTAAACAATTCTAGTTTAAAAGGTAAAATAAAAGCTGATGTATTATTACTTGAATTAGATGAATCATATATTAAAACAATCTTTAATAAAGTTAAACTAACACATTTAGTTGTTACTAATATTACAAGAGATCAACCAGTTAGAAATGGTCATGTTGATTTAATCTTTGATAAAATCAAAAATTCTATTGATGATGAAACAACATTAATACTTAATGCTGATGATCCAATTGTTAATAGATTAAAAATAAATCATTCTAAAGTAATAACATATGGTATTGGTGATAATGATTATACATATAAAACACCATTATCAGATACATTAGATCAATGTTATTGTCCTGTATGTAATAAAAAGTTAGTTTATAACTATTACCACTATGGTCATCTAGGTGATTATAGATGTCTAGGAAACGACTTTAGTCGTAACCCAGTTAACTATGAAGCAACTGATTTAAACTTAGATAATAAAACTATGTTTATAAATGGTAATCCAATCAACTTACATAAAAATATTATGTTTAATGCATATGCAATACTTGCTGCATATTCAGTATTAGATGGAATATTAACAAATGATCAAATAGTAAATGGTTTAAATAGTTCTAGAAAACAAGAAGTATTCCCTACTATTGATGGAAGAGATATAGAAATGTTAGATTCAAAGAATGAAAATAATTTATCATTCGTTCAATCTATTGATTACATCACTAGATGTAAAGGAAAGAAAACAATTATCATGGGATTTGATAATGTTTCTCGTAGATATGATTATAATGATCTATCATGGTTATATGATATAGACTATGAAAAACTAGCTAATGACGAAGAAATATCTAGAATATTTTGTATAGGAAGATTTAGATATGATGTAATGAATAGATTAATACATGCAGGTATTAATAAAAAGTTAATTACTGTTGTAGATGATTATAAAGTTAATTTAATTAAAGAATTAAAAAGTAATTCACAAGGTAAAATATATTCAATGGTATTCTTAGATATGATGGATGATATTTTAAAATCATTAAGTGAGGTACACAATGAAAAGCGTTAATATATTACATTTATATTATGATTTAATGAATCTATATGGAGAATATGGAAATATAATTGCATTAAGAGATGCATTTAAACTTCAAGGTGTTGAAGTTAAAATAGATAAGAAATCTATAGGTGATACTATAGATTTCATGAAATATGATATTGTTTATATAGGTGAAGGTTCTGAATATAATCAAGAATTAGTTAGACAAGATTTATTAAAATATAAAGCTGAATTAAATGCTTATATAGAATCTTATAAAATATTAATAGCTACAGGTAATTCATATGAATTATTTGGAGATAAGATTGATAAAAAAGAAGCATTAGGAATATTCCATTTTAAATCATTCTATAAATCAATTACTACAGATGTTGGTGATAGAATTGTAAATGAAGAAATCATGGATACTGATTTCTTAGGTTCACCTGTTGTAGGTTTTGTTAATAGAAATTCAGTAAATGATATTAAAGATGGATATTTATTTAAAGTTAGAAAAGGATATGGAAATGATATTAAAGATAAGTTTGAAGGAATACATTATAAAAACTTCTATGGTACTTACCTATTAGGTCCACTTCTAATAAGAAATCCTTATCTATTAGATTATATATTATCTAATTTCTTAGGAGATAAATATAAAGAATTAGATACTCCAGATAAACAAGCTTATGAAGAATATCTAAAAACATATAATATAGAATAATAAAAAGAGACTATTAAGTCTCTTTTTTTATTCTCCTCTAAAGTATGCTCCTTTAGAAAATCCTCCAGCCTTACACATAAGGTTTGTAGGAAATGAAGCAACTATGTTATTCATAGCTAATTGATCATTGTTATATGTAGCTCTTAAGTTTTCTATTCTCATTTTATTATCATTATATGCTTGAGTCCACTCCGCTACATTTAATCCACTTTGAGTAACATAAGCATTTATTTGAACTAATAATTGTTCTTGTTGATAATAACAATCTATTACATCTTGTACAGCAGCTAATGTATGATATCTATTTATTAAATTAACTAATGTATTTAATAAATTAACATCTACTACAGTTTGTACTACTTGTATATATGATGTAGATAATTCAAATCTATAATTAATCTCAGCTACTAAAGATGACCATTCATCTTTAATCTTATTCTTTAGTTTAATAGCATAGTTATACTTTGATACCATAAAAAAAGAAACCGCACCAAAACATAAAGAAATAATTGCAATACCAATAATAATATCTAATGTACCTGCCATACCCTTCACCTATTATAAATTATAACATAAAAAAAGAAATAGTTTAACTATTTCTTTATAGGAACATTATCAATTCCACCTTTACTAAATGGATTACATCTAAGTAATCTCCATATAGTAAGTAAACTACCTTTTATTACACCATGTATCTCCAATGCTTTAATAGCATAGTTAGAACATGTTGGGTAATACTTACAACTTGAATGTGTACTTAATGGTGCTCTTTGATACATCTTTATTAGTTTAATTAAAAATCTTTTAATCATCTACTTTTTCAGCACTCACAAATTCTTTTTTCTTTGTTGTTTTCTTTTTAGTAGTAGTCTTTTTCTTAGCAGCTTTCTTTTCTTCTTTTTTAGGTTCTTCTTTTACTTCTTCTACTTCATCTACTTGAGTTTCAATTACTTCTTTTCCATCTTTATCAAATAATACTACTCTAGTTCCTAATAATAAATCATGAATACTTCTTGTATCTTCTCTCATCATCATTACTATTAAGAATGCTATTTCATATATATATTGAACTGTAGTTAATATATTAGAAGCTTGTAAATACATATTAGAATCAGTTGCATATAAGAATGCCATATCAGTAGCTATAATTAATATTTCACCTACTAATACTGCTCTTACTAAGTATTTCCACATAGGTATTTGTTTATTCATATCTTTATTATCTACTACTTTTAATTTAAATATAAATTTACCTAATGTCTTACCTTTTAATACAAATTGTAATACACCTAAATATAATACTGTAATAACAACAGTTATTATTTTAGTAATAGTATTATTCTTTGTCATAGCATATGCTAATACATTATATTTATCTGCATATCCTTTATAAGATTCTTCTCTAAACTTAGTTATATCTTCATCAGTTAATTCTTTATCAACATAATCTGTTAAATATGATTTATATTCATTTAATGAATCATATTCTTCTTGAGTAATCTTATTATCTGATAATACTTCATCTAATTTACCAGTATAAGTACTATATTCTATTCTAATTCCATTTAATTCTTCATATTGTTTTTGATATTCTTCATTATTAGGATTAATAAATGGAACAAATGCTAATCCTAATGTAATAAGTGATATTACCATCATATCAAATCCATATGATAATACTCTAAATATCATCTTTTTCACATTATCAACTCATTTCTATATGTATTATATAATATATTTATATAATTAACAATTATTGATTTTTATAGCAAAATAATGTATTATTTTCATATAAGAAGGTGGAAATATGAGTACAACTCAAATAGTTACATATGCAGTTATTGCTGTTGTATTAGTTATTATATTATTAGTAATGCTTAAACTTAATAAAAAAGATTTCAATATGGAAGTTAATAAATTAGTTAAGTGTTTAGGTGGTAAAGAAAATATCTTAGATAAAGAAGTTAATATGTCTAGATTTAAAGTTACACTTAAAGATGTATCAATTGTTGATAAAGAAGGTATTACTAAACTTGGTGCTAAAGGTATAGTAGAAATTGATAATCAATTAAAAATTATATTTGGACCAGATAATAGAACATTAATGAAATATATAAATGAAATGAAATAAAAATAAGAAGTTATAAAACTTCTTATTTTTTTGTTCCTGGTATTTGATTTATTAATTCTTTAGTCTTATTATTATCTAATTTAATTTGATTTCTATGAACTGGTAATAAAGTATGATTAATAGAATTAGTTCTTACTAATTGACCTATTCTTTCAACATACCCAAAGTATTCTTCATCTCTTGCTTTTTCTACATCATCTAAATAAGTTAGTAGATTCATATATTCTAAGAACATTCTACTATCACCTATTAGATCATATCCTATCTTTTCAGCTTGTTCATCTAAAAAAGCATATAGTTTATGAATAATCTTTTCTTCATTATCAGTTTCGTCTAATATTTCTTTAAAAAATAAACTAATATTTTGATATGATTTAAAATCTATTCCTTGAGTAAATCTAAGTTTAATTAGAAAACCAAGTATTTCCATTTTTTCTAATTCTAAATTATCCATTTTATTTTCTACATCTTGTACCATGTCTAATGTAGTCATTTCATCAAATTGATTATCATCCAATGTTGCCATATTACCACCCTTAATAGTTAAATATTATATTAGAAAAATAAGAGGATTACAATCCTCTTATTTTATTATTAACTTAACGATTTTCTTTTTACCTTTTTGTAAAACAAATTCATCTTTAGTTATTTCAGCTTTTGGATCAGTAATCTTTTCATTGTCTACTGATACTCCACCTTGTTCAACTAATCTTCTTCCTTCTGACTTAGATGGAATTAATTCAGCTGCCATCATGATATCAAGAATATTTCTTGATTCAGGAGTTATAGGTGTAGCTTCTAAGTTTTCAGTAGAACCACCAAATAATGCTTCAGATTTAGCCTTTACTTGTTTAGCTTCTTCTTCACCATGTAAGTCCTTAATAAATTCATATGCTAATGTTTTTTGAGCATATCTATCTTCAGGACGTTCCATATGTTTTCTCATTACTTCATCAATTTCATCTTTATCTAAGAAAGTAAATACTTTTAAGTATTCCTCTACTTTATCATCAGTTGAATTAATTAAGTATTGATAAATATCATATGATGGTGTTTTAGTTTTATCTAACCAAAGAGCATTACCTTCTGATTTACCAAATTTATGTCCAGTTGAATCTAAGATAAGAGGCATAGTAAATGCATATGCTTCTTTTCCTAACATCTTACCAATTAGTTCAACACCTGTAGTAATATTACCCCATTGATCTGATCCAGCTGCTTGCATGATACAATTCTTTTCTTTATATAAATGAACAAAATCATATCCTTGTAATAATGTATAACTGAATTCAGCATAAGTAATACCAGTTTCTAGTCTTCTAGAAATGATATCTTTATTAAGCATATAGTTAACATTAATATATTTACCTACATCTCTTAAGAAATCAATGAATGTGAAATCCTTAATCCAATCATAGTTATTAACTACTTCAACATTATTATCAAATAATGATAATACTTGATTTCTAATACCTTCAATATTTCTTTCAACTACAGCTTTATCAATTATTTCTCTTTCTGCTGTTGGTCTTGGGTCACCTATTAAACCAGTTGCTCCACCTACTAATAAAATTGGATGATGTCCATATTTCATTAATCTCTTAGCTGTTAATAATGATGAATAATGTCCAATGTGAAGTGAATCAGCAGTTGGGTCAGTTCCCCAATAGAAAGTAATACCTCCTGCATTTAGTTTTTCAACAAAGTCTTCATTATTAGTCATATCTTTAATAAGACCTCTGTACATTAAATCTTCATAACAAGTCATCTTGCTCATATATAATCCTTCTTTCTATAAAATAAAAAAGTCATAAATCTAAGGACGAGTTATACCCGTGGTACCACCTTAGTTCATGACTTTCATGCACTTAATCACTCGTAACGTGAGTCTTACGTTTTTTCTCCAGGGTCGTAAATCCTTTCATCGAAAACATATATACATTATATCAAATATTGATATTTAGTCAAATACTATTTAACTAAATCAGTATGTGCTTTTGATGTTGTAACAATAAGTTCTGATAAATCTTTAACTGATATTTTTTCAACTGCTGTTAAATCATTTGTTGATTCAGCATTACGTATAATATCATCAGCTATATCAAATATTTCAGTATTGAAGTTTTTGTCCATTGTTATTATTTCAACATAGAATATTTTATTATTACCAGCATCTGTAATACCAATCATTCTATTATTCATTCCTGTAGTAATATTAAGTACTAAATAACTATGTTCTTTAACTACTAATTCTTTAATAGAATCAACTTTATATTGGTTATCTATAAATGATTGTTGTAAGCTTAATCTTGCTTTTAATACTTCATCATATTTAAATACTAAACTCTTTATAAATATCTTATAGTTTTGATCAGGATCATATATAATTAATCCTTCATTAGTTTTATCGTATGTATATGCTGTAGGTATTTTATATTTATAACCATTTATATATGTTTCATTGTTTTTACCATTTGCTACTAAATTCTTAGTAGACACAACTGGTCTATAACACCTAGTTGTTGTTCTTTTACCAAACATTAAATATCCCATAAATAAACCAAGTGCAAATATTGCTACAAATACTAATAGTTTTTGCAAGTTAAATTTACCTAATTTAATCTTAAGTGTTTTACCACCTATTTTAAATGATACAGCATCTTTTTCAGGTACTACTATATCACCTGCTGTATTAGCTTGAGCTTGTACTGTTCCAACTCCACCTGATTGTACATTTTGATCAACTTGAACTGTTTCACTTGATTGTGCAGGTATATCTATCTTAATATCACCTTCAGTTTTAACAACTGGTATTTCAGCAGTCTTCTCAGGTTCATATGTTGGAGCTTGAGCTGCTTCTTGTAAAGGCGCAGCTTCAGTTTCTAATACTTCTTCTTGTACATCAAGTGTTGGTGCTTCAACATTTTCAGATACTTGATTAGGACTTACTGCATTTTCTAACGATTCTAAAGTTTCTTCTTGAGGGGGATTATTTACTGGAGGAGTATTTAAAGGCATATTTAAAGCACCACATGAAGGACATGTGTTGTTGCCTGGAATTAATGGAGTACCACAGTTACCACAGTTCATTTTGACCCCTCCTCTACTATAATAATTATATATTATTTGGTATTTTTATTCAATAAAAAAAGAAGATTATTAATCTTCTAATTTGTCTGATAAATTTTGTAAGAAATCTGATAAGTTTCTCTTTAAGTCTTTAACAGTTTTTTCAACTTTTGGTTCAGCTTTTGCTTTAGCTAAAGCTAATAATTCATCAGCTTTATCTTTAAGTTCTTCACCCTTTTTAGCAGCGAATTTCTTTGCTTTTTCCATGTCCATATCTTGAACAGTTTCTTTTAATTTATTAAATTCATCTACTAAGTTATCTTTAACTTCATTTAGGTCTATATTTTTAGCTTTGTCGATTAATTCTGAACCTTTCTTCTTAAGGATTCTTCTGTTTTCTTCACCTGTATTTGGTGATATAAGTAATCCAATTCCTAATCCAATTCCAACACCTAATAATAGGTCTCCTAATCCTCTTCTTGACATATTATTATTCCTCCTCTTCTTCTCTTAATATATCATCAAGTTCGTCTTCTTCATCACGAACTTTTTTTCTTTTCTTTTTTGATCTAAATAATTTATCAATTAAGCCATCGAATAATGAATAAGTCTTTTCAGCAATTAATGCTACTTTATCATTAAATAAAGTAAGAATACCAAATACACCATTTAATGTATCTAGTTTTCTTTGAGCATCATCTACTAGATTATTAAATTTATCAATTACCTTGATAGATTTAATACCTAATATAATACATATTACTAAAAATACTACTAATAAAATATCAACTAAAATTGGTAAAACTGTTTGTAATACTTCCATATCTATTCTCCTTCATCATCTTTGTTATACATTGAATCAATTAAGTTAAATAAATCTGTTTCAATAGTATCATCAAGTTCTTGTCTTGGAGCTTCATCTTCTTCATCCATTGGATTATCAATTAATGTATCAATGCTAACTGATGGAGCTTCAATTTCATCTTCTACTTCTTCAGGTTCTTCATAGTATGGTTCTGGTTCAACTACAGGAGTAATTGGATCTTCTTCAATTGGAATATCTTCTTCAACTACTGCAGGTTCTTCATATGTTATTTTTGGTTCTACTGTTTTAATTTCTTCAGTATCTTCCATTGCTTCTTCTACAGTTTTAGTAGCTCTCTTAGGAATTTCTTCTTCAATTATATTTTGAATTGAATCAAAATATTCTTCTTCCTTAGTAGGAACTTCTTTAACTACTTCTTTTACTTTTTCAATAACTGGTTCTACTTTTTTAGGTTCTTCTCTTACGATTACTTCTTCTACTCTTACTTCAGTGTTTCCATATAGTCTCTTCTTTTGAGCATCTATATTAGAATTATCTTTGTTTCTTTCAATTACTGAATCCGGAGTATAGTTCTTATCTAAGATACCATATACAGGAGAAATAACTGGAGTAACAACAAATGGTTTCTTACCAGGAGTTGCTTCAGCTTTTTCTCTTACTATAGCAGCATAGTCTTTATGTTCTAATTCTCCATGTCTCTTTTCAGATCCATTTCTTAGAATAGCTTTATAATCTCTTCTTAAACCATATTTATCAGTTGGAACATATGCTGGAATATCTCTCTTTTCAACATGTTCTTCTACCTTAGGCATATCAAAGTCTGATCCAAAGTCATATTTATGTTCAACTTTATGTTCAACTTCAACTGGAGTTTCAACTTTAACTTGTCTTTCTGGTTCATGTAACACTGATTCAATTTTAGATTCAACATCTTCTCTTTCCATATATGGCTTAGTATCTTCATATCTACTAATTTGTCTTGGAATATCTTCTTTCTTTTCATATTCTTCAGTACCATATCTAGAAGATCTTGAAACTGGTTTTTCTTCTTCAGTTTTTGGTTCGTATACAACTTCTTTAATCACATCTTCATCTTTTTGAGCATTGTGATCAATGAAACCTGATTCACTTCTAAAATTTTTCTTTGGAGTTCTTTCAGGTAATTCTTCACCTGTAGGTACTTCTTCTATCTCTTCATCAAATAGTATTTTCTTAAACTTATCAAATACTCCCATGCTTTTCATCCTCTCTTATTTGATCCATGAATTGTCATATTTAGTAGTTTCATCTTCCTCAATATAAGTATCATCTACTTCTAAGACATTTTGTTTATCTTTTGAATCAAATATATCCACTGTTTCCTCGATTGAAGATAACATACCTTCATCAAGTAATTTTTCTATAATATCATCATTATAATTCATTGATGTTACTATTATTATCGCATTTGCTAGTGTTTTATTTAAATTGTCTTTGTCAGTTATTACTTCTATGTATGCATAGTTATATTCTATCTTAAGTAAGAATTTATCATCTGCATTTTCATAGATATTAATAATACCTTTTCTACCATTTTTTTCAATTAGTTTACTAAAATAAATATCAGTTTGTTCTCTATAATTAAAATCAACTTTATTATGATAACTAATTAAATCAACGTATAAATAATAATCACATTTTTTAGATTTGATAATTTCATTATTATTATCTGTAACTTTAGATATTAAAGTTTTAGGTAAATAATACTTATATCCCTTACCAACGTGATTATATAAATCATTATATTTTGTACTCATTGTTTCATCAATTATAGTATCTATACTTGCATCTTGTATAGCAACACATCCAGTTAATAAAACAAGTGTAACTAATAAAACTAGAATTTTCTTCATAGTTCACCTACTTTTTTACTACTACAATTATATCAAACTATAGGTCAAAATTAAACATAATTCATAAACATATGAACCTATTTAAATTATAACACGGTATAAAAAAAGATTAACTACTTTTTAGAGTACTTTACAGCATCTAGATAGTTAATCTTATAACCCTTAGCTTTGAACTTTTTCTCATATTCTGTTTCAACATTTTCTATGTCTTCATTGGCTAAATCTAAGCTACATTTTTCTATTGTATAACCATATTTAGATAACGATTCAATAGAAGATGCAAACAATAATATATTATCTGTTTTTTGAACAATATGTGGTTCTCCTTTAAATATATTATCATATAGTTTAAGGAATACTTCACTTGTTAATCTTCTTTTAGCATGTTTATTTTTAGGCCATGGATCCGAAAAATTTAAATATATTGTATCTATTTCATGATCAAATACATCACATATATTTAAAGCATCCATATGTAATAGTTTTAAGTTCTTGTAATCAGTGTCTTCTAACTTTTGAACACCTCTTACCATAACTGATTCATATTTTTCTATACCAATGAAATTGATATCAGGATATTTTTCAGCCATTCCTACAACATAATCACCTTTTCCCATACCTATTTCTACATGTATAGGATTATCATTATTAAATAATGTATTAAATTTACCTTTATATTCTTCAGGATTTAATACTATATACTTAGATGCTTCTACTATTTCTAAAGCATCTTTAACTCTTCTTAATCTCATATATCCCCCTACTTAATTTTTATTTTTCCAAATGTAAATTTAGAAATATATTTATTTATCTTTTCTCTTCCAAATACTTCATCTAATATACCAATTTTATATGCAGTAAATAGATAGAAAGATCCACCTATTATAGCATCTATTACTATATAAAGTAAGGCCCCAGTTTTAGTAAATTCATTAAATGGTAATAACATATTTAAGAAATATAACATTAAATACATAATTACAGCTGGTATTATAGATCTGCATACTGAAGTAAATGTTGGTTTAAAGTTAACTTTATCTATCTTATGAAGTAACATCATACCTATAAATATACTTAAACTAAATCCTATTATAGATGCACATATACTACCCATGAAACCATTTAATCCTAAATAATTAAGTAATAACATAATTGGTACATCTAAAAGCGCATTAGTTAAGAAACCAATTCCAGATACTAAATATACTTGTTTATTTCTATTTAAACTTTGTAATATAGTTGAAATAACCATATAAACATTAGCTAGTAATGCTGAGAATACTGCTAAACTTAATATCATTGAACCATATATATTGTCATTATAGAAAACTGTCCATACCGGTTTAGCTAATACAGATAATCCTGTTGCAAGTGGTAAACTTACTGAGAATACCATACTTAATGATTGGTTGATTCTTCTATCAACTTCTTGTTTATCTCCTTTAGTTTTAGCAGATACTATAGTTGGAATAATACTTATAGTCATACCCATAGCTATAGAATTAATAATCATACATATTTTAGGAGACCAAGTACTTATTGAACTTGCTATGAATTCAACATCTTTTGTTGAATAATTCATATGTTCAAGAGTTCTTAATACTAATATTTGATCTGTAAAATTATATAGATCAGTTACTAAATTAATAATTATAAATGGAATTGCATATGCAATAATCTTTCTAGTAATTTCTTTATTGGATATTTCTATTTCTTTAACTGTTTTATCATTTTTAAACGCTTCTTTATTTTTATGCATTATTGATCTCAAATAAATATATGCACATAAACCACCAAAGAAAGCGCCTGATACAGCTATACCAACAGCCATCTTTAATGTACCTTTAAATACATTTAATACTAAATAAGAACCTAATAATATTACAAGTATTCTAACTACTTGTTCAATTAGTTGTGACATACTAGATTTACTAACGAATTTATGCCCTTGTAAATATCCCTTAGTAATACTTAAAAATGGTATTACTAATACAGATGGTGATACACATCTTATTACAAATGCTATATCTTCATATGTATTACCACCTTGTAAGTTACCAATTATAAATCTACCTATTTCTTCAGCAAATATAAATAATATTAAGAAAGCTACAACTGATACAAATGTGATAATATTTCTAGCAATAATATATGCTCTTTTCTTAGCTGATTCATATTCTAAAGTATTATATTCACTTATTATCTTACTTACAGCATTAGGTAATCCAGCAGATGATATACTTAAAAATATTAAATAAATATTATAAGCATATGAATATAAAGCTCCACCTTCTGTACCTACAATCTTATAAAAAGGTATAACATATAGCATACCTATAAGTTTAACAATTACTATTATTAAGGTTGCTATTACAGTACCTTCAACAAAACTATTTTTCTTCATGAGAAAACACCTCATCTAACAAAGTTATTATAATATATTGATATTAAATGTACAAACAAATTGGACAAATAAAAAAGGAACTTTACGTTCCTATTTTATTATATTAATTATCGTAATTTGTTGAACTTCCACCAGTTGTAACACAAGAAGTAGCGTTACCTGGGTGAAGTAAGCATCCTTTACAATTATCAAATCCGTTTGAGTTATTTGAATAATCGCTAATTGTTCCGAAGATTGTAAGAACTAATGTTGGTAAGAAGAAGATTACAATACCAGCAACTACTCTTCTTAATAAAGAAATAGCACTTTTCTTAATTAAATCATCTTTAGATCCTACAACTGCTTTACCAAAGTCTAAAAGACCAAAAGCAACAATTAAAATAGGAATAGCAATTTTTACAATTGTAATAATATAACCTGTGAATTGTAAAATACCAGAAGCTCCTTCACAGAACTTTTCCATGTTAAAACTATCAGCTAATAACATATCTTATACCTCTTTTCTTAAGATTATTATAATTTATAATTGTACAATATGCAATAAAATTTTACACTATTTACATACTATTGATTGTTAATATTGTCGACAATATTATAACCTAGTTTACGTAGGAAATTATTAATTTCTATACTGTTTTCATTACGGTCATTTAGAGGTGGTATATTGTCAAATATTGTCAATTTAGTTTCGTATTCAAAATCAGGTAATTCTTGATTGTTTACAAAACTCATATTTAATACTACATTAGCATCTTTTAACTCTACTAATGTGTTAGCATTTCTCTTTAATGCTTTTGTTAATCTAATAAATGATGGTTCAATAAGATACATTACTTTATCACAATACTTATCTGCTTCACCAAAATCATTTAAGTCAAAGATAACAGCATTTGCATCTTCCATCTTTCTTAATTCTCTTTCAATATCATTTCTATTCATACATGCAACTAAATGTGGATCTCTATAATACATTAAGTCTTGTCTAAACATTTCAATACCATAAGCTTTAATACCATGGCTATTTAATTGTCTAACCATCATTCTAACTAATGTAGAAGCTCCAGCATGATTAGTTACATTTTGTAATCCTATAATCATTCTATTACTGAAAATTCTAGGAGCACCACCTTGTGATACTTCTTGATTTTCATTTTGCATTTGTTCTTGTGCATTAAATCCTTGTTGGTTATTATTCATTCCATTATTTACAGGGCCAGCATTAACTCCGTTATTATTGCTAGGTGCAGTTTGAACATTATTAGTTAATAAATGTTGAACATTTTCAAATGTATTAGGATTATTGTATAAGAAATTAATACCTTCAAAATTTCTAGTAAAATTATAGAAACCATTGTTAATAAGATTTGCTAAATAATCATTACTATTAACAACTGGATTATTATTTAATAATACAATTACTCTTGAAGGATCCACTGATTGAGCTAAAGTAGCAATAACTTGAGGATTTTCATAATCTTTGATAGATGTTATATCTATAATCATCTTATTAAAATATAAATTAACGAATTTAGATAACAATTCATTTATATCAAATTGTCCATCTATTCTTTTTATTATATCGATTTCTAATCTATCGATTATAGCTTTGTTTTCATTTGATGTAACTACATTCATTTTAACAATCCCTTTCTATATTTTTACCAACTTCCTTGATCAACAGGATAATAAATTGTTTTAGTTTCTCCTGTTACAAAGAATATACTATTTAAGTCTACAAATCCTAAACTTAAACCATAAAAAACAGTGACCTTATAGTAAGCACTAGAATAATCTCCAGTTTGTACTTGTTTAGCCACTCTTTCTACGCAATAATTATATCTTTTATTTTTGTCTTTATGAGCATAAACAGATCCGTTTACACCATAGAAATTAGAATCACTATTAAATCCAATTTTTTCGTTACATTTACCATTAGCACCATACGAAATCATGTTTAAAAATTGTCTAATTTCTGACATTTCTTTATTGTTATTAACATCGAATCCTTCATATTTTTCAATACGTTCAACAATCCCGTCTTTAACTTTAAATGCCTTAGCATAATTAACAGAGAAAGCTAAATAAGCTGTGAATAATGCAATAATTGTTACTGCAATTCCTAATAACCATGCACCACCTATTGCTTCTCTCATTTATATCTCCTATATATTATTATGCAGATTGACTTGGACAAATAATGTCTGTAGTTGTTCCAGCATCATCAGTCATATAAAAACATTTTACAGTTCCTGCTGTAGCACCTGTTGTTGTACATCCATATGCTTCTGAGCAGTGAGCACTTCTTGTTATATTCTTTTTTATTGTTGGCCAAACTAATTGAGTAAATACTACACCAATTGCTGCAATTGCTACTACTGCAATTGCTGTCATACTTAATTCGCCTGTTGCATCTTTCATATATTCTAAGCCTCCTTATTATGCTGATTGACTTGGACAAATAATATCTGTAGTTGTTCCAGAATCATCAGTCATATAAAAACATTTTACTGTTGAGTTTCCATTATCAGTACATCCATATGCTTCCGAGCAGTGAGCACTTCTTGTTATATTCTTTTTTATTGTTGGCCAAACTAATTGAGTAAATACTACTCCAATTGCTGCAATTGCTACTACTGCAATTGCTGTCATACTTAATTCGCCTGTTGCATCTTTCATATATTTTGTTCCTCCTTATTATGCTGATTGACTTGGACAAACAATGTTTTCTGTTGATCCAGCATCATCAGTCATATAAATACAATTTACTGTTCCGTTTGTTCCAGCAGTACATCCATATGCTTCTGAGCAGTGTGCGCTTCTTGTTATATTCTTTTTTATTGTTGGCCAAACTAATTGAGTAAATACTACTCCAATAGCCGCGATTGCTACTACTGCAATTGCTGTCATACTTAATTCGCCTGTTGCATCTTTCATATATTCAAATCCTCCTTTATTATAAAATAATTATAGCATCAATATATTTAACATTCAATATCAATTATTGAGTTTAAACGAAATGATCACTAGGAGAAAATTCAAAATCTTTATCGTAATTATAATTTATTGTTCCAGTTTCTCCTGTAACTCTATAATCGAATATATCTCCTATAATTGGAAAATTAAATCCAAAGGCAGTTGAAACACTA
Organism: Bacilli bacterium; assembly: GCA_016283935.1. Taxonomy (GTDB): domain Bacteria; phylum Bacillota_I; class Bacilli_A; order RF39; family UBA660; genus UBA6985. The sequence goes on from JAEENX010000011.1 coordinate 19,455, forward strand.
TAGAAATATTTATCTATCTTATCAGTATCTGATGTTCCTTTTACTGCTTTATATCTATAAATACAAATATATGATTTACTTGCATTTTTTTTAAAAGCATGTAAATAGTCCGTATTATAATTAACTAATCCATAATACCATTCAGCAGGATCCCCATCATATTTAGAAGTGCTATAATATGTTGAAGAATCATAATATTTATCACACTTTATTTTTGTAGTATGTTTTTTTGCTTTTATTCTAGCTAATATTAATTTTGCTGATTTTTCATTTAAGCCATTATATTGTTCTATGTATAATGCAACATCATCTTTTAATTGATATGCATTTGAATAATCAATAGTTATTGTTACATACGCAATAATAAACATCATCAAAATAATTGATATGGAGAATAACCATGCTCCACCTATAGATTGTCTCATAAAATCATCTACCCTTTTATAATATTATTATACTAATAAATATAAAAATATTGGCAACAAAAAAGAGATGTTTACACATCTCTATTCATACTTGTAAAGTCCATTAGATTTATTAATATATCTATATAATACATATCCTGCAATTCCAAGTGCTCCTAATAGAACTAATATAATAATTATGTATTTCCATACACTTGAATTCTTTTTAACTTTAATAGTATATGTACATATATCTCCAGATGGAGATTCAACTTCAATAACTATTTTTGATTTATTCTTTAACTTTTCATTTCCATTTACTTGAACAATTTGACCATCATATTGTTTAACGGTTTCAATATCTAAGTTATTAACTTCTTTTCCTAAAGTTAATGAATAATCAAATGTATTTCTTTCATAATTGATAGCATAATCTTTAACATAGATATTAGCTAAAGTACAATCAGTTTCACTTGGTTTATACTTTTCAGCAGTTATCTTAATTGTCTTAGTTGTTTCACCATCTTCAGCAGTTACTGTAATTGTAATATCTTCTTTAGCTTTCTCATCATCAAGATTAGTATTTCCTTCTACTTTATAAGTAGCATGTTCATCTTCTAATTCTACTTCGATATTAACTGAACTAATACCATATGAAATTTTAAAACTGTATTCACTTTTATCGTCATAATAATTTAATGCTTTTTTATTAATTAAAATAGATTTAATATTAGCATTATTTGATGGTTGACGTTCTGTTACAGGTTCTGTAACTGGCTCAGTTGGAGCTTCTGTTACAGGTTGTGTTGGTGCTTCAGTTTTTTTAGTAACAGTTTTCTTAGTTTTAGTTTGTGTATTAGTAGGTTTTGTTCTTTGTGTAGGTGTCTCAGTCTTTGGTGGTTGTGTTACAGGTTGTGTTGGTGTTGACGTAGTCTTTCTTGGAGGACATGTAATATTTGTAGTTGTATAACAATAATATTGTTTACCAGCACTACAAGTATTATTACTATGACACTCATTACTTACTTGGTTAATAGCAGATGGTGTTTGTCCATCGTCACATTTAACTTTGTTTCTATCAACTGATGGATCTATAGATCCAGAATATAATCCTAATTTATTATATTTTGTTCCTCCAGCACATGTATATACATAAAGTGATTTGAAGGATTTAGTTGTTCCGGCTTCTACCCATCTATCTTTATCATAACTTAATCCACTTATAGAAGAATAAAACTCTGCTTTAACTGGATGAGCTATTAATAATCCAACCAATATAATTAAGAATGCTCTAAAAACCTTCTTCATTCTTTCACCTACTATCTCATTCTATAATTATTATAGTTTAATAAATAAGACAATGCAATAGAGTTTACACTCTTCTATTCTTACTTATAAGTTCCATATCTTCAGTTAATTGATTAACTCTTTCAATTAATCTTTTTGCTTTTAATACGTTCTTTTCACTTCCTGCATATGATAAGTGTTCTTCTAATTCTTCTTTATTTAAATTAGATGTAATAAATGTAGGAAGACTATTATCCATTCTTGATTGAAGAATAGTACCTAATATTTCATCTCTATTCCATCCAGTTACATTTTCTGCTCCTAGATCATCAATTAATAAAACATCACAGTTTTGTATTAAATTCATTTTAGTAGCAAAGTCTCCTGAAAATGACTCTTTTAAATCTACTAACATTCTTGGATAATACATCATTACTGTCTTAGCACCATTTTTTGCTAATTCATTTAATAAAGCAGCAATAATATATGTTTTACCTGATCCAAATGAACCATGTAAGTATAATCCTTTTATATGTTTATCTGTTTGATATTTTTTATAAAAGTCTTTTATCCATTTTATTAATGGTGCTCTTTTTTTATCAGTTAAATCTATATCACTTATAGCAGCAGTTCTAATTTGATATGGTTCTTCAAATGATACTGCCGTATTCTCTAATTTAGCATCATATTCTTTTTGATACTTACATGCCATAGAATTGAATACTAACATATTATTTTGAACGCTTGGATAATATACAGCACCTTTTCTTCTATTCTTACATTCTTCTAAACATTTACATTTAGCACAGTTTTTAAGTTCACATACTGAATCTTGTAATTTAGAAGTATATTTCATTGCTATTTCATCTTTAACTTTTAATCTAGTAACTAACTTTTTAAAGTCAGGATCTTTAGAAGCATTTATAAAAGATTCAACTAATGCTTGTTTATTATATTTAAAATCTACTGATTCATCTCCATATGTTGTCATCTATTTAAACACCTCCATATCTCTTTCTAACTCTCTTAATTCTTCTTCAGTCATTACTTCATCTTTATTTTCTTGATATATCCATCCTGGAGCTTCTACTTCTTTAACTTTAGAAGCTGTCTTAGTTTTAGGCATATCTTGTTTCTTATAATTTTTCTTTAATACTTCAATTGCATCCGGTACTGTTTTAATACCTTTTCTTTTCCATGTAGATGCAATTGCTTCTAAATAGTTTTGATTTAACTTACCATCATTTACACGAATAGCATAATCAATTAAGACATTTATTACTCCTGGTGGAAGTTCATAATTGATTGCTAATAATTCAAGAATCTTTAATTCTCTTTGAGATGGTTTAGCACCTTTATTCTTACATCTTAAGAAATCATATGGTTTAGTATTTTCAAATACTGTAATCATCTTACCTAAATTAGAAGTATCACCTTTAGGTGCTTTTAAATGTTCAGGTTGAGTTCTATATACTATAGTTGGTAAAGAACCATTTGTATTAAATTCATAATTCTTTCTTACTACTTGTATTAGTTTTTCTTTATCTATTAAACCAATGTCAGATATACTCATTCTAATTAAATCAGACATTTTCATAGTATCTACATTATAAACAAATGCTAATTGATTAATAAGTTCTTTAACTTTCTTGTTAAATGTTTTTTCATTTATTAATCCTTTTGGTAAAGAATCTACTATAAAATCAAAATCTATAGACTCAGCTATATTAATATTATTCTTAGTTCTTTTTCTAATATCTTCATTTTCTTTTTCATATGGTGTAACACTTTTAAATGTTTCATTCATAGTTGAAGTTATTTCTTCATATTCTTTTTTATTAACAATTATCTTTTTATAATATTCATTTAAATATTTATATTCCATTTCACCAACATTGTTTAATAACAATGTAGATAAAACTGGATGATTAAAGAATTCATATGCACTTAAAGGTGAATATAATTCATATAAATATTCATTGTTATTTTCTTTTTTCTTTAAATAAGTTTTTAATAAACCAACTGCTTCTAAAGCATGTCTTGCTATTTCTATTTCATTAAGTGGTTTCTTTAAAGTAACCATTAAATGATGATGATTTAAATCTCTTGATATTAATTCACCTTTTTCTAAATCTTGCCACAAAGTTAAAAATAAACTTACTGCAGTTGATCCTATAATAGGTTCATATAAACTAATAAGAACTTGCTTATCAACTTCAGTTAAGACAGATTGATTAATAACTGTATAAATATCAGCTTGTAAAAGACTATTCTTCATATGAACCCTCCATGTAATATTATATTATTTATATTTATGGAAATCTATGTTTAAATCACTTTTTATGAAATTTGTTGAAATTGTTGAAAAGTAGTACTAACCCATCTCTAGATTTTCTTCTTAGATATTCAATAATAACACATCCAACAAATATAGATATTATTGTTAATGGATAATTCCAAATAACATTTATATCTTTACAATGTATATTAGTTTTAAATACTTGCAAATAAAGAACTTTTAATACTCCATCCATAGTATGAATAACATATACAGCAAGAGAATAAGATGATAACTTAGTTATAAACTTATTTTCTTTTATATTAATATCAATAAAAATATTAAATAATGAAATTGATTCGATTATTACAATTGGATTGTTATAATAATATGTCCATTCATAATTTGATCCAAATAATGAAAGTAATATTACACCACATATTATATATATTATAAAGTCAAATAAAATAGATGTTTTTTTATTGTGTTGTTTTATATATCCACCTATTAAATATAAAATAATAAAATTAAATATATCATATCCAGCATTAATAATTGGTAAATCATATATAAACGTATCTATTATAAAAAAAGCAAGTGATAAGATTGTAATAATAAACAAGAATATTTTTTTATTAATCTTAGTAAATACTTTATTCAATAAAGGAGATATTAAAACTATTAAACAATAATTATTTATAAAGAATCTTGATATAAAATTTGTTTCAAATAATTCTAGAGATACTTCCTTATTTGATAAAAAATAATATATTAAACTAAGTATAAAACCATAAATAATAACTACACCATATATTTTTAATATTTTAATTATGTTCTTTTTTAAACTATTATTCTTATCTATATTATTATAACCATATATTATTACAAATACATTTGATGCACATATAAATAAAGATTCAATAAAAAACTTAAACAATCCTAAATATGTATTATTAGATATAAAACCATTTCCAATATGATAATGATTATAATGTAATGTTAATATCATAAATACAAGAATTACTTTTAATAAATCTATTGAGTGTTTTCTCATACTAATTATCCTATCTACTTTATAAAGTATAACATCAATAAAAAAAGAAGACTACTTTTTCTTAGTCTCCTTTTTATCTTCTTTTTTATTATCTTTTTTCTTTTTATCTATACTTTGTTCTATTTCTTCATCTGTAGGAAATTCAAAATATAAACCAAAGTCTGCTAATTCTTTATTTATTTCTTCTTCAACAGATCTTTTATCTACTTTAACTTTTAATCCCATTTTATACCTCTTGAATAACAGCTATAATCATAGGTTTAGTTTCAGTTTCAGAATAGAAATATTTAGATAATTGTTCTCTTACTTCATTCTTAATTTGATTATAATCTACATATTTAGGTGTAGTATTTTTTTCAATGATTTCTATAGAAATTCTTTTAATTTCTTTAATCATTTCCATAGAATCTTTAACATATATAAATCCTCTTGTAGTTACTTCAGGATCAGCTAATAATTTCTTAGTTTCTTTATCAACTGTAGCTGACATTAAAAGAATTCCATTTTCACCTAACATTTCACGGTCTTTTATAACAAGCTCACCAATGTCTTCTGATGATTTACCATCTATTAAAGTATCTTCTATTTTAATATGTTCAAATTTATCTCTTAATAATTTACCATCTTGGAATTCTACTACATCACCATTTTGTTTTAAGATAATGTTTTCATTTGGAATTCCTAAGTTAGATGCTAAATTAGCTGAATTAACCATTAATCTATATTCACCTTTAACTGGCATATAATATTTTGGTTTTAATAAATTTAACATAATCATTATATCTTCTTGAGCTGCATGATGTAAGATAGTTTTATCTTTAGGAACAGTTAAACTAAATGCTCCTAATTTAGCTATATCATCTTGTATCTTAACTAAAATCTTTTCACATGAATCATATGATGGTTCAGCAAAAAGAACAGTATCAGTTGGTCTAATATTAATAAACTTATCTGATCCATTTACTATCTTAGCAATTGATTGATATGGTTTAGCTCTGTCATCACATACTAATAATATTGATTTATCTGATTGTAAATCTGATAAATCACCTATTAAACTTTTATCTACATTTAAATATCCTTCTTCTATAGCCATGCTTACAATATTTTGTAATTTCTTGCCCATAATAACTATTTTTCTATGCATGTTTTTAGAAGCATCAAATATTTCTTGAATAGTATGTAAGTGTACTGGTAATGTTGAGATAATCATTCTTCCTTCAGCATGGTTAATTGAATCTTTTATCCATCCAGTTAATCTATGTTTTGGAGAAGTATGTCCAGGTATTTCTGAAAAACTTGATTCAGATAATAAACATAAAACACCTTGTTTTCCAACATATGCAATTTTACCCAAATCCATTTCATATGGTCCAGCCATAGTTGGATCTATTATAAAGTCTCCAGTATAACAAATAGCTCCATCTTTTGTATTAATAACATACATTAAAGCATCAGGTACAGAATGTGAAACATTAATTGGGAAAATAGATATATCACCAAATGTTAATTTCTTATTTGCCTTTATTTCTATAACATTCTTTGAATTAACACCTTCAAGTGATAAATAGTTTTTAGTATATCTAGCACAGAAAATTTTAATATCAGGTATTTCTTTTAATAAATCAGATACACCACCCATATTTTCTAAATGTGCATGTGATAAGAATACACCAACTATTCTATCTTTATTTTCTTTTAAATAATTAAAGTTTGGAATTATATAATCGATTCCATACATTCTATCTGTTGCATATTTTAAACCACAGTCTAAAACAAATATTTTTTCATCTACTTCTACTATGTATGTGTTCTTACCACTTTCGTTAAGCCCACCCATAGCAAATATTTTAATTTTACTCATTTAAAATCATTCCGTTTCTATAAAATAATAATTGAAACAAAGGCAACTTGATAAGTGAATTATAGCACTTTCTCATTTTTTATTCAACTACATAATAAAAAAGACACTTTTTCAAGTGTCTAGTTTTATATCCATGAAAGTATATAAACTTTCAAAATTAAGAATACAAATACTAAGCAAGCAATTATAAATAATAGCCATAGAATAACTTTGCAATTAAGTATTCTAAATTTCTTATTTATAAAATAGAATAACAATAATATAGCTAAAGATACTGCTGATATTATAGCTCCTATTTTTAACCATTGTTGCTTATATGTAACTTCAATAACATTCTTACCTTCTTTAACTTTTATAGATAACATATTATATAAATTACATTTATAATCAACTACTTCTCCATTTACTTTAACAATATAATTATCATTATAGTTGATTGGTAATAATACATCAGTATCATTAGTAGCATTATAAATATACTTTTTAGTACTTCCCACTACCTCTACTGATACATCATTTTTATTATTTGTTTCTACAAATTTTATAAATTCATCTTTATCAAATGAATATACTTTTAAATCCCTAATGTCCATATCAAACATCATTTCATATTTAGAATCTTTTAAGCCTTTGAAAACATATATTATTGTTTCACTCATAGATTTTAAATACTGAACACTAATATTATCATTCTTTATATTATAATTATCTGATTCGTTAGGAACATAATCCATAATCAAATAATAGTATTTATCCTTTTTTACATTAAGTGATATTGTCTTATTATCTAATTTATAATCTTCTTTGTTATATATATTATTTTTTCCATCAAATACTTGCTTATATACATTATTTGCATTTTCAAAATAATCTAAATTTTTCTCATTATATTCAGTTCCATTATAAGGTATAAGATAATTTAAATTATATTTAGATTTATAATAATACATATCATCCTTTTTATCGATTAATTCATATAGATCTTCATCTAATTTATACTTTGTAATGTAATATTTATTTTGTAATAAAGTATTAAAGAATTCATTAGAACCATATGATTTTATAATAGTACTCCAAGTAATATAACCCATATATATTGTTTGATCCATTTCTTCTTGTCTAATAAAATGAATTCTATTAGCAATACTAGGTACTTGAGTTATATACGAAATGTTATCATTTGCAGATTCAAAATCAAATACATAATTATAATTATCTTTTTCTAAATTAAAATTATCAACTATTTTTTGAGCTTCTACTGATGTTTCAGACTTAAATTGATACATGTAGAAAGTCCCATATACAATTGAAGTAATAGCAAAAACTATACTAGTTAATACATCTGCTATTTTTTTATTATTTCTTAAAACAAAAATATAAGAAATTAATAATATAATAAATATAATTAAAAGAGCTAAATAATCAGGCCATCCTGCTAAACTTGATACAAAGGTATTTCTTGATAGCAACTCATCTTTTAATAATATAAAAATAATAAATGATGTAATTATTCCTATTATAGGAATAATAATTCTAATCCATGATGTCTTAGTAGGTTCTTTATAATTATTATTTAAATAATATAAACTTACTAATATCATAAAGAAAGTTGGTTGATAAGAATATCTAAATGGGAATCCTGAATGAGATCCTGTATGCCATAAAGCATTAATAGGTTCTATAACAACTCCTAATAATAAGAATAATAACATTGCTATAATAAAGATATTTAGTTTCTTATCTTTCTTAACAAATAATTGTTTAATGGTTAATACAAATGGAATTGCTAATGTGAATAAATAGCAAGATTTATCCATGAAGTATGCTAATATGCCATCTTCACTTGTATTATTAGCCATTCTTGTACTAGACTTAGCAAACATAAATCCAGGTAAGAAAGATATACACGAAAGTGCTAAAGATAATAACGTACATACTAGTAATTTTACGGCTTTCTCTTTCTTTTTATCTACATCCATGATTATTAAATATAATCCAGATGTTCCAATTATAAAGAATAAATCTAACCAAGCTATATAATAACTAAATATTAATGTTAAAGTTAAAACAACTGTATATAGTTTCCATTTACCTTTATCTAATAATTCTTTTAATGAATATACTAATAAAGGATATAATGCAAATGCTTCAACATATAATAAGTTAGTAGCCATCATAAATGTCCATGAACTAAAAGTATACATTAAAGAAAATAATACTAAATTTTTCTCTTTAGTTTTAGGCAATATTTTCTTTATACCTATATAAGTCATAACTGATACAAATATCATCTTAATTAAATATATATATGACATTGTATATGGAATTGTATTTCTAGGAAATATACCTATTATCCAACATAAAGGAGAAAAAAAGCCATTTCCTATAAATGATCCAAACGAATTTAAACCTGCACCTAAATTCCAATCAAAAAATAACGGAGAATTAAAATGCAATACATCCCATAATTTATAATATACAGGTATGTATCCAGAATCAAAATCCATAAAAGATATTATTTGATTTCCAAATGGATATATGTTTTTTATTCTAAATAATACTCCAAATCCTAATATTGTAATAAAAATGCAATACAATAAATACTTATCTATTTTTATTTTTTTCATATTTCACTCTCCTTCTTAAATATATCATATTAGATATATTAAAATAAATATAAATATGTTATATTTTATATAGGTGATATAAATGGAAGATTGTATTTTTTGTAAAATTGTTAAAGGAGATATTCCTTCAAAAACTATATATGAAGATGATATAGTTAAAGTGTTTTTAGATGTTAATCCAAATACAAATGGTCATATGTTAGTTGTACCTAAAAAACATATAACTGACTTTACTGAAATGGATGATGAAACATTAACTCATATTCATCATGTTATTAAAGATATGAAGGAATTAATATATGATAAACTTGGTGCTATTGGATTAAAAATAGTTAATAATTATGGCGTTGAACAATTAGTTAAACATTATCATGTTCATTTAATTCCTGTATATGAAGAAGGATCATTTGAATATAAATATGCAGATGCTTCTAAGATTGATGAAGTATTTGAAAAATTAACAAAATAAAAGAAGCATTAAGCTTCTTTTTTATATTGTTATGTATTCTCTAGATAATATTCTAATATCTGAACAATATTGCATTATATATTTATTATCTTTTTTACATATAATAATTCCAATTGTACTATCTTGTGATATTGTTTTTATATTATTATCTATATAATTCATATATACTTGTATTTGACCAATATGATCTTTCTTTAATTCAGTTATTTTTAACTCTATTACAACATAACAATTATATTTAATATTGAATAATAATAAATCAATATAGTTATAATTATTACCTATTTTAATTGGATATTCGTTCCTAACAAAAGTAAATCCTTCTCCTAATTCATCCAGAAAAGAAGGTATTTCTTCCAATATTACTTTTTGTAATATTTTTTCAGATACTATTTCCTTTTTACTTTTAATAATAATTGGATTTTATTCTTTCTCTTAATTGTCTAACTGACAAATTGTATGTTTCACATATATTTATATAGTAGTTTATTTCATTAGAATTATTTAATGATAATAATTCTTTAAAATGACTCCAAGTTAAAACGGTCGACAGTGTAGACCATTTTTCCTTTTTAGCAATTAAGTAAAATTGTCTAAATGATCTTAACGTTCTTTCCGAGTAACTTTTATTAACATCTTTAATTAATCTTTCTGAGTATTCTTTTATTATCTCTTCTCCATAATGTTTACCAGCTTCACTTAACAATTTACCAACATTATAATATGTTGTTAAATCACTTTTATTAATTGAATATAATTTTACTTTTCTTGTTATTTCATTATCAACCAATTGATTTTTAATAGAATCATAATAATTCATAAAATACACCCTCCTACTATATATATACACGGTGAATGTATCATTTTACTTCAAATTTAATGTAAATATACATAATAAAAGAAGATTTTTAATCTTCTTTTATTTAACTACTATATTTACTATCTTTCCTTTGATAGCAATTACTTTAACTATTTCATGTCCATCAGTAAAGTTTTTAACATTTTGTTCTGCTAATGCTTTATTCTTTAATGATTCTTCATCTTCATCAATTGATACTTTAATAGTTGCTCTTAATTTACCGTTTACTTGAACTCCTATTTCTTTTTCAGTTTCAATTGTTTTAGATTCATCATATACAGGCCATGAACTTTCACATATTGGAGAATATCCTAATTCTTCATTTAATTCTTCTGTAATATGTGGAGCAATTGGATTTAATAATGTTAACAATAACTTGTAATCAGCTTTAGTAATGCTTTCAGCATCGTCATATGCATTAGCTAAAATCATTAATGCTGATACAGCTGTATTGTATCCCATACTTCTTAAATCGTCTTGAATCTTCTTAATAGTCTTATGTTGAATAGATTCTAATGATTTAGTATATTCTTCTGAATCAGTTACTTTATCTTTTAATCTAATAACTTTATCAATGAATCTCTTACATCCTTTTAATGAATCAGTACTCCATGGAGCATCTTGTTGATAATCTCCCATGAACATTTCATATACTCTTAAAGTATCTGCACCAAATTCATTAACAATGTCATCTGGATTAATAACATTTCCTTTAGACTTAGACATCTTTTCATTGTTAGATCCTAATACCATACCATGAGATACTCTTGTATCAATCATTTCTTTATTAGGTACTAATCCAATGTTATATAAGAATTGAACCCAGAATCTTGCATATAATAAGTGTCTTGCAGTATGTTCCATTCCACCATTATACCAATTAACTTTATTCCAATATTTCATTGCATCCATTGAAGCAAATTCTTTATCATTATGTGCATCCATGAATCTTAAGAAATACCAACTTGATCCAGCCCAGTTAGGCATAGTATCTGTTTCTCTCTTAGCATCATGACCACATTTTGGACATTTACAATTAACCCATTCTTCAATCTTAGCTAATGGAGATTCACCATTATCTGTAGGTTCATATTCAGCTACATCTGGTAATAATAATGGTAATTCTTCTTCAGGAACTGGTACCCATCCACATTCAGGACACTTAATCATTGGAATTGGTTCACCCCAGAATCTTTGTCTAGAGAAGATCCAGTCTCTCATCTTATAATTATTAACTCTCTTACCTATTCCTTTTTCTTCTAACATATCAGCAATTTTTTCATGAACTTCATCAACTGTCATACCATTGAATTCTTCAGAATTAATCATCTTATATCCATGACCACCCATGTAGTCTCCTTTTTCAATAGCATGTTCAGAGATATCACCACAGTCAATTACTTGAATAATCTCTAAGTTATGTTCTTTAGCATAGTCAAAGTCTCTTTGATCATGTGAAGGTA
>JAEENX010000012.1 GCA_016283935.1 Bacilli bacterium
TAATTGCTGCATTACATGAATTTAACCCAATGATGGGTCATAGAGGTTGCCGTTTAGCAGTTACTTATCCAGAAATTGCTAAGATGCAAACTAAAGCAGTTATAAGAGCTGCAATCAATGTAACAAAGAAACATCCAGATTGGAAGATTGTTCCAGAAATCATGATTCCATTAACTGGTGAAGTTAAAGAATTAAAATATGTTAAAGATGTAGTTGTTGCTACTGCTGATGAAGAAATTAAGAATGCTGGAATTGAAATGACATACCAAGTTGGTACAATGATTGAAATTCCTAGAGCTGCAATCACAGCTGATGAAATTGCTAAAGAAGCTGAATTCTTCTCATTTGGTACAAATGACTTAACTCAAATGACATTTGGATTCTCAAGAGATGATGCAGGTAAATTCTTACCAGCATACTATGAAAAGAAAATCTATGAAGAAGATCCATTTAAGACACTTGATCAAAAAGGTGTTGGAGAGTTAATTAGAATGGCTGCTGAAAAAGGTAGATCTACAAGACCTGAATTACATTTAGGTGTATGTGGTGAAACTGGTGGAGATCCTAAATCTATTGAATTCTATCATAATGTAGGATTAGATTATGTATCTTGTTCACCATTTAGAGTTCCAGTTGCTAGATTAGCTGCTGCACAAGCTCATTTACGCCAAAAAGCTGCTGAAAAGCAAGAAAAATAAAGGGCTTTAGAGCAATCTGAAACAACAAAATATTTAATAAAAATTATATAAATAATTTAAAAGATCAAAATATTATCTATTTTGGTCTTTTTTTTGTAAAAAAATATGAAATTATGCGATGAAAAATTGTTTGAAAAATTATGCGATATTATACCGCAAATAAATCAAAAAGCATTATAAGTATTAAAATAGAATCAAGGTCATGTATCTTGATTCTTTCATTAGATATGCGAGAGGAGGAATAATATGAATTATGTATATCTAAAACCAGAACTTGAAAATCTTTCCCAAGGATCAAGAATCTCTTTTGCAAGACAAATGAGAAGAATGACACAAGATGAAGTTTCAGAAAAATTAGGATTAACTGGAGAATGTAAAAGAAGAAGCATGACTCGTTATGAAAGAGGTGATAGAATTCCAAAAGAGGATAGACTTTTAGAAATAGCTAATATCTTAAATGTTAATGTTAAATGTTTAAAAGAATATGACTTTAGAAATGATGAAGATATGATGTATATGCTTCTATGGATGGAAGAAATGTATCCAAGAATGAATGTTGATTTTGGATTTGGAGATTATTTTCCAAATAAAAGAAGTAAAAGAATTCAAAAGTTTATCAATGAGTGGAATGAAATGAGACAAAAAAGATTTGCACATGAAATAACATATGATGAATATATTGAATGGAAATTTCAATATGAATTTAAAGAAGGAGAGGAAGATGAAGAAAATTGTTAAACTGGAACTATATAATATAGATCCATTTGAGAATCATCCATTTATGGTAAAGAAAGATGATTCATTTCAAGAGTTAAAAGAAAGTATAAAAGAAAATGGATTATTAGAGCCATTAGTAGTTAGATCTAAAAAGTATGGTAGGTATGAACTTATATCTGGTCATAGAAGAAAACTAGCATTAGAACTTAATGGTATAAAAGAAGCTGATTGTTATGTAGAAGATCTAACAGATGATGAAGCAATAATTAAGATGGTTGATTCAAACATTCATAGAACATTAATATTACCATCTGAAAAAGCTTTTGCCTATAAAATGAAATTAGAGGCAATTAAGCACCAAGGTAAAAAAAAGCAACTTCTACACAAAGTGTGTCGAAGTTATCAGCTAGTAGAGTTGGTAAAGCAAATAATGATTCTAGAGAAAAAGTTAGAAGGTACATAAGACTAACTGAGTTAATACCAGAATTATTAAAATTAGTCGATGATGCTTATTTATGTGATAGAAGAACTTCTTTAGCATTAGGTATAACTACAGCAGTTGAATTATCATATTTATCAAAAGATATACAAAAACTAATTTGGGCAACTATTGATTATGAGCAGACAGTTCCTAATAGAGCCCAAGCATTAAGAATTAGAAATCTAGCTGAAAGGAAGAAATTAAATTTTGATATTTTAGAAAAAATACTATGTGAACAAAAAGGAAATCAACATGATAGGATATTTTTTAACAAGCAAAGAATAGAAGAAGTATTACCGCCTGAATTATTAAAAAGAGACAAGAGATATATTGAGCAATATGTAATTGAAGCTATAAAAAAATTTAATAATAAAGCAAATAAATCAGGACATTTTGACGGAATGAAATAATGGTAGTATAATGATTTTAGGAGGAATCAACTATGACAAAATCTAATATAAAAATTGATTTAAGTGGCTTAAAAAATCTACAAAATAAACTAAAAAAATATGAAAATCAAACTAACATAACATTACCTTATACGAATGAACAATGGGAAAAAATGACTGAATTTGAAAAGCAACAAGCAAAAGAGCAAGCAATTAACGAATATAAGGATAAAATAATAAAGGATATAAATAAGTGATAAAATATATGTTTGCATTTGATGAAGATAATAATTTAAGATTATGTAAGAATTTGGGAATATTTTATCAAGAAAATGTTAAAATAACATACGATGATATTGAATCTACTTTAGAATTATTTACTCTTTGTTTTTGCATTAAAACTAAAGAATTTTGGAAAATTAAGTGCGTTGATTTACCAAAAAGATTGCATAATAGATATCAAAATGTTAGGGCAAGTGATGACTTAAAAAAAGAATTAGAAAGTATTGGAATTCATAATTATAAAGATATAAGCCCTTTAGTAGATAATTATGTTGAATATTTAGATCAATTAGAAATCAAAAAGTATAGATTAAAAAATAGTAATGAAAATCAAAGCTATTATCAAAAATTATTGAGGATTCAAAAAGATTTATTAAATTCAAAAGATAATATTAAAAAATTGGAAAAAAAATAATTGTTTCATATAAATAAAATATAAAAAAATCGTTTATGTTACAAAACTATAATTGACAATAAATTTAAATAATGATATTCTTTAATTACATCTTATAAAGAGTGATGGAGGGACTAGCCCTATGAAGTCACACCAACCTATTAAATTAGGTGGTAATGCTAGAACTATAAGATAACTTTTTACTCAAGAGTTATCTTGAGTATTTTTTATTGGATGTAGAAAGGAGAATAATTATGAGTAATGAATGTTTTATTAAACCAAATTCAAAAAACTATATCGGTCTAACTATTGGTAATCTGTGTATTAAATATTTACGAAATCAACAAATGTATTTGTTAGAGAAAATCGATGGTACCATATTTGATGAAACTAGTGAAAGTATTGAAACTATCAATCATGATAATAATAGAATAAGATTATCATTTGAAGAAACAATTGGATATATGGTTGAATGCTTTATTCCACTACAAACAAATGAAGAAAGTAAAATGTTTGATACTGTTTATTGGAAATATAATGAAGATCAAACTAAAATATATATACAACCTGTTTTAGACTATAGTAATTGTAATGAAGTTTTAAAGGTTATTCAATTGCCGGATGGACAACAATTAGAAGTAAAACCTTTAAGAAAAATCAAAGCTATAAATCAAGCAAATAAACAATAGGATTTACTATTGTTTATTTTTATTCTAAATAAATACCATGTCTAAAAAAATATAGATGATTATGTGCATATTAAAAATAAAAAGCTAACAAGTGATGAAAGGTTTATTGTTGAAATATATGAAAAAATCAAAAAATACAATAAAACAAATTAAATAAAAAAATCTTATCATTTAATGTTATAATAATATTAATTATGCTTGAGGTGATAAGATGAATATACTTATAGTATTAATAATATGTGCAGCATTATTTGGTGCAATTGGACAATATATAGATAAAAAATTAGTTAATATGGGGATAAGTAAAAAAGATCAACACTTAAACAAGCTATTGGTGTAATTTTAATAGTAATTGGTATATTCTTGATAAAATAATGATTAGGAGGAAAAGAAAATGATTTTAAAACAAGATATAGATACAGCTTTTATTTATTATAATATTGATGAAAATTATAAGGATAGATGTTATCAATGTATGCACAATATAAATAGCAATAAATCATTTTTGGATGCCTTTAATAAAATTAATAATATATTAAATAATTCTGATTTTAAAGATATTAAAGAATTATGGATGTATAAAGATGTTAATGTACTATTTTGTGATGGTATAGATCCATTTATTACTAACTTAATTATATTATTAAGTTATAATACTAGTGAGGAATATTTAAAAAAATATAATTTAGATATTGAACAAATAAATATAAATAAAAATAGAATTAAGGAATGCTTTGAAAGTGATTTAATTAATAGAAAATATGATAGTGTTAGAATTTCACAAATGTTATGGGCTTTTTATTTTGTTAGAGTAAGAATAATTGAAATAGGAAGACTACAATATGAATTATTAGAAACAAATAAAGATAATTCAATTATTAAAATACATATTCCAAGTGGAAGTAAATTAGATTTTGATAAAGTAATTAACTCTATTAATTTATCAAAAAGAGTATTAAAAGAAATATATCAAATCGATAATATGGTTTATAAATGCAATTCTTGGTCATTAAGTAATGAGTTAAATAGGATAATAGAAAAAGAATCAAATATCCATAAATTTTATAACTTATTTGATGTAGAAGATGGGGAAGATTGTATATCTGATATATTAAATTTTGTATATAAAAAGAAAGAGATAAATAACTATGTCGAATTACAAGAAGATACCAAACTTCAAAGATTAATAAAAAAAGAATTAATAGATGGTACTATATTCAATATAGGACAAGGAATTTTAAGAAAGTAATGGTATTAATGTAATTAATGTTAATGAAATAAATTGAGGTGTATAATATGGGAATAATAATTGCTGGATTTGCTACTTGTGGTAAAAGTATATTAGGTAAAAAATATAATAATATTAAAGACTTAGAATCAAGCCCTTTTAAAAATATAATGAGAGATGATATACCTGTAGAAGAACAAAAAGGAACAAAAAGAGATTTAAATCCAAAGTGGCCACAAAATTATTATGATGCTATTGCAGAAGCAATAAAACAATATGATGTTGTGCTGGTTCAATTAAAACCAGAACACTTTGATTATTTTGATAAACATAATATAAAATATTCTATTGCTTATCCAAACATAAATAATTGGGAAGAAGTAGAGAGAAGATGTATTACTCGTGGTAATAATGAAAATTTTATTAGAAGATTGAAAGAAGTGTTTATTCCATATTACGAAGATTCAATAAAAAGAAATTATGATAAATTATATATTTTAAATGATAAAGAAACTCTTGAAGATGTGCTAAAAAAAGAAAATATTATTTAACAAAAAGAGGTAATTAAATGAATTATAGAAAAGCAATGTTTAGTGATATAGATGATATATCTTATTTAGTAACAAATTTGCTTGGCACTTGTAACATTAATAAGAATAATATTAGTGTTAGTAAGATAGATATATTAAACAATAATAAGAAAGAAATAATAAAGGATATAAATAATTATTATGTTTGTGAAATTAATAATCATATAGTTGGTGCATGTGGTATTAGCAATATAAAAAAAGATAATGCTTATAATATAAATTTAGGAAAATACAGAGAAATTTTATATTTAGTAGTTGATGATAATTATCAAAAACAGGGCATTGGAACAAAATTGTTACAATTGTGTTGTGATAATATTAAAGATAAAATTATATATGAAGCATGGGGAGATGGAAAAGAAGTTAATTCTAAATATCTACTTGAAAAATGCAATTTTGAATTATTAAAGAATTTAGGTGATACATATTACAAAGATAAAGGTTATTGTTCATATTGTGTGAATCGTAATAAGAAATGTAATACTTGTAAAGCAGAATTATGGATAAAAAAATAAAGGAGTTTATCCAAATGAATGAAAATAAAACTAATATTAATAATTAATTAGACTAGTGTAATCTAGTCTTTTTTACTATAATTCTTGAATATTGTCAGTCCTGATGCTAGAATATTAAATAAATGTGCAAAGGGGAAACTTTATGAAAAACTCATTTACTTGTACAAATTTATCATATGTCGGAACAGGAGTAAGATATATTAGTAATAAAAAACAGTTATCTAATTTAGAAGATAAAACTGTGCTTTTAAGATGCTATATAGACGATTTCTTCAATGCTATGTCTGAATTTTGCAATGTTAAAGATAAAGTATTAAGGTTTTATGTAATTATTGATGAAGATGTTTATATAGATGGATATGATAGTATTTACGATATTTTAGTAGACATAGAAAAATATAAGAACAATATCTTTAATATAGATTTAATTTTATCTTCTAAGGTGAGTGCTAATAATTTTATGAAGTTATTAGATTTTATCAAATTATGTAATGGAAAGATTAATATTAATTTTGAGCTTGAAAATTTGAATTTTTTTAGTGTTGAACAATTATCGTTATTAAAGAGTAATAATGTGAACTCACGTGTAGAAGTTAAACAATCTCTTTATGAAAAACATGCATTAGGTTATGAATGTAATAATGTGTTTACAATTGAGAGTTTATTAGAGGTTAAGAAGGAAATAAAAAAAATAGCAAACTTAGTTTTAAATCTAAAAAATGATATTGCCAAGATAATGTTTATATATAAATATTTAGGAAAGAAAATTAAATATGATAATAAAACTTATAATGATAGTATTTCTAATGTACTTTCAAAAGATTATTATGAAAATATTATTTATAATGTTTTAATAAATAAAAAAGGTATATGTTCTGGGATAGCAGGTGTATTTAAAATCATAGCGTTGGAAGTTGGAATAGAATGTCAGGTTGTTAGTTCTTTTAATCACGCATGGAATGTTGTGAAAATTGGTGAATATTGGTATCATCTTGATTTGACGTTTGATTTAGATAATATAAAAAATGAGAACTCTTTACAATATTTTCTGAAAAGTGATAGTGCTATAACAAGTAAGGATTATTGTCATCAATTTGATGAGGATTATTGTGATGATTCAGAAAAAGCTCATAGATCTATATCTAAAAGATTATATATTAAATAAAAGATAACTGCATGCATTATTATTTTGCTCTGACTGAAATTATAATTATAAAAATTAGGGTAAAGTAGAATGAAGATTTTTAATACAAAATGTCGCAAAAAAATAAAAATTTTAGATTGTGATATACTAAAAATGTACAAAAAATGTACTAAAAAAGTAAAAATATGTCATTTTAGTCCGTACAAGAGTACCTTATTTCGTTCCGAACCTTTATGCAGTACAAGCTGCAATTAAAGCAAAGAAGAATTAGTAAATAAAAGACTAGAGTATTCTAGTCTTTTATTGTTATAATAAAATAGGAGGTAGTAATATGAAAATAGATTCATCTAAAATTTGTGAGTACTTAAGAGTATATTCAATATTACTTTCTTTATCTTTAACCAATAATCAGTCATTATATGAAAATTTTAAAAAAATGATTAATGAAAATCAAACTGAATTATCATTAGATGATTTTGATAAAATAATATTAATTAAAAACTATTATAGTGCTTCAATGATTTTATTTTATAGAAAAGATACTACTCAAAAAGGACTTAATGATTTAGATGTGATTAATAAAAATTTATTTATTGATAGCAGCTTACCAATAAATCAAAAATGTATTGAAAATTATACTGATAAAGACATTATTTTATATATCAGAAATGCAATTGCACATAATAAAAATAATTTGGCGTCGATAATTATTGATGAAAAAAATTTGAGAGTTAGAGTTAAGTTAGAAAATACTATTGCTTCTAAAGGAATTAATAAAGGAAAAAATATTCCATTCGAGGTTGAATTTAATGATTATGATTTATTAAAAATGTCTGCTTTTTGTGGAATTTATTCAAGAACAGGTAACATATCAGGAATATCTTTTGATGAAAGTGTTGTTATCAATAGTACAACAACAAACATTTTAAAACTATTAGAAGATGTCATATATACAACTTGTTATAATTATACTTTATTTAATACCTTAAATGATAATGATAAAAAGAAATTATCAACAGAACATAAAATTGGTAATGAAAAACATAATATGGAAGAGTTCGACAAATTAAAAGCAAAGTTTGTTAGAAAGGAAGAAAAAATTAATTTATCAGATAAACAAAAAGACTGTTTATTTAAGTCGATTAGAAATCATATTATTGAATCTTTAGAATTGAATGACGTTACACCTTTAACTTTAAGTTTAACTAAAACTAATGCTGAAATAAAAAGAATTTTAGGATCATTTATGCAGAGGTATTATGAATATGAAGCATTAAAAGTTATACCTTTAGGACGTGAAAAACATAATATTCATATAGCCTCTATACTTATAAACAATTTCAATAGGGAATATAAAGAGACAATTCTTGAAACAATAGCTATTGTTTTAAATAGCTTAAAAGATAAGGGAGTAGTTTATTCTTTTTTTAAATCATACAATATTAATGATGAAGAAGAACTAATAATGTTTATTAATAATATATTGGATACTTCATATTTACAACTTGAAGCTAAATCTATTTATTATAATTATATTTTTGAGAATTTAATTCAAGAAGGTGAAAATGTAATAATTGGTGAAAAAGAATACGAAGCAGATAGAATAAGAAATTCTTTTACCCATGGAAGATGGTACTTTGACAGTGAAGATAATGCTTGGAATTTATTTGATAATATAGATAGTTTAAAGAAAGCTGATCAATATAAATTTGATTGGGAAGTAAGCATATCAGATGATGATTTATATAACTTTGTTAATCAAAGATATAAAGAACTAATTAAAAATAAAAATAAAAGTATATAGAAGCAATTTAGTATATAATTGTTTTGCTACCAAGTTTTGACTATACTACAAACTGCAATTAAATAAAAGGAACTTTTGGAATACAGCTAGTATAGACGTTGAAAAATGCAAAAAAGAAATACTAAATATTAATAGTAAAATGATATATCTTGCATCAAATGGTTTAAGTGAATCAAATTCAAAGAGAATAGATTTAATAATAAGGAGGAATATATGAAAATAGATTTACATATGCATACGAGATATTCTGATGGTGGAAAAACAAGAATTGAATTAATAGATTTATGTAGAGAAAAGAAAATAGATTTAATTTCTATCACGGATCATAATAATTTCTTGGTTGATAATACTAAATATGATGATATTAAAATTATGAGAGGTATGGAAGTTGATACTAGATATAAGGATAAAACTTTTCATATGTTAATTTATAACTTTGATTTAAATTCAAAAGAATTAAAAAAATATAAAAGAAATAATCGAAGATATGAGATTAAAAACTTTAGAGAAATAGTAAAACAATTAGAAGAAAAATATAATATTAAAATTCCTAACAAAGAATTAAATAAATTTATTAGAAATAATAATTATTTTGATAAAGTAAGACTAAATGAATTGTTAGTTGAAACAGGTTTTTCAGAAACGCCAAAAGATGCATATTATCAATATACAAATTGTTTTGAAGATAATAAAAGATATAACATTTCTATGGAAAAATTATTTGAACTTGAAAAAGATGCAAATGCTGTTGTATCTTTAGCTCATCCTCTTCATTATAATATTTCTATGGATGAAATGAAGAATATAATATTAGACTTGAAAGAAAAATATAATTTAAGATGTGTTGAAGCAATTAATAATCGTCAAACTATAGAAGAAGAAAAAGAACTAGTTAAGTTTTGTAAAAAGAATAATTTATATATAAGTTCAGGTTCTGATGCTCATTACAAATTCGGAGCAATAGAGAAAAAAGTAGTTGGAACTATTGCCGGACGAAATATTACAGAAAAAGATGCAACAATTTTTCAAATAATAGGAGATATAAAATACATTTAAGCGTCCATATTAGATAAGTTAATTATCTGGTTTGACAATCTGCAATTAAAGCAAAGAAGAATTAATATAAATAATAGATTAGACTAGGTAAAACTAGTCTTTTTTATGTTATAACTAAATCGGTGTAAGTATGAAAAATAAAAAAAGTGTGTATTAACATGATGTATATTTTTTCTTTACACTATATATACTAACATAATTGATTTATAAATGCTTTTTGTTTATTATATTATTTATTAATTAAAGAGGTTATTTATATGAATATATATGGTAAAAGAGTTAATTATATTCAATATGGAGAAGGAGATAAAGATGTTGTTCTTCTTCATGGATGGGGACAAAACATTGAAATGATGGATTTTGTTGGTAAAGAATTAAAAAATGTAAGAGTAACTATATTTGATTTACCTGGATTTGGCAATTCAGAAGAATTAGATCATTCAATGAGTGTTGGAGAGTATGCAGATTGGTTAAAACAAGTATTATCAATATTATCAATTAATAATCCAGTTTTAGTTGGTCATTCCTTTGGTGGAAGAGTTGCAATAAAATATGCTTCTAAATATCCGACAAGTAAAGTAGTATTATTAGCAACACCAATTATAAGACGAAGACATGATCCAACAATTAAGGAAAAGTTCTATAAAGTAATTAAATCAACACCTTTTGGTGAATATTTTAGAAAAAGAATTGGTTCTCCAGACTATAATAATGCTTCTCCAATTATGCGAGAAACCCTTGTAAAAGCAGTAAATGAAGATTTATTATTAGATTTAATTAAAATTGAAGTACCAACTATATTCTTAGCAGGTACTAAAGATACAGCAGTATCCTTAAGTGATACTTATTATGCAATTAGCAAGATGAAAAATGGAGCAGTTATAGAACAAGATGGTACCCATTATGCCTATATTCAAAATTTATATCAAACATGTGCTACTATAAATGAATTTGTAAATCCTATTATATTAACTATAAAGAAGCATTAATAATTAAAGACTAGAGAAATCTAGTTTTTTTCGTTTATGAAATAGTAATCTTACGATTATTTTAATTGGTAAAAAAATTCTCTTTTTATGTGATATACTATCTATATGAGGTGAGTTTATTATGAAAAAAATGTTACTGCTATTATTTTCTTTAATATTATTGTTTAGTGTTACTGGATGTGGTTCTAATGGAGAAAAGCAAAATAACAATGGGCAACAAGAACAAAAATATGAAGAAAAAGA
>JAEENX010000013.1 GCA_016283935.1 Bacilli bacterium
CCTTTTTGATTAACTAATGATATAACTTTAGCCATATAAAATCACTGCCTTCATAATTTTGTCTACTAATAAAATTATACCATTATATTACATAAAAATAAACGAAAAAAAGAGTATAAATACTCTTTTAATAACACGAAACATCAGCCATAATATCATCGCTTATAATGTTGAAATCATTAGTGAAATCAACGACAATTTGATGTACAGCATTTTTATCGCATTGGTATAATGCTATTTTATCTTTATCATATGCAGGATACTGCATATTAATAATACGATCATTACTTAAATATCCTGAAATATAGTTCTTAATATCTCTAAGATTTTTACCCTTTTTATTATAAACTTTCATAACTCCAGGTTCTATACCAGCTTTATTCATAGCTATAATTATATAACTATCATTTACAATAATATAGTAATCATTTGGTCTTAATGAATAATCATAATTTGCAGATGCAAATGTATATAAATTAATAGTAATATCATCTTCAACAATCATAGAAGCAGAACCAGCTTCGCATGTTTTATCAGCTTCATTATAAGTTGCACATTTAAATATAAATTTAGCATCTTCATATCCAACTTCAGTATTATATTTTCCTACTAATTCAGTATCACTTAATATTCTTGCTAAAGAAGCATCAAATTCAATTGGTTGTTGTTCTTTAGTAGTTGTTGTAATAGTTTCAGTTGTTATTTTTGATGTTGATACAATATTAGTATTATCATTTTCTTCCATGTTCTTTTTCATTGATAAGAAATGTAAGAATACAAGCATGAAAAGAATAGATGCTAATAAGAATATAAATAGCAATATAAATGATGATGTTGAATTATTAGCTTTAATTCTTTTCATCCTATATTCACCTCTAAACAATTATATCAAAAAGAAAAGGAAGATTCTACTAATCTTCCTTATTTTCTGATTCACCTTTTAAAACTTTTTCAAGTTCTTCTTTAGTCATTTTAGTGTATCCTTTAACACCAGCTTCTTTAGCTAAATCTCTAAGTTTTTTTAATGTATCTTCTTCTTTATCAGCGATATGTCCAGTTTCAACTAATTCTTCAATTTCCTCTTTAGTAATAGTTTCTCTTTCCATTAATGCATCTGATATAGCCCATACTAATTTTTCATTTTTCTTTAAGATTTTCTTAGTTTCAGCTAAGCTTGTATTAATAATTTTTCTAACTTCATTATCGATTTCTAATGCAACAGCATCTGAGAAATCTCTATTCTTATTGTAATCTCTACCTAAGAATACACCTTCACTCTTTTCTTCTAATTGGATAGGTCCTAAATCAGACATACCATATTGAGTAACCATATTACGTGCAATCTTAGTAGCTTTACTAAAGTCATCAGATGCTCCTGTAGTTATTGCATTTAAGAATAATTCTTCTGCACATCTACCACCTAATAAACCAGTAATTTGATCTAATAATTCTTGTTTAGTTCTTACAGCCATCTTTTCTTCTTTTGGCATCATCATAGTGTATCCACCAGCAACACCACGAGGAATAACTGTAATCTTATGAACATCTTCTGCATTTTCTAATTTTAATCCAATAACAGCGTGACCAGCTTCGTGAATAGAAACTAATCTCTTTTCTTTATCAGAATATTTTCTAGAAGTTTTAGCAGGTCCCATTAGTACTCTATCAGTAGCTTCATCTACTTCCATCATAGTAATAGCTTCTTTATTACGTCTAACAGCTAATAATGCTGCTTCATTAAGCAAGTTTTCAAGATCAGCACCAGAGAATCCTGGAGTTCTCTTAGATAAGTTTTCTAAGTTAACTGAAGGTCCTAAAATTTTACCTTTAGCATGTACTCCTAAAATAGCTAATCTTTCTTTTTGATCAGGTAATGATACAGTAACTTGTCTATCGAATCTACCTGGTCTTAATAAAGCTGGGTCTAATACATCAGGTCTATTAGTTGCAGCAATTACAATAATACCTTCATTAGCTCCGAAACCATCCATTTCAGTTAATAATTGGTTAAGTGTTTGTTCACGTTCATCGTGTCCACCACCTAAACCAGTACCTCTTTGTCTACCTACAGCATCGATTTCATCGATGAATATTAAACAAGGAGCATTATGCTTAGCTTGTTTAAACATATCTCTAACTCTTGATGCACCAACACCAACGAATAATTCAACGAAATCAGATCCACTTATAAAGTAGAATGGTACATTAGCTTCACCAGCAACTGCTTTAGCAAGTAAAGTTTTACCAGTTCCTGGAGGACCTACAAGTAATACACCTTTTGGTATTCTTGCACCCATTTTTTGGAATTTCTTAGGGTTCTTTAAGAAATCAATAAGTTCTGCAACTTCTTGTTTTTCTTCTTCTAATCCAGCAACATCTTTAAATCTAACTTTTCCACCATCTTCAGATAATTTAGCTCTTGATTTACCAAAATCCATAGAGCTTGAATTACCTTTAGACATAGATTTAAATAAATAAACAGTAGCTCCAACAATAATAACAATTGGAACAACATTAACTAATACAGAAATCCAAGCAGAATTTCCTGGGTCTTTTTCAACTTCCCATTTAAATTCATTAGTTTGTTGATATTTAGCTATTGTTTCACTTGTTACTTCAGTGTTAGGAACATTAACTTTAAAATATTCATTACTTTGATAATCACTTAATTTACCAGTAATGTATAAAACACCATCACTTTTTCTTTCAGAAGTAGTAATTTCAGTAACTTTATTTTCACTTAAGTATTGTAATAATTCATTGTATGTTATTTCATGTGATTGGTTATTTCCTAAACCAAATACTAGAAGGATAACTGCAATAATTACTATTAATACAATATAAGGAACAAATTGCTTATAATTATTCTTTCTTTTCATCGACATTCTCTCCTTTTTCGTACTTAACTATTATATCATAATCCCCATTAATTGCTATATCTAAATTACTTTTTTTAAGACCAGGAATAAAAATAATAGTTCCATTGCTATCCATTATAACAGGATAAATATCTCGTTTGTCGTTTTCTATTTTATTATCAATAAAAATGTCATTTACTTTTTTACTTCCATTCATATTTTTAACATGAATTCTATCTCCATTTTCTCTAGTTCTAACAATAAGAGGTAGTTTAATATCATTACTATTTAGTCTAATAATATTATTAGATTTATCAACCTCATCTTTATCAATTATTTTAATTAAACCTACAGGAGTTTTAACTTCATCTATTAATTCATATTTATATTCTTTATTAGATAATTTAATATTGTTAAACAATAATTTGTCGTATTTTTTAGTAATAGTTATATTTGGTAATACTAAATCAATATTAGGTTTATTGCTATTAATCATCTTTAATATTTCATTTATATGATTATCATCAATTAAATATAAATCATCAGGATAATAAATTCTAATTATTTCTCTTAATAGCTTATCTTTAATAAAATCATCTAACTTATTAAATTTGTTAATATCTAATATGTTATCAACAAACATATCTTCCATATATTCATATACTAATTTGTTAACAAAATCATAATAACCTTGTGCTTCTTTATGAAATTTTAGAAATTTAAGATGAACATTACTATATTCTTCTTTAAGGACAGGTAATACATTCTTTCTATATCTATTTCTTAAATGTTCATCACTCATATTAGTAGCATCAATATAATACTTAATATTGTTTTCTTTTAAATAAGATTCAATATCATCTTTAGTCATATAGACTAAAGGTCTAATAATCTTATAATCTTTTTTATCTGTAATAATATTAAAACCAGCATATCCATTTAATGTTGATCCTCTTACTAATCTTAATAAAATAGTTTCAATTAAATCATCACCATGATGAGCAGTAAATACATATTTAGCATTATATTTTTTTACTAATTCTTTAAAGAAATCATATCTCTTTTCTCTAGCTTTTAATTCTGTATTTACCTTAGGCAAGTCATGTAATTCTCTACCTTCAAATATAATATTATTATCTTTACAATACTTTTCAACATACTCATATTCTTCTTTAGATTCTTCTCTTAAATTATGATTAACATGAGCACATACACATTTATAATTTAAGGAATTTAATACATGTAAAAGAAGCATGCTATCAGGTCCTCCTGAACACGCTACAATGATATAATCATTATCACTTATATTTAACGACTTAATTAACTCAATGCTTTCTTTCATATTTATCCCTCAAATTAAAGATAGTATACTTTAAAATAATGAAAATAACAAGAAAAAGACCCTATTATAAGGTCTTTTTAACTTCTGTATCTTGTTCTTGATTAATAACACTTTCTGTATCTTTTATTCTTCTATCAGATTCCGAATACTTATTAAAAGTATATAAACTTTCTAAATAAGATCCTAAATATAATCCCATCATTGGATAATTACTTACTAAATCATCAAATCCTTTAGATTTCATAAATCCATATAAAGCAATACCAACTAAAGATGCTCCAGTAAAAATTACTTTTTCTCTTGCATCAAAATGTTCTAATTTTTTACTATTTCTTTTATCCACTCTGTAAGAATTCTTGTTGTTATAAATTTTCATATTATCTCCTCAAATTATTTAGTTAATTCTTTTCTTTTACCATTTTTATCATATTCATAAACAGTTCCATCTGATAATGTAATTTTATTATTTACTTCTACAATTAATGTAGATGAAACTGACATAGTTCTAATTTCACCAGTTGTATTATCAACAACTATTAAATCAAAGATTGAATCGATTCTATTAGCCCATACTCCACAGCTAAGGAAATCTGATTCTAAATATCTTTTTTGTTCTACACTTCCAGATGCACCACTTGAATATCCATAAAAGAACCCAGTAATAAAATCTTTATTTTCTCCTTCAATTTCATTAATTCCATAATAAGAAACTGTATCGCTTATTGGGAATCCTAACATTTGAGAATTATGAATTCTATCATCCATAGTATCTTGTTCAATTCCATCAAAAACAGCTTTTGTAGAAATAATAGATGTATCAGTATGAACATTATCAATAAATACAGATAAATTAGATGGTAATCCAACTGTATATACTTCCATATTTAATTCTTTATCAGAAGTTATTCTCCATTCTTTTTCTCCTGAAGTATAAATAACTTTTAATTTAAAATCTTCATTATGAACATCTAATAATTGTTCAACTCCTGACATTACATTATCAGTATTATTCCCATTAGTAGTACTTAATACATCATATTCAGATACATCTGAACCTAATTCAGAACCACATCCTGTTATTGTTAAAGTTCCTGCCATTACTAATGGTAATACTGCTTTGTAAAATTTAATGTTCTTCATTAAATTACCCCCTCTAAATGTGTTTTATTCTAACACATATTAAATATTAGGACAAGAAAAAAGGAACCAAATATTGGTTCCATAGAAAACATATTAACGTTTTGAGAATTGTGGTGCTCTACGAGCTTTTCTAAGACCATATTTCTTACGTTCTTTGATTCTTGGGTCTCTAGTAATTAAACCTTCAGCCTTTAAAATCTTTCTGTAAGAAGTTTCACTGTTAGGATCAGTGTTTTCATCGTATGCTAATAATGCTTTAGCAATTGCTAGTCTGATAGCTCCAGTTTGTCCAGAGTATCCTCCACCTCTAACTACTACTTCAATATCAAATGAATTTTCGTTATTAGTAACAACTAGTGGTTGCTTTAAATCCATAACTAATACTTCGAATGGTAAATATTCGTTTACATCAACACCATTAACAGTAATTTTACCAGTTCCTGGCATCATTTTAACTTGTGCAGTTGAAGCTTTTCTTCTTCCGCTTGCTGTTATAACTTTACTCATATTCTACCCTCCTACTACATTTCAACCTTAACAGGTTTTTGAGCTTGTTGTTCATGTTCAGGTCCAGCATATACGAATAATTTCTTACCCATAGCTCTTCCTAATCTTCCTTTTGGAAGCATTCCTTTAACAGCTCTTTCAATCATTTCTTCTGGATATTTTTCAACCATTTCTCCAGCAGTTCTAGTTCTTAATCCTCCTGGGAAATCTGAATGGTTGTAGTATTTCTTATCAGTTAATTTCTTTCCTGTAAGATTTACTTTATTAGCATTAACAACGATTACATAGTCTCCACAATCGATATGTGGTGTATAAGTAACTTTTCCCTTACCTGTAAGTAAGTTAGCTACTTTTGTACAAAGACGTCCTAATGTAACGTCTGTTGCATCGATAACATACCAATTACGTTTAACTGTTTCCTTTTTTTCCATGAATGTACTTTTCATAATTTATTTTCCCTTTCCAAATGTCCGTCTTCAGAAACTTCCCACATTTCATCAGATTTCAATTTAAAAAATGTACCATTTAACATTATATGTGAATAATGTCTTAAAGTCAAACATTTTTATATATTTTGTTATATTTTACTTATAATTTACCT
This sequence comes from Bacilli bacterium, assembly GCA_016283935.1. Taxonomy (GTDB): domain Bacteria; phylum Bacillota_I; class Bacilli_A; order RF39; family UBA660; genus UBA6985. The sequence goes on from JAEENX010000013.1 coordinate 6,449, forward strand.
TTGTTAAATATAAACCACATGCAGGTGCTGTAACATACCCACATATATTCTTCTTAGCTTCTAATGTTTTCTTAACTTCTATAGGTTCTATCTTATTTCTACCTACATCAATCAATATACCAACTAAGTTTCTAACCATATATCTATAAAAGCTTTTACCATCAAATTTAAATTTAATAATATTATCTTTTTTAGATATAGATATCTTATATACTATACTATTATAATTTTCTCTTTCACCAGCAGTAAAAGCTTCATAAGAATGCATTCCGCATAAATACTTAGCAGCTTTTCTCATTTTACCTATATTAAGAGGTTTATTATAGTTATATATATAATCATTTTTAATAGGATTATATTCTCCTACATTTAAATAATATTCATATGTTTTAGAAACGCAATCAAATCTAGCATGAAATTTTTCATCTACTTCTTTAACATAATTAATATATATATAATCATCTAATAAACTATTCATTGCATCTCTTAATCCATCACATGGTATATCATGGCTTAATTCAAAATGAGCTTTTTGATCTAACGCATGAACACCTCTATCAGTTCTTCCTGCACCTTTAATAGTAATATCTTCTTTAGATACTTTCTTTAATACTCTTTCAATTTCGCCTTGTACTGTATTTAACTTAGGTTGTCTTTCAAATCCATAATATTTGGATCCATCATAACTAATACTTACTAAGTATTTCACTTTCCAACACTCCTATATATATCCTTTAATAATTCTTTATTATCTAATGTAACTTTTAAATCCGCACCTTTTCTATTAGCCATATTAATAAATCTAATAATCTTAGGTTCATCTATTTTAACCGGTTCATCAAACACATCTTTTAAGAATCCACGATAAACTTCTTTTTTATTGTTAATAACTATTAATTCATCAACTAAACCATCTAAGAATAATAAATCTTTAGTTATAACAATTATATTTTTATCACTTTTACATAATTCTTTAATTATTTGTTTAATATGTCTTACTTCTTTATAAGACATTCCTACTTCTATATGATCAAATATAATATTATCAATATTATTTAATAACACATATGTTAATAATACATATTTAAATGTTACTTTACTAATATCTTTAATCTTATAATTTAATACATTTTTATCTAAATCTAAGAAAGCAAATATATCATATATTCTTTTATTCATTCTTAAATGTCCACCATTTAAGAATTTAGATACTTTCCATTCATCATCATAATTAATACCATATGTATCAATATCATATAAATTTAAATCTAATAAGTCTCCATAAAAACCTACTATCTTTCCATTTCTAAAATCAGCAGGTATCTCTTTTGAATATACTATTTCCATATTTTAGACACCAACTTTCCTTCATCAGTCATTACTTTATCAAGTAAATCATATAATATTAAGTTTTGACTTAAATCAACAACAAATGGTAATTTTAATCCAATATATGGCATAATACTATTTCCATTTAAAACAGATTGTACATTCGAATTCATAATTGACTTAAAATTATTCATTACAACTACATTGTCAGCTCTAAGTAAGAATTCAGTATTAGTAGTAACATATATTAAACTCATACCTTTTTCTTTTATATAGTCTAATAATTTATCTATTCTTTTATCATCTAAATAACTCATTAAATCATCTATAGCTATTATTTTAGGATTAATTATTAAATACGAAAGAATTTTAATCATCATTCTATCTTCCATATATAAACTATCTAAATATTCATGTTCAATCTTTTCTAATTTAAAGTATTTTAATATATCTTTAATCTTAGTAGTTATTTCAGATGGACTATATCCTAATTCATTTAAATGATAAAATAATTCATCTGTAACGGTATCAGTATAATGAATATCATCATCTAATACACATACTAGATTATTTCTTAGGAAATCAATATCATATTCATTAATATTAATATCATCTATATATAAATCAGAATTATCTATTTTATTACATAATTTTTTTAATAAAGTTGTTTTACCAGAGTTAGTTGGACCAATAACGGCAGTTATTAATCCATTCAATTCTATATCAACATCCATTTTCTTAACTACTAACTTATCCATATTATCCCCTGCCTAATAAATACGCTTTTTATTATATCATTAAATAGTAAAAAAAGAACCATAAAATGGTTCTTTATTTATTTTTTATAACTTTAATTATACCAGTTTCTGATTCCTTTTCATGAACTTCTTCACCATAGTTTAAAGCTAGCCCTAAGACGAACATATAAGAAACAAAATATAACCATACCATCAGTAATGCTAAATTACTAAGTGATGAATATAGTAAGTTATATGTTGTCATATTTTGAGATGTATAATTATAAAACATTGTTATTATATACCATCCAACTGATGTAACAAATGCACCAGTTCCAATATTAGTTTTATCTCTTACTCTATCAGGAGCAAAATTATAAAAAACTCTTAAGAAAATATATATTACAACAATAGTAAATATAGGATAAGCAATTGTATATACATTTATTAACAATCCATATCCTGGTATTTCTTTTAACATCTCTAATAAGTTTTGACTAAAGATTGGAAATATTAACATGAATATTATTAATAACACAACCATCATAGTCATGAATATAGCTTTAATTCTTCTTTTTAACCATGTAGATTGATTAATACCATATATTTGATTAGATATAAGTATTATTGTATTACATCCGTTAGTGGCGATATAAAACATCCATACAAACATTATAATAACACCAATACCAATACCACCTTTAAATGTTGGTACTAATAATTCTACTGCACCAGGAATAAATCCTAACATATCTAAAACAGAATCTACTTTAATTTCAAATAAACCAGCAATATAAGAAGCAAATGTTACAATTGGAACTAAAGATAAAAGTATAAAGAATGCTAATTGACCAGGAAGAATAGCCATCTCTGGTTTCTTAATAATAGACCAAATAGCACTCGAATACTTTTTAAATCTGCTTTTAGCTTTATTAACAAATTTATTAGATTTGTTATTCATGTCTATCCTCTTCTAACCCTTTATTCTCTTTCATCTTAATGTAAGCTTCGTTATAGGCATCTTCAATTAATTTAGTATCATTTTCAATCATACTGAATCCCATAGCTACACCATAATCATGAGGTAATTTCTTAAATCCTTTAACTAATCTCTTCATGTAAGATAAAACTTGTTTTTCAGAATAACCTACCATATATACAAAGAACTCATTACCATCAGTTCTCATTATTTCAGAGTTATCAACTTGAGTACGTATTAATACATTAGAAGCAGCTTGAATTTGTTTATCTCCTTCTTCATGTCCTAATAAGTCATTTAATTCTTTAACTCTATTACAATCTAAAACTATACAAGCTTGAGGATAAATTCTATTTTTATTCCATACTTTAATCTTTTCATTATAATAATTTCTATTCTTTAATGAAGTTAATAAATCAATATATTTGATTCTATCTTCTTTCTTAACTTTAGTATCAAGATTTAATCTTCTTCTCTTCTTGAATGTGAAGCCAGATATTACTATAACAACAGCAAGTGATATTAAAATACCAAAAGCAATATTTGTAATAAATGTTCCACGTTTGCTTACTTTATTATAAGTAGTAACACCCATTCTAACTAAATCTGAAGGATCTATAGTTTTAGTATAAGCACTAAATAATCTATAGAATGGATCTTGATCATTTTCATATCTGAATGCATATGTATTATCAGTTAAATATCCTCTATATCTAACTGAGTAATTATTATTGTTTTTATAAACATAATAAGTAACAACATTTTCATCTAAGATGATAATATGTTCACCTCTTAATAATTTCTTTAAATCAGAAGTATTCTTATATGTTTTAATAGTAATACCTTCTATTTCTTTAATAGCTTCATATAAATATGAATTTTCTTGAACATATACTTCATGGTTAGATAAACCAGATATATTTGTTAAAGATAAATCAATACTATTATCAGCAATTATTTCATAGTTAATTGTATTTAATGCACCAGCATCAATATAATTAGTTGTTAAATTATAGTAGTTATAATATAAATTAATTTTATTTTCGATAGCAGCTCTAGCTAATTCTTCAGGATTTTTATATTTTTTAAATGTGAATTCAACATTTGAAAAATTACTGAATGAATGTAAGTATTGAGCTGTAATACCACCATATTCACCACTTGCAAGTATTTCATATGGGGCATTTTCAGCAAATCCATATGTATATGTTTTACTTGTCAATTGTGCTTCTTCTGCTTCTGTAATACCTAATTGTTTAACAAATAAATTATAGTTATTTTTATCATATGAAGTAGTAAAATTCTTATCTTTCCATGAATTAAAAGTCTTAGTTAAAATACTATTATACATTTCATTATCAGATAATCTAAAATAGTAATATTTATTTAAATCACTTATATGATAAATAATATTAACATTATTTGATACTAATTGATCTTTATATTCATTTAACGGAACAATTGCGTATGCAACTTCTCCGTTACCTAATGCTTCAGTAATCGCATTATAAGATTCATAAGATTTAAATTGATCTTTAGATACTTCATAATAGTTAGCAACAATATCTAAACTAGTGTTTAATACACCAGCTTTTAATTCTTTAATTTTAGAACCGTCATTTATAATTCCATTTGTTTTACTAATTAATACATAATGATCTTTGTATAATAATAAACTTTTACTATCCCATGTATTAGAAACATAGAATCCATATCCAAATGAATCAGATAAATATGAAATAGTATTTTTATTAATATCTACTTGTAATTCATCACTTAAATAATTAACAAAATCAAAGAATACACCAGCACCTGTATTACCAAATACTGGTAAATCATTCGGAATTGCTATAGATAATACTTTAGTTTTATTATTATCTAACCATTCTTTTTCTTTTATAGATAATGAATTTTCATCTACTAATATATTAAATAATCCAATACCTATTCCTGTTATTACAGCGATAGCTATAATAACGATTATAACCACCTTTTGCCATCTTCTCATAGCTTTTCACCTATTTTCTTTTATTCCTCGGTTTTATCTTTATTTACATTGTAATTAGCCCAAGAAATAACTGTTTTTCCTCTTCCTTTAGATCCAAAATATGAACCCATATCTTTTCTAGATACAATAAATTGAATATCACATGTTGATTTAGTATATTCACTAATTGCTTCAAGTGAACTAGTTGCAACACCTTGAATAGTTTCATTTGTTACTGAAGGATCAACTTCGAATTCAATATAAATAATCTTACCTTGAGTTCTAACATTTGATTTAACAATTCCTTCTTTAGCAGAATACCATTCTTTTATAGCATTAACATCTTTATCAATTTCATCTTGTTTAATTCCTTCTAATCTAACTCCATAAGAATCTCCAGAAGCTTGATGAATGAAGTATACAAGTACACTTCCGCCTAGAAGTAAAATACATACTAATGAAACCATCATTAAGATGCAATATATTCTATTATTCTTATAAAATTTTTTAATTGTTCCCTTTTTAACCATTATAATTCACCTCGAAATTAGTTATTTAAATTATAACATATTCTCATAATTTAATACATACAAAAAGAAGAACTATTATATTCTTCTTTTTCTTTTTTTCTTTTGTTCTTTATTAATTAAATATATACTTTTTTAATACTTAATTTTGTATTACCAATAATATTTAATATAAATTATTTAAACAATAACAAATAATAAATTAATTTTCATTTATCATTTCCTTAAATTTTTCTTCATCCCAAATAGTAATACCTAATTCTTGAGCTTTATCTAATTTAGATCCGGCCGCCTCACCAGCTATTACTACATCTGTTTTCTTAGAAACAGAACCAGATGCATTTCCACCTAAGTTTTCAATTATTTCTTTAGCTTCATCTCTAGTAAATGATTCAAGACTTCCTGTTAAAACAAATGTCTTTCCAGTAAAGTTATCATTTGCTTTAACTTCACTGCCAAGATATTCCATATTAACACCTTCAGCTTTTAAATCTTTAATCATTTGTAAGTTATCTTCATTTCTAAAATAATCATATATAGATACAGCAATAATATCACCAATATCTTTAATACTAGTTAAATCTTCTTTAGTAGCATTAATGATATTATCTATATTTTTATATCTCTTAGCTAAAATCTTACCTGTCTTAGCTCCAACATTTCTTATACCAATTGCAAATAGTAATTTTTCTAAACTATTCTTTTTACTATTTTCTATACTAGTTAATAAATTATCTATAGACTTATTACCAAATCCTTCTAATAATTTTAATTCTTCTTTAAAATCACTTAATCTATAAATATCAACAAATCTATTTATATAATTCATATTATAGAAGTCTTCTATAATTGCATCTCCAAGACCTTCAATATTCATTGCTTCTCTAGATGCAAAATGAATTAATGATTCAATATCCTTTTTAGCACATTTATCATTCATACAATAATAGAATGCATCTTTCTTTACTAATGTACTTCCACATATAGGACATTCAGTAATCATTTTAAATCTTTCAGAACCACTTGGTCTTTTGTCTAAAACAACTGATTCTACTCTAGGAATAACATCTCCAGCTTTGATTATCTTAACAGTATCGCCAACTCTTATATCTTTTGATAAGCAATAATCTTCATTATGAAGTGTTGCTCTAGAAATAAGAGATCCCATTACCATAACTGGTTCTAATACTGCATTTGGAGTAACTGCTCCTGTTCTTCCAACAGTAAATATAATATCATTTAATTTAGTTTCAACTTCTTCTGCAGGAAACTTATAAGCACATGCCCATTTTGGATATCTTAAAGTATTCCCCATTATTTCATGTTCTTTTAAATTGTTTAATTTAATAACAACACCATCTATATCATATGGTAATGAACTTCTTAGTTCTCCCTTTTCATGAATAAATTGCATTACTTCATCAATATTATGAACTAATTTATTATTAGGATTTACTCTAAAACCTAAATCTTCCATAAATTTTAATGCTTCTTCATGAGTTTTAATACCATAATCTTCAGGGTTAGGTAAATGATAAATCCAAACTTCTAGATTTCTTTTAGCAGCAATACTAGAATCTAATTGTCTAATAGAACCTGCTGCTGCATTTCTACAATTTTTAAGTAATGGTTCACCATTTTTTTCTCTTTCTTCATTTAATCTATTTAAAGTATCATGAGACATATATATTTCTCCACGTACTTCAATATCTATATCTTTATTTAAACTTAATGGTACTTGTTTAATAGTTTTAACGTTATTAGTAATATCTTCACCAATTACACCATTACCTCTTGTAGCACCACTTACTAATTTACCATGTTCATATCTTAAAGAAACAGATAAACCATCTATCTTAAGTTCACATACATATTCAGGATTTATTCCTTCATCTTTAATACGTTTATCAAATTGAATAATTTCATCTTCATTAAAAACATCTGCTAAAGACATCATTGGAATATTATGAGTTATCTTTTCGAATTTATCTAATATTACTCCACCAACTTTAGTAGTTGGAGAATCATCTCTTTTCCAATCAGGATGAGTCTCTTCTATTTCATAAACTTCTCTTAAATAATTATCATATTCTTGATCTGTTAATGTTGTCGCATTATCCATGACATGATATTCATAGTTAGCTTTATTTAATAATTCAACAAGTTCATTATATCTGTCTATATTCATAATATTCACCTATATATATTATACCAAATTATAAGTTTTTATTCATTAAAAAAGGAAGAATTATCTTCCTCTTTTTTGTCCATTTTGTTTAGCAATTTTAGCACGTTGTTGTTCTACTTTCATCATTAATAAAATTTGTGCTCTCTTAAGTTCAATTTTAACCATTTTATTTCTGATTTGTCTTAAAGCAGCTCTTGTTGAATCATATGTAGTCATTACTTTTTCAACATACTTTTGATATTCATCTAATTCTTTTTCAGCTTTAGCTAATTCAGCTTTTAATGTAGTAATCTTAGTTTTGTATTTAGCTTCTTCTTCTTGACTTATTTGGAAATCAGAAGATTGCTTCTTTGGTGAATCGCCAAATAAAGCTGTTTCATAACTACCAATTTCAGATTGAATACCTAAAGGAGTAGCAAAATATTTATAATATTCTCCTCTTCCTGCTTCAGCAGCTAAAATTTTATCATATTCTGGTCTTAATTGTTTTACTTGTCTAGTTAATACATTTTTACTAGATCTTAAACTAGCACTTTCAGTATTTATATTTTTTAATTTAGCTTCATTAGATAATGTTTCATCATTATTTTTTGCTTCAACATTAGTATGTAACATATCTAAATCATTAGATATTTCATTTGTTGTTTTTTGCATTTCATCTAATTTTTCATTAGTAAACCCCATGTCTTTCACCTCTAATAATATAATAACATAAAAAAACAATAATATTAAATTATTGCCTTTTTAAAGTGTAAAGCGCTTTACCATAAATTTGCAGGATAAACGCCATTTTCTATTTCTTTTTCAATATATTCTTTAAGATATTCAGCATCTTCTTTATAAGTCATTCCTACCCATATAGAATCGGTTGGAATATCTAAAATAGTTTTACCTTCTTTAATACTATCATCCATAATGTCTGGTAATAACATTTCGTAATCCATTAAATTGTCTCTATGTTTTTCAAAATCTTCTTTCATAACATTACCAATTTTAGTAATCATATCCATTGTAAAACCATTCATTAACATAGAACATGAATTATTTTTTTCAACAACGAACTCTTGTTTATTTTTATCTAAAGGAGTACATCTAACTTTATCACCATCAAGAACACATGATGATTCAACGATTTCTTTTATAATACCATTTTCAGATTTAATAACTCCTCTTTTGACAGCACCATTTTCTGATAATGTATCAGCCAAATGATATCCAATTACAGAATAGTTATCTGAATCTAATGCTTTAGATAAATCTTCAAAAGCTTTATCTCCATAGAAATCATCTGCAGTTATTACTCCAAAGTTTCCTTCTATTTCATTTCTTGCACAATAAATTGCATGTGCTGTTCCCCAAGGTTTAACTCTTCCCTCTGGAACTTCAAAACCTTCAGGTATATCTTCTAATTTTTGGAAAGCATATCCAACTTTAACTTTCCCTTCTAATCTCTTTCCAATTGTACTTTTAAATAAGTCTAAATATTCCTCTCTTATAACAAATACAACTTTTGTAAATCCATACTTGATTGCAGAATAAACAGAATAATCCATGATGAACTCATCATTTGGTCCAACCGGATAAGTTTGTTTCATACCTCCAAATCTAGATCCCATTCCAGCAGCTAATACTACTAATGTCTTTTCCATTTTCAATTCACCCAAATTCATTATATAACAAAAATAAAAAAATGATACATAAAATATCATTTAATTATCATAGCTATATTTTGAACAAAAAAATCATTTGTTAATAATAAAAATAAATTTATTAAGCCAATTAAAATTGATATAAAAATAATTACTCTACTAAACATATAAATCACCTTTTATTCCAATCTTGATTAGGACAAGAAATATTTTCAAAATGACTATAATCAAAATCATAAAGCTTGCAATTCATCTTACTAGGATCAGAAGAATCAACAACACAATCAACAACCTCAGAACAAGCATATCTTCTTTTAGGATGGTCAACTTTATATTTCAAGTATAATACAATTCCAAAAAAGAATACTTGTATTATAAAAACAGTAACTATTAGAGTTTCATTCTTCTTGTTTCTAACAAAAGAAACACAGCTAATTATTAGTAAAACAATTTGAATAATTATCAACAAAATCATACACATATTTAAACACGCCTCTATCAATTAAATTATAACAAAAAAAGATTTATTTCTAAATCTTTTTAATACTCTTATGATTTTTCATCAATTTCTTTACACCAGTTTTAAATGCAACATCTATTAATGATCCATCTACTTTTATAACTACACCTAAACCCAATGTTTCATGTTCAATAGTATCACCTTGTTGAATATCTTCATTAGATCCTTCTTTATACATCTTACGAGTATCAATTCTTTCTTGATAAGATTCACCAGGAATATTATTAATAGATTCAATATAATCTTTATCTATTTCATCTATAAATCTTGAAGGCATATTATTATTTTCTTTACCATATAACATTCTTCTTTTTGCATTTGTTAAATATAGAAGTTCTTTTGCTCTAGTTATACCAACATAGCAAAGTCTTCTTTCTTCTTCTAATCCATCTTCTTCAAGTAAAGCATTTGAATGTGGGAATATTCCTTCTTCCATTCCTACTAAGAATACAACACCAAACTCTAAACCTTTAGAACCATGAAGAGTCATTAATGTTACTTCATCTCCATCTTCTCTATGTTGAGACATATCAGCAACTAGTGATATTTCTTCAAGGAATTCTCCTAAGTCAACTGATCCTTCAACTGATTCAAAGTTTTCAGTAACAGATTTAAATTCCATTAAATTATCTAATCTTAATTCATCTTCTAATTTAGCATTTTGAGTTAAGTCTTTATCTATTTCAGCTTTAACAATAATATCATCAATTAAATCAGTTAAAGACATCTTAGTACTATCTTCAATTAATTCACCAATTAAGTTTTTAAATTTAATTTCTTTAGGTGTTGATAATGCATCAAACATTGAACAACCATTTCCTTCAGCATAAGCTTCTAGTTTATCAACTGCTGCATCACCAATTCCTCTTTTAGGATAATTAATAATTCTTCTTAAAGATATATTATCATTTGGATTATATATTAATCTTAAATATGCAATTAAATCTTTAATTTCTTTTCTATTATAGAAGTAAATACTACCTACAACTTTATAAGGAATATTATTAGCAACTATCTCTTCTTCAAATACACGTGATTGTCCATTTGTTCTATAAAGAATAGCTATATCACTTCTTTTATAACCATCTTTTAATAACTTCTTTATTTCATCTACTACTTGCTTAGCTTCATGTCTTTCATCATAGCTGCGCATGTATTTAACTTTAACACCTTCACCTTTTTCAGACCAAAGTTTTAAATCTTTTCTATTAACATTATTTTTAATAACACAGTTAGCTGCATTAAGAATATTATTTGTACTTCTATAGTTTTCTTCTAATTTAATAACATGACAGTTGGTATAATCATTTTCAAAGTTAATTATGTTTTTATAATCAGCTTGTCTAAATGCATATATACTTTGATTCATATCACCTACTACAAATATATTTTTATATTTATTAGCAAGTAATTTACTTAATTTATATTGAACAGGGTTAGTATCTTGATACTCATCAATTAATATATATTGATATCTATCTTGATACTTTTCTAATATATCAGCATGATCTCTAAATAGTTCAACAGGTTTAACTAATAAATCATCAAAATCTAATACATTTGATTCAGCTAGTATTCTTTGATAAGTATGATAAATATCAACACACATCTTATCAAATTGAGTGTTCCATACTCTATCCATTTCAGCATCGGACATCATTTCGTTTTTAATTAAAGATATTCTATTTCTTATAGCATATGGACTAAATTTTTTAGGATCTATATTATTATTTTTTAAAATCTTTTTTATAACAGATAAACAATCTTCTGAATCTATAATATTAAAATTATTTTGTAATCCACATAATTCATAATTTTCTCTTATTACTCTTAAACCAAATGAGTGAAAAGTTCCAATGAAAGATCTTACATCACCAATCATATTAAATACTCTATCTCTCATTTCACCAGCTGCTTTATTAGTAAATGTAATAGCTAAGATATTATAACCTTTAACTCCACTTTCAATTAAATTAACAATTCTAGTAGTTAATACTTTAGTTTTACCTGAACCAGCTCCAGCCATTACTAGACATGGTCCATCTATATGTTTAACCGCTTCCAATTGTTGTTCATTTAATCCATCAAAATTTACCATGTCTTTTCCTTCTTCCATTTAAATATTATAGCAAAAAACAATTATATTTTTAACTAAGTTTACATATACAAAGTTTAAAACTTTTAAGTTATTAACATTAAAAATAAAAAGACAGTTATAACTGTCTTTTATATTTTATTAATTTGCAAAATGTGTATGTTTAGTTTTCCATTTTCTTAATGCAATGGATAACCAAAATGAATATATTCCTAATGTAATAATACATAGTAATAACCACTTAATCCAATTACCAAATAATTGAACAGCAGATCCGTCGAAAGTTAATCTTTTGCCATTTATTACAGTATGTTTTGCTTCCCAACTATAAATCATTGTTATAGCCCATGGAGTACATATACCTAATGTTAAAGTAATAATTAAACCTCCTAATATTCTCCAACCTATTAATTGTAATAGACCACCATCAAAATAAGATTCACCCAAAATTAATCATCCTTTCTATTTCTTTTTTCTACATTAAAGCTTATCACTAAAAACAAAGTGTTTCCAATAGCAATAAACCATAAGTAAGATATAAAGACTGTTTTATTAAAGAGATCCAAAGTTGTTATATAAGTCATAATACCAGCAGCATGCATAATATAAATTAATATAGAAAATAATATAACTTTTATAAATGCATATACTTTTAAAACTGTATATTTATATATCTTGCCACTATCAAAAATGTGAATAACAGCAATAGTAATTAATAAAAATAATATTACACATATAATAAATAAATATACATAAACATGATTAAGAATTTGATCATTTAAATAAACCATTGTGAAAGTAAATAAAAGAACTATTTCAATCAATGGAAAATTATATAAAAACAAATCTATTATCCTATTACCTCTCATATAAACCCTCCTATGAGCATACTATAAATCAAGTCAAACAAAAAAGCAACGAAAATCGTTGCTTTTTGATTACCCTCTTAATTTAGCATCTAACTTAGATTCTACTTCTTTTATAACATTATTGAATACTTGCATTACTTCTTCATCAGATAATGTTCTAGTATCATCTTTAAATGTTAAGTTATATGCCATTGATTTTTTACCAGGTTCAACTTCTCTATAAATATCGAAAATATCAATATTATCAAGTAGTCTTCCACCAGCATGTTTAATAACTGCTTCAATTTCAGCATTAGTTAATTCATTTGGAACTACAAATGCAACATCCTTCTTAATTTCAGGATATTTAGAAGCTTCTTTAAACTTAAGTGGTTTAATCTTTAAGTTATATAATGCAGTCATGCTAAATTCAGCTACAAATACATCATCTTTCATGATTGAAGGATGAACTCTACCAATTATACCAACAGGTTTTCTATCAACTAATATAGAAGCACTTACACCAGGATGTAATTCTTTAACTTCTACTTTTTGGAAATCATATCTATTCTTTAATCCTAAATATTTAAACAAATTTTCAATAATACCTTTTAATAAATAGAAATCAGCTTTAACATTTACTTGGTTAACTGCATTAGTCATGTAGTTACCTTTCATAAGAATAGCAACTTTAGTATCTTCATTATAATCTTTATCATATGTCTTAGCTATTTCATAAATATTAACATCAGATACTTTTCTAGCTTTGTTATATTCGTATACATTTAATAAAGAAGGTATTAAAGATAATCTTACTACTGATTTATCAGTACTCATAGGATTTGGTAATACTATGTTTTCTTTATCTTCATATTTGAACATAGAAGCCATATTTGGACTTACTAAAGTATAATTCTTAGATTCATTTAATCCTAAACTTCTTAATCTTCTAGAAATTGTTTTTCTAATACCAACATCACCTTGATACATACCTCTTCTAGTAGGAATTCTTGGTAATGTAGAAACTAAGTTATGATATCCATATAATCTACCAATTTCTTCAGCCATATCAGCAACATTAGGATCAATATCTAATCTTCTATTAGGAATAGTAACAGTAAACTTATCTCCATCTAATTTATAATCGAATTGAAGTCTTCCTAATTCTACTTTCATATCATCAGTAGAAATTTCAATTCCTAATAATCTATTTATTTCTTCAGTAGTAAATTCAACTACTTTTTCTTTTTTATCAACTGTATCATGAACTACTTCACCATCAATTACAGTTCCACCTGCATATTCTTGTAATAGAGATAAACATCTATCCATTGCAGCATAAGTATATTCATAGTTTAAACCTTTACCATATCTAGTAGAAGCTTCAGATTTTAAATTTAATCTAGCAGCAGTATTTCTAATTGCTACTGCATCAAATATAGCAGCTTCAATAAATATGTTTTTAGTATTTTCATCAACTTCAGTATTTTCTCCACCCATTACACCAGCAATACAAGTAGGTACTTTACCATCAGTTATAACTATATCTTTAGAAGTTAATACTCTTTCGTTTCCATCTAAAGTAACAATCTTTTCATCATCATTTGCATTTCTTACTAATACTTCATTACCTAATTTGTCAGCATCAAAGAAATGTGTAGGTTGTCCATACTCTAACATTACAAAGTTAGAAATATCAACAACATTATTAATTGGTCTCATACCAGCTGCAGTAATTCTTTTCTTAATCCATTCTGGTGATTCACCAATCTTAACATCCTTTACCATCTTACCAACATATAAAGGACATTCATTTGTTTCGACTTTTAATGTTACATGATTGTTAACATTATCAGAGTTATCAACATCATATTTTGCTTCTGGAAGTTTAACAGGTTTATTAATAATAGTACCAACTTCATAAGCAAAACCAATATGATAATAACAATCATTATTTCTATGTTTATGTACATCTAATTCATATAATGTATCATCACATCCAAGGTATTCCATTGCATCCATTCCAACTGGAGCATCTGCAGGTAATTCTTCAATACCTTTATTATATGTTTCTTCAGTCTTTTCTTCTAAACCTAATTCAAATAAAGCACAGATCATACCATTAGATTCTTCACCACGAATCTTACCTGCTTTAATTTCAAAATCTCCAGGAAGAACAGCACCAGGTAAAGCTACAATAACTTTTAAACCTGCTCTAACATTTGGAGCTCCACATACTATTTGAGTAGTTTCATTTCCAACATTAACCTTACAAACATGTAAGTGATCTGAATCAGGATGATCATTACATTCTAAAACTTCACCAATAACAAGATTATTAATATGATTAGATTCTACTTTTTCTACATTAACTCCAGCTTTAGTAACTTTAACAGCTAATTCTTCTAAGTTTTCTCCTTCTAAATCAACATAATCTTTTACCCAATTCATTGATATCATATTATTCTTCCTCCCTTCTATCAAAAGTAGCAGATTCTCTTAAATCTGTATTATAGAATGTTCTAATATCATTTATACCATATTTAAGCATTGCACATCTTTCAGCACCAAATCCAAATGCAAATCCATTCCATTTATTAGAATCATATCCACACATATTTAATACATTAGGATGAACCATACCAGCACCAGCTACAGTAATCCATCCAGTATTCTTACAAATATTGCATCCTTTACCTTTGCAGTTAAAACATGAAATATCTAATTCTACAGAAGGTTCAGTAAATTGATAATATGAAGGTCTAAATCTTGTTTCAGTATCAGAACCAAATAATTTTTTAGCAATCATATCACATGTTCCTTTTAAATCAGAAAGTGATATATCATGATCAACTAATAATCCTTCAATTTGCATGAATTGATGTGAATGAGTTGCATCATCATCATCTCTTCTATATGTTTTACCAGGACAAATCATTCTAATTGGTTCGTTACCACCTTTAGAAAGCATTACTCTTGCTTGTACAGGTGATGTTTGAGATCTTAATAGTATTTCATCATCTTTAATATAGAATGTATCTTGAGCATCTCTTGCAGGATGTCCTTTAGGAATATTTAATAACTCGAAGTTAAATCTATCTTCTTCTATTTCAGGTCCATCATATACATCATATCCCATAGACATGAATACTTCTTCAAAGTCTTCAACAACTTTTTCTAAGATATTAGGAGCACCCGCTTTAATTTCAGTTGCAGGTAAAGTAATATCAATAGATTCTTTTTCTAACTTTTCATTAAGAATAGCATTATTAATTTCTTCTTCTTTTGTACCAATTATTTCAGTTGCTTCATTTTTAGCAACATTTACTATTTGTCCAATTTCTTTTCTTTCTTCAGGACTATAATCTTTCATGTTTTTCATTAAATCTGTTATTAAACCAGATTTACCAATATACTTAGCTTTGATATCAACAACATCTTGAGTAGTTTTAACATTCTTAATATCTTCAAGTAATTGTGCTTTAATTTGTTCTACTTTTTCTTTCATATTAATCCTTCTTTCTATAATAAAAAAAAGCCATAAATCTAAGGACGAGATATACCCGTGGTACCACCTTAGTTCATGACTTTCATGCACTTATTATCTATAACGCTGATAAGCGATTAATACTCCTGTATTTGAAATTTCATTATATACGTTCTTAAGGTACTTCCACCCGATGATACCTTTTCTCTAGTAAGTTAAATATATAACTACTGTGAATACTATCTCCGCATTACTAGAACTATTTTATAATTTTTTAATAATTTAGTCAATAAAAAAACTAGGTAGAACCTAGTTAATTTACTATTATACGTATGCAATTACAGCAAGTACAATTAGTACAACTACAAGTAATGCAAGTAAGAATTTCCAAATAAATTTGAAATAATCTTTGAACTTAACATCTAACATAGATAATCCTACTACTAGGACTACACTTGTAGGAGAAATAAATTGAACTAAACCATATCCAGTTTGTAATGCTAAAGCTGCAACAGTATTATTACCAACAGTAGCTAAATATGAACCACCTAAAGTAATAACATATTGCATATCAACACCAAATATAGATACTAGAACTGATTCTAAGAACCAAGTAAATACATTTGATCCTAATTTAGCAATTCCACTTATAATATAAGGAATTGTAGGATATACAACTGAAACAATTAAAATTGCATATACAATTAATAATAATACAACTGTTTTATTAATCTTTTTGAATCCAGCAGCATATGAATCAATAACAGTATCTGCAGGTACTCTATAAACAATTTGTAATACTAATGTAGCAATGAATAATACACCAGAGATTGTAAATCCATCCCAAGCGCCAAATGGTTGAGCATTTTCACCTAATAATGCACCAAATAATTTAAATCCAAATACTTGAGCATCTTTTAAGCTAGTCATCCATTCACTGAATAAAGTAACTTTAAATACATCAGACCATCCGATGAATGCTAATACAACCATTAATAATACTACTGCTAAAACAATAGCAACAGGTACAGCACTAGCTTTAGTATCTTTTACAGTTTTAGGAGCAAATACATCTTCTAATAAATTATCTTTATCAGTATTGTCAATTTTCTTAACAGTATAGAATGATAATAATCCAAGAGCTACAACTGCAATTAATACAATTGGTAGAATCTCAAATACATAATCTAATGCAAATGCACTAACAATCATTCCAGCAACTTGAGTACTATATGTAGAACATAATACACCAATTAACATACCACCAACAGTAGCAGCTAATCCAGTTACTTTATCAAACTTCAATTTACTGAATACAGTAATTGAAAGTGGTAATAAAGCGATTACTGCCATGAAGTTTGTAGTAATACTTGTTAAAACTGCATAGATAACAATTGATAATACAGCTAAAACTTTTTCCTTTCCTTTAAATACAGTAGCAATTTTGTTAGTCATTACTTGATATCCAGGAATATTTCCTAAGAATTTGTAGAAACCAGCTACAACAAACATAAATATAAAGAATGTTGTAAAATAGTATAATCCTAACATACTGTAAGTAGATAAATCAAAGAATCCAACTCTTGTAATTCCTTGAGTAGTTGAATCAAATGCAGTACCAGTAAAATATGTGTAAGGCATGATCCAAGAGAATACTACAGCAAGTAATAAAACTATCATTGCCATTTTGAATAAATCATGTTTTTCAAAAAATTTCTTCATGTTAAACCTCCTATAACAAAATTATACCATAATAAATAAAAAGTGAATAAAAAAATGAGGTAAAAACCTCATTTCTAATATAATTTCATAATATTTTCATCGTATACTTTTGCTAAAACTTTCATATTATTTTCTACTTCATTTGTTTTAGTTAAAATAGTTCCAAGTGTTTTAGGAACACAAGAATTAAATCCATGTATTCTAACATTATATAATATTTCTTCTAATCCATATGACTTTCTTGAATCAGCAAATTCATATCCAAATATTTTTATAAACGGAATAACATATTGACCTTCAAGATATTTATATTTTTCACATGTTCTATGGTTAATTACTTTGAATATTTTTCCATCACAGCCAAGTTCAATATTTCTAGGATATTTTGTATCTATATATTTTATATATGACGAAACATTATTTTCATGTCCTTTTAAACTATATTCAATTTCACAATCTAATCCATTATCTTTATGTTTTTGTTTATATACTAAACAATCATTATTATCTGAATCTACTGTTCTAATTAAAAATTCTTCATCAGAATTAATCTTATTAGTCTTTAAAACAAAAGGATATTTTTCATGATTAGATTGATCATTATAAATAGTTATACCATCAGTTAATTTAACGCATTCAGGATTCTTATCAGATACATCTAATCCAAATACTCTTATTCCATCTTCTTTCCTATATGAACATACATATAAATATCCTTCTTCATTTTTTACTCTAGTAAAAAAATATCTAGTACCATCGCAATCAATGAATGCTGGTTCACCAAGTTCACTAGTCAATCTTAAAACATGATCTAAATAAACTGAAACACTTTCATATGATTCTTCACTTATTTTTTTAAAACTAATATCAGCCATAATTCCACCTTCATTAAAAAAATATACTAACAAAAAAGTTGCTAAATAGCAACTTTAAAATACTCTAAATTAGCTCTTTCATTTCCTAATGTTGTCATAGGTCCATGTCCTGGACATAAAGTAATATCATCAGGATATGCAAGTATCTTTTCAATAGATAATTTCATATCTAATGGGGATGCATCTTCTAAATCAATTCTTCCAATTCCATCTTTAAATATAAAATCACCACAGAACATTACTTTCTCTTGTTCAAAATATAATGTTATACAATCAGATTTATGTCCAGGTGTATAAATTATATTTATATCAAAATTTTCAATTTTATTAATACCCTCTTTAAGATTACTTAAACTATAAATTGGAACAGTATTCTTAGCTAAAATATCTCTTACTGCACCAATATGATCATCATGACTATGAGTAACAAATATTCCTACTAATTTTTTATTAGGATTTAAATTATTTAATATCACATTAGCTTCAGCACCAGGGTCAATTATAATACAAGAATTACCTTTTTCAATGATATAACAATTTGTTCTAAGTTGACCTACAATTAATGTTTTAAGATTCATGTATATTCCCTTCTTTTCTACTTTAAAGTTCCATGTTATAATTATACTAGGTGAATAATATGAATGCAATACACATAGTTTTAATAACAATATTAATATTGACTACTATAATAGTTACACTATATATAAGAAAAAATAATAAATTAAAATTCTATAAAAGAAGAACAGAAGCAGCTGAAAAAGTTATAGAAGAAGAATTAGATATTAGATATGAATTAATAACATCATCAAAAGAAGTTGTTAAAAAAAATACTAAGATGGAATTAGATTTCTACAAAGATTTAGAAAAAACTAAAAGTGCTAATATAAATACAGTAGAATTTGAAAAACAATTAACTACAGCATTAGCAACTCTACATTTAATATCAAATGATTATCCAAAATTAAAAGATAAAAAAGATTTTAAAGAAATAATGAGAAAGCTAGATGAATCTGATACAAAGTTAGATGCGGCTAAATCATTTTATAATTCAAACAATAATAAATTAAATACATTACTAAAACAATTCCCAACAAACATAATTGGTAAATTTAATAAATATAAAATAAGTCCAAATTATGAAGCAAAAGAAATATTTAATGCAATTGAAGAAGACATAAGATTTTAATCTTATGTCTTTTTAATTTAAATTCCAATCAATTTCTTTTATATTATTTTTCTTTAAAAATTCATTAGTTTTACTAAATGGTTTAGAACCAAAGAATCCATTGCGTGCACTAAAAGGAGATGGATGAGCACTTTCAATTACTAAATGTTTTTTATTAGTAATTAGTTCTTTTTTGCTTCTTGCAAAATTACCCCAAAGAATAAATACGACAGGTTCATCTTTTTCATTTAATACTCTTATAACATAATCAGTAAACTTATCCCATCCTAATTTAGCATGGCTATTAGGTGTATCTTTAATAACAGTTAATGTAGCATTTAATAATAATACCCCTTCTTTAGTCCATTTAGTTAAATCACCTGAAGTAACTGGTTTAAAACCAAGATCATCTTCTAATTCTTTATATATATTTTTTAAAGATGGAGGAAGCTTAATACCATCATGAACAGAAAAAGATAAGCCCATTGCTTCACCTTCTCCATGATATGGATCTTGTCCAACAATTACTACTTTAGTATCTTTGAAAGGTGTATTTTTTAAAGCTGCAAATATATCTTCTTTAGGAGGATAAATTGTTTTAGTGTTATATTCATTATCTATAATAGACATGAACTTTTTAAATCCTTCTGAATTCCAAATAACACTTAATTTATTGTCCCAATCATTACCTATCATATATATCACCTATAAACATTATAACATAATAAAAGAGAGTTAATTAACTCTCTTTATTAGATAGTTTCGATCTTCATTAAATTTGTGAATCCAATTTTACCAGCAACTAAACCACCAGTAATAACAATATTGTCTCCTTCATTTAATGAAGTGAATTCTTTAGCTTCTTTAATGCATAAATCCATAAGTTCATTTAAGTCACTAGCAACATCAACAACTTTTGAATATACACCATAATTTAATGCTAATTTATTTGCAACATCATCGTTACCAACTAAAGCTAAAATTGGACATTTAGGTTCAAGATTAGAAATTAATCTTGCTGATGTACCAGATATAGTTGGAACAACAATTAATTTGGCATCTAAACTGTTCGCAGCTGTTGCAACTGATTTTATAACAGCATCAGTTGCATTTTCTACTTTCTTATCTGCAAAGATGTTTTTATAATCGATTGATTCTTCAATATGTTCACAGATGTCAGCCATTGCTTTTACTGTTTCAACAACATATTCTCCTGTTGTTGTTTCTCCTGATAACATTACTGCATCAGTTCCGTTATAAACAGCATTAGCAACGTCTGTAACTTCTGCTCTAGTAGGTCTAGGATTGTGTTTCATTGATTCTAACATTTCTGTTGCAACAATACACATTTTCTTATATTGTCTACATAATTTAACAATTTTCTTTTGACAAATTGGTAAGTCTGACATAGGAACTTCAACACCTAAGTCACCTCTTGCAACCATACATCCATCAGAAACTTTAACTATTTCTTCTAAGTTATCCATTCCCATTTGAGATTCAATTTTAGAGATAATTTTCATATCTTCTCTATTTTCACTCTTAAGAATTTCTCTAATAGCTAAAACATCTTCAGGTGTTTGTACAAAACTAGCTGCTAAGAAATCACCATCATGTCTACATGCATATATAATGTCTTCTCTATCTACATCTGAGATGAAAGGAATATTTAAGTTAACTCCAGGTGCAGATAAACTTTTTCTTGAGAACAATTTTCCACCATTAATAACTTCACATACTAAGTAATCAGAATACTTTTCAACAACTTTAATTTCCATCAAGCCATTTTCTAAAAGAATTATGTTACCAATTTCTAATGCATCAATTGCATTAGGATGGTTAAGGGAGAATTGAGAATTATCACCAATGACATTATTTTTAACAATCTTAATAGTGTTGCCTTGGATTAAATCTATACCTTCAGGAATTACTTCGCCATTTCTGAATTCTGGTCCTTTAGTATCGTACAAAATTCCAATATGAGTATTAAGGTTCTTTCTAACTGTTTTAACAGTATTTACAACTTGTTCTCTTTCTTCTATAGTTGCATGCGAGAAATTAATTCTAGCAATATTCGCTCCTGCTTCAACCATTTTAGTAAATACTTCAACGCTTGAAGATGCAGGTCCTATACTTGTTACAATTTTTGTTTTCTTCATCTTAAAACACACTCCTTTTTTAGACGCGAACAGAAGACATTATACCAAATTTAAAATTAGAATGTCAAGCATAAAAAAAGAACTATCATTTATGATAGCTCTCATTGTTTAAAATCTTAAATGATCTATATATTTGTTCTAATAACAAACATCTAAATACACCATGAGGATACGTATTTTTTCCAAAAGATAATCTATAATTTGATTTTTCTAAAACTCTAGGATCTATACCATCAGACCCTCCAATAATAAAAGTAATTGTAGGATAACTAATAAATGTTTTATCAATTAAATCTGATAATTCTATAGAAGTTAAATTTTTTCCATTTATCTCCATTGTTACCACAAAATCTTTATTATTTAAATGTTTTAAAATTAAATCTCCTTCTTCGTTAATATTACTATCTTTTAATTCAATAATATTAACTTTATGATATTTAGTTAATCTAGTTAAATAATCATTACTCATATCAACTAAATACTTATCTTTTAATTTACCTACACATATTATATTTATCATTAAATTTCTATATCCAATCTTTCTCTTTGTTTAGCAACATCAATATTTTTGAATTTAACATCGTTTTCTTTTAATTCATTTAATACATCCTCTAAAGCTATATCTGGACTATTATTTTCTTTAGATATATGTGCAAGAATTACTTTTTTAGTATCTTCACCTATTATCTTACTCAAATAAAAACCTGCTTGATGATTAGACAAGTGGCCTGTATCAGATGCTACTCTCTTTTTTAACCATGATGGATATCTTCCATGCATTAACATTTCAATATCATGATTACTTTCAAAAATATATAATGTTTTATTGCTTAATTTATCAAATAATTTGTGATTTATATATCCAGTATCAGTACAATATACAACTGACTTATTATCATTTGTAATAATATAACCTCTTGAACCAGGAGCATCATGACTTGTTTTATATATTTCAACATTGATATCATCTAATTCAAATGGTCCTTTACTGAATTCTAAATTATCATATTCTTTTAAGAAATCCATTGCTGGATCTTCAAACATTTTTTCATCAACATATACACGAGGATGATTTTTGTTTAGGAATACTTTTAATGCACCAATATGATCTGAATGTGAATGAGTAATAAATATAGAATCTATTTCACTTTCTTCAATACCAAGCTCATTTAGATTATCTTTAATATATTTATTATTCATTCCACAATCAATTAATAATTTATGTTTTTCAGTTTTTACTAAAACTGAATTTCCCTCAGACCCACTACAAAGTATAGATACTAACATCTAAACACACTTCTACATGGATCTACTACTGAAGAACCAGGTTGATATGGAGGTGCATTTAACCAAATACCTAAGTGTAAGTGTGTACCTGTTGAGAATCCTGTACTACCCATAGATCCAATTCTTTGTCCTTTTGTTACATGTTGTCCAACAGAACATTGAATCTTAGATAAGTGCATGTATTGGCTATATAATGTATCACTATGTTTAATAACTATATAGTTACCTTCGTTTGAACCATATCCAGTTTTATAAACTTCACCATCAGCAATTGATAAAATTGGAGAACCATAACCTGTACCAGAAATATCGATACCTTTATGGAAAGTACCCCAACGATACTCAAATCTAGAAGTAATAATGAATGGTGATAATGTTGGCCATGCATAACTACCATCAGCAGTATATGTAGGATTGTAATCAATCCAACTACCAATCTTCTTAGTACCTTTAGTAACTACTTCATTAACTGGAGCTTTTAAAACATCTGATTGTATGATTTTAAGGTCTTGAATAACACCATTAACATACTTAATGTCTTGAGTAACTCTAGTTATACCATTTTCACCTTTAGTAGTAACTTCGCTATAATCAACATATTTACTACTATCAGTAACTACATCTTGTTTATAAGCAACTTCAATATCACTTACTGCTTCTTTTCTATATGTAACATCCAACAATGGATTAATTAAGTCTACATTAACTTTAGCTCCTGCAGTTAATAACACATCTTTTGTTTTATAATTTGGATTTGCTATTAATAATTCTTCAATATTTAAACTATTCTTATCAGCTATACTTTGTAAGTTTTCACCTTCAGATATAGTATAAGTATTATGTTGATTAATAGAGCCATATAATAAATATTGGCTTAATTCTTCTACATTTTCTAATATTGTTTTATCAGTAGATATTAATGCTTTTTTAATTGTAATAGTTTCAGCAAAATATACAGAAGTGATGATATCACCTGTATCTGTGATTTCTGCTTGTGTATTATTTTCAAAATTCTTCAAATTTTCAGTTCCAATAAATGCTGCTGCAGTATTATATAAAGCAGGCTCTAATATATCTCTATTTAAAATATAAATATGTTGAGCTTCACGATCTTCAGCTTTAATAGTTTCACCATCGTTAATGACTTTATCTTCATTATATGTGATAGTAACATCATAACCTTCAACAGTAAATTTTTCTGAATCTTTAATATTATTATATATTTCATTAACGTTAGATAAATTAGTGTTATAAGTATATATTTTTTCAATATCTAATCCATTTGGAGGATATACTTTATCAACACCATATTCTTCTTTAATAGAGCTTTGTTCTTTATCGATTAAGTTTAATAATTCATCTTTGGAAGCAATTAATCCCATCTTTTTACCATCTAGATATACTTGATAAACTTCTAAAGGAGTTCCTGATACTTTTTTACTTAATCCAACAATGATTAACAATGCTGCAACAACAAATGTTAAAACCGCCCCTATTATTTTCTTTTTATCCATTTATAATCACCTAATCTTCTGGATTTTCATTTCCAGCATCAATATAATTACAGAAATTACTATAAATTCTTTCAAATGTTAAGAATATAGTTTTAGTAGCACCATTACGGTTCTTACCAATAATAAATTCTGATTTAGAAATACCGACATCAGTAGCTTGTTTATTATAATAATCATCACGATATAGGAATCCAATGATATCGGCATCTTGTTCTATTTGTCCAGACTCTCTTAAGTCTGACATCATAGGTCTCTTATCTTCTCTACCTTCAACTTGTCTACTTAATTGCGCTAAGGCAATAACTGGAATTCCTAATTCCATAGCCAACATTTTTAATTTTCTTGATACATCAGATATTTCTTGTACTCTGTTATTACCATATCCTGATCCACCAGAAATTAATTGTAAGTAGTCGATGATAATTAAACCTAAATTTTCTTTTTCAGCTAATCTTCTACACTTAGTAGTTAATTCACCAATTGTTACACCTGGTGTATCTTCAAAGAATAATGGAAGCCCATCCAATTCAGACATTGCTTCATTAACTTTCTTCCAATCTTCTTGATTTAATTTACCAGTCATTAATTTTCCACCTTCAATTGCACCTCTTGAAGAAATCATTCTCATGATTAATTGTTCGGCACTCATTTCAAGGTTGAATATAGCAACTGCTTTTCCTGATTGGATAGCAGCATTAGCAGCTACATTTAATGCAAATGCAGTTTTACCCATACCTGGACGAGCAGCAATGATAATTAATTGATTTGGATGTAATCCGGCAGTTAATTTATCAAAGTCTACAAAGCCTGTAGGTAAACCTGTAACATCGCTTGCTTGTTTAGATAATGCTTCAAGATTTTCTCTTGCTGATTTTAAAACACCACCAACAGTTTTAAATTCTCCAGATTTCTTTTGTTTAGTAATTTGGAAAATATCTTTTTCAGCACTATCAATCATTTCATTAGTGTCATTTATTTCATCTCTAGCAGTTCTTTCAATAGATTCACATGCATTAATAAGTTTTCTTCTTAATGCCTTATCTCTAACAATATTGATATATGATTCAACATTTGAAGCAGATACTACAGAATCAATAACTTCACTTAAATATGCTAAACCACCTATTTTATTAATTGAACCATTCTTTTCAATTTCATTAACTAAAATAGTTGTATCAATATTTTCATTTCTATTATGTAATGATTTCATGGCTGCAAATATTAATGAATTTCTTTCATCATAAAACATGTCAGGTGTTAAATCATCACATAGTTTAGTCAATGCTGTTTTAGATAAAAAGCCACAACCTAAAGCATTCATTTCTGCTTCTAAGTTAGCTGGTTCTTTTCTTTCAACTACTTGAGCCATATAATCATCTCCTATTCTGCTATTATTTTTATTTCTGCTACAACTTTCTTATGTAAGTTAAGTTTAACAATATGCGTTCCTAATGAATTAATGTCATGATCTAATTCAACAATCTTTTTATCGATATCATAACCATTCTTTTTTAATTCATCAGCAATTTGTTTAGTGCTTATTGTACCAAACATCTTACCATCTTTACCACTCTTTGTTTTAAACTTAAAGCTTTTCTTTTCAAGTTCTTTTTTTAATTCTTCACATTTTTTTATTAATGCTTCTTCTGCATCAGCTCTATCTTTTAATTTGTGATCTAATTGTTTCTTGTTACCTTCATTATAAGGAACAGCTAAACCTTTATTAATTAAAAAGTTTTGAGCATAACCATCTGAAACATTTATAATGTCATCTTTTTTTCCTTGTTTTTTAACATCTTGAAGTAATATTACTTTCATTGTAAACACTCCTTCCATGTGCTTATATTATACCAAATATAGTAAATATATTAAATAAAAAAGATAGTAATTAATTACTATCTTCTTTTATTTCTTTAATACTCCATGAGTATCTAGTAAAAATTAATATCTTTTTCTTAGTTTTTGTTAATTCATATTTTTTAGTAGTATCAACATCTACTATATATTTGTTATTTTTAAATAACTTTCCATCAATATATTTATATCTAGCTGTAAATGAATCTTTTTCACTTGCGGGTATTTCAACTAAGTCTTCTGTTGTTGCAATCTTTGAATATTCAATTTTATATGTAGTTGAATTATCCTCAGATTTCTTATCGTTATAAATTCTTAATAAATAATCACCATCATTAGTTTTATAAACATAATCATATGCCCAAGTATGTAATGTCCAACCACCTGATATATTTTCAACAATATCAATTAAGTCTCCTTTGATTTTAATATTTGCTTTCTTTTGAAAATTATCAATTACTTCTTCTCTTTCATTTTGAGATGTACAACCTACTAATAAAAAAACTGAGCAAATTGTTAATAAAATATATAAAGCTTTTTTCATATTCTCACCTAGAATAATTATAACATACAATAAAAAAAGATAGTTTAAAAACTATCTTACTTAACGTCAGCAATAATTGCCATAAAACGTGCTCTTTTAACTTGTTGAGCAATGTGTTTTTGATGTTTAGCACAAGCTCCAGTCATTCTTCTTGGCATTATTTTGCCTTTTTCATTTATATATTTAGTAATAACGTTAGCATCTTTGTAGTCAACGTCTTTACCAGCACACATTTGACAAATTTTTTTCTTTTTTCTATAAAATTCTGCCATTATTATTTACCTTTCCTTTCTAGAATGGAAGGTCATCGTCACTTAAAGTTACCTCACTACCGAAATCTTTATAAGGATCTTCAGCTAAATCCATAGGTTCAACTTCAGATGATGAAGACATACCATAATCTGTTCCACTTTCTTCAGATGATGGTGTGGAATCATTTTTACCACCAACAAAAGTAACATTATTAGCAACAACCTCAGTAACATATCTCTTAGTTCCATCTTGAGCATCATATGATCTTGATGAAATTCTACCATTTACAGCAACTTGAGTTCCCTTTTTGCAATATTTGCAAACATTATCAGCAGTATTTCTCCATGCTACGATTTGAATAAAATCAGCTTCATTTTGATTAGTACTACTATTCCAATGATCTACAGCAATTGTAAAAGTACAAGTTGATAATCCACTAGTAGTTGTTCTTAATTCTGGGTCTTTTGTAAGTCTTCCGACTAAACATGCTATATTCATATATTAATTACTCCTCATCTAATCTGATAATCATGTGTCTTAAAACACTTTCATCGATTCTAGCTTTACGATCTACTTCAGCAACGATTTCTGGAGTAGCTTCAAAGTTAAATACATAGTAATAACCAGTAGCTTCCTTTTTGATTGGGTAAGCTAATTTTTTGTTTCCTAAATTTTTAGAATCAGTTAATTTTCCCTTCATAGAAGAAATAATATCTTCATATGCTTTAGAAACTTTGTTAGCTGCTTCTTCATCTAGTGTTGTTTTTACTATGAACATCATTTCATATTTGTTCATTCTTACACCTCCTTGTGGTCTATTTGGCTTATATCTACATATAAGCAAGGAGCTTTTCGCTCGAAAGTATTATAGCAAAGATACAATTGTTTGTAAACAACTAAAATAATTTAATTGTAAATAAAAAAAGCAACCTAGTTGCTTTTATTTATATACTACATTTCCTTGTGAATTAATAACTAAAGAATATGTATCTCCACTTTGATTTACAAGGTTAGCTACAACAAATGTATTTCCACCGAATTTCTTAGCTTCAAAAGTATCAAATTCATATCCAGCAGTTGCATTAACAACGCTTCCGTTTACTGTTAAAGTAGATGCAATATTTGATTTATGTTCTCCGCTTAAATTATAAGTTTCAGTTACTAATAAAGTATATCCTTTAATAATTGATGAATCACTAACATTTTTTACGCATTTAACATTTCCATTTGAGTTAGTACAAACTTTATCTTCTAAAGTAGCATCAATAAATCTAATTTCTTTTGAAATTCCACCATCAAGCTTTGATGCAAGTTTTGAAGAAACTTTTCCTAATCTAGCTTCTACAAATCCTTTTTCAGTAAATGCATATGCACTTACGCCAATAGCAGCAATTCCTAAGATATAAATTAATATAATAGAAATAACACTTATCTCTCTAACTCTCTTATTTTTAGCAACTTCTTCTTTTTTTGTTTTCTTTTCAGCCATACCACACTTCTCCTATTCTAAATACATTATAATATAAAAAAACAGACTTTTAAAGTCTATTTTATACATTAAATCTAAAGTATACAATATCTCCGTCTTGCATTAGATATTCTTTACCTTCAAGTCTAACTTTTCCAGCTTCTTTAACCTTTAATTCAGTTCCATATGTAACTAAATCATCATAGCTCATTACTTCAGCTCTAATAAATCCTTTTTCGAAATCGGTATGAATAATACCAGCACATTTAGGAGCTTTCATACCTTTTTTAAATGTCCAAGCTCTACATTCATCAGTTCCAGCAGTAAAGAATGTTGCTAAACCTAATAAATCATATGTTTCAAATATTAATTTATCTAAGCCTGAGTTAGTTATACCTAAATCAGTCATGAATAATTCTCTGTCTTCGTTTGAAAGTGATGCAAGTTCTTCTTCGATTCTAGCACACATTACTATTACGCCTGCGCCTTCTTCATCAGCATATTTAGAAACTCTATCAGTATATTCATTTCTTCCAACAGCAATATCTTCTTCAGATACATTAGTAACATATATAATTGGTTTAGAAGTAA
Source organism: Bacilli bacterium (assembly GCA_016283935.1). Taxonomy (GTDB): domain Bacteria; phylum Bacillota_I; class Bacilli_A; order RF39; family UBA660; genus UBA6985. Next base: position 36,226 of record JAEENX010000013.1, read on the forward strand.
TAAATTGGAAACCTCTCATAACTGATAATTCATCTTCATTAAAATCTATTCTTCTTAAAGGAATATTATTTTCTAATGCTTCCTTACACTTATTTAATGTTCCAATTTCTAATAGTTCTTGTTTATCTTTAGTCATTTGAGCTTTCTTACCCATTCTAGCAATTCTATTTTCAACAATTTCTAAATCGGATAAGATTAATTCAGTATTAATAATCTCAATATCTCTTATAGGATCTACTCCACCTTCAACGTGAGTAATATCACTATTTTCAAAACATCTAACTACTTCTACAACAGCATCTACTTCTCTAATATGAGATAAGAATTTATTTCCTAAACCTTCACCTGTTGAAGCACCTTTAACTAAACCAGCAATATCAATAAATTCGTATGCTGTAGGAACTAAACTTTTTGGTTTATACATTTCATTTAAGAAATCTAATCTTTTATCAGGAACAGTAACTACTCCTACATTTGGTTCAATAGTAGCAAATGGATAATTTGCTGCTAATGCTTGTTGTTTTGTAATAGCGTTGAAAAGTGTAGACTTACCAACATTAGGAAGTCCAACTATACCAGCTTTTAATGACATAATCATTCCTCATTTCTTCTTGAGATATTATAGCATAAAAAAAGCTAGTTTTTAACTAACTTTTTAAGGTAACATCAATAGTTTTTTCTTTTCCATCTCTGATATAAGTAATTGATACTTTATCTCCTACTGAATATCTATATAAATAATATCTAAAGTATTTATAGTTTTTAACTTCATAGTCACCTATCTTAGTAACTATATCACCTTTCTTTAATCCAGCAGATGCAGCAGTCGAATCATTTTCTACAGAAGTAATTAAAGCACCACTTGTAACAGATTTATCAACAGTAATATTATATCTTTCAGCAGAATCAATATCACTTACTGATACACCAAAGAATGGTCTAGTAACTTTACCATCTTCTCTTAATTGTCTTGCAACATTTAAAGCATCTTCAATTGGAATAGCAAATCCCATATTTTCAATAGAAACAGAACTATAAGAACTTGATAATTTACTATTATTAATTCCTACTAATTGACCATTTGAATTGGCAAGAGGTCCACCTGAATTACCAGAGTTAATTGTTGCATCAATTTGTAATAAGCTCATGTACCAAGAATTACCTTGTGAAAATCCATAAGAATTACTATTTGAACTTCTCATTTGGCACATTCTATCTTTACCAGATAATATACCTCTTGTAACTGTAAATTTATAACTTAAACTTACTGGAGTACCAATTGCAAAAACAGTATCTCCTAATTCTAAATCATTAGAACTACCAATTTCAGCTTTAGCTTTAATTGTTTCAACTGGAACTTTAACAACTGCTATATCTTGAATTTCATCTGAACCAACAAGTTCTCCTTGTACTTCAGAATCATCAGTATAAACAATTAAAATATATTTTCCACCATCTACAACATGGTGATTAGTTAAAATATATGCATACTCATCATCAGTATCATATACAACTCCAGATCCCCATCCAGTTAAATCATCTTTTGAATTACCAACTTCAACTATAACTGTAGCATCATATAATTTAGAAACAGCATCGGCAATCCCTTCATCAGTTACAGTAACTTCTTTTTCAGTTTTAGTAATATTTATTGTTTCATTCTTAAAAATCTTTTTTAAATCAACTTGAGATAAAACTCCAACCCCAAGTAATAAAACAAATACTACAATTGCTATAGCAATAACAACCTTAACACCCTTATCGTTATTATTTGTATTCATAATACACTTCCTATTCCATATCTAATAATTCTAAATAATTAGTTGGGAATCCCATATGATCTAATACATAATAAACAGGAATTGAATTTAACTTACCTGCTAATCTATCTAGTTCATATGAAACTTCATTTAGAAATAATCTAAAGTCATCTTTAGATAATAAATATTTGAATATAATAACTACAGCAAATACATCACCTTTACCATACATATATTCATCTTCCATTTTGCTTATATGTAATGCTTCATGATATTTATTATCAGGAATAACTTTTTGTGTGTGATGTTCAAACAATATATCTTCGTGAGCACATAAATTTCTATAATTAGACAATATTGGTAAGAATGTTAATAGATTTTCAGGATCTACATGGAACTCTTTAGCAATATCTTTTTGATCCATATCTTTCATAATTGTATATAACTCAGATGTAATACCAAAAGATAATACTTTAACTACAACCCATAAAGGAATATATCCATAATTATTAATGTAGTGTTTAGTAGCATCATGTTGTCCACCATTAATTCTTATTTGTCTTTTCATTTTTCTTAATAAATCATTTACTTGTCTTTGTTTTTCATGACTTTGGACATAATTTTGTGGTCTTAAATAATCGTTTTCTTTATATCCATACTTATGAGATAAAACATAGGAAAAAATACTCTTACAGTTATTTTCAATAATTAATACATTTTTAAAAATTATATTTCTAAGTTGTCTATCAAATGTGAATAGAGCATATAATTCTCTAAAATTAGTACCTTCCCTAAATGTTTTACTTCCATCTGATTTATAAAATAAATGACGATACCCCATTAAAAAGAAATAATTCTCACGTAAGATGATATTTCTAGCATATTCGATATCATCTATAACTAAGCCTTTCCCTTTTAATATTTCTATTTGTTCGTCAAGAGTCTTAAATACTTTTTCCATACTCTCACCTATTATAAATAATATCACATCTCACAATAAAAATATACAAAAGTTATATGAATTTAATATGAAAAAAAGAAATGCATAAGCATTTCTTATTAAGCAGCGTTTGGCATAACAAACGGATTTGAATTCTTTGGCAAATTTGGATTAGTTAAAGTTAATGATTTAACATTTTGATTTGATAATGATTGAGTTTCACCAGCTAAATCATTAACTCCGTTTGTAGGTTCGTTACTAATATCAGAAGTATTTTCAGAAACTGGAGTTTCATTAACTACTTCATGTGATTCAGAAGCCACCTCTTCTGCAAGCATATTTGATACATTCTTATCTTCAGCTTCTTCAGGTGTGTCGAATTTTTTTCTATAGTCAGATAAATCAACAGCAAGATTTCTTAAAGATTTTAAAATTGTAATAAGTTCTTTCTTTGCATCAACAGGAACTACAGTTGCTACAAGAGAAATATCAGCTAAAGACTTATTTAATTCAACACAAATATCATCAAATGCTTTAGCATCCAATTTATCTTTTATTCCATCAAATACTGTTTGTTGTTCATTAATTACATTTCTAAATCTACTGAAATCCATATTACACACCTTCTTAATATTATTATATATCAGCATATGTCAACTCAAGTAAAGAAAGTGTATGATTTACAAATATATTTACAATAAAAAATGTGGATTAATATCCACATTTTTCAAATATATCATCAGCTCTAGCTTTATAGTCAGATATAGCTTTAACATATAATAAAGTATTATCAACATAAGCTATTCTATAATATGATTCATCATTCCACATTTTTATTGATGAATAATTTTCGCCTTTATCAATTTCATCTTCTTTATTAAACATATTATTAGCAACATTATTAACTTCATCTATATAAATATTACCCATATCAAACATTCTATTTCCTTCGTAGAAGTAGAAAGTAATACCTTCACTGTCATAATAATATGCCTTTTTTACATAATCTAATTTATTAGAAATATCAACTAAACTATAATTAGGACCTATTTTATTATAAAAATCATCAGCTGATATTTTTTCCTTTTTATTAGAACATCCAGTTAATAAACCTAAAGTTAAAACTGAAACTACTAATAATAAAATACTTTTTTTCATAAAACCCTCCTAGAATGTTTTTATATTCATAGATTCATATGTATCAGTTATAGCAATAAATGCATCAGGATCAATAGTCTTTATTCCTTCTTTTAATTTAAAATAATCTTTACTATTAATTACTGCTAATAATATTTGATTTTTCTTTTGACTATATCCGCCTTTAACATCTAATACAGTTAATTCGTATTTCATATGTCTAATAATAAAATCTTTAACTTCTTTTTCTTTAGAAGTTATAACATAGAATATTTTACTATCATTTATACCAAATCTGGCTTTAGTAATTAAATACTTACTAGCAAATATAATTATAAGTGAATAAATAACTGACATATATCCATTTGTAATAAATAAAACTATTAGAATTAAAATATCTAAAATCCATGAATAAGCTTTAGATCTAAATTTAGTAACTTCTCCAATAGTTTCTTCTATTAAAAATATATTACCTGCTCCATGTCCATTTTTATATATAAGACTATATCCAAAACCTATTAAAAAACTTGATACTAATATAGATACTACTAATTCAGGTAATTCTATTACTACATTTTTTAATAGAATCATATTAACCATGATTAATACTGGTATTAATAAGGATGGTAATATATATTTTTTTACTTCATCAATATCTAACACCAATAAAGATATTAAAATAAATACAGCATTTAAAACTAATATATTAATACCTGGATTAACACCATTTGTGTAATATAACAAAGCACCTACACCATCAATACCAAATGATAATACTTTATTAGGTAATATTAATAATACAAAACTTAATGCTATAAGTTCGCATCCTATTATTACCGCTAAATAATTTAATACCTTCCTCATATTCTTTACCTCTTTATTCTTAAATAAGCATCAATGAATTGATATAAATCACCATCTAATACTTTATAAGCTTGTGATGTTTCATATCCGCTTCTTTGATCTTTAACTAATGTATAAGGCTCTAATACATAATTTCTTATTTGACTACCAAAATCAATATTAGAATTACCTTTTAAATCATTAATTTCTTTATTCTGTTTTTCAACTTCTAATTGATATAGTTTACTCTTCAAAATATTCATAGCTGTTTCTTTATTTCTTAATTGGCTTCTTTCATTTTGACAAGTAACAACTATACCTGATGGTATATGACTTATTCTAACAGCTGAATCAGTAGTATTAACTCCTTGTCCACCATTTCCTGAAGATCTATACACATCTATTCTTATATCTTCATCTTTAATATCAATATCTTTAGATACTTCACTAAATTCAGGTGTAACATTAACTGCTGCAAATGATGTTTGTCTTTTACCTGCTGCATTAAAAGGACTAATTCTAACTAATCTATGAACACCAATTTCAGATTTTAAATATCCATATGCATACATTCCTTCAACATATATCATGACTGATTTAATACCAGCTTCTTCGCCAGGTTGTTGATCTAATATGCTATATTTAAAACCAAACTTATCAAAAAACATTGTATACATACGAAGTAACATAGAAGCCCAATCACATGATTCAGTACCTCCAGCTCCTGGATGTATTTCTAAATAACAATTACCAGCATCATATTCACCATTTAACAATGACTTTGTTTGAAATTCATCTACTAAAGATTTTATATTAACTAATTCATCTTCAATATTCTTTAATTCATTTTCATCTGGTTCTAATTCTAATAATTGTAGAAGTTCTAAATTATTATCGATATTTGATAATAGATTATCATATTCTGATATATCTTTTTTTAATCCAGCTAAGTTTTGATTTAATTTATTAGCTTCATCCGGATTATTCCAAATATCAGGATTACTTAATTTTGATTCTAATTCACTTATCTTAGATTTTTTATCTTCTAAGTCAAAGTGACCTCCCAATATCAATAATATTTGTTTTAAGATTTAATAATTCATTTTTTATTTCATTAATATTCATCTTTAAACACCTTCTATTGAAATTATACCATTTAATAGGCAAAATAAAAAGATGATAAATCATCTCTTTAATTCATAAAAATTACAATGTCTACACATAGGATGTATCTTTTTATTATTTAAGAATCCTTCTTTTATAGATTTGAATGTTTTTCCATTTATAATCTCATCTAATGAAGATTCATACATATTTCCTAAGTTAATACAACCATTTGAATCTAAACAACATGGTACAACAGTACCATCTACAAGTATTCCTATATGAGATCTAGTTCCCATACAAGAACCTTTTTCTTCGTAGTAATCATTTTCTAATGAAGGCCATATAAATTCTTGTTCAACTTGATAAAACACATTTTTATCTAAAGTAATATGATCAATATCACCAATATATATATTATATTTTTCTTCTAATTTGTTAATAATTTTATCTTTATTAACATTATCTACTCACATTCTATATTCAATATAAGTATTCTTGCTTAATTTATCAACTGAATCAAATATATTATTCATATACTCATCTAGTGTTGTTTTATATTTATCATCAAAAGAATGTAATGATATATTTATTTGTCTTATATTTTTGTTATCTTTAATTCTATTAATTAAATAACCATTTGTAGTAATATTAATCTTAAATTTTTTAGATGCAATATTAATTAAATCATTTATTTTAGGATGTAATAACGGTTCACCCATTACATGAAAATATAAATAATCAGTATATCCATCTAACTTATTTAATAATAATTTAAAATTTTCAATATCAATAAACTTTTTCTCTCTTTTATTACCAATACAAAAATCACACTTTAAATTACAATTATTAGTTATTTCTACATAAATCTTTTTAAACATTATCTAATATCCATTCTTGTAAATATTTTATTTCAGAATCACAGTATTCACATTTACTCTTAGTAACATCTATAGAAGCACCACAGTTATGGCACATCATAACATTAGTATCATTACTTAATTCAGTTGTTCCATTTTTATTTTGTTTAAATCTAAATATTTTCTTTATATATCTAGAATGAAAATCACCATCGAAATTAACAACTCTTATATATGCTTCAACCTCAATGTATCTATTATCTTTAATAACATAATCTTTAAACGAATCAAAATCTATTACATCATAATCAATAACATCTTTTTTATTATAATAATATTTTCTTACTTCATAATTAAAATTATTAAAGAATGTAACTTTATCTAAACCACTCTTTTTCCAAAATAATCTTTGTTTATTATTTAATTTATCTTTATATCTTTTAATAGGTCCTAAAATAATATATGCATCTAATGTATAAAAGACATAATAGAATAATAATGATGCTATCATGCCAAATATAAAAATCTTATATATATCATTAATATTAAATGTTCTAGATGTATTTTTAATAATCAAATATGTTATTAAAAAACATATTAAGAAATCTATTATAGCCGAAATAATTCTATAAGATTTATTTCTAAGAACTCTATCATAATATTTCTTACTTCCTAAATCCTTTTCTTGATAATCTAAATTATAATATGTACCACAATAAGGACAACCACCATTAAAATCTTTTAATTTAGCAGTCATTCCACAATTTGGACATGTATAATTTTTATCACTATTTTTATTTTCAACAAAACTATATTCTATTCTTGTATCAAATTCATGTTCAGTATGTTTTAATTCATTATTTAAGTAGTATTCTTTTTTTACTCTAATACCATTATTTATATTATCATCTCTAGATCCATCAGTATTTCTTTCATATCTAATACCATCAACTAAATATATAGTTTTAATATTAATCTTTTTACTATCTAATTTCTTTTTATGAAATACATCAGATACATATACCATATATACCAATCCTATCTATTATTGTTGTTATTGTTATTATTGTTATTATTATTATTGTTAGATGATCCTCCACCACTAGAAGACCAACTACTACCACCGCTATAGGAAGAAGCAACATAATGTTCAATTAATTTAAACTTATCTCCATCCCATATTATTCCATCATAAGAAGCAGATTTTATAGGAGCATCTATATATTGAATAATTTCATTATCTTTAATAAGAGTAATATATTTAGCTCCGCATCTTACTTGGCCATCTGGATTTTCAGTCTTAAAGTTTAATATTAAATCATATACATTTTGAGATATATCATAAGCTTTAACTATTTCATACATTCTCTTTTTATTAATTATTCCTTGATATGATTTTGGTTCATTTGCTTTCATTAATCATTACTCCCTTCTACATAATAAAATTCAATATTTTGAAATGGTAAATTAATTGCTTGTATATGATAATAAGCATTATTTTTTTGTTTATTATAATGATAATCTCTTAAACTACTTGTAGTAAAAAATATATTATTAGGATTTTCATCTGAATAATAATCTTTATATTCTTTAATATAATTACTTATATCATATTTATAATAATCTTTTTTATCACTTTTAATATTATCTAATACACCTTTATAAATTTGATTTGTATTTATATGTCTTTGTTTAGTTCTACCTTCATCTCCATATGTAACTAAATTACCTGATAATAACATAATATATAATGAATTATTTTCAGGATAATCACATACTTCTTCAATTAAATGTTTTTTCATATAAATAAACACTTTAGATTCAGGTGTAACATAAATGATATCTCTATTATTTTTTAATATTTGAGATTCTAATTTATATTCTTCACCATCTATATTTAATATAAATGAATCAGGATCATATATATATTTAAGATTCTTGTCTTCATTTATAATATCTTTTATATCTGGATATAAATTATTTTTATTTTCAGGATAATACTTACTATTATCTCCTAATCTCATATTACTTAAATAAACTGGAACAAATTCATTGTTAATATCTTGTTCATAGTTTCTATCTTTATACATTCTTTGTTGTAATAAACAAGTATAACTTTTATTTGTTTTATATGTATTTTTTACAAATGGACAACCTGTCTTACATAAATATAAATATCCACATTTAGAACAATCTTCATTAAATTCCATTTTGTTATGATTTCTAAAAATTTTACCTAATGCTGTTTCTAATATATCTTCTACAGTATTATCATATATATTACCATAATAATAATCTTTATTCTTTTGTCCTCTTACACATGAATAAATATCTCCATTTTTTTCAAGTAAGAAAAACTTAGAACCACAGTTATCACAATTAGAGCAATAACCAGGTCCAAATTCATCAAACCAAGGTCCATTTACTCCTGCATCTAAATCAGTATTATCAAATTCTTCATGCATTCTTTCATATAATTTAATTTGTTCTTCTTCTGTTATATGATGTAGTATTCCATTTGAATTATAATCAAATCCAATCATAAAATTAAAATCATTCATATCTAAACTTGTATTTTTATTTAACCATTTTATATCTTCAACAATATCATCTAAATATTCAAAATGTTCTTTAAAAATAGTTGCAGATACTTTCTTTTTATTAGGAATATCTTTCATCAATTCAAGATTAGATAAAATCTTATCTAATGTTGTTTTATCACCTTTAGTTACACGATATTTATCATGTAATTTTAAAGGTAAATCTAAACTTCCAGATATTGATACGTTAAATTCTTTTATAGTATCTATATGTTTATCTAAAGCATACATATTAGTTTTAATATGTGGATTACCAACATTAAATCCTCCAGCTTTAATAATATCTTTATTTTCATTATAATAATCACTTATTAATTTAATAATATCATGGAATGATTCTTTACTTAATGTTGTAACTTCTCCTCCATGAAGTGAAATATTAAATGGTATAACATTACTCTTTTTAAACTTTTCTATAGCATATTTTAAAGTGTCTACTTCATTATATTTAGTATTAATATCTTTAGTATTATCTTCTAAGTAACAATACTTACATTGCATATTACAAGCCATAGTTGGAACATACAATAAATGTATAAATTTATAATCCATGATGTCATCTCCAAACTTTGTAAAAATATACAACTATTTCAGAAGTGTCTGTTGATTCAAATTCAATATAATTAGTATCATTTATATAATATTTATAATTTTCTATAAATAAAATATCTTTATTAACTGATCCATATATTACTATCTTATGAAGACCTTTAGCAGCATTATAAGAATAGTAATCTAAACTAATTGTTCCATATTCAGGTAAAGTATATGATTTAACATCATTTAATTCTAAATTCATAGTTCCTGATAAATAATCTTTATCTGAACCGTATTTAGATATTTTAGTATATGAACCTTTAAATGAATTAGATTCATATATTGTATATATAGGTAAAATTATTTCTTTTAATGATGTACATTCTCTAAATGCAGATGATCCAATTTGAGTTAAAGAACTATGTTCAGATATACTAACTTCACTTAATGAATCATCACCATGGAACGCATGTCCACCTATTCTAGTAACTGAATCAGGTATAACAATTTTCTTTAATGATGTACATCCTTCAAAAGTATTTCCTTTAATTTCTTCAAGTGGCATTTCATATGTGAAATTAACTTCTTCTAACTTAATACAATGATAGAATGATTCACCACCTAAATACTTAAGATTAGCAGGTAAATGAACTTTCTTTAACAAGAAATCATTTTTAAACGCTTCTCCTCTAATTTCATATATACTATCAGGCAAATAAACTTCATTTAATAAAGGCATATTTGAAAAAGCATTACCTCTTAAAGAAATAACTTTTTTACCATTATGTTCATCAGGAATTGTAGCATGAGTTAAACTACTCCAGCCAGTAAAGTAAAATCTTACAGCATATCCATCTTCCAATGGTTCATATAATATAATTGGATCTTTAAATACAATTAAACTAATTAATACTACCAAGATAGGTAATATTATTCTAGTAACAATCTTTTCTTTAGGAACTAAATTTTCTTTTAAAGCACCTATAATATTATCTATATTTTCATTTGGTCTAGCTTTAACTTCTTTATATAAGAAATTATATAAGTCAAATTTATTCTTTTTAATAAAGAATAAAACTAATATTAATAATCCTATTGCATATATTCCAATTGATACATGATAGAATATTAAACCAATAAATAAGAATAATAGAATACAAAAAATAATATCTAAAACAATATATCTAACTTTTTCACTTCTAGGTATTAATTTACTTTTAGGATCTAATCCTAAACTATTACATTCATTTAAAATTATAAGTCTAATAAGTTCTTGTTCTGATTTAGCATACATATTATCAAAAGATTTTAATTGCATTGCTAATTCAGGAGCATCTTTCTTTTCTACTTTAACATTATTACCTTGTACATCAGCACCACATGCTCCACAATATTTATTATTAACAGTAATTCTATTACCACATTTTAAGCATTTAATAATTAAACCTTTTTCAGTATCACATCCTTCAATTACTTTTGAAGGATCAACATTGATAGGATCATTTACTTTTCCACCAAATCCAACTGATGACATAAAAAACATAGCTGGAAAGCCAATGATAAATATTGAAAAGAAACCAATAGCCATACCTACTACACCAAAAGCATCACATATAATAGCATTTAATCCAACTAAAATAAAATAGTATTTAATTGTATCTTTACTAGCAAATTTAAACATACTATTTCTAGAAGACATTATAGGCATAAGAATAAAAACAAGATGAAAAATACTAATAAATAATGCATATCCAAAAGCAGGAATTTCATCTAAATCATTTGAACTTGACTTTGCAAAAACAATAGTAGGTATTAATAAACAAATAAGTAAATATAATAGATATCTTTTTTTCATATTCTCACCTAGTATAATTATAACATAAAAAAGAAGAGATTAATTATCAATCTCTTCAATATTAATACTTCTAGTATGTTTAATTTCTTTCCATTTAGAATCTCTTTTAATTAAACACTTAATATTAATTGGTACCCAAGTTAATAAGAATAATGGGAAGAATAAAATACCCCAAATTAAACTCATAACTTTATTATTTCTATTATATTTAACAATAAATACATTTAATACAATATTACCAATATATCCTAAAATAAAGAATAATACACCAAATGCAAAGAAATATGAGAATATATCTACTAACTCTATACCAAATGTTCTAAATAGAATTAAAACAATCATAAGAGCAAATCCTAATATTTGGAACATAGGAGCAAAGAATAATAAAGCCATATCTAATGCAGCTATATTATGATTTTTAAAGAATGCTTTGATTAATCTTAAATCATATCTAGCAAAGCATTGTAAGTTACCAGTTGTCCATCTACTTCTTTGAATCCAAGATGCACCAAATTGTAATGGTTGTTCATCATAAGTAATAGCATCTTCTACGAATGCAATTCTTCTATTCTTTATTGCACATTGTGCAGTAAATTCAACATCTTCAGTTAATGTATAAGTTTGGAATCCTTCAGCTTCAATAACTGATTTCTTAATCATGAAACCAGTACCATTAATAGAAGCAGAACCATTTATATGCATTCTTGCTCTATTAAAGAAGAAGTTTTGAATCCAATAGAATATAGAATAAGATCCAGTAATCCAGTTATCTCCTGCATTCTTAGAATCTCTATATCCTTGAGCAACTTCATAACCATCACATAATGTATCATTCATTCTTCTAACAAAGTTTTTATCAACAATGTTATCTGAATCGAAAATAATATATGCATCATAATCTTTATCTTTTAACTTATCAAAAGTAAATTTTAATACTTCACCTTTACTCTTAACTGGAATAGTTACATTTATAATTTTAGCTCCTGCCTTTTTAGCAGCACCTTCAGTATCATCAGTACAGTTATTAGGAATAACATATACATCGAATAATTCTTTAGGATAATCTTGTCTTAATAAAGATTTAACTAATGAAGGAACAACTTGTTCTTCATTACGAGCTGCAATTAAGCATGCAATTTTATATTTTTCCTTATGTTTCTTTATTATTGATTTATGCATTCCTTTAAATCCCCATAGAGATGTAATAAGGAAATACATTGAATATAATAAACAAAATATAAATAGTACATAATAACAAATTACTACCATGAATATTTCACCTCATTTATGTCTTATACAATTATATAACAATTTACTCAAATAATATACACTAAATTGATAATTATTGTTTTATAATTGCATTTCCTCCATATGGAGTAAGTACATCTTTTGTACTTTTTCTTAGTTGGTAAACCTTATTACTATCCTCATATTTAAACGGAATATTAATGATTTTATCTTCATCAGTTCTATTAATTGATATTAAAGCATCTCCATCAGAACTTGTTCTTTCAAACATAAAATAATCTTTAGTTATATCAACAATATTCATATCAGCTTTCTTTAAAAATTGTTCTTCTTTTCTTATATCACCCATAGATTTAACAAATTCAACTAAATCTTGATCTTCTCTACCCCATGGGAATGGTTGTCTATTAAGTAAATTACCTAATCCTACAACACCAGCTTCATCTCCATAGAAAATTGATAATATTCCAGGCATGAAGTTCATACAAAATAAATATGTTTTAAATAATTCTTTACCTTTTTGGTATTCTTCTTCACTTAATTTATAATTATTTAAATAGTCATAATTACTATTTCTACAATTCCAAGCCCATTCAGAATATTCTTCAAATTCATTACTACCAAATATATTTATAGGTCTAGATATATCATGAGTTGAAGTAAAATTCATTAAAGTTTCAATAGAACCTTTTGGATATTCATTTAATATATCTTGAATTGTATATCTTAATTTAGAAACATCACAATATTTAATATATCTAATTAAAGCATCTACTAATGGATAATCCATATGAGAATCCATACCTTTACCTGAAGAAATATAACCACGATTCATTTTCATAGCATTCTTCCATACTTCTCCTAGAATAAATCCATCTTCTTTATTTCTTTTAACTGCTCTTCTAATTCCTTCAATAAATTCATCAGATAATTCATCGGCAACATCTAGTCTAAGCCCATCTATTCCTAAATCAAACCATTTATCTATTACACCATTTTCACCATAAATGTAATTTTGCCAATTCTTAGAATTTCCATCACATACAGGTAAATTAGGCATTCCCCACCAATGATCAAAATAGATTTTTCCATTAGTAGGATCTTCATGTTTTCTATAGAAAGTTCCATAATAAGAATTCTTTGGATCTTGATATGCACCCACATTATCATATGTTCCTAATTCATTAAAATATTTTGAATCATTTCCTGTATGATTAAATACAGCATCAAGTACTATCTTCATTCCTAATTTATGTGCTTCATCACATAATTGTTTCAAATCATCATTTGTTCCAGCATAAGGATCAACATGTTCATAATCTCCTGCATCATATCTATGATTAGATTGGCTTCTAACAACAGGACTTAAATAAATAATATCAGTTCCTAAAGATTTTATATAATCAAGTTTTTGAATAATACCTTGAATATCTCCACCATAAAAATCTGTATTCCATTCACCTTGTTCATTAGGCCCACTTACAAGTTTATCATTCCATGAATTATGAATTGATCTATTTTCCATAGGTTGCATCTTTTTACGAGATCCTCTTTTGAATCTATCAACAAAAATATGATACATCATAGCACCCTTAGCCCATTCAGGTGCATCATAATTAACAGATATTTTATCTAAAGTATTATTGTCTAAGAAATCAACAGTTTCTTTAAATCTATTTAAATACATTCTTCTATGATTAACATTGAATGTAAAAAAGAATCTATAAATAGCTTTGGTTTCAAGGAAAACATCGCCTTTAAAATATACACAGTTTCCATCATGATAATAGAAAGGAATCTTATAACTACTATTTCCACTATCACTACAAGTAACTAAATACAAATCATCATACCATCCTAAACTCATAGGTAAAGTAACTTGTACTCTATAATTACACCCTAATTCATTCTTTTCAAGTTCTTTAATAGTATAATCTCGTTGTTCCATGTCCCCACCTACAATAATTATACACCTAATAAAGGATAAAAAAAAGAGACTAAGTAGTCTCTTTTTTGATTAATTCTTCAATACCTTTTATTGTTCTAAGTTTATTACGATCTATTCTTGTAGGATAAATAGTAATTCCTTCATCTTCCAATCTTGATAGTAATTCTATAAACACATAGGAATCTATAACACCAGATTCAATCAAATCAATATTTTTATCTTTTACTCTTTCATCTTCAGTAATTTCTAATAATAGTTTTTCAACATCTATCATAAATTCATCATAGCCTTTCTATCAATTTTTCCATTTTCATTAACTGGAAAATGATCTACTATTTCAATACTATTAGGCATCATATAACTCGGTATTAATTTATTTAATTCTTCATAAATATAATCTAATGATTTACTTGTAATAACGAATAACTTAATTGATTTAACTGTATTATTATTCATTTTAGCTATAGCAATAGAATCTTTTACTCCATCAATCTTATTAGCATTATTTTGTATATCGTCTAATTCAATTCTATATCCTTTAAACTTTATTTGATTATCTTTTCTGCCCTTACAATATAGAAGATTATTATCTATATAACCAAGATCACCAGTATAGTATTTATCAATGCTATTACCATTAATATATCCATTAAATACACTAGGACCAGATAATACTATTTCATCATCTACTATTTCTATTTTAGTAGCTGATGTATTTATATCACCACATGGTAATAAATCATAATCTAACATTGATTCATCAATTAAAATTGCAGAAACTGCTGATGTAGCTTCTGTAGGCCCATAGGCATTTATAATATTTATATTTGGAAACTTATTATATATTTTTTTGACTAAATTAACATCTAATTGTTCTCCACAAAAATAAACACATTTAAATTTAGGATAATTACTTTCATTAAAATCAGGATTCAATAAACACATTTTCATAAAGGTCGGAGTCATAACTGCAACATCAACATTTTCTAATATGTCATATATTTCAGAATAATTATCAAAACTTATATCAGTTCCATATAACGTATGACCATTAGTAATTGAATAATATATATCAACATCGCTTAAATCAAAACTAAATGCAGCAGTATTTAAAACATTAATATTTTTATAATCATTTAATGGATTAAGACTATTAATCCAATTAATGAAATTATTAAGATTATCATAAGAAATAGGAACTCCCTTAGGTTCACCTGTACTACCAGAAGTAAAAATAATATAAGCTATATTATTATCATTACTTATGATATCTAAATCTTTATATTTATCTAAAACTTTTAAATCATCTGCAATGATAATAGAAGAATTTGTTAATTCTTTTATTTTATTAAGTCTATCAATAGGTATACATTTACCAATTGGTACATATGCTCTTTTAGCATATAAACAAGAAAAAATCATAATAAAAGAATCTATTGATTTATCAGAATATATAATTACAGGACTATTGCCTTCTCTTTTTAATAAGTTACCATAATATAAAATCTTTTCATATAATTCTTTATAAGTGATTTTTTTATCATTAATAATAAAAGCTATATTATTTGGATACTTTTGTGCGTTTTCTTGTAGTTTTTTTATTATCATCTGAATCATTCCTTATTTGATCCTTAGGAATTAATTTGTAATCATACATTACCTTCGAATGATTATCTAATATTAATTCTTTGTTTATTTCTTTCTTAGTCTTTTTATCTATAGTAATTCTATATACTTGAGAAATCCTATAATAAAAATCTCCTTCTTTTCTAAAATGATGATTTTCTTCAACTAACTTATATCTATAAGGTAATTCTTTTTCACTTCTAAGTTCACCACATAAATCGCCATTTTCTACCCATACTAGAATTTGAACATCTTGATCTAAGTTATTAACAAATCTATAGTCAACACTATTAAAACTAACGGATGTTCCAGTTCCAAATGGAACTCTTCTTCTTTCATCTGGGAATAGAGCATCACTATGATGATGTAACTCTGTAACTTCAAGTGAACTATTTAAAACTAACCAGTGAATCATATTACCCATTTGGCATAATCCACCACCAACACCAGACTTAAATCCATGTCTAGTAATTATAAGTCCATCTTTATATCCTTTTTTATAAGTAGGATTACCAACTAATTTCCAAAAAGAAAAAGTTTCACCAGGATGAATAATAATCCCATTTATTCTTTTACAAGCTAATTCAATATTAGTAACTTTATTTTCTTGTAATTTAATATCTACTCCATGTAATTTTCTAACAATTATACTACTATGGCTTTTTATAATATTTGGTAATTCTTCATTAGATTTAACCTTAGCAAATCTTTCAGAACTATAAAAGTCTTTTATATTTCTTAATAATTTTTCCTTGAATAGAGATATTCTATAACAAGTAGGATTTATTTCACAAAATAGTTTACGTGCCATATAATACCTCCCCTGACTTTATTAGTATATCATAAAAAAAGAGTTTGGATTTCAAACTCTTACAAATTATTGTTTATATTTGATTGGTTATCAACATTATTTTGAGTATCAGTTTGATTTTGATTATCCCAAGCAAATGGTTCGACATTTTGTACTGTAGTTTGAGTAGAATCTAATGGTTGAACATTTACAGCTGTATCTAGTGCTTTTTTGTGATTTTTTGTTACTATAATAATTACTACTGCTAAGACTGCTACGAAAGCACCACCAGCAATTAATATAGCATAAATTCCACCACTCTTTTGGAAATCAACTATACCATTATTCTTTTTACCATTCATAGATGAACTATCTTTATTAACAACATTCTTAGTAGTTGTACTAGTACTACTTGTTGTAGTTGTTTCAGTAGTTGTTGTTATTACGCTTGTTGTAGTTGTTGTAGTAACAGGCATTGTAGTTGTAGGAATATAAACATCATGTTGTTCTGGTACATTTGAATCTGTTGCATTTGCGTCTGTCGCATTTGCGTCAGTTGCATTAGCATCTGTTGCGTTTGAATCAGTTGCATTTGAATCTGTCGCATTTGAATCTGTTGCATCATCATATCCACTTCCATATAAATATCCTTGAATAGCTTTTAAAGATACTGAATCTACATGATATCCAACAACGATACCAAGTGCAAATATTGCAATACCTCCAAATACTATTGCCATAATACTATTTCTTAAATTATTCATCTATCATCACTCCATATAATAAAATTATATTATTTATTTAGTTCCATTACAATAACAATTATAAAATAATGCTAATAAAATCCAAAATAATGGTGTTACAATTACTAGCCATAAGTTAAAGAAGTCTTGAATTAAGAAACAAACAATGCCTAACAATAAAACAAAAGAATAAATATTCATATTTTTTAAACTTGTTTTAATTAAAACAAATAAGAATAATATATATGACCATAAGCCAATAATACCAATGTTAACAAGCATTGTTAAATAAACATTAGCTGCTGTATCGTTTATTGTATATGCACCTAATGATCTAACATCATTTGCATATACACTCATAAATCTAACAGCAAATGTATCTGGTCCACTACCTATCAAAGGATAATCAGGTATTAATTTAATAGTTCTCTTCCATAAGAAAACTCTATATGTACCATATTCATCAAGAAAATGTCCATGAAGCATTTCGTGTATTTCATGTAAGAATCCTAAATGAATATCAACTAATCCTAAAAATAATAATCCAATAAAAGCACATGCAAATATTCCTATATAATATAATTTAAATAGTTTAATATTATTAATATCATATTTAAGTTCATCTATTCTTTTTGCTAATGCAATTAGAATAATAATAACAAATATAAACGCTACTACATATTTATTAAATTGAAAATAGAATCCCAACCTTTGAACATCATAATGATATTCAGGATTAATAATTATATTAAAACAATATCCGAATAGTATAGCAGCTATTCCTATCATGAATTTTGATAATCTTTTGTTGTTTTTCAATATAAATGGAAAGAATAATACTAACGTGCCAAAGAAAGCAACCTTTCCACTTTGAACACTTATAATTCCTATAATGAAGAAACCAAACAATATAGATATGAGTTCAAGAATCTTTTTCCAATTTTCTTCTTTTTCTATAAAAACAAATGCAGCAAAAGATATAGTTAAAACAATACAATAATAAGCAGATATAAAATCTACATTTCCAATTGTTCCCATAAAACTAACATTATGAGTACCAATACTTCCTTGATACATATTAAAAGGATTAAATCCAATATATTGTAATATACATATGCTACTATGTATTATCGAAGAAATAATAATATATAATATATGTTTCTTATCAAACTTAGTAAATAAAGATACATATAAGAAAGATAAGACATATAAAGATGTTACTAATAAACCTTCTCCTCTTCCAATACCTACATATAAATTATATCTAGAAAAATAAGGTGAAGTAAAAGTAGAGATTACATTTACTAATAAAAACGCTAAAGCTAAATATTGAACTAAGCTTAATTTATATATTTTAAATAACTTAAGTTTAAAGAATAATTTATAAATTAACAATATAAATGTACTTATAACTATATAAGATATACTAATAATTAAAAAGGAATGCCATTTTATTTCCATAATGTGGAAAAATCCAGTTTTATCAACAATAAATGGAAATATTAAAAACATAATAAATATATATGCATCAGTAATAGTATTAAGTATAAATTTTAAATTTTCATTATGTTCTTTCATATTTATCATCCTTTATTATAAACATAATAATTATACCAAATAAAAAAGAGACTTTATAGTCTCTTTTATTTAAGCATCCAAACCTTCAGATCCCAACCATTTAATACATCCGTTTTCAACGTTTTGTTCATTATTTTTAACACATGTTACATCATCAGCCCACTCAAATGGATATACGTAATTATCATCATATGGTGAAGATTTAGTTTTAAACACTTCAAAATCACTAGAAGATAATTTTCCTTCAATATAAACTTTTCTTAGAGGATTCTGATGGAAAGCACCTCTAAAAACAAATTCTCCCACAGCATATGGTAATAATTTTTTTACCTTAGCTGGAATAGTGACTTCGGTAATTTGATTATGATAAAAAGCTTCTGTATCTATTCTTTCAACATTTTGTCCTAAATGAAGACTACTAATATTATTATATCTAAATGCACATCCACCTATTTCAGTTACACTATCTGGAACATTAACTGTAGTAATCTTATTGAATGAGAAAGCTTCACATCCAATAACTTCTAAGCCCTCAGGAAATTCTATATGAGTTAAATTATTATTAGAAAAAGCGCCTTCATCATCAGCACAATGATTTATCTCTTTAAGAGTATCAGGTAAAACCACAGAATTTATACCTTTGTTCATAAAAGCCCACGAACCAATATTAGTAACTGGTTTATTATTTAAATATGTAGGTATAATTGGATCTAAACCAACATTAGAACCCTTATTAGTTAATTTAACATTTGTTATTCCAGCTTGCTCTCTATCACTTTCAGGAATTAATTCAAATACATAATTTTCTAGAGTTCTATAAACATGATCAGATGCCCCAGAACATACAGACGCTGCATAATATTGAGCTTTATCAGCATCTCTCAATTCAACGCTATCATAATCATCATTTCCATAATTTTCATTTAATAAATAATTCTTAATATAATTAGTACATTTATTTTTATCGCTTACTTTATATTCTACTAAAGTTTGAGCTAAATTAACCTTATAATCAGTTATAGTAATTTTGTCATCATAAATATAATACTTATATAAGAATGGTTCTCGCTTTGATATTTGAATGTTAGAATTAATATTTAATTCACACTTACAATATGCATTAGCAATAATTGGAATAGCAATAACACCTAATGTAATAACCATCATAAATTTACTATATTTTTTCTTCTTTATTAAAATAACAGCAATAACACCAATTATTATTATAAAAATTAATAATCCGAGATAAGAAGTTACTCCAGTCTTTGGATTTTCTACTATTTTTTGTATGACTGTTTTACTATCAGCAGATAAATTTATTTTCATATTACCTATATCATTATATACAGGAGTTTGAAATAAATTATCTTGTACCTTATTAGTATATTCAACGGTTAAATATAAATCTTTATTAGAATTTGCTTTTATAACATAAGAATCATCTGTAGATTCAAAAGTATATTTCATATGATCAGTATTAATGACAAGTCCATCTTTTTCCATCATATAATCTTCATTTGATTTATTTTCTAATTTAACTAAATATTTAATATTATCTCCTACTTGGAACATAGTTAAATTCAAATCAACATTTTTATTATTAGCATTTGCATCTACTATTTCTTCAGTATATTCTGTTTTATTAACAACAGATATATTATTAATAGATATATTACTCATATCACAAGTATCTGCATAAACAATACCAGGTATAAATATAATTAATAACAACATTAAAACTTTTTTCATAAACAACTCCATATATTTTTCTTATATAATTATATCAAATTATTAATAAAACATATCAAAAATAAATAAGTAAATGTAAAAAAAGTAAAGTCATACAAATAAAAAACTCACAATAATGTGAGTTTATTAATATTAATATTTAAATCTAACTGGTCCTTCTAATTCTTCTTGACGAACATATCCCTTTGGATTTAAAAACATAACACAAACACGTCTAAAATGTAATTTTTCTATATCATTAGTAGCAGGTGCAATTGAAAAACTACTATCTTTATCGTTTAATTTATTACTAGCTTTTACTTCAACTATTCCAGTTTCTTCATCATATGTTAAATTAATATGAGGAACAAACTTTCCATCTTCAACCCATACTCCATTTTTATATTTTGTATAGTAATATTTAGCCATTAAATTTAAACCATCAGTATATGGTTCAAATTCCATATCAATTCTTTGAATTGCAAATTCTAAGAATTTCAATAATTCAGCTAAAGTAATACTAGAGTCATAATCATTATCAACTCTATATAACATGTATTCAGTTATAACATCATCTATATTAATTTTTCTTTTATTTAACCATGGATCATATATAAACATTTCAATTTCCCCTTTAATTGAGAAATATCCTAACAAAAAATAAAAATACTGTCAAATAAAAAAGAATGCATTACGCATTCTTTCCACAACATTGTTTATATTTCTTACCAGATCCACAAGGACATGGGTCATTACGTTTAATCTTGTTTCCTTTAACTGTAGGTTTCTTCTTAGCAGCTTCTTTACCATCAGTTTGTCCTTCGGCTTTAGTAACAGGTCTTGCAGCAAAGTTTTGTTTAACTTCCATTCTTGCACAGAATACTGCAACAGATCTATCAATGTTATCTTGCATTTCTTCAAAAGTCTTATGACCTTCTAATGCATAAGCTTGAAGTGGATCAGATTGAGAATATCCTCTTAATCCAATACCTTCTCTTAACATATCCATATCTGAAATATGTTTAACCCAAGCTTCATCCATTACTCTTAAAGTAATATGTCTTTCAAAATCATCAACTAATTCCTTTGGAGCAATAGCAATCTTTTCTTCATATTCTTCAATTACTTTTTCAGAAATTACATCAAATACTTCAGATTCTTTCTTTCCTGATAATTCTTCTAAATGAATTTTAGATTTTCTTAATAATTGATGATTAGTTACATCTAAAATATCATCTAAATCAGCATCAGTTAAATATCCTTCTGGTGCAATATGTTCTTCAATTAAGATATCAATATAATTCTTAATCATATCAATGATCATTGGATGAACATCTTCAGCGTCTAATATTTTATTTCTACGTTCATATATAGTCTTTCTTTGTTCAGAAACGATATTATCATAATCAAGTAAGTTCTTACGCATATCATAGTTGTTTCCTTCAACTTTCTTTTGAGCTGATTCAACTGATTTTGAGAACATCTTTGATCTAACTTGTTCCATATCATCTAAACCAAGAGCAGCAACTGTATTTTTAATTCTATCAGCACCAAAACGTTTCATTAATTCATCTTCAAATGAAATGAAGAATTGTGAATAACCAGGGTCACCTTGTCTACCAGCACGACCACGTAATTGGTTATCAATACGTCTTGATTCATGTCTTTCAGTACCGATTACACATAAACCACCTAAATCAGCAACGCCAGGTCCAAGCTTAATATCTGTACCACGACCAGCCATGTTAGTTGCAATAGTGATTGCACCTTTTTGACCAGCTTTAGCAATTATTTCAGCTTCTCTAGCATGATTCTTAGCATTTAATACTTCATGCTTTAAGTTAGCTTTTGTTAACATCTTTGATAATCTTTCGTTGTTTTCAACTGAAATTGTACCAACTAGAATAGGTTGTCCAGTAGCATGAATTTGTTTAATAAATTCAACGATTGCTCTAAACTTACCATCTTCTGTAGCATACATGATATCTGCCATATCTTTTCTGATACAAGGTTTATTTGTAGGTATTTGAATAACATACATGTTATAAATATCTCTAAATTCTTCTTCTTCAGTTTTAGCAGTACCAGTCATACCTGAAATCTTATTATACATTCTGAATAAGTTTTGGTATGTAATAGTAGCCATTGTTCTAGTTTCTTCATTGATTTCTACACCTTCTTTAGCTTCAAGAGCTTGATGTAATCCATCACTAAATTGTCTACCTTCCATTAAACGTCCAGTAAATTGGTCAACTATAACAACTTTACCATCTTGAGATACTACATAATCAACATCTACTGCCATACCATAGTTAGCTTTTAAAGCTTGATTGATATGGTGAATTAAGATTGTATTATCAGCATCATATAAGTTCTTTAATTTGAAGTATTTTTCCATCTTCTTAGAACCTTCTTCAGTTAAAATAACTGATTTAGTTTTTAAGTCAACAGTATAATCCACTTCAGCTTCTAATGTTTTAACAGCTTTATCTGCATCTTTATAAAGGTTAGCAGAATTAAATTTTCCACCACTAATAATTAATGGAGTTCTTGCTTCATCAATTAAGATTGAGTCTACTTCGTCTAAGATAATATAATTTAATCCTCTTTGAACTCTATCTTCTTTATTAACTACCATGTTATCTCTTAAGTAGTCAAAACCTAATTCAGAGTTTGTAGAATAAGTTATATCACAGTTATAAACTTCTCTTTTTTGTTCTGGTGATAATTCTCTTAAGTTAACACCTACAGTTAATCCTAAGAATTTATAAATAGGTCCCATCCATTCAGCATTACGATCAGTTAAGTATTCGTTTACTGTAACAACATGTACACCGTTACCAGCTAATGCATTTAAATAAGCAGGAAGAATAGTAGTTAATGTTTTACCTTCACCTGTTTTCATTTCAGCAATATTACCATAATGTAATGCTAAACCACCAAGTAATTGAACATAATATGGTTTTTCACCAATTTGTCTATAAGCAACTTCTCTGATAGTTGCAAATGCTCTAACTATAATATCTTCATCATTAATAGTTTTTCCATTAGCTATTTCTTCTTTTAAAATATCTGTCATAGCAGCTAATTCTTTATCAGATTTCTTTTGGAATTCTTCATCTAAAGCTTCGATTTTGTCTGCTATTTTTTTAAATTTTTTAAGTTCTTTATATTCGCTGTCAAATAAACTTTTTATTATTCCCATCTATAAAACCTCCAAATGTATATATTATTCTACCATATATATCGATAAATAAGATAGAAAAACCATACATACTAGTTAAATTATAACATAAAAAAAGAGATTTTTTATCTCTTTTTTATTACTTAGAATAAATAATTCCGTAATTTCCATCTTTTCTCTTATATATAACAGCAAAACATCCTTGATCTACGTCATTATATAAGAAGAAGTCATGGTCTAATAATTCCATTTGAAGAATAGCTTCTTCTTCATTCATTGGTTTATTTTCAACATTTTTTCTTTTAACTATTTGATTAGTTTCAACATATTCTTCATCTTCCTCAGGAATAAAACTAAATACTACATCAGCAGCATCTCTTCTCTTATTTAATCTTGTTTTATTCTTTCTGATTTGTCTTTCTAATACATCAACAACTAAATCAATAGCAGCATATAAATCGCTATGTTTTTCTTCAGCTCTTAATGTATATCTAGAAGTAGGAACAGTTACTTCAATTATTTGTTCTCCGTTTCTTGCTCTTATAATAATATGAGCATCAACCTTGCTAGCATCTTCGAAATACTTATTAAGTCTTTCTAGCTTCTCTCCCACATATTTCTTGATTGAATCAGTAACTTCAATCTTGTCGCCACGAATATTAATATTCATAACATCACACTCCTACTTGTACTATATCACAAAACAATTATTTTGCAATACAATTATGCACTTGCAGGAATTATTTTAACTGATTTAGCTTGAAAGCCTTTTGTAGTATCTAGAAGTTCAAATTTAACTTCTGACCCAGGTATTAAAGTTTTAAAACCGGTATCAACTATTTGAGAATAATGAACAAACACTTCTTTATCATCAAAACTAATAAATCCATAACCCTTATCATTGTTAAACCATTTTACTATTCCAGTCATAAATAACCTCCTTTCCTTAGAATATGTTTCAACATATTCTGTAATTCATAATATTTAAATAAGTGAACACATCAACTAATAGTTTTCCAAAATTCCTAATTATTAACATATAGTTATTGCATTCGAGAAATAAGCTAACATATGAAAAAGTACAAAAAAGTACATTTTAGTATATTTTTTAATAAAAAAAGAGATTTTTTAATAAAAATCTCTCTTTTCTCTAGCTAAATCTCTTTCTTTAATAGATTCTCTTTTGTCATATAACTTTTTACCAGTACATACTCCAACTAGAATCTTAACTTTATCATCTTTAAAATACAACTTTAAAGGAACTAAAGTTTTACCAGTTTGTTTAACTATATCAAATAATTTATTTATTTCTTTTTTATGAAGTAATAGTTTTCTTTCTCTTCTTTCATCATGATTAAATCTATTACCTTCATCATATTTAGCGATATACATGTTTATAACATACATTTCACCATTTTTAATTCTTGCAAAAGTATCTTTTAAATCAACGCTACCCTTTCTGATAGATTTTATTTCTGTACCTTTAAGTACGATTCCACATTCATATTCTTCTTCTATAAAATAATCAAAATATGCTTTTTTATTTTTTACTTCTACCATTATTTAATGTTAATTTTTTAGCGTTATCTTTATCTTCTACTTCTTCTTTATCGTATCTTAAATCTTTTACTATTTCAAAATCAATCTCTTTAGTTTCTTTAGATGCTCTAGTACATATTACATATAATCTATCACCAATTGTATAAGTTCTTTTAGTATTCTTACCAATTATACACATATTTTGTTCGTCATATTCAAAATAATCACCTTTAATAGATTCAAGAGTAACAAATCCTTCAATACCATTATCTATAGCACAATACATTCCTTTTTTACTTAAATCAGTGACCATAACTTCAAATTCAGCTGCTGGATTTTCTACAAGATAGTTTTCCATATATTCAGCCATCTTCATCTTATTTACTTCTCTTTCGGCTTTATCAGATGCTTGTTCTCTTTCAGAACAATGACGACACCATTCATCCATATGATTTTCATAGTATTCAATAGTCTTTTTATCTAATTTATGAGCAATAATAAAATCCTTTACTAATCTATGAAGAATATCATCCGGATATCTTCTGATTGGTGAAGTGAAATGAGCATAATTATCACTAGCTAAACCAAAGTGTCCAATATTATCTGGAGAATATACTGCTTTAGACATTGTTCTTATTAATTTAGCTCTTAATATTTGAGCAAATTGTGGATCATCATTTGGAATTTCATTTAACATTTTTTGGAATTCACGTGCAGTCATTTCTTTTGGCATTTTTAAATGTACGCCATGTAATTCACAAAAATGAATAAACTCAGATAATTTATCTTCTAGAGGTATATCATGTATACGATAAATACATACTAATTGAAGAACAGCAATCATATAACATACTGTTTCATTAGCAGCAACCATGAAATCTTCAATAAGTTTTTCTCCTTCTCCTCTTGATCTTTTATCAATTTTTACTGGTTTTCCTTCATCATCACAAACAACTTTAACTTCATCAACTTCAAAGTCACATGCTCCTCTTAAAGTTCTTTCATTTCTAATTATATGAGCTAAAGTTTGCATGTTATTTAATGTTTCAGCAAACTCTTCATATCCTTCAGGAATAACATTATCTTCTATTATTTGATTAACTGCATCATAAGTCATTTTCTTTCTTGATTTAATTACAGAATTATATACTTCATAATCAACAACTTTACCTTTTGAATTGATTTTCATCATACAAGTAACAGCAAGTCTATCTTGATTATCCCATAAAGAACAAATACCGCTTGATAATTCGTGAGGATACATTGGTATAACATAACTTGCAGGATATGTAGATGTTCCTCTTCTATATGCTTCTTTATCCAATGGACTTCCTGCAGGTACATAATGAGTAACATCAGCAATATGAACACCTAAATAATAGAATCCATCTTTATAATCTAATGAAATAGCATCATCGATATCTTTAGTATCGGCGCCATCGATTGTAAATATCATTTTATCTCTTAAATCTACTCTGCCTTCTAAATCTTCAGGTCTTACTTCAGTAGGTAATGCTTTTACTTGTTGAATACAATCTTCAGGAAATTGATCAAATATATCATATTTAGCAACTTCTTCTAAAACATCCACTAAAGCATCATCTTTATGAGCTATATGAACAATTTTATCAGCAACTAATCTTTTGAAATTTGTAGCAAGTTTAACACATACAATTTCACCAGCTACACACTTTTTTAATTCTTCTGGTGGAATTTCTATAAATCCCACTTTCTTATCATTTGGTTCAAAATATAATTGACCATCTTGTATCTTGATTTCACCTACTATATTATTTTTATCTCTTTTAAGGATTCTAATAACTTTTCCTTCTCTTTTTCTATCTTTAGATGCTTCTTTAATAATTTCAACTAAGACAGTATCACCATTTAAAGCTTTATTTAAATTTTCTTCCTTAATAAAGATATCCTCTTCGTCCTCTTTCTTTTCTTCAGGAACTAAGAATCCAAATCCATCTTTCTTTATTTGTAATGTTCCCATAACAAAATTAGGACATCTTTCAATTAAAATGTATTTCTTCTTATTAGTATAATATAAAACATGTTCATTTACTGCTTCTTCAAGTAATTCTTGAACAATTCTAATATCATCTACATTTTCAATTCCCATCTTATTACATATTTCATCTGGTTTTAATCCACCATATTGAGTCTTTAAAAATTCTAATAGTTGTGTTTTTAATTCTTTTCTATGTTCAAAATCCATCACGATCACCTATTCCATATATAATTATAACATTGTTTAATAAAAAAAGTACATTTTCATGTACTTCATATTGTAAATATACTCTTAGTAAAATAAGTATAAAACTAAAGAAATAACAAAGAATGAAATACCTAAAATCAATGTTATTCTACTTATTACTAATTCAGATCCTCTTTCTTTTATGTTAGAGAATAATTCTTGGTTACCACCTGTAATAATTTGTCCACCAGCTTGTGCTTTATTACTTTGTAATAATACTAAAGCAATAAGTAAAACTGAAACTACTATTAATGAAATTTCTAAAATTTCTGCCATAATATCACCCGATTTCTTTAATAATTTAACATAATCATACATAAATATCAAGAAAAATAGACATTTAATAAATATAGTAAATAGTATAATTTATATGTAAAACTAAATCAATAGATATATTAATACTTATTATTAATTTATATTATATGATATAATTAAAGAGAATAAAAAGGAGGCGAAAATATGCAATTAGTTACACTTACACCTGGTGAATTTGATGATTTTGCTAAATATCATCCACTAAACAATTATCAACAATCATCTAAATACGCTAGATTAATGACTAATCATGGATATGACTATGACCTAATTGGATTAAAAGCAGATAATGATCAAATAGTAGCAGCCTCTGTAATACTTAAAAGAAAAATAACTGGTAATACTAGATATGGATATGCACCAAAAGGATTCTTGCTAAATTATTATGATCAAGAAACACTACAAATATTTTTAAAAGAATTAAAAGCATATTATAAAAAGCAAAACTTTATATTTATAAAATTTAATCCAGAGATTATAACTGGAGCAACATCTAAAGCTGAAAAATGGCAAATGTCTTATAATGGCAATGTTACAATAATAGATACATTAAAAGCTTTAAAAGTTAAACGTAGATTAGAAGTTAGAGAATTTGATTTGATGGAGCCTAAATACAATGCATTCATTAATTTAAAAGCAAATAATCTATTTACTATGAAAAGAAATTATAGAAAAAAGATTAAAAGATGCTTAGGTAATGGTTTAAGTTTAACAGTAGGAACATACAAAGATGTTGATGAATTATATCCTTTATTAAAAGGTAAAACAAATAAATCTGTAGAATTCTATAGAGATTTCTATAATGTATTTAATCAAGATAATTCAATAGATTTAGTATTTGTTAAAGTAGATTTTAATAAATATCTACAGTTTGTTAAAGACAAATATGAAAGAGAATTAGAAATGAATGATATATGGAACGATAAAATTAGAATAGATCCAAAAAGATCTAATCTAAATGGAAAAATGAATTCAGATCAAAAATTACAAGGATATAAATCAGATGTAATTAAAGCAACAGAAGGATTAAAAGAACATAGAGAAGTTACAATAGCTGGTGCTTTAATAGTAAAACAATTTAATAGAGTTTCAATTGTAGCATCAGGTTTTGATGAAAATTATAGATATTTAAATCCAAATCATTTCTTATATTTCTCAATATTTGAAAGATATAAACAATATTTTGATTTCTGTGATATAGGTGGAGTAACATCTAAATTCAATGATGAAACTTCTAAATATAATGGATTAAATTCATTCAAGAAAGATTGGAATCCAAAAATCTATGAATATGTTGGAGAATTCGATCTTGTATGTTCAGAATTTACATTTGATAGATTAATTAAAACAAGTTTCATTGAAAATGAATTCAATAATCATCCAAATGAAGCAATACCACCAGAATTATTACAACAAAAATAAAAGAGACTTTTCAGTCTCTTTTTTATTTTCTATTAGCTCTTCTTCTTTCATCTGGATTAAGAATAGCTTTTCTTAATCTAATATCAGTAGGAGTAACTTCTACATATTCATCATCGTTGATAAATTCTAAAGCTTCTTCTAATGTAAATGTTCTAGGTGGTACTAATGCAATAGCATCATCTGAACCAGATGCACGAGTATTAGTTAATTGTTTGTTCTTACAAGGGTTAACATCTAAGTCATTATCTCTTGAATGAATACCAACTATCATACCTTGATAAATATCAACAGCTGGTCCAACAATTAATTGACCTCTATCTTGTAAGTTGAATAATGAGAATCCTAAAGATTTACCGTTTTCCATTGATACTAATACTCCATTCTTACGTGTTTGTAAGTCACCAACATATGGTTTGTAATCTTCAAATGATCTAACCATAACACCTTCACCTTTAGTATTAGTGATGAATGCTGATCTATAACCAATTAATCCTCTAGTTGGAGCACTAAAAGTTAAGTGAGTATAGTTATCAGGTGTTGTAGTCATACTCATTAATAAACCTTTTCTATTTTGAATATCACTAATGATTGTTGATGCATAATCATTAGGAACATTAATTATAACTTGTTCAAATGGTTCAAGTTTTTGACCATTTTCTTCTTTAAATAATACTTGAGGTTTAGATACACATAATTCGTATCCTTCACGTCTCATATTTTCAAGTAAGATAGATAAGTGTAATTCACCTCTACCAGATACTTTATAACCATCTGAATTTGGTAATTCTTCTACTCTTAAACCTACGTTAGTTTGTAATTCTTTATCTAATCTTTCTTTAATATGTCTTGATGTTAAATATTTTCCTGATTGACCTACAAATGGTCCATCATTTACTAAGAAGTTCATACTTAAAGTTGGAGTTTCGATTTCAATAGGTGGAAGTGGATTTGGTTTATCTTTAGTACAAATAGTATCTCCAATAGAAATATCTGCACATCCAGCAACTGTAACTATATCACCATAGAATGCTTCAGATTTTTCTACTCTATTTAATCCTTCGTTAACAAATAATTTAGATACTTTGAAACTTTCTAATGAACCATCATTTTTACATAATGTAACTAATTCTCCAGATTTAATTTTACCTTTAGTAACTCTACCAATACCTAATCTACCAATATATTCATCATATGCTAATGAAGAAACTTGTAATTGTAAGTCATCATTTTCATTTCCTTCATAAGCTGAAACTTGATTTAATACTACATCTAATAATGGTTCAATACTCTTAGTATTTAAATCATTATAATCTAAAGTAGCAATACCATCTCTAGCAACACCATATACAATTGGGAAGTCTAATTGTTCATCATTTGCATTTAAATCAACGAATAAGTCAAATACTTCATTAACAACTTCTTCTGGTCTTGCATCTTTCTTATCAATCTTATTAATAAATAAAACTGGTCTTAGGTTTTGTTCTAATGCCTTAGATAATACGAATCTAGTTTGAGGCATTGGTCCTTCAGCAGAGTCAACAATTAAGATAACTGTATCTACTGTTCTAATAATTCTTTCTACTTCTGATGAGAAATCGGCATGTCCTGGAGTATCTACTATATTGATTTTATAATCTTTATATCTGATAGCACAGTTTTTAGAATAAATTGTGATACCTCTTTCTCTTTCAATTTGATCAGAGTCCATTACTTGATCAACTATTTCATCATGTTCATTAAAAACACCATTTTGTTGTAATAACGCATCTACTAATGTACTTTTACCAGCATCTACGTGAGCAACAACTGCTACATTTATGATTTTATCCATAAATTCCACTCCTTTTTTAAATAACTATAAAATAATACAACAAACTTTTGATTTTAGCAAGTAAAATATATTTTTAGGTTTTTTTATTTAATTTAAATTGTTATAATTACTATGGTGATAATATGAAAAAACTTAAAGATTTTTTTATTAACAACAGATTGTATTTATATACTTTCATATTAAGTACTATCATAATAATAATCTCTTATATTATAAATAAGGTTACACCATTTGGTGAAAAATCATTACTATGTGTTGATTTCTTTCATCAATATGGACCAATGATGGGAGAATTACATGATAGAATACTCTCAGGCTCAAATCTTATATATTCATTTAGTATGGGAATGGGATTACCATTCTTTAGAAACTTTTTGAATTATATGAGTAGTCCTTTAAACATATTATTATTAATATTTCCTAAATCAGGTTTATTAGATGCTTATTCATTAATAATTGGATTAAAAGCAGTATTAGCATCTACATTCATGACTTATTATTTATCAAAGAAATTTAATAATAAAGAATTATATATGATTATTCCAGGTATAGCATATGGTTTCTGTGCATACTATCAATCATATTATTGGAATCTAATGTGGATAGATGGAATGTATCTATTACCACTTATTACATTAGGTATAGAAAACATCATAAATAAAAAAACATGGAAGTTTTATACTATAACATTATCTATAATGTTAATAGCTAATTATTTTATAGGATATATGATATGTATATTCTCGGTATTATATTTTATATTATATGGAATATACAAATTACAAATAAAAGGCAAAAAATTTAAAGAAATAATTGCTAATATATTTGATAGATGTTGGTTATTTGCAGTTGGTTCATTAATTGCCGGATGTATATCAGCAGTATTCTTAATACCAATGTTTACTTCAATGCAATCAATTTCAGCGACAGGTGGAACAATACCTAAAACTCAATACTATGATTTTGTTATAATTGACTATTTAAAAATGCATTTAACAGGAGCAAAAACAACAACATTTGGATCTGATGCAATAACAGCACCAAATGTATCATGTGGAATACTATCAGTTGCTGCTATCTTATGTTATTTAATTAACCTAGATATTAAATTTAAAAATAAAATTATATATTTATTATTATTAGGATTCTTCATTGCTGCATTCTTCTATGCTCCATTAGACTTTATATTACAAGCATTTCATGTACCTAATGATTTACCTTATAGATATTCATTTATATATTCATTTATATTATGTATTATCATGGCATATTCATTAGTTAATATTAAAAAGATTAAATTTATAGTAATGATAATAGCTTATTTATTCTTAATGTCTATATTATTAATTGTATCTACAGAAGTATGGGAAAATATAACAACCAATATGTGTTACATAAATATGATATTATTAACATTATATTTCCTATTCTATATAGCAATAATTATATTACCTAACTTTAAAAAGATATTTTATGTAGCATTAGTATTTGTTATATGCATGGATGCATGTGTATCATTAAATAATAATTGGAATATAACTCAAATAAAAGATTCATTCTATTCAAATTATGATAAAAGAACTCAAGAACTACACTACTTAGATAAAACAGAAACAGACAAATTTTATAGAGTTGATTCAAATGACATGTTAACATTAAATGATGCTTCTTGGTATGGTTACAATGGTGTAACAACATTTAGTTCAATGGCATATGAATCAGTTGCACATTTAATGGATAGATTAGGATTTGCTGGAAATAACATTAATAGTTATCAATATGCAGAAACCACTCCAGTAAATGATATCATGTTAGATATTAAATATATATTTGGTTTTACAAATGATAGAAAAAGATACAAACTAGAAAATACAATAGATAATACAATATCTAAATTCAACTATAATGTTGGATTAGGATTTGCAACAAATACTGAATTAAGTAATTGGTTATACGAAAATGGTAATCCATTAGAAGTACAAAATGATTGGTTTAAAAAAGCTACAGGATATGAACCATTTGAAAAAACAACATTATTAAATAAACAAGTTGTATATGAAGACAATGATAATACATTAGTTAGATATGAATTTAAAAATCCAGGAGATCAAATGTATTATTATTCAAGAGAAGGTTCATTTAACTTTGTACTTATAGGTGAAGCTTTATATTACGATGGAGATGCATATGACACTATAGATTATGAATTAGATTATACATATATGGAATCATATAATGAACAAAAGATAATTAATATAGCATCACAAGATGATAAAGTAGTTATATATGTAGATTATTCATATTACTATGGATCTGATCCAATTGTATATAATATTAAACACGATGATTTCGAAAAAGGTTATAATGTATTAAATGATAGTAAATTAGAAATAATATCATATAAAGAATCTAATATAGAAGCAACAATAAAAGTAGATGATAACAAATTAGTATATACATCAATTCCATACGATGAAGGATGGAAAGTATATGTAGACGGAAAAGAAGTTGAAACAAAAGCGTTAGCAAATTCTTTCTTAACATTCAATATTGATAAAGGAACACATAAAATTAAATTTAAATATCATATTCCATATTTTAAAGAAGGAATAATATTAACAATATTTGGTATATCAGTATTAATAATAGATAAATTATATGGAAAGAAAATAAAAGAAAAATTAGTTAAATCAATCAAAGAGAAACCAAAGAAAGAAAAGAAGAAAAAGAAAAAGCAAACTAAATAGTTTGCTTTTTTTAATTCTCTTCTTCAATAAATAATTTTTTAAGATTTTTCTTAGGTAATAATATCTTAATACTTTTTTCATTTTTTATACTATATTTTAAAGTTCTGATTTCAAGTTTTTCACCATCAACACACCAAGCTTTAGATGGATGTTTATCAAATACTATATCAATTCTTGAAGCTTTATAATATTCAAATCCACCAACATGTTCTGCACCAACAGCAAATACTTGAGCAAAAGCTCTTAAGATATCTAATCTCTTTGTATAAGTACATAAAAGAATTTCAAATTTATCATCATTTAATTTAACATCTCTAAAGAAGTTATCCATACCAGCTATTCTTGTAGCCGATCCAATTAACATTAATGAGTATTTACCACTTTTTTCAACGCCATCAACTTCAAATGAAATATTATAACTTCTAGTAACAGTAAAGAAGTCTTTTATACCATTCCACACATAAGCTAAATGACCAAACTTCTTTTTTTCTTCTCTTGGAGTCTCATATGGAATTTGCATAAATTTACCAAATCCACATACATATACAAATGGTCTATTATTAACCATTGGTATATCTATTTCTTTAACTTCTCCACTTAAACATAATTTAAGATTTTCTTCTATATCTTTTCCATATCCAAACATAGTACCAACATCGTTAGTAGTACCAACAGGAATATGAGCAAGTATTAATCTTCTTTTACGTTGTATATTACCATATACAACTTCATTGAAAGTTCCATCTCCACCCATCGAAATAACTAAGTCAACATATCCTAAATGACTAACTATCTCTTTGGCATGTCCATGATATTGAGTTCCTATAAAAGTTGGTGAATAACCATATCTTTCAATTATTTTTTTATATTTAGATAAGTTCTCGTGATGAAGTGTATGTCCACTATTAGGATTATAAATAACTGCACAAGTTTTCATATCATCACGCCTTTCATCACTATTATAACGCAATAACTGTAAACTAATCTATAAAAAGTTATATTATATTGCTATAATATAAATAGATATAATCAGGAGGGTTTTATATGGGATATAATCAACATATCAAGAACATTTTATTAAATAACAACACAGAGTTATCGACACACAATAAAAACAAAGTATCAACAGCAATTGTAGATTTGTTAGAAGAAGAAGTATTACAATTTAACTTGGATGACGAATCAACATTTGATTATTTATATGATGCATTTGATATATTAGTTAATAATTTAAGAAATACTAAAGAAATGCAAATACAACTATATGATAGATTCACTTATATACATAATGAAATGCGTAATATATTACATACTTTACCAAAAGAAGGATTAAGTGAAAGTCAAAAAGCAAAAATAGGTTCACTACATAGAATGATGAATAAAATGGAAGATACTATGTTAAGAATATATTATAATAGTCCTATAGAATATGATCCTTCAAAAGAAGAATATATATACTTTATAATATTTGATTTAAAGAATATTAATTTCTTTAGAACAGCATGTGAAAGATTTCCTCACATGGTTAACTCATTAAATAAAAAAGGAATACCACTTATTGAAGTAGTATTAACTAAATATCTAGAAGCATTACATGATTATATATCAAAACCAAACTTAGGACCTTTAGATGACTTAATATATTATGACAAAGTATTTTCAACAATACTTGAAACAGATAAATTTAATATTTCTGATGTTGAAAAGAAACTACTTTTAAACAAAATAAATAAATTCAGAACATCACATAGTAGATTAACGTCACAAAGAGCAAAAGAAAAAATGTACTTTTTTACAAATGATGCATTAATCAAATTAAATGGAGATACAATAGATGAAACATATTCTTATTTAAATTATAAATATGAAGTACATGATGTATTTAAAGAAGCACATAAATCTGAAGCCAATCAAATATATATAGCAAATCAAAATATAAAAAAGCCTAAATATAATAAATCCATTTATACATTCGATGGCGAAGGTGCATGTGAAATAGATGATGGTTTATCTATTACTTTTGAAGATGGTATATATCATCTAGGAGTACATATAGCAGATCCAACCGCATATATATCTGAATCATCAATAGTCAATGATGAAGCAAGAAAAAGAACAAGATCATTATATATGGAAGACAGTTGTATTCCTATGTATCCTCTTAATCTATCAAAAGATTTAATGGGATTAAATGAAGGAAAAAGAACATATAGTATGTCATATTACTTTGATATAGATTCGAGAACTGGAAATATAATAAATTTTAAAGTTAAAGCCGAACCAATTATAGTAACTAAAAATATGACATATGATCAATTTGATTATATTTTAAAACATGGTACACATGATAAAAACATAGAGGAAACATTGATTCTATTAAACCAAGTATCTGCTATTTTAAAACAATCTTACAGTGAGGATCTAATATATCATGAATTCCATAATTTAAGAGATACTCAAGTATCCAGAGGTATTGTAGAATCAGCAATGATTTATACTAATCACAATATAGCTAAATTATTTGATGAACAAGGATTACCATTCATATATAGATGTCACGTTGTAGATGAAGATCAACAAGTAGAACTAACTGATCTACAAGAAAGACTTAAACTAAGACAAAAAACTGATCAAATGATTAAAGATTTAGAAATGATTAAAAATTTATTCCCAAGAGCATATTATTCTAACGTAAACGATGGACATTATGGATTAGGTATAGATTATTATTCACACGTAACTTCCCCATTAAGAAGATATGCAGATAATGTTGCAAACAGATGCATCAAAAAATTTGTTATAAACTCTTATAATGAAGAAGATATAAAAGCATATAATGAATATATAGGAATGATATCAGAAGAAATTAATCAAAAACGAAGAAGTTTAGATGACTATGAAATAGTAAGAGGAAGAATAAAAATTTTAAATAATTTAAACAAATAAAAACTAGACTAATAAGTCTAGTTTTTTATTAAAACTTTTTTTTCTTTTTAACCAATGATATTACAAAAATACCAATAACAGAAATTAATAAGAAAGATAAAACATAAGTACTTCTACCAGTATTTGGATTAGTAACATTATCAACCCATTTAGCTTCTATTGTAATATTCTCATATGGCATAGTAAATTCATTAGTACTAATACTATATAATTCTTTCACACCTAAAGTAATATCTTCTTTATTAATCTTAATACTTTCTCCAGAATCTGTTGTTACAGTTAAACCAGCTAATTTATATCCTTTTTTAGCAGATATTTTAAATTTAATAACATCTCCACCAAAAGCACTATCAACAACTTCAATAGTACCATTACTATCAGTCTTTGTATTAATATTATATTTTAAAACATTTTTAGACATTGTTACAACAGGTCTTAATCCAGCACGAGGAATACCACTAAAACAATATTCATAGGAATAACATATTTCACCAGAAGTAGATATAAAATAGAAGTGATCAGCTGAAGAATTTTCCTTAGTTTTTAACCATGATGATGTTTCCCATAACCACGAATTATTATTTTGTAAGAAATCTTTTAAACTTCCTACAACAACATAGGAAGAGTAATCATCTTCCACTTGATTATAATTTTCATGAGAATATTCAAACCATTCAGATAAAGGAAGATTTTTATTTGTAAGTTTATAAACTATTTCATCTAAATCTTTAATATTGAGCATATCAATATTTATAGGCTCATATCCTTTTTTTATTAAATTATTTTTATAATCATTAAAATACTTTTTAATAACATGTGAATCACTTAATTCATAATTAATATATCCATCTTTATACGTAACATCATTCTCTAAATAATCATCATTCTTATATGACATATGAAATGTAGCAATAGTTGGATAAATAGGATTACCTTTTGTTCCATGAACTCCTACAGCGTTTTCATTTTGAAGTGCATATCCATTTGTGTTTTCTGTTATAGTTGTATATGGATATAACTTATATGTATATTTTTGATAATAATCATTTCCTTCCTTATATATATCACCATATAACTCGGAATAATATGCTAAAGTACCATCGGATGGATCAGTACCTACTTCTTGGGAGACTGGATTCAAATCAGTTAGATTGTATTTGTTATATATTTTTGTAATCCAAGTTTCATAACTATCAACTTCTACACTTTCAAAAAAATATTTATAATCACTTCCGCCATACCTACCACAATTGGTTGCACTACGACATTTTTGTCTAATATAAGTTTCATTTAAATTTAAAATTATTCTATTATAATCTGATCCAACATATAAATTATATTTACTTAATAATTTTAAATTATTATCATCAACACCTACAATATAAAAATGTTCACTACCACAAGCTAACTCACTTCCGATATCTTTTCCATTTCCACTTAAAATATTACATCCTTCTTTAGCATCAACAGCAAAAGGTAAACAAATTGTAATTAATAATAAGATAAATAATTTAAATTTTAAATTTTTCATACTCAATTCCTATCCTCACATTATACCTATTTATATTATAAACTTATATATATTATAAATAAATAGTTAATAAATTAGAACATCATATTATACGTAAATCATATAACAAAAAAAACTCGAGTAAAACTCGAGTAATTTTTTAATGGAGGAGCCTACCAGATTCGAACTGGTGCTCAGGGAGTTGCAGTCCCTTGCCTTACCACTTGGCTAAAGCTCCATTACATGAAATGATTATATCACGATAGAATAACCATTTCAATATTTAATTAAGCCTTAAATAATACTTTTGATTTCTAAAATCAAATTTTAGCATAACGTTTGAAGCATCCTTTACTCTTCTGTTTGCTCTTAAGAAAACATAATTATCAACATTTTCTTGAGTTACAAGTCTTCCCTTTTCTTGATACTCCTTAGTTCCTATAGTATAAATAATAGTTACATAGTTACTAAAAATATCATTTATAGTTGGGAAAGTCTTAGTAAAATAAGCATCATCATAAAGAGTATATTGAAGATTAAGAGTAATCATAGAATCAGTACTATCCATACTTGGTGAAATTAATTTACTCTTGCGAGTACAATTTAATTTCGAATTACATAGAGCATAATCTATTAAATATTTTTCTTCAAAACTAAATGATTGAATATTCATTTTAAACATATTGTGATTAACAGTATTTGTCTTAATATCTTGACCAACAG
Organism: Bacilli bacterium; assembly: GCA_016283935.1. Taxonomy (GTDB): domain Bacteria; phylum Bacillota_I; class Bacilli_A; order RF39; family UBA660; genus UBA6985. The sequence goes on from JAEENX010000013.1 coordinate 76,003, forward strand.
TAAATACAGTATCTTTATCTTCTGAATCAATATCTTTAGTAGTTATCTTAAATTTTCTATACATAACTAATACTTTTAATCCATTATTATCAACAGCTTCTTGAATTCTTAATGTCCAATTTCTTACATTTGTTGTAGCAGGAACTTCAAAAGTTAAAGTTACATCAGTTGTTTCACCAGAAATCAATTGTTGTTTTTCTTGATAAGGAACACCTAAATCATAAAACTTACCATTGTAATATAATGTTGGATAGAATTCGATCTTTCCACTTTGAATGCTTATTTTAGTTAAATCAAGTGTAGCATCAGCTAATAAAGTATTTGTTAAAGAAAGATTAACAACAACGAATTTCGAATTTTCTTTAACAATATTACCATTATAATCTTCTGCTGTAATATAAGCACCATTAACTGAATAATTAATACCATCAACAGTCATAATAGCTTCTTCTTTAGCTCTATCTAAATATGTTTTATAGTAATATAATCCATAAATACTACAAGCAATAATCATTAAGCCACCAATTAATTCAAAGTAAACAAGATTTTCTAAAAAGTAATACTTACATTCTCTAACAAATCTTCTGAATCCTCTAGCATATTTATAATTGTTTTGACCAATCATAACTTCGAATTCTGCAGAGTCTTCTTCAACTATCTTCATTTCCCTAATATCTTTTGAGAAATTAAATTGTCCTAAATTAAAACCAATACCACGAACGAATATAATACAGAAAAGAATAAATCCAACATATCTAATCATCATAGATGCATCTCTTGCAAGAGATAATGTAGATTCTGTTACTGTTCCATTTACTAAATTATTACATACATTTTTTAAATATAATATTAGTACAGCAGTACCAATAAAATATGCAATAGTACTAAGATATGTTCTAGTTGGTTTCTTTTTTTCTTTTAAAAGATAATATACAAGTCCAGTTAATATCAAACCAACTATAACAAATAAGAAAATATTATTATTAATTAAGTATTCTGCACCTGCATATGTGTACATCTTACTTGTTTTTAAATCTACAAATTGTTGTTGTAAGTTAGTAGCATTTACAGCTAAGAAGGCAATACATCCAGCAATAACTAAATTGATAACTTTAAAATGTCTAATTATAAATGCATACGGTTTTCTAATTATCACTTTAGACCAGCCTCCTATTATGAGTATATTATAACATAAAAAAAGAATAATATATATTATATTATTCTTTACTCATTAAACATAAATACTTTATTAGAAGCACTGAAATTCCATTCAAAATATGAAGCAACCTTTCTGTAAATACCAGCTTCATTTACCATATAGATTGAATCACCAGATAAAACCCAAACAATATTAGAATCATAATCAATACTAATAATACTTTTTACATCTAAATCATTAATTAATTTAATATTTTTATTAGATCCATAATAATTTAAATATAATGAATTATCTTTTACAAAATAATTATATTTATTATTATTTTTGAATTTAATATCTTTATATTTTAAATCAGATAATGAATAACTAACTTCTCTTCCTTCAAAAGCAATACCACCATTTGAATTAGATATCTTTTTAATCTTCTTTTTATTTACATCTAAAGTATATTCTTTAGAATTTTCTTTATCGAATAAATATATTAATTCATCTTTATCCCCTAAAAAATATGAATTAAAAGAAATACTATATTTTAATTTCCATTTATTAATTTTTTGATTCTTGATATCTATAATATAAAAAATATTAAATGTTTTATTTTGATTATAATCAGGAACTAATAAATAGTTTTCGAATTGATAAGTCAAGGCATTATCATATTGTTCTTTATCAATAAAATTATATTCTTTATTATGAATAATATCTTTAAATCCATATGAATTCCAAATTAGAATAGTATAATCTTCTTCAAACAATTTAATATTATCTATTTCTTTAATAACTGTTTGATTATAATCAGGATTATTATCATAGAAATACGAATAATAATTATCCTCTTTTATTTTTACAGCTTCAGTTTGATCAAATACTTTTAGATATAATACTTTATAATCATTTTCGTCTTCTTCTAACTTAATTTCATCAACTATTTTTCTCTTATTACTATATTTATGTTCAAATGCAAAATCTACATTAATATTATCTTTAGAAACATTAAAAGTATAAAAATTTCCATCATATCTTTCTACAATCTTATATCCATCTTTTTCGTAATCTATAGAATAACTTCTTTCTTTATTTGTAAAAATTAAAACACTAGCAATTAAAATAATAAATGTAATTGTTAATAGTATAATCTTCTTCATATATTCTCCTATATAAAAAGATTCTATTATTTAGAATCTTCAACTTTTTTCTCTTTACCGTATTTCTTTTTCATATCCATCATGAATGTAGTAATCTTTGTTTCAACTTCTGGTAAGCTCTTCTTATCTAAGTTAGAAAGATAAATTACTTCTTTAACAGTATCAATAACAACTGTACCCCAGAATATAGATGAAATAACAGACATATCATTATATAAATCAGGAGTAATAGATATAAATTTATATCCAGGTAATATTTTTTTATGACCAATCATAATTCTCTCATTAGTTATTGCAAGAACTGCACTATCAATTAATCCCCATGGTTCATTGTTTAATTGTCCACAACAAACAAATTGAATTTCTTCATTAGGATTTAAATGCATATCAATAATCTTACAATGTTTTTTTACTCTCCAACAAATTCCATATGGATATTTATCCACGAAATCTCTAACTAAATTTAAACATCCTTTAGCCATTACTTATCACCTTCCAAAACTTTAAACTCTTTTAATTTTTTTATTAATGTAGTTTCATTAACATAACCACCAATACATACAACAAGCTTACCTTGTTTAGTAACTAGTGTCATTGGTTTAGGATATGATTCCTTAAGTGTAGTACTTTCACCAGTAGTAGTACAAGTACTAGGTATAGTAATATCAATATCTGTAATCTTACTATATTCATCTTTATCATATTTATTTGTATCAAAATAATAAATATTTAAATTATAATCTTTGGCAACCTTATTAAATACTGGTTTATATAAATTACAATATGAACATTCATCATATCCAAATACTGATACAGTTAATTCTTTACTATTAACTTTCTTTATAAATTCATCAGCAGAACTTAATGTTTTATAATATGTCATACTACTTGGTATTTCATTAAAGAAATAATATCTAAACATTTCATTTGCTTCTGTCTCACTTAATTGAGCATCAAAACCACCAATAATTGCACCTTCATCAAAAATAAAAAACATAGGTTTCTTTGCATCAATATCTAAATTATAGTTATTTATTAATTCTACTATTTCATTTAATGATAAATCACTTTTTAATACTTTAGCTTTATATTCTGATTTAAAATAATCAATAAGACCATTATCTTCATTATTAGAAGGTACATATATTAAACCTTCAACATATTCTTCCATCTTAGAAGAAAGATCATTATAACTTACTTCAATTAATCTAGAATTATTTTTTTCTACTTTAACCAAAATAACTAATAATATAACAATAAGAATAAAAAATACACTAATAAAAATATTCTTCTTCATTATTAGTCCTCCCTTATAGATATTTTATTACAAACACTAGTAAATATCAATAAAAACACCATATTAAATAATTGACAAAATCATAGATAAATATTATAATCTTAACAACTTAAACGAAGAAGAGGAATATTAGTAAAACCAATAATATACAGTGAGGAATCGGTTGGTGAGAGATCCATATTATGTTTTATGAACGCACCTTGGAGTTTAAAAGCAGATCTGCTATAAAGATAAGAGATAGTAATCCTATGAAATAAGGTGGTACCACGAATAATACTCGTCCTTATGTTATAGGATTTTTTTATTTAAGAAAGGGTGTTATAAATGAGTTTAATCAAACAATTAGAAAAATATGTTAATGATGTAATAAAAGAATTAGGATATGAAACAGATGTAAAAATTGAAAAATCAAAAATGAAAGAATTTGGTGATTATCAAATAAATGCAGCTATGGCATTAGCTAAACAAGCTGGTAAAAATCCAAGAGAAATTGCTCAAGAAATAGTTGATAAATTTGATAATAGATTTACTAACGTTAATATCCAAGGTCCTGGTTTCATTAATATAAGTATAAGTGATGAAGTATTATTAAAAGATTCAAACGAATCAATTAATAACTTTGATAACTATATAGATAAAAATGAAAACAAAAGAAAAATAGTATTAGATTATGGTGGAGCTAATATAGCTAAAGAAATGCATGTTGGACATTTTAGATGTAATATTGGTGAATCAGTTAAAAGATTATTAAATGCATTTGGTGATGAAACAATATCTGATGTTCACTGGGGAGACTGGGGAACACCAATGGGATTAGTAATAAGAGAAATTCAAGAAATGCATCCTGAACTTCCATACTTTGATCCAAACTTTGAAGGAGAATATCCATCAGAATCACCTGTAACAAATGAAGAATTAGGAATAATATATCCAAGAGCATCTTTAAAGAAAAAAGAAAATGAAAAATATGCTGAAGAAGCAAAACAAATCACAATGAAATTACAAAATGGTGATAAAGGATTACTAGCACTTTGGAAACACATTGTTAATGTTTCTGAAAAAGATGCTGAAAAAATCTATGATTATTTAAATTGTACTTTTGATTATTCATACGGAGAATCAAATGCAGCACCATATGTTAATGATGTATTAGATATATTAAAAGAAAAAGGATTAGCTGAAGAATCAGACGGTGCATTAATAATGCATGTTAAAGAAGAAACAGATAATAAAGAAATGCCACCTTTAATGTTAGTAAAATCAGATGGTGCTATTCTATATGACACAACTGAATTAGCTACAATCTATCAAAGAATGCATGATTGGAATCCAGATGAAATTTGGTATTTCACAGATGAAAGACAATCATTACATTTTGAACAAGCGTTTAGAGGTGTTAAAAAAGCAGGAATCGTAAATGAAAATACAGTCTTACGTTTCTGTGGATTCGGTACTATAAATGGTAAAGACGGAAAACCATTTAAAACACGTGATGGTGGTGTAATGTCTCTTAAAGGTTTAATTAAATTAGTACATGATGAAATTGAACCTAAAATCAAAGAAGATATTCAAGGAGAAGAAAGAGCTGATATAGCTAATAAATTAACATTAGCAACATTAAAATATTCAGATCTAACTCCTCAAAGAAGAACAGATTATATATTTGATGTAGAAAAATTTACTGAATTTGTTGGTAAAACAGGTATATATGCTGTATATACTACAACAAGAATTAAATCATTATTAAATAAAGTTAATGTTGATAACCCAACAATTATTAACATTCCAAATCAAGAAGTAAGAGATATTTTAGTTAAGTTAACTGAATTACCAAAATGTCTAACATCAAGTTATCAAGATGCTTCATTAAATTATATATGTGATTTCATATACGAATTATCTTCATTATTTAATAAATTCTATGGAGACCATAATATATCTAATGAAGAAAACGAAGAAAATAAAAAGACTTATATAGCTTTATCTAAACTAGTTTATAATACATTAAGTAATCTATTAAATATACTAGCAATAGATGAAGTAAATAAAATGTAATAAAAAAAGAAGGATTTTATCCTTCTTTTATTTTGTTATTTTAGTTATAGCATCAGGAATACATTTTGCAGTATTTCTTGCAATCATACTAATTGAATTAAATTTTCCTTGAGCAATTTCCCCAGCATATCCATTAATAAATGCTCCTGCAGCTACTGTATTAATATCAGGTTTATTATATCCTAATAAACCAACTAATATACCTGCTAAAATATCACCAGATCCTGCTGTTGCCATACCAGGAACTCCTTTATTAACAAGTAAAACATTTTCTCCATCACTTATTATAGTTGTAGGTCCTTTTAGTAAAACTATAATATTATATTTTTTAGCAAAATCTTTTACCTTCTTAATAGGATCATTTAAAATATCTTTTTCTCTAATTTTACTTATTTTAGAAAATTCCTTAACATGAGGTGTAATAATTATTTTATTTTGAGCATTAGATAATTCCTTTAAATCCATATTAGCTAATGTATTAATACCATCTGCATCAAATATAATTGGTTTATTATAATTTCTTAATAACCATTTTATAATTTTGCTATATTCTGGTGATTTACCCCAACCAATTCCTACAAGTAATGCTTTAGTTTTATCTAAAGCACCTAACATATATTCTTTATCAAATCTAATCTTTCCATCTTTAGATGGCATTGGAAAGATAGTACTTTCTAATACATATGGAATTAATCCTATAGCAATAGGTTCAGGTACACATATTCTTGAAACACCACATCCTGATAGTAATGCACTTAATCCCATTGAAGCAAGTTTTACAGATCCAGAATATTCAACACTTCCACCCATAATAGAAACGTATCCAAAATCACCTTTATTAGAATTATTAGATCTTTTACCTAATAATTTTTTTACATCTTTTTCTTCATATAATTTAATACTATCATCTAAAATAGGATATCCTAATGGAGCACAAACAAGATGATCAATATAATCTTTAGCATCATGTAAAAAGTGTCCTATTTTATATGTACTTAATGCTACAGTTAAATATGAATGAACAGCATTAGAGCAAATACCATTATCAGCATTTAAACCTGAAGGAATATCTATAGAAATAACTTTCTTTTTTGACATATTAATTTTATTAACAGCTTTTAAATCTAAATCTTTTAAATCACCATTAAAGTTTATTCCATATATAGCATCAACAATACATGAATAACTACCAAAATTAGTTCCCTTTTCAATTAAATGAAATGGTATCTTCTTTTCTATACATTCATCAAATAATATTTTACCAATCTTACTAAATTTTTCTTCTATTAAAAATATAGTAACACCAATTTTATTATCTTTTAATAAACTAGCTAAGGCATATCCAATTGCAGCGTTATTTGAACTACCACATACAATAGCAACTCTTGATTTAAAAGCATATGCATCAAATACTCCCTTAGCACTATCACGTATAGATTTTTCTAAACTTACTCCATTTTGAAGTGCTAAATTTTCACATTTATTCATATTCTTTCTACTTAATACTATTTCCATGAATATCCCTCTATTCTATATTTACCCTAGTTTTAAATTATTATCTTCAATTGGTTTTTCATCTTCAGTTAAATATAAGCTAACTTCTTTTTCTACTGAAGGATTAACAATTATATAAGATTTAAGTTGATATAATCTTTTATTCTTTTCACTTAAAGAAATAGAACCAACATTATAAGCATGTAATATTTCTTGCTTTAATCTTCTTCTTCTTGCTTCAGATAAATCTTTAAAAGCATTATCTCTCATCTTTTCTAAAGCAGCGCCAAGAACTAATAATTCTTGTCTCTTTTTTTCATCAGGGTTATCACTTAAAGCAAGCAATCTTAGTTCAGCATCATTTTTTTCAATATCATATTTAAATACTTCTATATTTGATAATTCTCTTTCTACTCTATCATCAGCATCTAATTTTGAAATTAAATAAGCACAATAATCTCTTTTAATAACACCTTTAACAGTTTGTAATCTTATTAATGATTCCTCTGCTAAAATCTCATATTTATTTTTATTAGATTTTAAATTAGCAATATCACTCTTTAATCCAGCAATAGTTACCTTTAATTCATTTTTTTCAATACTATTTCTATTTGAATAATTCATATATTGTTCTTCCAACATATGAACTTTACTAATTAAAGATTCTTTTCTCTCATCTAAATTAGCAGCTAATCTTTTTAATATATTATATTGATTAACATGTAATTGATATTGTTTTTCATCACCTGCATCAATTATTTCATTTTTAACTTTACCAGTTCTAATAAGTGGTGCTTTATCAATTAACAATGCATATTTGAAATATAATTGTTCAGCTAACACTTTATATTTCATTGTATGTGAACGATCAGTTCTTTTTAAATTATTTAAATTTTGAATAATTTTATAATATTCATCAATTAATTCATCTTTACTTTTTTTATAAGAAACTGCAAAATCACCAAATTCAGTTTCAACTAATTCATTTGAATCAACATCTCCACTTACTAAAATATCTCCAATGAGTTCTTCACTTATAGAATAATTCTCATCTTCATATTTAGAAATAATATCATCATAAAAATTTACTTTATTTCTTAATTCTAAAATTCTTTTTCTATGATGTGATCTATCTGAAGGAATCATTAAATCATACTCATTTAATTCTTTTAAATAAGTATTAACTTTAGATTTTATTACTCTCAAATTATTTTCAAAAGTAGCTTTCCATACATCTAACTTACTCATAACTCCTCCTATAAATCTTCATCTTTATATCTTTTTTTAAAATCAATAATTAAATAGATTAATTGATATACCATACATACAGGAATAATACCTAAAAAAATCATTGCAACTAAATCAGTAAAAAACACTTCAAAAAATGCAGATAGTCCATATACAGTTGTTGGAACATCTCCTAAAATATCTAAATATGTGTAACCTTTAAATGCACATACTATTCCTGCTATAATACAAAACAAAATAGGAATAAAAGATATTACAAAGATGATTTTTGCTATTTTATGTTTCATACTATTCACCTATTATAATTATAGCATAATTTAACTATTAATATGTAAAGAAAAGATATATTTTGTTTAAATAAAATAATAATTAAATATTAGATGATATAATTGAAACATAGTAAAAGGAGTTGATACTATGAAATGTGTACAAATTAAAGGACCAAAGACTGTTGGTTTAGGGGAAATAAATGAACCAACATCTAAAAATGGTAGCGTTGTACTAGATGTATTGAAATGCGGTATCTGTGGATCAGATATACATTACTATGATATGGGGCAACCTGAAGGTCTAGTAATGGGTCATGAATTTGTGGGAAGAGTTACTGACCCAGGATCTAGAGAAGATCTTAAAGTTGGAGATAGAGTTACAGGATTACCTATTTCACCATGTGGTGAATGTGAAGCTTGTAAATCAGGAAATCCTCAATATTGTCCAGCAACATGGAATGAAGCCGTAGGATTATCATTAACTAATCCAGGAGCATATGCAGAAAAAACATCAGTTAGACCTGATTTAGTTATAAAAGTACCAGACAATGTAACAGATAATGAAGCAGCTATGATTGAACCAACAGCAGTTGGATATCACGCAGTTAATCTTGTAAGATTTAAAGGTGGAGAAAACGTTTTAGTTGTAGGAGCTGGTATAATTGGACAAATCACTGCTTTACTAGCAAAGAAAGCTGGAGCAAGATATGTTGCAATAGCTGAAACTAATGATTTAAGAGGACAAAAAGCAGTTAAACTTGGAGTAGCAGATGAATACTTCAATGCCAAAAATGAAAACTTCTTACAAAATGTAAGAACCCATAATCCATATGGATATGATATAGTATTTGATTGTTGTGGAAATTCAGCAGCAGTTACAAATGAAATACTATCTGTTAAACCAGGTGGAAGAATTGTATTAGTTGGTGTATCATTAGATGCGATAACTATTCCATCAGCTTTAGTAGTAACAAAGGAATTAAAAATGTTTGGAGCGATTGCTTATACAGTTGATGAATTTAAAAAGTGTTTAGATATGATGTCAAACAAAGAATTAGACATGCTTAAATTTGTAGATGACGTTGTACCATTAGAAAAAGCACAAGAAGCATTTAATAGATTAACAGCTGGAAATGATGATGCTGTTAAAATATTATTTGACCCTAAAATGTAATAATTAAAAAGACTAGATTCTCTAGTCTTTTTTTATGTATCAAATTACATATATTTACAATTAAATTATAATTTTATAAAATATTATAAGAAAAGAGTAAGTAATATGAAAAAGTTAAATAAAAAAATAAAAGTACCAATAATTATTTTGTTAATAATTATTGTGTTATTAACAATTGGAGCAATAATATTCTTTACTATAGGTAAATTAAGTATAACTTTAAATGGTGATAAAAATGTTACAATCAATTACAATGACACCTATAATGAAGAAGGTGCTAGTGCAAAATTTTTATTTAAAACGATAGATAATATTAAAATATCAGGAAAAGTTGATACAAGTAAAATTGGAACTTATGAAATAAAATATGAATCAACATACATGTTTCTAAATTCAACTGAATTAAGAACAATTAAAGTTGTAGATAAAAAAGAACCATCAATAGAACTAAAAGGAAATACTAATATAAAAATATATCAAGGTAATGAATATAAAGAACCAGGATATACTGCAAATGATGAATATGATGGGGATTTAACAGATAAAGTTATTGTTAATAACACACTAGATATTAACACTCCAGGTAAATATATATTAACTTATGAAGTAAGTGATTCTTCAAATAACAAAACATCTGTAGAAAGAAATATAGAAGTAATAGAAAAGTCAAAAACAAATAATACATCAGGTATACCAGTATTAATGTATCATTTCTTCTATGATAAAAATGTAGATAATAAAAATGATGGCAATTGGATGGAAATACATTCATTTGAAGAACAAATGAAATATCTAAATGACAATAATTATTATCAACCAACATGGGAAGAATTAATTGATTATATAGATGGTAAAACAACATTGCCTGAAAAATCAGTTATAGTAACAGCAGACGATGGAAATCCATCATTCTTTGATTTAGCAATTCCTATATGTCAAAAATATAATATAAGATGTACTTCATTTATAGTAAGTTCATGGACACACGGTGATTGGATAGCATCTACATACAAGGATAAAGGAATAGATTTTCAATCACATACATATGATATGCATAAAGGCGGATGCAAAGAAAATCATGGAGGATTATTCAATTGTATTTCCCATGATGCAGGAGTCAAAGATATGACTACATCAAAAACAGATTTAGAACAAGTTAATAAAGTTTATACGGTGGCTTATCCATTTGGTGATGTTAATGAAAATGTTAAAACAATAACTAAAGATGCCGGATTTAGTTTAGGATTTACTACACAATATGGAAAAGTAAGACCTGGAATGGATAAATTAGAATTACCAAGAATAAGAGTTAATAATGGTGTGTCATTATCAAACTTTTCAAAGGATTTATAAAAAAAGATGGATAATAATCCATCTTTTTATATTCCATAATTTAATTTATTTCTATATTCTAACATAAAATATATAGCATCTATATATTTAAAATAACAATCAGATAAAATCCTCATACTATCTAATTCAGATGAAGAAGGATCTTTTCTAGATAAAGAATCAATATTATATCTTAAATCGGCTTCTCTCTTAGAAAATAATTCTGCATACATTTCTAAACAACTTTCATCCAATACTAATATACGATCTAAAAATAAAGAATGAAGAAATAAATAATCACGATCATTTTTTATTTTAGAATCAAGAAATTCTTTTAATAAAGATTGAAATTTTTTTAACGAATCGAGTCTATTTTCAGGAGATATATTAAAATGCTTTACAGCATCACTTTTTAAAAATTTAATTATGTTTTCAGTTCTTTCAATATTATTTTGAAATTCTATAACTTGAACCGAAACTTCGCATAAATCATAAAATAGTTTGGAGAAATCACTATACTCAAAATATTTACCCATATAAACCACCTCTATTAGGTGTATATACTAGCAAAAACAATATTTAGAGTCAATAAAAAAACGAATACTAAGTATTCGTATTATTCCAATGGTGGAGTCGGCGAGACTCGAACTCGCGTCCAAATTACTCAAGAAGCAGCATCTACAAGCTTAGTTAGAACTAAAATACACTAGTAAAAAAGCGTCTAACAAACTAATACTAGCGTTACTCAATATTTATTCATCATTTGACCTTGAGTAAACAATCATTTGATATATTCTACATATATGAACCAACAGTATAACTGTAGAAGATTAAACTGTCAGCACTCCACGCTAACTATTAAGCGTATACTGGAGCAAAATTAAAATTATTGTCAGTTAATTTAAACTGTGTGATTTAAGGCAATCACCTTCCGCTTGCAACTAAATCCGGACTGTAATCTGTCGAAACCAGAAACGACCCCGTAAATAAAATATACAACAATTAATTTAATATAGCAAATTAAAGAAGAATTATTCCTCTTCATTTTTACTTAAATCAATTATCAATTCACCATCTTTAGTATAAAGATATTTTTCTCTGGCATACTTTGCAGCATATTCAGAATCTTGTAATTTAACTACATCTTCACTTAATTTATCTTCCTCACTAAGTAGTTTATTATATTTTTCTTTTAATTCATTAATTTCTTTTTTAGTATTATGAATTTTAATTATATCAGGAGCACATGACAAAAAAGTTACAAGAAATATTGCAAATATAATAGAACAATAAACAATGAATCTTAATCTTTTCTTTTTCATATGTATAATCTCCTACATAAATTTTAACATATAAAATTTATATTAAATTTATATAAGTGTTAAAAGGAAATAAATTGACGCATATTATACAAAATAAAAAAACCAACTTTACGTTGGTTTAATTATTATTCTTCCGATTCACTTGCTTCTTTTTTTAACTCATTCTCATATTCTGCTAAAATAGCATCTGAAAATATTTTACGTGCTTCAGCGTTGATTGGATGAGCTATATCTCTATATTCACCAGGAGCAATTTGCTTAGAAGGCATGGCTAAAAATAAACCATTATCTCCTTCAAGGATTCTTATATCATGAACTACAAATTGATCATCAATTGTAACTGAAGCAAATCCTCTCATTTTTGAATTCTCTTTCTCAACTACGCGCACTCTTACATTAGTAATTTCCATCGTGTACACCTCTCTACTATAATCCTATTCTAAATAAATTATAATACAGACTTTATTTAATTACAATAATTTTTTTCTAAATCTTAATATCATAGTATTCATTTGTGATAAATACAAAATCTTCATAAGTTAATGTTTCAGCTCTATCATTTAAAGTAAATCCAATTGATTCTAGAATTTCTTCCATTTTATCAAGATCATAACTTCTTAAATTATTACGTAAATTCTTTCTTTTAAATTGAAAAGAGTCTTTTACTAATTTATTAAATTTATCAAAATCAGTAGGTTCTAAATCTTCTCTTCTATTTAAACTTATTACAGCAGAATCTACATTTGGCATAGGATTAAATTTCTTCTTAGAAACAATTAATTCTTTCTTTATATTAAAGAAATAATTTAAAAATACAGTAATACTTCCATATTCTTTAGAATTAGGTCTAGCACTAAATCTATCTGCAACTTCTTTTTGAATCATAATTACAATCTTTTTAACATCTAAACCACTATTAATAATATTAGTAATAATAGGTGTAGTTATATAATAAGGTAAATTACCGATAATATATAAAGTATCATATTTAATATCCTTAATATCATTCTTAATATCTCTTTTTAAGAAATCATCATATATAATTCTAGTCTTATCATCTTGTAATGGTAATAAATAATCTTCCGTATCATGGTCAATTTCATATGCAATTAAATTAGCATTATATTTTTTTAATTTTTTAGTTAAAGCTCCAGCCCCAGGTCCTACTTCAATAATAAGATCATTTTCTTTTGCAGGAATTAATCCAACAATAATATCGATCACATTATTATCAGTCAAAAAGTTTTGTCCAAATTTTTTTTTAAAATTAAATTTCATATATATCACTTCTTCGTGTAAGATTATAACATAAAAAAAGTAGGATTATCTAGTCCATCCTACTCTTAATACATCATAAGTAATTTTTCTTCTTCCAATATTCTTAGAAGCATACTCTTCACTTGGTGATAATAAATCTATATCAGTGCCAAGTACTCCTCTATCTAATACGATAGCAGTTTTCTTTTCACCATTCATTTCCCATGTGATAATTGATCCACATGCTAAAGATTTTGAACTTGCAACAATATTAACAGTACCATATGTACTATCATCGTAGGTTGTTGTTCCATCTAATACATTTTGTCCAGTACATCCTAATGTACCACCACATAAAGGACAATCAGCTGCATAACCAGTTAAGTCACCAGTTAATGTATCTAATGGATAATAGATATCTTGCATGTTTATTTCATTTAATTTATAAGCCATAGCACTTAAGTCTAAAGTTTTATTAACATTAATATTCGAAATCTTACTATTAGATGATTTCATTCCAACTTGTTGTGCGCATAATATAATAGCTATAACTAAAATGATTTTTGCTGTTTTAAATACTTTATGTAATCTCATTTGAATCATTTATCATCATCCTCTATTTATATTATACGATGCAAGTATTTAAAAGTCAAAAACTTTTGATATGACACATTTTTGACACTTTTTAACCTCGTCTGTGTCAACATTTTTAAGCTTTGCAATATATTCAGCAATAATATAAATATTTGAAGGATCATTCTTTTGTCCTCTTAAAGGTTCAGGTGTTAAATAAGGACTATCAGTCTCTAATAATATTCTATCTAATGGAACTTCTTTTATAACATCTCTAGTAGTACTATTTTTAAATGTAACATTTCCATCTACTCCAATATAATATCCTAATTTTTCATATTCTTTATATTGTTCCATAGTTCCATCAAAACAATGAATAACACCTCTATTATTATGTTTTTTTAATATTTCAATCATATCTTCATATGCATCTCTACAATGAATAACAACCGGTTTATTAATTTTTTCAGCTAAATTTAATTGTTTTTCAAATAATTTTATTTGTTGTTCTCTTTCATATCCTTCATAATGATAATCTAAACCTATTTCACCAATAGCAACAAACTTTTCATTATTTAAATTATTCATAACTATTGTTTCTAATTCACCATAAAAATCATCAACACATTCAGGATGAATTCCTAAAGTAATATATACATCAGGTTGCATTTTAGCTAAATCTAGCATTTCATAACATGTTTCAATATTAGTAGCGTCTGATATATATTTTTCAACACCTTTATCTTTTGCTTTTGAAATTATTTCAGTTATATCATCAAAATATTCTTTATATAAATGACAATGTGTATCAAATAACATATTTTCCCTCCATAAAAATAGTCGGTTTCATCCGACTATTTAGTAGTATCAATTCTTGCAAATAATATTTCTGGTGTATTAACTTTAGAACCAGATACATATTTACCAAATTCTTTAGTACTATCATATGATTTAATATCAGTATTAATTTGATAGAAGATCTTTTCAGATGTTTCAGGTAAGAATGCTTGTAGATATACAGCACATACTCTTATACTTTCAATTAAATTATATAACACTTCTTTTAATCTATCTTGTTTATCTTCTTCCTTAGCTAAAGCCCATGGCATTGTTTCATCTATATATTTATTAGAAGCTCTTAATACTTCGAATACATCATCTATCGCATCAGCTATTTTTAATTCATCCATATGCTTAGCAACTTTATCACCTAAACTAGTAACTAATTCTTTTAATGGAGCATCCATTGTATCTACTACACCAGTAGATTCTACTACACCATCAAAATATTTATTACTCATTGATATAGTTCTATTAACAAGGTTACCTAATATATTAGCTAAATCTCCATTAATTCTTTCAACTAATAAATCTTCAGTAAATACACCATCATTAGCAAATGGTATTTCATGTAAGAAATAATATCTTACAGCATCTACACCATATTTATCGACTAAATCATCAGCATATACTACATTTCCTAAAGATTTAGACATCTTACCATCAGCCATAATTAACCATGGATGTCCAAATACTTTCTTAGGAAGTGGTAGATCTAAACTAAATAAGAAACAAGGCCAATAAATAGTATGGAATCTTATAATATCTTTACCAATTAAATGTAAGTCAGCAGGCCACCATTTCTTAAATTCATCATTTCCACCATCAACATCATAACCAATATTAGTAATATAGTTTGTTAATGCATCTAACCATACATATACAACATGTTTAGGATTGAAATCTACTGGAATACCCCAAGAAAAGGCAGTTCTTGATACACATAAATCTTGTAATCCCGGTTTAATGAAATTATTTAACATTTCATTTTTTCTTGATTCAGGTTGAATAAAATCAGGATGTGATTCAATATATTCTTCTAATTGTTTTTGATATTTACTTAATCTAAAGAAATATGATTCTTCACTCTTCTTTTCAACTGGTCTTCCACAGTCTGGACATACCTTAACTCCTTCTTCGTTTTCAACTACTTGAGTTTCAGTCCAGAAAGATTCATCTGGAATACAATACCATCCTTCGTATTTATCTAAATAGATATCACCTTTGTCATACATCTTCTTAAAAATATGTTGAACAACTTCTTCATGTTTTTTATCAGTAGTTCTAACAAATCTATCATATTTTGTATTCATCAAATCCCAAATACGTTTGATTTCAGCAGTTGCTTCATCAACATATTGTTGAGGAGTAATACCTTTATCCTTTGCTTTATTCTCTATTTTTTCTCCATGTTCATCTGTACCAGTTTGAAGATATACATCATATCCTTCTAATCTTTTATTTCTAGCAATAGCATCAGCTAAAACAATCTCATAAGTATTACCAATATGAGGTTTACCTGAAGCATAAGCTATAGCAGTTGAAATATAATATTTTTCCATCTTTATTCCTTCTTTCTAAAAAATAAAAAAGTCATGAACTAAAGGACGAGATATACCCGTGGTACCACCTTAATTCATGACTTTATAATCACCTTAAATCAATAACGCTGATTCGCGATTTAAACTCCAGACCCATTCGACCAACTATCCACTTACCCACTTTCACCTAACAGGGCTCTCTAACAAAGTTTCATCATCGGCTTCTTTCCTTCATTGCTTAACGTACATAATATATCACATGAATATTTTATATTCAAGGATTATTTCTTATATTTTGCAATAATAACGGTAATAATGTTTATTATAAGTAAAATAAATAAACAAATGAATGTAATTATATTAGCTATATAAATTACTATCATTGGAATAGGAATTAATGCAATAGCAGTTTCCGAATAAGCTACATTAAATAATACAAATATTGCAAGACATATTAATAATGCAACTCCTATTATAGTTATAGGATTACTCCATTTTTTTGTTTTATTCATAAAATCTCCTACCTATCTTTAATCATATTAATAATTTCATTTAATAATTTAACTTCGTAATAAATAAAATGTTTATCTAAATTAATTAAAGGTAACATTATATTAATCTTCTTTAATTTATAACTTAATTTATATCTAGGATTGATACTATATGTTATTAAGAATAATTTTTCTCCATCAATCTTATCAGAAACATCTTCAGGTAATTCAATAGTAATAGTAGTATCATTTTTTATTACTCTATTAACGCCCAATTTTTCAGCAAGTTTTTCAAACCATTCTTCATACATATATATTTCCATGTTTTCATCAATCTTACCAAATCTATCTTCTATTTCTTTCTTAATTAATTCAAGTGATTCTTCATCTTTTATTTCATTAATTAATTTATGAATTTCAATTTTTAATGATTCTTCAGATACATAATTATCATCAATATGATTTGCAACTTCAATTAACGGATTACTTGGTTCGTCTTCTACATCATTAGTTTCTATACCTTTAAGTTTATTCATTTCTTCTTGAACCATTTGAGTATATAACTCAAGTCCAACTGAATCAACAAATCCAGCTTGTTCAGATCCTAATAAATCTCCTGCTCCTCTTATAGATAAATCTCTCATTGCAATTTTATAACCTGATCCTAATTCAGTAAATTCTTTAATTGATTGTAATCTCTTAACAGCAGTTTCTGTTAATACTTTTGCTGGTTTATACATTAAATAAGCATATGCTATCTTGTCAGATCTACCAACTCTACCTCTTAACTGATATAACTGAGATAATCCAAAATTATCCGAATCAATTACAATTAATGTATTAACATTAGGAATGTCTATACCAGTTTCAATTATAGTTGTACAAATCAATATATCATATTTATTATCTACAAAATCAGATACAACATCTTCTAATTCTTTTTTATCCATCTTACCATGAGCTATAGTTATTCTAGCTTCAGGTACTAATAATTTTATTTTAGTAGCATAATCTTGAATAGATTCAACTTTATTATAAAGAATAAATACTTGTCCATCTCTAGATAATTCTTTATATATAGCGTCTTTAATAATAATATCTTGTTCTTCTAACACATAAGTTTGTACAGGATATCTATTAACTGGTGCAGTATCTATAATAGATAAATCTCTTAATCCAGACATCGCCATCTTTAATGTTCTAGGAATTGGTGTTGCACTTAAAGTTAATACATTAACATCATTTTTTAATTCTTTGATTTTTTCTTTATGTGTAACACCAAATCTTTGTTCCTCATCAATAATTAATAACCCTAAATTCTTATATTTAATTTTATCATTTAATAATTTATGAGTTCCAAATACTATATCAACAGAACCATCTGCTAATCCTTTTAAAATTCTAGTTACTTCCTTAGCAGTAGTAAATCTATTTAATAATTCTATATTAATAGGATATTCTTTAAATCTATCTTTAGCATTCATATATTGTTGTCTACTCAATAAAGTTGTAGGACATAGATATGCAACTTGATATCCATTCATAACTGTTTTAAACATACCTCTAAACGCAACTTCAGTTTTACCAAATCCAACATCACCACATAGTAATCTATCCATTGGTACTTTATTTTTTAAATCAACATCTATTTCTTTAATACATTTAATTTGATCTCCTGTTTCATTAAATTCAAAACTTGAACCAAAATCATATTCATCATCATAATCATTAAAAACAGGACCTTCAATATGTTCTCTTGCAGCATATAATTTAATTAATTCATCAGATATATCCTTAATTCTAGATCTGACTTTCATTTTTGTTTTAGCCCATTGAGTACTATTTAATTTATTAATATGAGGTTTTACACCATCTTTTTCTACATATTTATAAATAGTATTAATTTTTTCAACAGGAATATACACTTTATCATTTCCTTGATAGTTAATTAAGATATAATCTCTTAATAAACCACCTTTTTCTAATGCAACAATACCACCATAAACACCTATACCATGTTGAATATGAACAACATAATCACCTGGTTTAATTTCAGAAAAATCTTTGATTTTTCTACCCATTTTATAAGTATTATTGTAATTATTATTTACTGCTTTAACATCATCTATATCAAATTCGGATATAACATAGTAATTATCAATAATAAAACCTTCATTAATTTTCTTATTAATAACTGTTACTCTACCTTCTTGAATAACATCTAAACTATAATCAGGTATATATTCCGCAATCTTATCTATTTGAGATTGCTTACTTAAATAGATAATAACAGTGCTATCTTTTTTATGTATATTACAATAATCTTTAAATTTATTATAATCACCATTAAACTTAGACATATTTCTACTATTATACATTTGTGAGCCTTTAATATTATTAATGGTTTCAATTTTAATATAATCTTTTACTTTAATATCATCAAAGTTATACATAAATGTAGTATCTTCCTCTAATGATCTAGCTTTTTTAAATTCTTCTTCATCTGATAATATCTTATTCATTCCATTAATTATTTGAGATTCATTAACAAAGAATACCATTGGATGATTCATATAATCATATAAACTATTATGATTTTTTGTTACTATTTCTTCAAAAGGAAGAATATTAGTATTATCTATTTCATTAATACTTAATTGAGTATTTTCATCAAAAACTCTTATACTATCAATTTCATCTCCAAAGAATTCAACTCTAATCGGATGATTTGCTTCTATTGGAAAAATATCAATAATAAATCCTCTTACAGCATATTCACCAGTAGATGTTACTAAAGTATCTCTTTTATATCCAAATTCTTCTAATAATTCAATTAATTTATCTCTATTTATTGAATCACCTTTATTTAGATTTATATTTAATTTTTTTGAAGTTTCAATTCCAGGTAAATATCTAAGATATCCCATCAAATTTGTAACAACTATATGAGGTATATTTGTTTTGATTAATTCAAGTGTTTGTAATCTTTTAACTTTTAAATCTGGAGATATAGCTAATGCTACACTTGGTAAAAAGTCATCCATCGGAAAAAGACAGACATCGTCTGTATATGTTTTTAATCTTTGATAAATTTTATTAGAGTCATATAAAGCATTAGTTACAATTAATACATTTTTATTATAATTTTTAAAATAATTGTAATAATACAATATATTTAATTCATCAGATAGACCACATACTGTATCATGACTCTTATATTTAAATATATTATTTAAAAAATTCATAAATACCTCTTAGTTATATTTATTCATTAAACTTTGAATATTATCATAATCAAATTCTTTAATAATACCAAATACCTTATCAATATTTTCATCAATTAAAGATAATTCGTTTTTAGATAATTTACCTAAAACATAATCTTTAGTATCAATTGTTCTATCATGAGATACACCAATTTTAATACGAGCAAATGCATCAGTATGAAGATGAGCAATAATGTCTTTTATACCATTATGACCACCTGCAGATGAATTAACTTTTAATCTAACTTTTCCACATTCCATATCAAGATCATCTTGTATAACTAAAACATCTTTATAATCTAACTTATAAAAATTAACTATTTCTCCAACAGCATTTCCTGATAAATTCATATATGTTAATGGTTTAACAAAAATATATTTTTCTCCATTTATATTAGTTTCATAAATAGCTGAATTAAATTTTTTAGTCCAATCTACATCACCTAAAAATTTATCTAAACAATACCATCCAATATTATGTCTAGTATTAGCATATTCTTTCCCAGGATTTCCTAATCCAACAACTATCTTCATACTTACACCTCCTCAAATATATTTTTATATGATTCATTTTCTTTAATGAATAATGGTTTACCTATTTTAACATAATTTTTACCATTGTAAACAGATTCAATTAATATAAAAGTACAATCAACACCTTGTTTATCATAAACAGGTATTATTCTTTTTATTCCAAATTTATATTTATTTAAAGTATTGATAATATCAGCTAATCTATTAGTTCTATGAACCATATAAAAATATCCTTTATTTTCAATCATTTTAGATGCCACTTTAATAATACCATCTAAATCTATTTTTATTTCATGTCTTGCAATTGCTTTTATTTCATTTTCATTTATATTGTCACCTGATACTTCAAAATATGGAGGATTACAGGTAACTATATCAAATTTATTATTAAGAGTATTAGGTAAATTATTAACATCATCATGAATAAATTTAATATCATTAAATTTATTGTATTCTAAACTATCTTTTCCTAATTCATATATTTCATCTTGAAGTTCTACACCAGTTATACTAACTCTATCACCATATTTTATATGTAATATCATAGGGACAGGTGCATTCCCAGAGCATAAATCTAATACTTTATTTTTGTTTTTATGAACGCAAACAAACTCAGCTAATAAAACTGAGTCTATTGAAAATTTAAAATAATCTGGATTTTGGTATATATAATAACCATAATCATATAGATCATTAATTTCTTTTTTTGTAATCTTGGCATCCATATTCTTTAATATCCCCATCTATATTAACTGAATATTTTTTATTTAATACATCTAAAGAAACTACTTTACCTTCTCCATCAGATGTTTTAACAATTTCACCCATTTTAGGCAAACATTTTCTATGTTCTGTATAAACATCATCTTCATAAGATAAACAGCATAATAATCTTCCACATAATCCATTTATTTTTGAAGGATTAAGAGCTATGTTTTGATTCTTAGCCATATTAATAGAAATAGAATCAACACCATTTAAGAAACCAGAACAACATAAAGCCCTTCCACATGGACCTAGTCCACCAACTTCTTTTGCTTTATCTCTTACTCCCATTTGATGCAATTCAATTCTTGTTTTATATTTAGAAGCTAATTCTTTAACTAAATCTCTAAAATCTATTCTTTCATCAGCAACGAAATTAAAAGTTAATTGTTTTTTATCTAATGTATAAGAAGCATCAACAATTCTCATATCTAAATTTAATTCCATGGCTTTCTTTTTAGCAAAATCTAAAGCTTCTTTAGATTGTCTTAAATTTTTTTCATAGTCTTTTTCATCTTTATCTGAAGCTAATCTTAATACAGGTTTCATTTTATCAATATTAATATTTTTAGTATTTTCAACATCAATATCAACTACTTTTCCATATTGAGTACCTTTTTCAGTTTCTACGATAACATGATCATTATTATTTAATTCTAAATTGTCGTATTTAAACAAATAGGATTTTGATGATGTTTTAAATTTAATTGCACATACTTTCATATATTACACCCACTTTATAAATAATTTATTAATGCTCATATCTCTAATACTATTTTTATTTAAATCTGATATTATTTCATCAATCAACAATATTCTCTTAGATAAAATAGAAATATCATTAACTGAAATTGAATCTAATACCTGATTAGAAAACTCTAAATTATTATAATAATTATATACTATATTTTCAAATTTAATTGTATAAATTCTCTTTAATAGTTTAAAAATAAATAATATTTCATTTCTTTCTTTTTTTGAAAGATTTTTACTATTAGTAATTAACTCATATGATTTCAAATGTTCTAAGTCATAAACTAATTTCATAGTTTGATCAAAATATTTTTCATATTCTTTATCAGTAATATCAAGTAAACTTAAAATATTATCAGTTCCATATCTAAAATTATATATTTCACATCGTGAAACAATAGTAGATATCATTTTATCAAATGAATCAGTTATAAAGAATCCAATAATATTAGGATTTGGTTCTTCAAGAAACTTTAATAATTTATTAGCTGCATTTCTATTTAATTTATCTGCTTCGAAAACAATATATATTTGATATTTAGATACTAAAGGAGTTGTTCTAAATAAATTAACTAAACCATCAATTTGTTTTGTTGTGATTTCAGTCTTTAAAGTATCCAATTTTTTACTTTTTGTAGATACTTCTATATCTCTAATTTTTTCATCTTCTTTATCATCTTTATCTAAACGTCTTAATACTAATAAATCAGGATTATTATTATTTTTAATTAAATTACAAATTTTGCAAGTACAATGTTCATCTCCATCAACTTCACATTCTATTTGTCTTGCAATATCAATAACATCAGTTAAACAATCATTTATATTATTTGTTTCAATTAAAAAAGCATGGGAATTATTATTCTCATGAAATGAATTCAAAATAGTTTCCTTAGCTTTTTTACTTTCCATAAACACCTATATTTCTTTTCTATCTACTAATGCTCTATCTAATGTTAATGAATCAATATAATCTATATCAACACCAATTGGTATTCCATAAGATAGTCTTGAAACTTTAATATTTTTCTTTTCAAATATTTTCTTTATATATAATGTAGTTGTTTCACCTTCTATTGTAGGTTTAAGTGCAATAATAATTTCTGCATCATCATTGTTTTTACCTATTCTATCAACTAACCCACTTATATTAATATCTTCAGGATATATTCCATCAATTGGACTTATCAATCCATTCAATACATGATATTTACCATTAAATGTTCCAGTCTTTTCAAACATGAAAACTGATTTATAGTCTTCAACAACACATATCAAATTATCATTTCTATTTTTATCAGAACATATATTACAAATATCTTTATCAGTTAAATGTCCACATATACGACATGTTTTAATATTTTCTTTAACTTCTTTAACACTTTTTGAAAAATCTTCTATTTCCTTCTCATCTAAATCTAATAAAGAAAGAGCATATCTTTCAGCACTCTTTTCACCTACACCAGGTAATTTTTTAAAAGAGTTAATCGCGTCTTCTAAACTCTTTGGATATAACATATTAGAATAAACCACCTAATTGTTTTCCGTACATACCCATTTTAGAATCAATATCTTTATCAATTTTACTTATTGCATCATTTAAAGCAATAGCAATCATATCTTCTAAAATTTCGATATCTTCAGCATCTAATTGCTTATTTTTTATTGTTACTTTCTTCACTGATTTATCTCCCATTAAAACAACATCAACAAATTCTGAAGTACCAGTATATTCAGACTTATATATTTCTTCTTGTTTCTTTTGCATATCTTTTTGCATTCTTTGAGCTTGTTGCATTAAAGCATTCATATTCATAAAAATCTACTCTCCTCTATTTAACTTCTATTTTATCATCAAATAAACTTTCAGCTAATGAAACTGTATCAGCAGTTTCATTAACATACTTGTCTTCCTTCATGATTTTGTATACTTTATCTTTATCAAAATTACTTAAAAGATCTTTCCAGTCTTTTTCAGTAATAAATATTAATTTATATTTAGTATTGTTTATTTCATTAAATTTATTTTCAATTTCATATAATTTGTTATTACCTACTAATTTAACAGATTCGGATTTTGAAACTAATAGGATATTATTATCAGAAGCAACTTGAACCATTGTCTTCCCAACTAACAAATTAAACTCTTTAAGTTTCATATTATTAATTTCATCCATAAATTTAATCCATAAATCATGGCATGTTTGTTTGTAGTCTTTAGAAGCATTAACAAACGAATTGTTTATTCTAATATTAATAAATTCTTCACACATATTATAATGAGTATTTTTATCTATATATTGTTTTACATCTACTTGACACTTATCATCGATTATTTCCCGGGAAATAATTTGAGATATTTCGCGACTACTAAGTTTAGTTTCATCATCATTAATAAATGATATAAGTTCTAATTCTAGCATTAAGAAACCATTAGATGAATAATTCAATTTACCAGATATATCATTTAATGATTCAATAAGTTTCTTTATTTGATTAAATGCTTGTGTTGATAAATTTCTTTTCTTCATATCAACTGCTTTATCTATATAACAATCCAACATTTTGTTGATAAGTATTTTTATATCAATACCTGTTAACTTTATATTGTTTAAACTATTAACAAGAGTATCAATATCATTATGCAGTATATTGTTATATAGTTCATTAATCTCATCAGTTGTTACAGTACCATAATTGTTTTTGATTACATCAATATCAATTTTGTCAGAAGCTTTTGATAGTTGATCTAAAATACTTAAAGCATCTCTCATACCGCCATCAGACAAATAAGATATTTCTTCTAAAGCTTCATCAGAAGCTTTAATTCCTTCAGACTTACATACTTTCTTTAAATTATCCACTATTCTATTTCTATCTATTCGTCTAAAATCCAAACGTTGACATCTAGATAAAACTGTAATTGGAACATTTTGTACATCTGTAGTTGCTAATATAAATACAACATATTCAGGAGGTTCTTCTAGAACCTTTAGAAAAGCATTCCATGCACTTTTTGAAAGCATATGTACTTCATCCATAATATAAACTTTATATTTCATAAATGAAGGTGCAATCATAACCTCTTCTATAATATTTCTAATATTATCTACACCAGTATTAGAAGCAGCATCAATTTCTACTATATCAGGAGAACTATTAAAGTTTTGGCATGCAGCACATTCACCGCAAGGAATTCCATCTTTCGGATTTTCACAATTAATAGTCTTAGCAAAAATTCTTGCACTACTTGTTTTACCTGTACCACGAGGCCCTGTAAATAAATAAGTATGAGCTAACTTATTTTCTATTACAGAATTTTTTAATAGTCTAACGATATGATCTTGCCCCATTAATTCATCAAAATTACTAGGTCTATATTTTCTATATAAAACTTGATAGTCCATACATATTCACCTAGATAAATTATAACATAATACCGCATATTTATGTACTCTTTTGCATAAAAAAAGATGATAAAATCATCTTACATTTTCTTTAAAAAAAGTACTAAGCATGTTTTTATATGTTTCACGTGAAACATCATCTTCAACTTGATTAATAATAGTAGAATTATATTTGTTTTTATTATCTCTTTCTAATAAAAAATATATATTATCTACCCTACTTGCTTTAGCAACTTCTAGGCACATATCACATGGATATAAGCTAACATAAAGATCACATCCATCTAATCTCCAATCATTTAGATTCTTTTCAGCTTCTCTAATAGCTATTATTTCAGCATGATTAGTTACATCCGGTGTATTTAATCTATCATTATGTCCCCTACCTATAATTTTATTATTTTTAACCACTATAGCTCCTATTGGAATGTCTTTATTATCATAAGATATTTGTGCTTCTTTTATTATTTCCTCTATATATTCATTCATAATTACCTCAATAAAAAAAATGCGCACACGATTAGTGAATGTTATGGCTGCTGTGTTCCCACTCTGACCAGGTTCCAATATAACCGTTGCGCAAAAATATTATAACATATCCTATAAATTAATCAAATAATTAATTTTCATAGTATAAATGTTTCACGTGAAACATAAGAAGTAATAAATATTTAAATTAAGGATAAATAATATGTAAATAATTAGATTTAAAAATAATAAATATATATCATAAACAAATATTAATGTTTCACGTGAAACATTATAAAAATATAAATATTAAAAAAGAAAATAATAGGTCACTTTTCAAAATATAAAAGAGCATTAATTATCAAAAATAATTCAGTTTAAATGTATAAAATAGGGAAAATCAATAAAAAAATGTTTCATGTGAAACATTACAAAAATATAAATATAAAAAACAAAGTAATAGGGTACTTTTTTTGAAATAAAAAGCATTAAATATCAAATGAACCAGCTTAAAAGTAAAGAATAGGGAATTGATAAAAGATGTTTCACGTGAAACATAAAAAAAGAAGCTATTAAGCTTCTTCTTTATTTTCATTTACAATTTTGTCAAATGAAGTAGGGGACTCATTAGAATTTTCTGATGTTGATAACTCAGAATCTTCTTCATCATCTTTGCTTGTTAAAGAAATTGTTGAAACATATTGATCTTCTTTAAGATTAATTAATCTTACACCTTGAGTTACACGTCCTAATTGAGAAATAGATTCAACTGTAATTCTAATAATCATACCAGATTCAGTAATAATTAATAAATCTAAATCATCAGTAACATTTTTGAATGCTACCATTGGACCGTTCTTTTCAGTAATATTAATTGCTGTTACTCCTTTAGATCCACGCTTAGTTAATCTATATTCTGATAATTTAGTTTTCTTTCCATAACCATTCTTAGTTACTATTAAGATATTATCATCATCATGAGCTACATCCATACCTAAGCATTCAGCTCCATCAAGGTTAATACCTTTAACACCTGACGCAGTTCTACCCATAGGTCTTACATCATTTTCGTTAAATACAACCATTCTACCAGCAGATGAACCTAAACAAACGTTATATGTACCATCTGTTAATAAAACATCTATTAATTCATCATTATCTTTTAATGTAATAGCAATCTTACCAGTTTTTCTTATATTATCAAATTCTTCAATTGGAGTTTTCTTAATTAAACCTTGTTTAGTTGCAAAGATTAAGAATCTAGCATCGTTATCACGAGAAACTCTAATAACTGAACTTATTTTTTCATCTTTTTCTAATTGAAGTAGGTTAATAATAGGTAATCCTTTAGATTGTCTACTATATTCAGGAATTTCATAACCTTTTATACGATATGTTCTTCCTTTATTAGTAAAGAACATAATATGATCATGAGTTGAAGCATTAATCAAGAATTTAACGTAGTCTTCTTCGTTAGTTGACATACCTTTTACACCAACGCCACCTCTGTGTTGAGTTCTATATGTATCAGTAGTTAATCTCTTGATATAACCCTTATCAGTTAATGAAATCATAATATTTTGTTCTGGTATTAATGATTCATCTTCAATGAAATCAATAGCTGTCATATCAATGTTAGTACGTCTTTCATCACCGTATTTACGTTTGATTTCAAGCATTTCATCTTTAATAATACCTAATACTCTTGATTCATTAGCTAAGATATCATGATAATCAGCAATCTTTTCAGCTAATTCTTTTAATTCATTTTCAATTGCATCTCTTTCTAATCCAGTTAACTTACCTAATCTCATATTTAAGATATCAGTTGCTTGGATATCGCTTAATGCAAATCTAGACATTAATTCAGCTTTAGCAATTTCTTCAGTAGCACTATTTCTAATAATATGTACAACTTCATCAATATGATCTAAAGCAATACGTCTACCTTCTAAAATATGAACTCTATCTTCAGCTTTGCCTAATATATATTTAGTTCTTCTAATAATAACTTCTTTTTGATAATCAATATATTTAGAAATAATTGATTTCAATCCTAAAGTACGAGGAACACCATTATCAAGCATTAATAAGATAATTCCATAATTTTTTTGGAAATCTGTATGTTTATATAAATTATTTAAAATAACTTGAGCATTTGCATCTCTTTTTAATGTAATAGTGATTTTAACACCATTTTTTAAATCTGTATGATAATCAGATATACCATCTAATACTTTTGAATGAACAAGTTCTGCAACTTTATTCTTTAATTCTAATGTATTTGTTCCATATGGAACTTCAGTAATAACAATTTGTTGTTTATTATTTTCTTCTATAATTTCAGCTCTAGATCTGATAGTAATAGAACCTCTACCAGTTTCGTAAGCTTCAATAATACCTTTATTACCTAATATAACACCGCCAGTAGGGAAGTCAGGACCTTTAATATATTCCATTAATCCTCTAGTATCAATTTCAGGATTATCAATATATGCAACACATCCATCAATAACTTCACCTAAATTATGAGGTGGAATATTAGTTGCCATACCAACCGCAATACCCATAGTACCATTTACTAAAATGTTAGGGAAGCGGGAAGGTAATACAGATGGTTCTTTCTTAGTAAAATCGAAGTTATCATCCATATTTACTGTATCTTTATCTATATCTCTTAACATTTCAAGAGATAATTTAGATAATCTTGATTCAGTATAACGCATGGCTGCTGCGCCATCACCTTCGATATTACCAAAGTTACCATGGCCATCAACCATTAAATATCTTTGGTTAAAATCTTGTGCCATTCTAACCATTGCTTCATAAATTGAACTATCACCATGTGGATGGTAATTACCCATAACGTAACCAACTGTTGTAGCTGATTTTCTATGAGGTTTATCAGGATATAAACCAGATTCATTCATTGCCCATAAAATACGTCTATTAACAGGTTTTAAACCATCTCTTAAGTCTGGTAAAGCTCTAGCAGTAATAACAGACATAGAATATTCTAAGAATGAAGTACCAACTTCATCTACAATGTTATTTTCTTCTAATGAATCTCTTTCATGGAAATATCCATTAAATTCACTATTATGAATATCTAATGCATTATTTTCTTCATTGTTGATATCTGTTTGGTTTTCAACAGTTTCTTCTACTTCTTCAGTAGTTTCAATATTCTTATTTTCTTCTTCCACTTTAAAAACCTCCCTTAAATATCTAAGTTAATATTACCGTATCCAGCATTTTCTACTATAAATTCACGTCTAGGTTCAACTTCGTCACCCATAAGTTTTTCAAATATAGCATCTGCTGCAACACAGTCATTAACTGTAATCTTTCTTAATACTCTTTGATTAATATCCATTGTTGTTTCGTATAATTCCTCAGCATCCATTTCACCAAGACCTTTCATACGAGCAACTTCAAATTTAGTTTTAGGATCTAAATTATTAATATAATCATCTTTTTCTTTATCATTTAGTACATATTTACGAGTTTTACCATGCATTATTCTAAATAATGGTGGTTGAGCTGCATAAACATGACCAGCTTCTACAATTGGTCTAAAGAATCTATAGAATAGGGTAAGTAATAATACTCTAATATGAGATCCATCGACATCGGCATCGGTCATGATTATTATTTTATGATATCTTAATTTTTCCAAATCAAATTCATCACCAATACCAGTACCAAATGCAGTAATAATTGTTCTAATTTCTTCATTTGATAATGCTCTATCTAATCTAGCTTTTTCTACATTTAAGATTTTACCTCTTAAAGGAAGAATTGCTTGAGTCATCGAATCTCTACCTTTTTTAGCAGATCCACCAGCACTATCTCCTTCGACTATAAATATTTCAGATTCAGTTGGATCTTTAGATTTACAATCAGATAACTTACCAAAGAATGAAGTTTGTCCAATTTCACTCTTACGAGTAATTTCTCTAGCTTTCTTAGCTGCATTTCTAGCTCTACAAGCTAACATTGCTTTTTGAACTATAGCTTTAGCTTCTTCTGGATTTTCTAATAAGAATCTTTCAAATCCTTGACTAAATACATCAGATGCAAGTTTTCTTACTTCTGAGTTTCCTAATCTACCTTTTGTTTGTCCTTCAAATTGTGGGTTAGGGTGCTTACAAGAAATAATCATTGTTAAACCTTCTTTAACGTCGTCTCCTGTAAGATTATCATCTTTTTCCTTTAGAATACCGTTCTTTTGTGCATATTTATTAATACAAGCAGTTAAAGCTCTTCTAACTCCTTCTTCATGTGTTCCACCATCATGAGTATTAATATTATTAACGAATGAATAAATATTATCATTATATGAAGTATTATATTGCATTGCTACTTCAAACATAACGTTATCTTCTTCACCTTCAAAATAAATAATATCTTCATGAATTGGAGTTTTTCCTTGATTAATAAATTTTACGTATTCTTTAATACCACCTTCATATAAGAAATGATCACCAGTAGTATCTTCTTCATCTCTATCATCTCTAAGATTAATAGCTAAACCTTTATTTAAGAAAGCTAACTCTCTTATTCTAGTTTTTAATGTTTCATAATCATAGATTTCAGAATCAAAAATGTCTCCATCTGGTTTAAATGTTACAGTAGTACCACTTCTATCGTCTTCATAAGTACCAATTTCTTTTAATGGTTCTACGGTATGTCCACCGTTTTCAAAACGAATAGAGTAGATTTTACCATTTTTATATACTTTAACTTCTACCCATTTAGATAGTGCGTTAACTACAGATGCACCTACACCATGTAATCCACCAGATACTTTATATCCTCCACCACCAAATTTTCCACCAGCATGTAATACAGTATAAACTGTTTCAACTGTAGATATACCTGTTTTAGGATGGATATCAACTGGAATACCACGACCATCATCTTTAACAGTTATACTATTGTCTTTATTAATTATTACATCAATATTATGACAATAACCAGCTAAAGCTTCATCTATCGCATTATCAACAATTTCCCATACTAAATGATGTAATCCTTTTAAATCAGTAGTACCAATGTACATACCAGGTCTTTTTCTAACAGCCTCTAATCCTTCAAGTACTTGAATGTCGGATGCGTCATAATGTTCAATATTTTCAGCCATATTAATTCTCCTTTACCTCAACCACACCATCTTTTACAACAAATATTTTTGAATCATTAGTTATTTTCTTACTTAATTTGTTTAATTCTGTTGTAGTTATGAATGTTTGAATATCATTATCTATGAATTTTAATATATTATTTATTTTAGTTTTATCTAATTCACTAAATAAATCATCTAATATTAAAATAGGTATAATGTTCTTCTTATCTTTAAATATCTCTATCTCAGCCATTTTTAAGGCTATTACAGCGTTTTTTTGTTCTCCTTCGGATCCGAAGTCCTTTAAAGGCTTTTCATCCAATATGAACTCAAAATCGTCTCTGTGAATACCAATATTAGTAACACCACTTGTAATATCTCTATTTTTATTCTTTTTATATAACTTTTCTATATCTTCTTTAGTTTTGTTTAAAAAATCTGACTTATAAACAATTTTTAAATTATCCAAACCTGTAATCTTCTTATAATTATTAGTAATATATTTAGATATTTCTTCAATAAAATCATTTCTATATTCGTATATTTTTATACCATATTCAATTAATTTAGAAGTTATAATATCCAAATAATCTTGAGAAGCATTACCATTTAAATATAAAGTTTTTAAATAAGAATTTCTTTGTTTTAGTAATTTATTATATAAAGTTGTTATTTTTAAATATTCATTACTAAATTGAGATAGTTCAATATTTATCAATTTTCTTCTAGTATTTGGAGTATCTTTAACTAACTTAAGATCATCTAAAGTAAATAAAACAATATTTATATTTGATAAATAATCAACCAATTTAGGTATTTTTTTCTTATTTATCCATACTTTTTTATTTTCATCTTTAGAAATAACAATTTTATAATCAATTTTATAATCATCAACTACAGTTCCTTCTACTTTGCAATTATCTTCATCAAATTTAATAATTACATCATCTTTAGAACCTCTGAAAGACTTAGTTAAGGCTAATACATATATAGCTTCTACTATATTTGTTTTACCCATACCATTTTTTCCAATGATGATATTTTTAGAAGGATTAAAATCCAAAACAAGTTTTTTGTAGTTACGAAAATTATTTATCTTTAAACTCGTAATTTTCATTTTTGCCCCCTAATTTTGATTTTAAGCAATTTTTATATGTTTTAGGTACTCCTATACCACAATATAATTATATCACAAAATAAGTGCCAAAAAAAGAAAAAAAGGCTTTTTAGGCCTCTTTTTTTCTTAATAAAAACTCAAATCTACTAGCTTTTAATATTTGATTCTTTAATGACCAAATTGATTCTTTAAAATCTATTTTATTTCCATTTGTTAATTCTATAACAGAACAATTATTTTTATCATTAGAATATATATTATTTATAGATTTTAAATTCAACCATGATACATTATTTACTCTAGGAGAACAAGTAGGGAAGAATACTATATTATTCTTACTTTTAACTAAAATAGGAGTTTTATACATATTTCCAGTCATATTTCTATAATAATTAACCCTAATATCATATGAACTACCATCTATTTCACAATTATACTTAATAATATTATTTGGTTTATTGTTGATAACTATCATTTTATCAACTTCATATACTACTGAATTTTTATTACCCATAGGTAATATAGCCAATGTATTATCAGTAATATTATACTTATTCATAATTTCACCTCCTTGAGAGGTACATTAGCATATGAAAAAGTACAAAAAAGTACATTTTAGTAAAAAAAAAACATTTTTAATTAAAATGTCTTTATAGGTAATATTAATTGTACTAATGAATCATCTGAAGCTGACATAACTACAATTGGTTTAGAATCTGTATTCATATATATAATAATATCTTCATCTTCGAATGATCTTAATACATCAATCATATATTTAGCTGAGAAACTAATACTAATTTCTTCACTATTATTTTTAGTTATAGAAACTTTATCAGTTCCTGCTCCAATTTGAGTAGCTAAAGAACTTAATACTATTTCTTTTTCGTTAACATCCATCTTAATAATATTTTTATCTTTAGATTGACCAATTAATGCAACACGATTAATTGAAGCATAGTAATTATTTAAGTTAACATTAACAATATGTTCAAAATCTACTGGAATAAATGATGATGTATTAGGATAAGAACCTTCTAATAAATTAGATTGGAATAAAATATTTTCATATTTAAATAATATTTTCTTATCAAATATATGCATTTCTACATTTTTAGATTCATCAGATATTATTTTTTCTAATTCTCCAATATTAGAAGCAGGTATTACTATATCAACAACTTCATCATATGGTTTATCTAATGTAACAGTCTTTTTAGCTAATCTATATGAGTCTGTAGCAGTACATTCTAATATATTTCCATTAACTTTAATATTAATACCCATTAATAAAGGTCTAGATTCTTGAACAGATACAGCAAAGATAGTTTGTTTAATCATTTTCTTTAATGTTTCTGCTTTAATATCTATATGAGTTTTATTATCAGACATATCAATATCTGGATAATCTAAACTATTTAAACAATTTAAGTTAAATTCACATTCTCCAGATTTAATATTAATTCTTAAACCATCATCAACTTCAAATTTAATAATATCTTCTGGCATATTCTTAATAATGTCTAATAAAGACTTATTACTAACAATAATAGATCCTACTGTATCAATACTTTCAATTTTTTCTTTATCAATAAAAGCTTTAATAGTTAAATTACTATCACTAGCTGTTAAACTTAATCCTTTGCTATCTAATTCAAATTTAATTCCATTTAATATATTAATAATATTTTTTGGAGATATAGCTTTACTTACATATTGTAATTGTTCTAATATTACATTTTTATTTATAGAAAATTTCATATTTCATTCCTTCTTTCTTTTTATTTAAATATATTATTATTATTTATAGGGTTTATAAAGTTGAAAACTATTAAATTATCCACAATTACGTATGTTTTTAATAATTTTTATTAATTATAATTGTTAATAATTAGTAAGTTTTTAACAACTTTTAAATCTTATCTTTAATTTCTTTAATTTCATTCTTTAATTGTTCTGAAGTTTTTAGGTCTTCAGTAATTTTTTCTCTAGCATGTATAACAGTAGCATGGTCTCTATTAAAACTTAATCCTATTCTTTCTACTGTTTCATCAGTAGTCATAGTACATAAATATATAGCAACTTGTCTAGCTTTATTAATTTCAGCTTTTCTTTTCTTAGATTTTAATGTATCAACAGTAACATTATAGTAGTCTGCAACGGCTTTCTTTATCTTTTCAATACTATTTTCAGTGTAATTATTATTATCTATATCATCTTTTAAGTACTGTTGAGCAAATGCTAGATCTACCACTTCTGGTTGATACATCATAATCATTACATACAATCTATTAATAATACCTTCTAGATGTCTAACATCTGATTGGCTATTATTAGCAATATATTCTAATACTTCAGGCTTTATTCTATTGGCAGTTTCATGTCCTGCCATCTTATTATTAAGTATTTTAAGTTTTAGAACAAAGTCTGGTGGGGATATTTGAGCTGTCATTCCCCAAGCAAAACGTGTTTTTAATCTATCCTCGAACTTTTGTAAGTCATCAGGACTTGTATCTGAACTAATAATTATTTGTTTTTGGAAGTTTCTAAATGCTTCAAATGTATTAAAGAACTCTTCCTGAGTCTTATCTGCAGATGCTAAGAATTGAATATCATCAATTATTAATACATCTTTATCATAATATTTTCGTTTAAATGCTTCTAATAATGTTGTATTAGTGTTTTTATTTGAAAATATTTCTTGATAATCCTCTTTAAATTGTTTTGAACTAATATATAAAACTCTTTTATTATATTTTCTTTTAATTTCGTTACCTATAGCATGCATTAAATGTGTTTTACCTAAACCACTTTTACCATAAAGGAATAATGGATTATATAAAACACCAGGTTTATCAGCTACTGCCTTAGCACAAGTGTAAGCTATACCATTTTGTTCACCAACTACGAAATTCTCAAAAGTATAATTTGGATTCAAATTATCATTATAATCTGGAAAAACCTCATCTACTACGTTCATAATTGGTTGGTTTTCAACAATATTAGTAGATTCTAAAGGAAGTTGACTCATATAAGTATTATCTTCTTCCTTCTTCTTTGGTAATTCTAGTTCAGTTTGAGAAATTACTAATTCATATAAGTAATCTTTTTTAGTAACTTCTTTAATTTTTTCACTTATTAGATCGTCAAAATGATTTAATAAATGATTTTTCATAAATTCATTTTTTACTTGTATTTTAAAAGTATTATTATTATCTATATCTACAAGGGTAGTATCTTTAAAGTATATATTATAAATCATTGTTGAAACTGATGACTCAATTCTAGATAGAATTTGAGCCCATAACTCATTGTTGTTCATACTTCTCACCGCCCTGTTTTTATAAATCAATTTTTATCTTCACTAACAAACTAAGTTTAAAACAAACATGTTAATAAAGTAAATAATAATTTTTCAATATTAAGTTTTAAACCAGTTTTCAACATAGTTTTCCACAGTGTCAGGACCTATAATAACGCACTTTTTTATAGTTTTCAACATATTTCAACAAATTGTGTTTAAACATATTAACTATTTAACATTTTAGTTTTCAACTATTAACGTTGAAAAGTTTATAATGCGAAATTTAACGTTTTTTCCTTATTTTTAGTTGACTTAGTTTTTTTTATATAATATAATAGCGTTGCTAATGAGATGCGGAGGTAGGTGAAAACTATGAAAAGAACATTTCAACCAAATAATCGTAAAAAAGCTAAGAAACATGGATTCTTTGCAAGAAAAAATTCAAAAATACTAAAAACTAGAAGAGCAAAAGGAAGAAAAGTACTTTCTAAATAGATTAAGTCACGGATATGTGACTTTTTTTATATGATAAGAAGGGAGCTGTAATATGAAAAAATATGAAATAGTTAAAGAACATAAAGATTTTGATGATGTATTACATACTGGATCATGCAAAAAATGTTTATATGTATATATATATAATAAGGATAACAATTTAAGTATTTCTAGATTCGGTATTGCAGCGGGTAAAAAGATAGGTAATGCTGTTACTAGAAACAAAATGAAAAGAAGATACAGAATGATTATTAACAATAATAAAAACCTATTTAAAAAAGGAAAAGATTATATTATAATAGTGAAAGGAAGCGCCGTGAATGCTTCATATGAACAATTAAATAAAGATATTGTTAAATCATTAAGTGAATAGGTGAGTTACATGAAAAAGAAAATAGTTATAGTAATAGCACTTATTTTGGTATTAATGACAGGTTGTACTAAAACAATGGTAGGAGAAGACAAAAAGAGAATTGAAAATACAACTACAGGACAAGCTCTTACTTCAAATATTATTTGTAGACCAGAAACTGAAAGTTTATATAACCAATATTTAGCTAATGAAAAATATATGGAAATTAAACTTGAAGATTTACCAAAATGTAGTGAAATGAGTATTTATGAAAATAAATCATATAATGGTTTATGGGTAGCAATTTTTGTTAGACCACTTGCTTGGTTAATTATTCAATTAGGTAAAGTAATGGGTCCTTATGGATATGGTATATCTGTAATGTTAGTTGGATTAATGATAAGAATTGTATTATTACCATTTACTATTAAAACTACTAAACAACAAAAGAATATGCAAAAGATTCAACCTGAAATGCAAAAGATTGAAGCTAAGTATTCTGGTAGAACAGATCAAGAATCAATGATGATGAAATCACAAGAAACTATGGCATTATATCAAAAGTACAAAGTTAATCCATTAAGTAGTTGTTTAATAACATTTATTCAAATGCCTTTATTCTTTGCTTTCTTGGAAGCAATTAATAGAGTTCCAGCAATATTTGAAAATGATTTCCTAGTATATCAATTAGGAACAACTCCATTATATGGAATAACAAATGGAAATTATTGGTATATATTACTAATAGTATTAATATTGTTGTTCACATTCTTAACATTTAAGAATAGTATGAGTTCAATGAGTGGTAACTCAGAACAACAAAAACAAACAAAGTATATGATGATGTTTATGGTTGTCTTCATTGGTATTGCATCAGTTCAATTACCATCAGCAATTGCTTTATATTGGATTGTTACAAATGCCTTTGCAGTAGTGCAAACATTTATCATGAAGAAAGTAGGTAAGTAACATGGAAGAACGTATTTATGAAGGTAAAGAACAAAAAGAACTATTAGAAAAAGCATTAGAAGAATTAAACTTAACTGAAAATGATGTAATGTATTATTTTTCTAAAGAAAAAACTGGTCTTTTAAAGAAAGAAGTTATTAAATTACATTTATTTGAAGTAAAAGATGTTGCTGAATTTATTAAAGAATTCTTAACTCAAACAACTAAAGATATGGAATTAGATGTTCAATTTGAATCATCTATAAGAGATAAACAAATATCTATTAAAATGTATTCAGATAATAATAGTATTTTAATTGGACATGAAGGAAAAACTTTAAAAGCTTTAACTCATGTTATTAAACAAGTTGTTTATAATAAAGTTGGTGAATATCCATACTTATTATTAGATGTTGAAAATTATAAAGAAAAACAAGAAAAATATTTAATTAGATTGGCTAAGAATATAGCTAAAGAAGTAGGACATACTAAAGTTGAAGCTGAACTTGAAGATATGAATTCTTATGAAAGAAGAATTATTCATAATGCTTTAACAGATAATAAATATGTTTATACTGAATCTACTGGTGTTGAACCACATAGACATATTGTTATAAAACCAAAAGAACAATAAAAATTGTTCTTTTTTTATTTGTATTTTCATATATATATAAAATGTGCTATAATACCTCGAGGAAAGGGGTATTACCATGAATGAAAATATATGTGCAATATCTACAGCTTTAGGCGTAGGTGCTATTTCAATTGTAAGAGCATCTGGTCCTGAAGTTATTGAAATAACAAATAAGATATTTAAGGGTAAAGATTTAACCAAAGTAGATTCTCATACTATTAACTATGGTCATATAGTAGATCATGATGAAGTAATTGATGAAGTACTTGTTTCAATCATGAAAGCCCCTAAAACTTTTACTATGGAAGATGTAGTTGAAATTAACTCTCATGGAGGAATATCAACTACTAATAAAATATTAGAATTATTATTAGAAAATGGATGTAGATTAGCAGATCCTGGAGAATTTACTAAGAAAGCATTCTTAAATGGAAGAATAGACTTAGTAGAAGCTGAAGGTATAAATGATTTAATTGTATCTCAAACAGATTCTCAAAGAAAATTTGCTATGAATAGATTAAATGGTAATTTATCTAGATTAATTAAAGATATGAGAAAAGATATCATGGAATTAGAAGGTAAATTAGAAGTAGCATTTGATTATCCAGATGAAATAGAAGATGAAGAAGAATTAACATATAATGAATTAAAAGATACTATGTTAGCTATTAAATCTAAATTAACTAAATTAGTTAATTCATATAAAAATGCTTCTATTATAAAAGATGGTATAAATGTATCTATAGTTGGTAAACCAAATGTAGGTAAATCATCAATTTTAAATCATTTATTAGATGAAGATAAAGCAATAGTTACCGATATTGCTGGAACTACTAGAGATATAGTAGAAGGAACTTTAAGTTTAAATGGTATTAAATTAAACTTAACAGATACAGCTGGTATACGTGAAACTGAAGATTTAGTTGAATCTATA
The DNA here is from genome assembly GCA_016283935.1 of Bacilli bacterium. GTDB lineage: Bacteria > Bacillota_I > Bacilli_A > RF39 > UBA660 > UBA6985. Next base: position 115,305 of record JAEENX010000013.1, read on the forward strand.
GGTGTTAAAAAAAGTTTAGATATTATATCTAATTCTGATTTAGTTATATTTGTTTTAAATAATAATGAACCTATTACAACTGAAGAATTAGATTTAATAAAGAATACAACTGTTAATAAAATAGTATTTATTAACAAAACAGATTTAGAATCTAAAATAGATTATAATTTATTAAAAGATATAGATACCATAAAAGGTAATACAAAAAATGCAAATGGATTAGATAATTTAAAAGATAGAATTATTGAAATGTTCAATTTAGAACAAATTAATTCATCTGATTTTAACTATATTTCAAACGCTAGAGAATTAGCATTAGTTAAGAAAGCCGAAAATGTAGTAAGTGAATCAATTAATAATTTAAATGCAACACTTCCTTTTGAAATTGTTGCAGATGATTTAAGAATTTCATATGTAGCACTTGGTGAAATAATTGGTGAAACATATGAAGAAGATATATTAGATGAAATATTCTCAAAATTTTGTGTAGGAAAGTAGGATACATATGGAATTTAAATTAACATCTAATAAATTCATGAATATAGAGAGTAATGAAGTTAATAATAAATTAAAAGAATTATATGAACTATGTTTGAATGAATCATTAAAAGGTAATAAAGTTGCATTTTATTATGAAAATCTTAATAATGATATATTTTCATATAATCAAGATATATGTTTTTATGCTGCAAGTTCTATAAAAATACTTGTATGTACAATGATATTAAGATTAGCTGATGAAAATAAGATTGATTTAAATAAAGATATATTAGTAACTATGGCTGATTTAAAACAAGATACAGGAGTTATTAAATATCAAAAAGAAGATACTTATTATTCAATAAAGAAATTAATAGAATTATGTATTATGGAAAGTGATAATACTGCATATTTAAAATTAGTAGATTTAGTAGATAGAGATTCACTTGAAGAATATGGTAAATCCTTAGGTGCATTACATACAATGGAAGGAAAAGACAATTTTGGATTAATAAATTGTTCAGATATGATAATTTATTGGAAAGATGTAATGAACTATTTAAAAAATGGAAAATATGCAGATGATTACAAACATTATTTATTATATCCATCTGTTAAATTTATAAATAGAGATAATTTTATAAAAAAATATGGTTCATGGGATATTGCATATCATGAGGCTGGATATATGGATGTTGAAAATCCTTATTATTTAATTGTATTAACTCAATTAAATAAAATGGATTATAAAGAAGAATTTATAAATAAAGTTGCAAATATATTAGATGAAATAAACAATATAATAGGAAAGTAAGATGATTAACATGAAATATGATGTTATTGTTGTAGGTGGAGGACACGCAGGATGTGAAGCTGCTAATGCTTCTGCAAAACAAGGTTTAAAAGTAGCATTAATTACATCAAATATTAATAATATTGCTGATATGCCATGTAATCCATCAATAGGTGGAACAGCTAAAGGAATAGTAGTAAGAGAAATTGATGCATTAGGTGGATTAATGGGACGTGTTGCAGACATTTCTCATTTACAAATAAAAATGCTTAATTCAGGTAAAGGTCCTGCAGTTGCATCTTTAAGAGCTCAAGGTGATAAAGTTACATATCCAAAGAATATGTTAAAAGAATTAAAATCCATTGAAACTCTAGATATTATAGAAGCAATGATTGAAGATATTATTGTAGAAGATAATACTATTAAAGGTGTAATAACAGCAGATGGTACTAAATATGAATGTACATGTTTAGTATTAACAACAGGTACATACCTAAAATCAAAAATCTTAGTTGGTTCTACACACAAGTTTGAAGGACCTCATGGAGAAGAATCATCTAAACATTTATCAGATAAATTAAGAGAACATGGATTAGAAATAATAAGATTAAAAACTGGTACACCACAAAGAATTGATCCTAATACAGTAGATTATTCTAAGTTATCAATTGAAGAAGGAGATAAAACTCCTTGGACATTCTCTTTTGATTTAGAACCTCAATATGATGTTAATAAACAAAGAGTTTGTTATTTAGTATATACAAATGAAAATACTCATAAGATTATCATGGATAATCTTGATAAATCAGCTATGTATGGTGGATATGCAGAAGGAATTGGACCTAGATATTGTCCATCTATTGAAGATAAAGTTGTTAGATTTAAAGATAAAGAAAGACATCAATTATTTTTAGAACCAGAATCAGATTATTATCCGGATTTATACTTACAAGGTTTTAGTACATCTATGCCAATTGATGTTCAAGAAAAGATGGTTCATTCATTAGTTGGATTAGAAAATGCAAAAATATTAAAATATGCATATGCAATTGAATATGATGCAATTAATCCATTACAAATGTTACCATCAGAAGAAAATAAGATAATTCATAACTTATATACTGCAGGTCAAATAAACGGTACTTCAGGATATGAAGAAGCTGCAGGACAAGGTTTAATTGCTGGTATAAATGCAGGTTTAAGATGTAAGGGTAAAGATCCATTAATCTTAAAGAGAAATGAATCTTATATAGGAGTATTATTAGATGATTTAGTTACTAAAGGAACTAAAGAACCATATAGATTACTTACTTCTAGAGCTGAATATAGATTAATCTTAAGACATGACAATGCTGATCTTCGTTTAAGAGAGTATGGATATCAAGTTGGTATTGTTACAGAAGAACAACATAATAGATTATTAAAGAAGATTGATGATATAAAAAATTTAACTGAAGATTTAAAAAATATTAGAATTACAGTTAAAAATGAATCTGATTCTATAAAAGAATCAATCGGCGATTTAACTAAAGGAGAATCTTTATACAATTTATTAAAGAGACCAGAAATAAAAATAGATCAATTAAAAGAATATATTGAAAAAGACTATTCAAATGAAGTATATGGTATTGTTGAAATTCAAGTTAAATATGAAGGATATATAGCTAAAACATATAAAGAAGTAGAAAAAATGTTAAAGCTTGAAGAAAAACAAATACCTGAAGATATAGACTATGATAAAGTTAAAAATATAGCATCAGAAGCTAAACAAAAACTTAAAGATGTTAGACCACTTACACTTGCACAAGCATCACGTATAAGTGGAGTTAATCCAGTAGATATATCTGTATTATCAATATATTTAAAGAAAGAATACGGAAAGGATAAGTAGTATGAATATAGAAGAATTTATTAAAGCATGTAATGAATTAAATATATCATTAGACGATAAAACATTATCTAATTTAAATATATATAAAGAATATTTACAAGAATATAATGCTCATACTAATTTAACTACTATTACAGAAGATGAAGAAATATATTTAAAACATTTCTATGATTCTTTAACAATAGTTAAAGCAATAGATTTAAATAAAGTATCTAGTCTTTTAGATGTAGGAACAGGTGCTGGATTTCCAGGAATGGTATTAAAAATTGTATTTCCACATTTAAATGTAACTTTAATAGATTCTAATAATAAAAAGACTACATTCTTATCAAATTTAAAAGAAAAGATTGGATTAAATAATTTAACTATAATAAATGAAAGATCTGAAGACTATGCTCATAAACATATAGATGAATATGATGTAGTTACTTCAAGAGCAGTAGCTAATTTAAGAGTATTAACTGAACTATGTTTACCAATGGTTAAAGTAGGAGGTAAATTTATACCTTTAAAAGCTACAGTTGAAGAAGAAATCAAAGAAGCTGATAAAATTATTAGTGTATTAAATGGTAAGTTATCAAAAAAAATAACTTTTAATCTTCCTAAAGAAGATTCATTAAGAAATATATTAGTAATAGATAAATTAAAAAGTAATCCTAAAGGATATCCAAGAAATTATGGTAAAATAAAAAAAGGTAACTAGTAATAGTTATTTTTTTTATGTATACTTATAATAGAATATAGGAGTTTAATATGGAAAATAAATATTTGCCTGAACAAGAAAAGACTGCAAAACCGGTTGAAAAACATTATAAAGAATTGGAATCTGTTTCTACTAGTTCATTAATAGAAAATTTTATAAATAATAGTGATGAAGAAGATATAAAAAGAATTAATGAAAAAGTTGAAGCAGAAATCAAAGAAGTTAATTCAAAACAAAATAATGAAACCGAAAATGATAGTTCAGTATCACAAGATAATAAGATTTCATCAACAGATAATAGTATATTAACAGTAAATATCTTGTTTTTTATTCTTACAATTATATCTTTAATTGTACAAACATTTAATAATAATCCAATTGTTCTAGCAGTATCAGGAATATTGTTACTTTCACTTGTGGTTTCTTCTATTATTACAGCATGTACTTGTACAAACCAATCATATAAAACTATAGGAATGATTATTACATTATTATGTCTTATATTTTTCATATACTTTTGTGCAGTAATAATAGGTCATATGGTAGGTGAATTTTTGTCTGGATGTGGAAGTATGTTACGTGGATGTGAATAGGTGATTATATGATAATAAATAAAATTAATTTTCCAATATATGGAATAATGATAGTATCTTCTATATTAGCTGGAATGATATATATACTATTAAATATAAAAAATCTTATAAAAAAAGATAGAAGACTATTATTATATTTTATATTGGTATTTCCATTTACTATTATATTTGGAATATATTTTACTATGATTACATCAGGTGATTTTAGTCTAACTAGAATTGGATTATCATCATATGGTGGATTAATAGGATTAATTCTTTCAGCAATTATATTTAATTTTATAGTTCCAAATAATAATAAAATATTAAAATATACAATTATATCTTTACCATTGATATATGGAATATCAAAATTAGGATGTTTTTTTGCAGGATGTTGTTATGGTATTCCTTATAATGGTCCATTAAATGTTTCATATCCATTCAATGATGTTTATAATGTATTACCGATACAATTAATTGAAACTGTTACATTTATAATTGCATTTATAATTTTAAATAAGTATAAAAATAATAGTAATATTATTTATATAACTATTGTAGTAGGAGCAGTTTTAAAAGGATTGCTAGATTTTTTTAGAGATTCTCATATTAATCAAATAATATCAGCAAACCAAATATTTTCCATTTTATTAATAGTATTAGTATGTGTAATATTTATTGTAAATAAAAAGAAAAAAATAAAAAGAAACTAAAAAAGTTTCTTTTTTATTTTATACTATAATTGGTGAGATATATGAAATACTGTAAGAATTGTGGCAAAGAATTACAAGAAAAGAACAACTTTTGTACTTTATGTGGTACTCCAGTATCTGAAAATGCAACAACTATAAAACCAAATAATGTTGTCTTAGAAACTGTTGAAGACAAAAAGAAAGGTAATGTATTTGGAATAATAGCATTAATATTACATTTTGGAACTCCTTTTCTTACATCATTATTAAGTCCTATTATGAATACAATAGAAAAAAGTAATTATAGTGCTATATCTGGTATTGTAGCAAGTCTAATAGGAGTTGGATATTTATCTTCTTGGGTTATCATGATAGTAGGTAGAGTGAAATATCCTAAGAATGTATTATGTAAGGTAACAATGTGGATATTTATTATTACAGCTATCATGGAAGTAGTTGGATTAATATTAATCATGGCTTTCTGTTATATTACTTGTACTAATATGGACTTCTCAGGTTGTTATTAAAATAGATAAGATATTAGAAAACTCTAATATCTTTTTATATTGAAAAAAAAGCCACATAAATATATAATTATATATAGAATAGGAGAGGGTTATCATGAAGATGGAAGCACAAATAAGAATGATTCCAGTAGATCAAATTATCCCAAATAGATTTCAACCAAGACTAGAATTTGATCAAGAAGCTTTAAATACATTAGCTAATTCCATCAAACAACATGGTATTATCCAACCTTTAGTACTTAGAAGAGTAGCAGATAAATATGAAATAATAGCAGGTGAAAGAAGATTTAAAGCATCTCAAATGTGTGGAATGATGCAAGTTCCAGCAATTATAACTGACTTAGATGATAATGAATCTGCAGAAGTTGCTATCATTGAAAATACACAAAGAAGAGAATTATCTGCAATTGAAGAAGCACAAAGTTATAAAAAATTATTAGATAGAAAATACTTAACACAAGAACAATTAGCTCAAAGATTAGGAACTTCTCAATCTAACATAGCTAATAAGATTAGATTATTACAATTAGATAAAGCTGTACAAGAAGCTTTAATGAAAAATCAAATTTCTGAAAGACATGCTAGATCATTACTAAGAGTACAAGATCCTAAGAAACAAGTTGAATTATTAAATAGAGTAATTCAAGAAAGAATAAAAGTAAGAGATTTAGAAAAAGAAATAGATAAAATATTAGGATTATATGATAATCAAAAAGCTGCAGTAGGTGGAATTAACATTGGTAAGGGTGATATAGATATTGAAACTCTTACTCAAACAGCTCAAGATATAACTCCTACATATGCAACTGATATTCCTATATATCAACATCAAACTAATAAAGAAGAAAAGAAACCAAAAAATAATACATTATTTGGTAATAAATTAGAAGATGAAGCAGCAAATATGGATTCATCTCTAGGATTTGGATTTAATCCATTCCAAACTCAAGCAGTAAATGGAGTTGGAGTTGGAGATGACTATGATCTTCTTGAACTTGAAGATAATGATGATTCAGAAGAAACACAAGATGATACTCCTACACAAACTCCAACTGTTGTTAAACAAGTAGTACAAGATGAAAAATATGAAACAGCAGATGATGTAATAGCTGGAATAAAGAGAATCATGGATGCTTGTAAAGAATGCAATTTGGTAGTTTCTTCAGAAGAATTTAACTTTGATGAAGAATATCAATTTGTTATTAGAATACCAAGAGATGAAGAAGATACTAAGAAATAGTATCTTTTTTTATGAAATATGCTATAATACCGACGAGAAAGGACTTAGTTATATGAAATCACTTACATTTAAATTATATTCAAATAATAAATTAGAAATAGATGAAACATCTAATTATTTTATTAAAGATGATATATTAAATTTTAAGATAGATAAAGATACCTATAAATTAGACTTAATAACAAATAATTTAGTTAAAACTAATCATGAATATACTATTGATATAAATATAGCTAAAAAGCTTGTTTTAATAGCTTTAAATGGGTATACATTTGAAATGAATATAATTAATCATTCTGTTAAGAAAGATGGTAATAATATTGAAATAGAATATACCTATGAAGGTGAGGAAATAACTAATAATAAAATAATAATAAATTATTAATAAAAAAATCATTGACAACGTATGATTATATGCTAAAATTATGTTGTTTTTAGTGAAATTTAAATTGGAGGAAGATTATATGGCAAAATTAAGCTTAACTAGTGAACAACTTGAAACTATGTCTTATGGAGACGTAGCAGCTTATGTATTAGAACAAAAAGGAAAAAAACAAAAAATCCAAGATTTATTTAAAGAAGTAATTAGATTAATGAATTTACCAGAAAGTGATTTCGAAAATCATATCGCAGATTTCTTTCAATTATTATCAACAGATATGAGATTTACTATGGTAGAAAAAGGATACTGGGATTTAAAAGTTAATCAAAAACATAAAGTAATTGTTGCATCAGATGATGAAGAAGATGAAGAAGAATTAGAAGTTGAAGAAAATGAAGAAGAATTAACAGACGAAGAAGATGATTCTGAAATCAACTATGATGATGACGATTTAGATGATGATCCTGAGGAAGATGATTTTAAAGATTTAGTTATAATTGATGACTCAGATGAAAATGGTTCAAATCAAGAAATATAGCTAATATCTATTAAAACAATAGATGGAGGTTATAAAAATGATAGAAAGATTAGAAATAATAGAAAAAAGATATAATGAAATAGTAGAAGAATTAAGTAATCCTGAAACATTATCAGACTATAATATAATGATGAAACTTAATAAAGAAAAAGCATCAATTGAAGAAACTGTTAATGCTTATCATGATTTAAAGAAAACTACTGAAGATATAGAAGAATTAAAAGAAATGATTAAAGATCCTGAAATGGGTGAAATGGCCAAACTTGAATTAGAAGAAGCTCAAAATCATTTAGAAGAATTAAATAAAAAGATTGAAGTATTATTAATTCCTAAAGATGAAAATGATGGTAAAGATATCATCATGGAAATAAGAGGAGCTGCCGGTGGAGATGAAGCTAATATCTTTGCAGGTGATTTATATAGAATGTATACTCAATATGCTATGAAACAAGGTTGGAAAATTGAAGTAATCAATGAAGAACCCGGAACTGCAGGAGGATATTCTCAAATTGAATTCTATGTTAAAGGTGATAATGTTTATTCTAAATTAAAATATGAATCAGGAGCACATAGAGTACAAAGAGTACCTGTAACTGAATCAAATGGTAGAATTCAAACTTCTACAGCAACAGTTGCTGTTATGCCAGAAGCAGAAGATATTGATTTTGAATTACCAATGGATGAAATTAGAGTAGATATTACTAGAGCTTCAGGAAATGGTGGACAAGGTGTTAATACAACTGACTCAGCTGTTAGATTAACTCACATACCTACAGGTATAATTGTTTACCAACAAACTGAAAGATCTCAATTAAGAAATAAAGAAAAAGCATTCCAAATCATGAAAACTAGATTATATGACTTAAAATTAAGAGAAAAAGAAGAAAAAGAAGGTGCTGAAAGAAGAAGTAAAATCGGTACTGGAGATAGATCTGAAAAAATAAGAACATATAATTATCCTCAAAACAGAGTAACTGATCATAGAATTGGATTCTCAGTAATGCAATTAGATAGAGTTATGAATGGCGATTTAGATGCTATTATAGAAGCATTAATTACAGAAGATCAAAGAAGAAAGTTAGCAGATGAACAAACCATCTAAAGTAACTGATTTAGATTGGATACTATTAACTGAAAAATATAAAGACAAAAAATTAGAAAAAGTAGTTAAACTAATCGAAAAAGATTATCCAATTCAATATTTAATAGGTAATGTAGACTTCTATGGATATGAAATATTTGTTAAAAAAGGTGTATTAATACCTAGATTTGAAACAGAAGGATTATTAGAAGAAACTATTAAACTATTAAAAGATGAAAACATGGATGATATATCAGTTCTAGATATAGGCACAGGAACAGGATGTATTCCTGTAGTACTAAAAAAAGAATTACCTAACTTAGAAATAACATCTATAGATGTTAATGGAAAAGCAATTAAATTAGCTAAATTAAATGCTTCTAATTATAATGCTACAATTAATTTTATTAAGAAAAATATATTCCATTATAAACCAATTAATAAATATTCATTAATAATTTCAAATCCACCATATGTTTCGAAAGATGAACCAGTTGGACCTGAAATAAAATATGAACCTAAGAATGCAATATTTGCTGATCATGAAGGTTTAAAATATTATGAATATATTATTAAGAATGCAAAAAAATGGACTACAGATAAGAATATATTAGCTTTTGAAATAGGATGTGGACAAGGCAAATATTTAAAACAATATGCTAAAGCATATTATCCTAAATCAAAGGTCATAATTAAGAAAGATTTATCACAAAGAGATAGATATTTATTTATTATCAATAAATAATCATTAGGAACCTAATGATTATTTTTATTTATATATTATATAAATATGATATAATATATTAGGGGAGTAGATGAAAATTGAATAAGATTACACTTGATGAGTTGAGCACCGTTACTCCAATATTAGCTTTAAATAATTTGGAACGCGAAACTGAATTTGATTATTTTAGAATTGTTTCGATTGCAAAAACAAAATATGAAGAATATGCAAAAAATCCATTGTATTTTATTACATATGCAAAAGAAGAAGAAATTCAAGATGGATGGTATACAAAACCTGTTGATTTAAGACCTTATGTTAACAAAATCATTAAGGATCATCCTAATTATACATTTGTAGTAGATCAAACAATGGTTGATTATTTGGAATATTCACCAACTGATAAATTAATTTTAGTTGAAGATATCCATACAACAATAGATGATTTATTTAATTATTTTAAAAATAAATCACATGCTAAAACTGTAGCAGTAACTGGTTCAGTTGGTAAAACAACGTGTGTTGGATTAATTGAATCAATATTAAAACAAGATAAAAGAGTAATGCGTATTTATTCTAAAAGAATAACACCATTAGTATTAAAAGCAAATATTATTAATTTATTAAATGATGATATAGATTATATAGTTACTGAAAATAGTATCTATTATCATGATCATGTAAAAATACTTGCTGATTTATTAAAACCAGAAATTGCTGCAATATTAAATATTGAATCATCACATTTAGGTGTAGATGGTTTAAAAACAATTGATGATATATGTAGATTTAAATCAGCTATATTTCAATATGCTAAACAAGGATATATCATTGAAGGAGATCCTTATTTAGATAGGTTACATATGGAAGATGGAGAATTAAAATATGATGATGAATCTATTTTATATAATCCAGAATTACAATTAGATAGAATTGATTTATCTGAAACAACAGTTGAAGATGAAAAATTTAATATAGAAAATGAAATAGTTGTTAATCCATTTATGTTATCCACATTATCTAAAAAGCAATTCTTAACTGCTTATAAAATTGGAAAACATATAGGTATATCAAACGAACATATTCAAAATGGTATGAATTCATATCAACCAGTTGAAAATAGATTACAAACTGAATATATAAGTGGAAAAAGAATTATATTTGATGGAGATATAACTACATTTGAGAGAATCAAAGAATTATCTGATAATATGTACAAAAATAAATATTTAGTATTAAGAAAAGTTGGAAGTGCAGAAAATACATTTAGAATAGCAGACATAAAACAACATTTTAATAAATATGTTAAAGTATTTATATTTGATGATGTAGAATATTTAGATGAATTAAAAGATGAACCAAATGTTGAAATAGTTAGTGATCATTCATTTATGAATGATATAGATGGAACTGTTATATATCATTATTCAGGATATTATCGTGTATGGGATCAATATAAAGAAGAAAATCTTAGCATATATGATAAAGAAAAATATCCAATTATGAAGGTGAAGAAAATATGAAAAAGAAAATATTATTATTACATGGATGGAATTGGAAAAATTATACATCTTTAACTGAATCAAAAGATGTATGGAATAATAGAAAAGAATTTGTAGATAAATTATCTGAAAAATATGATGTTTATAAATTAACTTTCCCAGGTTTTTGTGGTGAACCAGAACCTGAAAGAGCATGGGAATTATCTGATTTTGCTAATTATGTTAAAGAATATTTAGATAAAAATAACATTAAACCAGATTATATTTTAGGATATTCTTTTGGTGGAGCAGTAGCAATTGAATATAATTTATTGTTTGATAATAGTCAAAAACTATTATTAGTTTCACCAGCAATAACTAGAAATAAAGAAAAATCTAAACATATTATTCAAACACCAAAGTTTATGCAACCATTAAGAAATAGATTAAGAGATTTCTATCTAGTTCATATTATTAAAAATAATTATATGATAAATGGTACAAAATTTTTAAATGAAACATATCAAAATATAGTTAGAGTTGAATTATTAGATGAATTAGAGAAGATTGATCCGAAGAACATTAAAATTATATATGGTTCAATTGATAAACAAGTTAATCCATCATATGTAATTAATAATATTAATCCTAAATTTAAAGATAGTATTAAAGTCATTGAAGGCGGTACACATGATATTGCAAATACAAATGCAGATGACATAATATCAATAATAAGTAAATAAGGTAAGAAATTACCTTATTTTTTTATTTAAATGATATAATATAGCTAGAAGGTGATTATGTGAAAAAACTTATAATTAAAGGTGGAAGGGAACTCTCTGGTGAAATTCATATTGGAGGAGCTAAGAATTCGATAGTTGCTCTTATACCAGCATCTATCTTAACATCTGGTAAATGTGTTATAAAAAATGTACCAGATATTTCAGATGTACATGCATTAATTGAAATAATGAATGAATTAGGATCCAAAGTTAATTATCATGATGAAATCATGGAAATTGATAATAGCCAGGTAAAAAATACTTTAATAGCTGAGGAATATACAAACAAATTAAGAGCCTCATATTATTTCATGGCTTCTTTATTAGGAAAATATAAAAAAGCAGATATATCATATCCAGGTGGATGTATAATTGGATCTAGACCAATTGATTTTACTTTAAATTCGTTTGAAAAAATGGGGGTTTCAATTAAGGAAACTCACGGACATTATAGTATGAAAGCTAAAAAACTTGAAGGAACTGAAATATTCTTTGATGTACCTTCAGTAGGAGCTACAATTAATTGTATGATAACTGGTGTTCTTGCAAAAGGAACTACTAGAATATTAAATGCTGCAAGAGAACCAGAAATTGTAAATGTTGCTGATTTTTTAATTAGCATGGGAGCTAAAATAAAAGGAGCAGGTACAGGAACAATAGAAGTAACAGGTGTTGAATCTTTAGGAGATGGAGAAGTAACTGTTATACCAGATAGAATTGAAGCTGGTACATATGTAATAATTGGAGCACTTCTAGGTAAAAATCTAAAAGTATCTGGAATTGTAGAAGAACACATCAAATCTTTATTATATAAATTAAAAGAAGCAGGAGCTAATTATAAAATTGTTGGAAACTCAGTAGTTTTAAACAAGTCAAAACATTTAAAAGCAATTAATGTTAAAACTACAGTATACCCAGGATTCCCAACAGACTTAGGACAACCTATGAGTACATTCCTAACTCAATGTGAAGGTGAATCTATATTTGAAGAAACAATCTATGAAAATAGATTAAGACATATTCCTCATTTAGTATCAATGGGAGCTCATATTAATACTTTTGATAAGAAAGCAGTAATAACTGGTGCTACTAAATTACATGGTACTAGAGTTAAAGCAACAGATCTTAGAGCAGGTGCTTCTATGTTAGTTGCAGGTTTAATTGCAGATAGAGTAACATCAATTTCGAATATAGAGCATTTATTAAGAGGATACGAAAGAATTGTAGATAAATTAAATGGAGTAGGAGCATCTATTCAATTTACAGATAATTAATATAATTTACTTGATTTTTATTGGTATTTTCGTTATACTAATCAAGTAATTATTTCTAAGGCATGAATATGTCTTGGCGAAAGGAGAAAATTAAATGAAAAAGAATTTACATCCTGAACAAGTAGAATGTACTTTTAAATGTGCATGTGGAGCTACTTTCAAAGCAATGAGTAACAAAGAAGAACAACAATTAGAAGTTTGTTCTGAATGTCATCCATTCTATACTGGAGCTCAAGGAAAGAAGAAAAAAACAGGTTCTATCGAAAAATTTAATAAGAAATACGGACTTGAATAATATAAGTAAGAGGAAACTCTTACTTTTTATTTGTAAACTTATATCATTAAATAATAATTAATTTATATATAATGATATAATACATATAAGGGTGGTAACTATGAAATTAAGTTATATATTTAAAAGAATAGTATCAATGAACTATAAAAACATGTTTAAAACTATGAACATGGTTCATGATATTAATCATAAAAATAGAATTGGTATTTTCTTTGATTGGGCATCATGTGCTAGAAAATATGGAGCAGGATATGTTGATTATTATCAATTTAGAATGTTTGATATGAATGACGATGAAAGAAAAACAATTATTACTCGTGGTATTAATAATGACATCGTTAAAAGATTCAATGATAAATCTAAAATAAATATATTTGAAGATAAGGCTTTATTTAATAAATTATTTGATAAGTATTTAAATAGAGAATGGATATATCTTAAAGATGCATCTAAAGATGATTTTAAAAAGTTTTTAAAAGGTAAAAAAGAAGTAGTAGTAAAACCATTAGATTTATCATGTGGTAAAGGTGTAGACAAAATTAAAGTACCTAAAGATACCGATAAGCTATATGACCAATTAATGGAATCAGGACAAACATTAGTAGAAGATGTTGCTGAACAACATCATTTATTAAACGAATTATATCCTCATTCAGTTAATACATTAAGAATAGTAACATTAAATAAAAAAGTAGTTACTGCTTATTTAAGAATTGGAAATCATGGTAATGTTGTAGATAACTTTAACCATGGTGGAATGGTAACAGCTATAGATGTTGAAACAGGAATGATTAATTATCCAGCGATAGATAAAGATACAAATGTATTTGAAGAACATCCAGAAACTAAAGTTAAAATAGTAGGAATCAAAATTCCTATGTGGGATAAAGTAAAAAAATTATGTATTGATGCATGTGATGTAGTACCTGAAGTTGGATATATTGCATGGGATGTCTGTTTAGGAGAAAAAGTTCCTTGTTTAATTGAAGGAAATGATTTCCCTGGACATGATTTATATGAACTTCCAGTACATAAAAAAGATAGATATGGATTACTTCCAAGATTTGAAGAAGCTATGAAGGAGGATAAATAATATGAGAGTAGCTATAGCAACAGACCATAATGGTGTAGAACAAAAATCAGAATTAATATTTTTCTTAGGAACTAAAGGAATAGAAGTAGTAGATATGTCTAAAGACAATAATCCTACTGATGATTATCCTGATTTTGCATTAAGAGTAGCAAATGCAGTTTCTAATAATGAAGTAGATTTAGGTATTCTAATGTGTGGAACAGGAATAGGTATGTCTATTGCTGCTAATAAAGTTAAAGGTGTAAGATGTGCTAAAGTATCTTCAGAAGAAGAAGCATTCTTAGCTAGACAACATAACAATGCTAATATTATTGCATTATCATATAAAGCTCCATTAGATGATTTAAAGATAATGATTGATAAATTTGTAACAACAGAATTTTCAAATGATGAAAGACATATAAGAAGAATTAATAAGATAAGTGAGATAGAAAAATAATGATTGAATTAATTATATATGCAATTTGCTTATTATCCTCAGTATTTGCTGTAAGTGGAATAAACTTTGAAAAAATAATATATAAAGGTGCTATATGGCAAACAAGATTACTTGTATTATTAATTACATTTACTCTTACTGTTGGATCAGCAAACTTATTTATATTCTTTATAAATTATATAAAAAATGCAATATAAAAGAGAGACTAAACAGTCTCTCTTTTATTAATCATTTCATATCTAAAAAAAATAGAAGCCGGCCCCCTGAGACCAGCTTCAAAGAATAAAAAGGGGTTGGCTAGTGTGATACTAGCACCAATTCGCCTGTAAGTGAATTGGTAAGATATATACTAATCGAAAGGGGTATATTTGTCAACTAAAATATATCGATTTTTAGGTATTTTTCATAATTTTTTTACCAGGGTATAACCTCAGGTTATATCCTATAATTTAAATATAATTTCAAGTTATAAATGAGGTATTTTTTAGTATTTTATAGATTATAAATGTTATAATAAAAATATGAAAGGAGCATATATATGGAACTAATAAATATAAAAGGAATTGGACCTAAAACATTAGAATTATTAAATAAAGTTAATATATATACAATTGACGATTTAGTTAGATATTATCCATATAGATATAATATTTATACTCCTTCAAATATTCTTGATGCTTCTTCAGATGATACTATTGTAGTAACTGGAACTGTTACATCAAATGCAAATGTATTTTATATTAGAAGAGGTTTTAATAGATTAACCTTTACTTTTGAAACAAATAATATAAATATTAAAGTAGTTATATTTAATCGTGATTTTTATAAAAGACTTATTACTATAGGAAAGACTATATCTTTAATTGGAAAATATGATAAATTAAAAAATAATTTTGTATGTGCAGATATTAAATTTAAACCCATATTAAAAACAGAAGTTGAACCTGTTTATCATATGGTATCTGGATTATCTAAGGCTACATTAATTAAATCTATAGATGTTGCTGTTAATAATTCTTATATAAACGAAATAGTGCCAAGTAATATTTCATCTAAATATGAATTAATGAATACCATAGATGCTATCAAAGAAATACATCATCCATCAGATTCAAAAAGATTAAAAGATGCAACTATCAAATTGAAATATGAAGAATTATTTGAATTTATGTTTAAAATTAATTTAATAAAATATAAGAATCAAATATTCGATGATTTTGTTGTAAAAGATATATCAGAAGAAATGATAAAGAAAGTATTATCATATGTTCCTTTTGATTTAACTGAAGACCAATTGTCTACGTTTAATGATATCATATCTGACTTTAAAGGTATTAAAAGAATGAACAGATTAATATTAGGTGATGTTGGATCAGGAAAAACAATTGTATCTTTCCTTTCTATCCTACTAAATCATGAATGTGGATATCAAAGTGCATTATTAGCACCAACTGAAGTATTAGCTGAACAACATTATAAAAACTTTATGGATTTATTTAAAAAATTAAACTTAAATGTTGCATTATTAGTTGGTTCAGTATCAAAAAAAGATAAAGAAGATATCTATAAGAGATTAGAAGATGGTTCTATAGATGTTTTAATTGGTACACATGCAATTCTAGAAGATAAAGTGGTTTTTAATAACTTAGGTTTAGTTATTACAGATGAACAACACAGATTTGGGGTTAACCAAAGAAATGCACTAAAAAATAAAGGTATGTTTGTAGATGTATTATATATGTCAGCAACACCAATACCTAGAACATATGCATTAACAATATATGGAGATATGGATATATCCATGATTAAACAAAAACCATCTGGTAGAAAAGATATAATAACTGAACAATATAAGTTCAATGATATAAAGACAGTAATGGATTCGATAGAATCACAAATAAAAGAAGGTCATCAAGTATATGTAATAGCGCCATTAATAGAAAATGATGATGAAGAAACTAATGAATTAAATGATTTAAAAAAGATAAAAGAAATATTATTACAATACTTACCTAAAGAAACAAAAATAGATATTTTACATGGTAAAATGAAAAATGTTGATAAAGATTCAGTAATGAACAATTTCAAAGATGGTAATTCAGATATTCTATTATCTACAACTGTTGTTGAAGTTGGTGTTGATGTTAAAAACGCTACCGTAATTACAATATTCAATGCTGAGAGATTTGGTCTTGCAACTCTTCACCAATTAAGAGGTAGAGTTGGAAGAAACTCTCTACAATCATATTGCTATTTATTATCTGATAAAGATTCAGATAGATTAAAAGTACTATGTGAATCAAATGATGGTTTCTATATATCTGAAAAAGATTTTGAATTAAGAGGTTCAGGCGACTTATTTGGAGTAAGACAATCTGGTGATATGGTATTTAAAATTGCCAATTTACAAACGGATTATAAGATTTTATTACAATGTAAGAAAGATACTGATGTATTTATTAAAGAAAATATAGAAAATGACTTTGCTAATTATAAATATTATAGTAATATATTACATTGTCTTATGGAAAACAATTAATTCTAAGCATTTGGTTTATTTTAATTGTGTTAATAAGGCTACACTTATCAACAACAATTTATGTTGATGTGATATTATTGAATAGAAGGGTGAAAATATGAAAGTAACAGGAGTAAAAAAAATAGCACAAAAAGAATTTGTTAAATTATTAGCAGCAGGATTAGGAGCTGCAATTACTTACTATTCTGTTTTTGGTGGAGCATTAGCAATTGATTCTAAAGAAGAAGCAGATGCAATAAAAAGGATTAATCCAAAAGCATATGAAGCAATGTTTGATTCTGCAACAGCAGAATACTACAATACTAATCCAAAGAGAATGGAAGATAAAAACTTATTAAAGAAAATAGATGCTTTTTTAAAAGGAAATGTAGATTATAGCAAATGTACTTCTATTGAAATAGATTTATTCCATTTTGAATTAGCTGATGTATTAGAAGAATGTCCTAATTTAAAAACTATTAAAATTAGAAATGCAAGTATGTTAGATGATGAAAGCATTAGATTATTAAATGAATCAAAAGTACAACATGTTGATCTATTATTTGATTACAATGAATTATCAGCTGAATTTGATAACACATTTGATATGTCTAGAATAAATAAAGATTATACTATTTATAATATGAACTTAGAAGATGATGCTTCTAGAGTATTATTCTATGATTACTTAGTTAACTATGATGAATCTAAAGTAATGGAAACAGATCATATTAAAATAATGAGAAAACAAATAGATGAAATCTATAATGATATCAATCAAAAAGATGGTACCAATGATCAAATAAAAGCATTTAATATTGCAGCTTATTTGATTGAACACTTAAATTATTCTACAGTTAAAGATAATCTTAAAGATGAAAAGATAGATCCTAATTACTATCATCATCCAGTTAATACAGTTGATATCAGTAATGATAAAACTTATGATCTAGATGAAAATATTGAAAGATATTATGCTAAGTTATTCACAGTGTTAGCTAAGAAAGCTGGTTTATCTGTAAGAACAGTTTCTGTATATGATAAGAATGAAGAAACTAATCTTACAATGAACTTAGTTAAATATAATGATGAACAATTCTATTTATTAGATATACCTAAGATTAGATCTATAAGTTCATCTAGAGATTTATTTGCTCATTATAATGCAACTGGTGATTCAATTGAGAGAAATAACTTCAGAAAAGAAGTTATGCCATATTTGTTAGTAGAAAGTAATATTGTAAATAACTTTGATTTCAATTACAGAGCTACTTATCATTTCTTCCCATTACCAATTACAATAAAATATCAAGAAGAAATGAAAGAAAAAGCAGCTGAAGCACAAAGAGATGATGTTAAAGATCAACTTGGTAATACACTTAAGTATTCTAGCTTATTTGGATTTATAGTTGGTGATTTATTTGCAGCAACTAAGCAAAAGATGGATGAATACGAAGAAGAAAAGGAAGAAGAAGATCAAAAGAAACTTCGTTTAGTATAATAAAAAAACTAGCTTTAAACGCTAGTTTTTTTCATGCCATATAACTTTACTCTTTTTAGTTTTAACTTCTGTTTTAAACTTCACTAGTAATGGTATAGCTATTATTGTTAATACTACATATAACATTACTTTAACATCATTAACAAAGAATAATAATATTGCTACAGTTATTACTCTAAATATATTTTGAGTACATTCATATAATAGATTAAAATTGTGAAATTCATAATTTTTTGATAACAATAATAATTCTTTATTAAATGATTGTTCATACATTTTAGTTGCTAAACCACTTATAAATGTAATTATAAATAATAGAATTCCATATGTATTAATTTGTAATATTTTAAATATAAGTAAGAATACAATACTAAATTTTAGATAATTCTTATCTTTATTAATTAATAAACCATATAAATAAACACATATTATAGTAGCTAATTGAGCTAATAAGTTTATTATTCCTACAGCAGTATATGTATTTTTAACATATATTACTATATATAGTGGTAATAAGAATGTTATTACATTTTGTAATTCGTAACATCCTATAGAAATAATACTAGATATATGTGTAACTCTTATGGTTTCAACTAAATCAATTTTAGTCTTATTTATTTCATATTCAAAATCCATTTTATAGACGCAATATAATCCTACTAATAATAGCATAATTGATATATATGTTATTACATGTATAGAAACAAATTCTAATAATAATGAGCCAACATAAGAACTTAATAATAATGCTAATTGATTTAATATAGATACCCAAGAATAATCTTTAGAAGTATTATTCTTATCAATTACTTGGAAAGTATAATATCTTCTAGACATCCAATATGCTCTTCTATAAAGAGCATATAAAAATGCTAGTAATATTAAATACCATATTTTTATTTTTACATAATTAAGAACTATCTGTACAAGTATAAAAGCTATTATACCAATTACAGTTAATATCTTATTAGAATGTCTTTTAGCTATATATATACATGGAAAAGATAGTATAAAAGAAAATATATTAACAAACAAATAATAGAATATGATATTATTTAAATCAAATCCTGCTTTAAATAATATAGTACCAATGAAAAGTTCTATAAGATTTCTTGCAAATGTTGATAAGAATACATATCTATTAAACATCTTTCTATTCTTTTCCATATTATTCACCTATTATCAATTATATCATTCTAAATAAAAAAAGTGGACCTCTTTCGAGGTCCTTCAGGGGGTTTTGGTTGATATACTCTAACACTAAGTAAAAATCGTTAGAGATATCGGCAAGTTTTCCTTGCCTAGTATAATATTACAGGAAATAGGGATAAAAATCAATAATAATTACTTAATATGTATATAAGGTATACACTTAATATTTGATATATAAAATATTAAGTGATATTATATATAACCAAGTAAAGGGGAGTTTATATGTATCATGCATATAATGTTGTTCACTTCTTAAATGGTGAAGGATATCAAAAGAGCACTATTATAGAAGATATAAAAAGAACATTTGAAGATTATAGAGCAGGTAAAGGTAATGATGCTATTTATCAATTCATTTCATCATTTAATAATTATCTAGTAAACAAAACACAAGAATGTTTGAATTTTGCTAACATAATGATGACAGATTGTTATCCTAATGAATATCATCAATTATTAGAATACTTTTATATGCCATTCAAAAATTCATCAAATCCAATGGCAGATAAAGCAATATTAGAAGAATATTTTGAAATAGAAGATTTGAGATTAGATCAAGCGGTTATGATTCTTATAGGAGATAATTATCGTTTCTTATATAATGATAATCAATCTTTTTTAGATAGAATAAATTTCTTCTTTAATTATGAACAAATATCATTTGAAGATATTGGAACTAAAGCAAGAGTAGGATGGTTCGAAAGAATGCCTTCTAATCCAAATGAAATTATTTTAGAATTTAATGAAACTATCCAAAATCCAAATGACCCTAATCAAACTAAAAAAGTAGGTAACTATGGAGAATTAATGTTCTATAATTATTTAACTTCAATTGCAAATGAAAATATGCAAGTTATATGGGTATCCAGAGACATAGGTGATGGATTTGGTTATGATATAGCCGTATATGATCAATCAATTAATAAAATAACTTTATATGAAGTAAAGACAACAACTAAAGAAGAATATTTTAATGATACTACATTAAATGAATATGAATCTAGAATATGTAATTTAACTAAATCATATCCAGATACTGATTTCCATATAATAAAAATATTGTTAGGAAATCAAATTAAAATGATTGATATTAATGATAAAACTGAAACAGTTTCAAATATAGCTAATCCTTCTGAGGGATTTAAAGTATTAAAGAAGTCAGATAAATTTATAAATTCTTATATGGCAATTAAAGAATAAAAAACTAGGTTTTAACCTAGTTTTTATTTGTTAAATTTAATGATTTAAGTGTTTCATCATGAAACACATCAAATAAAGTGATTTGTTTATATTCTTCTTGAGTATTAGCAATAAAAGTTTCTTCTATTTTTTTCTTTTCTTCTTCATTTTTGATATTTAAGATAGATTCTTTATACTCTTTAAGTGCTTTAGCAATATTTTCTGGATTTTCTGGATATAATCTTTCTATATTTTCTAATGAATTTGCCATACTCTTTAATTTATATGTAGTTGGTATATATCTACCTGATTTAATTGAAATATAATTTATAAGTAAATTTCTTAATTGAGTATAATTAGATAATTGTTCCATGAATATATGTAGATTATCTGATCTATTCGATTTAATATTTTTTCCTATTATTGAATCTTTAGAAAAAGCAATATTTCTTTGATTCATATTTAATTTTCTTAATACTAGATTAATAAATCTCTCGATTCTTTGTTTATCAT
Source organism: Bacilli bacterium (assembly GCA_016283935.1). Taxonomy (GTDB): domain Bacteria; phylum Bacillota_I; class Bacilli_A; order RF39; family UBA660; genus UBA6985. The sequence continues at coordinate 137,218 of JAEENX010000013.1, forward strand.
TATCATCTAAAGATTTATCATGATAATAATTAAATTGTCTTTCATCAACTAACTCTCTAAATAAATCTACAACCTCATTTATATCAGGAGTTTCTTTATATATCTCAATTGGTTTAAAAATTTTAATGCCTTTAGCATATGGATATTTTCCAATATAGTTATGTACATTAAATTTTGTTAATGGATTACAATCTTCTAATGCATCCCTTAGATTAGTTCCTAATTCTATAGTAGCCTCATCAAAATCAGAAATATCTCTTACATTTTTTACATATGTTCCATTATATGGAACATATATTGCAGATGATTCTACATTGTTTCCATTTATGAAATAATAGTTATCATTTTTGTTTGCCATATAAACCACTCACTTATTGAATTTATTATAGTAGATAAAAGATAAGTAATCAATTAGATTTTTCATATAAAAAAATGTATGTTATAACAAGCTTGAGTTTTAGGAGTAGGTTTATAGAAAAAGAAAAACATCATAAATTAAACAAAATAAAAAGATAACAATTTGTTATCTTTTTTTATTTTATAGTTGGAGGAACAACTTTTGTGCATAAATTATTATTTAATGAATAACCACTTTCACATACATATGCTTTTTTATGTAATGGTAAACATTTATATTGTTCAGGAGTACCCATAAATCCTAATATATGTATTTCACCAGAATTACTTGGACATCCATCTTCAGGTCTATCAAATGTTTCATTTAAATTAACACAATATGTATCTCTAGGAATTTCCTCACTTGAATAATCAGTAGTACCTTCAGGACATGCATATGTAGCTTTTTTAGTGGAAATACATTGTAAGTTGTTCAAAATATAACCATCTGGGCAAGTATATTGTTTTGGCAATGTTGTTTCAGTAGTTGTTGAATTTTGTGTTTTAATAGTTGAAGTGTTTGTTACCTTAGAAGTGGTTTTAGTTGTTGTACTTGCACCACCACCATGATCACCACCTCCAGGATTATTCTCATTAATAACACCTGTTGATGTTGTATTTGATGTTGTAATATTTTCTGCTGTAAGTGTAGTTGTTAAAGTAGTCATATTATTATTGATTTTTCCTTTTGATGCCAATATTAATATAATTATTGTTACAATAGACAATATTATAAATACAAGTGATATCATTAAAATTATTTTAGTTTTATCTTTTTTCATTTGATCATCTTCTTTAGAATATAATATCAAATAATTATTATATTAATAAATAATAGTTGTTGTTTTATTAATTGTTTTACATTTAAAAAGAACTAGTTATCTAGTTCTTTTTAATTTCTATTATAGATTCTTTCCAAACAGGATTACTTTCAACATTTAGTAAATCAGTAATTGTACTAGCTAAATTTGCTAACCCAAAGTCACCTTGTTTGAAATTAATATTATCTATATTGTTACCATATATAATAAATGGAACAGGATTAGTTGTATGTGAAGTTTTTACTGCACCTTTATCATCAATCATTTCTTCAGCATTTCCATGATCAGCTAAAACTATTAATATTGAATTAGTTTCATCTACAGCATTCATAATTCTTCCAATGTTATAATCTACAGCTTCCATTGCTTTAACTGTAGCATCGTAATTTCCTGTGTGTCCTACCATATCACCATTTGGGAAATTACATCTTAAGAATTGATATTTATTAGATTTAATTGCATCAATAAATCTGTCAGTTATTTCATTTGCTTTCATTGCTGGAGCTTGATCAAATGGAATAACATCTGAATCAACTTTATCATATGTTTCTAATGCATCATTAAATTTATCGATTTTATTTCCGTTCCAGAAATATGTTACATGACCATATTTTTGAGTTTCAGAAACTGCATATTCATTTATGTTATATTTAATTAATTGTTCAGTTAATGTATTAGTTATATGTGGTGGCTCTGTTATAAAATGTTTTGGTATTTGTACTTCTGAATCATATTGTAACATTCCTGCATAATAAACATTAGGTACTCTAACTCTATCAAATTTATCAAAGTTTTCTTCATCGAAAGCTCTAGATATTTCAATAGCTCTATCTCCTCTGAAGTTAAAGAAGATAACTGAATCATGATCTTCAATAGTTCCATTTGTATTATCTATAATAAATGGATTTAAATATTGATCTATTATATCTAGATTTTCATTTCTATCTGTAGTAATAGCTTCTGTAGCTGAATTAAACTTTCTACCTTCTCCTAAAACATGAGTATGCCATCCTTTTTCAACCATACTCCAATCAGCTTCATATCTATCCATTGTAATGTTCATTCTTCCACCACCGGAAACAATTCTTCCGTAGAATGAATCATCGTTTAGTTCTTTTAATTTGTTTTCTAGGATATCAACATATTCTAATGCACTTGTTTTAGGTACGTCTCTTCCATCTAGTAGTATATGAACACAAACATCTTTTATTCCATCTTTTTTAGCGTTCTCTATCATTTTTAATAAATGGTTAATATGAGAGTGAACTCCACCGTCAGATAATAAACCTATGAAATGTAATTTATTATCCTTTGCATATTCAATTGCTTCTTTCCAAGTATTACCTTCGAATAATACACCGGATTCTATAGCATCATTTACTAATTTTGCTCCTTGAGAATAAATTTGCCCACATCCCATTGCATTATGTCCTACTTCTGAATTTCCCATATCTTCATCACTTGGTAATCCTACATAAGTACCATGTGCATGAATTGCAATTGAATTACTCATTATTTTATCTAAGTTTGGGGTGTTTGCATTTTTAAATGCGTTTCCCTCAACTTTATCAGTTAATCCTACACCATCCATGATGGCTAATACAACTTGTCTATTCATTTATTATCACCTATAAAAATTATAACATAAATAAATTGTATCTAATCCTTATATGAGTTTTGATTTACACAAAAAAAGAAGGATAACCTTCTTTAATTCATTAATTTATTTAAATATTCAAGCATTTCATCTTTTGTATATTTTTTATTACCTTTTAACCAATCAATACCTACATTAACGATTGCTCCCATATAATATGAAGTAAATATATCATCTGGAACATCTTTATCATTATTTCTAATTCTACTATTAACATCTTCTTGGATAGTATTATATATCATATCCATAATAATACTATTTCTATTATTAGTTAAAATAGCTTTATAAATATCTTCTTTTCCTTCTACATGATTTAAGAATACTTCAATTAAGTTTAAATAATAGTCTTTTAATGATACATTTTGATCTATAGTTTTTAATTCTTGAGTAAATGATTCTTTTAAATCATTTATAAATGACATAAATAATTCATATTTATCATTAAAGTGTGCATAGAATGTCGATCTATTAACTAATGCCTTATAACATATATCTGAAACTTTTATTTCTTCAAATGAATGTTCTTTTAAAAGATTAACTAATGCATCATATAAAACCATGTTTGTTTTTATAATTCTTAAATCTACTTTTTTATCCATATTCATCACCTGTGTACATACACTATATATTATATGTGTACATTTGTAAAGATATACAACAAAATGTTGCATATTTATACATACATAATAAACAAAGTGTTGTTTATTAATACATAATAGCAAATATATGTCTTAAATAATACAAAATAATAGATAAAATGTAATACATGAAGGAGAGATAATATGAAAAAAATTTCAGGATTTATTAGTAATCATAGTTTATTAATAGTTATAGTATCAGTTCTTTTATTGATTCCTGCTCTTATTGGTTATATTCATACAAAAATCAATTATGATATTCTTGTATATTTACCTAAAGACATAGAAACAATACAAGGACAAAATATTTTAACTGATGATTTTAAAACTGGTGCTTTTTCATTTGTGTTTGTTGAAAACAATAAAGCAGTTGATGTTTTAAAATTAGAAAAAGAAGTAAAAAATATAAAAGGAGTAAACAAAGTATTTAGTTTATATGATGTAACAGGTACAACAATTCCTATTGGAATGATACCAGATGAATTAAAAGACAAACTAGTAAAAGGCAATTCAACACTTATGTTAGTTACTTTTGAAACATCAACATCAGATGAAACAACAATTGAAGCTTTAAGAGAATTAAGAAAGTTATGTAATGATCCAGGTAGAGTATCAGGTATGACAGCAATGGTTCTAGATACAATGGAATTATCAGATAAAGAAATAACTGCATATGTTGTTATAGCTGTAGCGTTATGTTTAATAGTATTAATATTTGCTACAGATTCATATATGGTTCCAGTATTCCTATTGGGAAATATAGGAATGGCTATTCTATATAATATGGGATCAAATTATTTCTTAGGAAATATATCTTATATTACTAAAGCAATAACTGCAGTATTACAATTAGGTGTTACAACAGACTTTAGTATTTTCTTATATCATAAATATGAAACAGAAAAAATAAAAGAAAATGATAAGAAGAAAGCAATGGCAAATGCTATTGCAGCAACATTTAAATCAGTAATTGGTTCATCACTTACTACTATTGCTGGTTTCTTAGCATTATGCTCAATGGATTTAACATTAGGTAAAGACATTGGAATAGTAATGGCTAAAGGTGTATTATTTGGATTATTATGTGTAGTAATAATATTCCCATCATTATTATTAGTATTTGATAAATTAATAGAAAAAACAAAACATAAAAATTTCTTGCCTAAGTTTGATAAATTAACAAATTTAATTATCAAAGGAAGATATGTAATACTAATAATTTTTATTTTATTATTATTCCCAGCTTTATATGGAAATAAAAATGTTCAAGTTTATTATAAACTTGATAAATCGCTTCCAGCTGATCTAGGAAGTAGTATTGCTAATTCAAGATTAAAAGATGAATATAATATAGTATCACCAGAAATGGTATTACTTGATAAAAATATAAAGAAAGATCAAATAGATAAATTAGTTAAAGAATTAGAAAATGTAGAAGGTATTGATTTAGTATTATCACCTAATACATTAACTAATATGCCAATTAGCATGTTACCAGATGACTTAGAAGAAATCATGGAAAATGATAAATATCAATTAATAATTATTAATTCAACTTATGAAGTTGCATCTGATGAATTAAATAATCAAGTTGGTATAGTAAATGAAATAGTAAAGAAATATGATGATAAAGCAATATTAGCTGGTGAAGGTCCTCTTATGAAAGACTTAACAGTAATTGCAGATCATGATTTTAAAATGGTTAATTATGCTTCAATAGCAGTAATATTTATTCTAATGTTAATTGTATTAAAATCATTTGGATTACCAATTATATTAATAACTACAATTGAATTTGCTATCTTTGTAAATATGGCATGTGCATATTTTACAGGAACTACATTACCATTTATAGCATCTATAGTTGTTGGTACTATCCAATTAGGAGCAACAATTGATTATGCAATTTTAATGAGTACAAAATATTTAGAAGAAAGAACTAAGTTTAAAGATAAACATAAAGCAATGAAAGAAACTTTAATGGCAACTGTACCATCAATATTTATTTCAGCATTATGTTTCTTTGGTGCAACATTTGGAGTATCAGCATATTCAAAAATTGACATGATTGGTGCTATATGTACATTATTATCAAGAGGTGCAATTATATCAATGATTGTTGTAGTATTTATATTACCAACATTATTACTATTATTAGATAAATTTATATTAAAGACCACAAAAGGTATGAAGGGAGTTTTATAAAATGAAAAATAATAGAATATTAAAAAGTTTATTAGCTGTAACTATTGCTATGTATCCATTAACAACATTTGCAGCAACTAAAAAAGAAACAGTATTTACAAATTTAAATACAGATGGATCAATTGTTGATGCAACTGTAACAAATTATATTTGTCCTGCTTCTTTAGAAAAATATGAAGATCAAACAAGATTAAATGAAATAGTTAATTTAAATGGATCTGAAACATTTACCCAAGATGGAACTAAGATTACTTGGAAAGTTGATGGGAAAGATATTTATTATCAAGGAAGTACTGATGAAGAACAACCAATTAATATTGGTATAAAATATTATTTAGATGGTAAAGAATTATCAGCTGATGAAATCAGAGGAAAATCTGGTAATATCAAAATTAAGATTAGTCTAAAAAACAAAATGAAAAATAGAGTTAAAGTAAATGGAAAATATGAAACTCTATATACTCCATTTGTAGTAATGGCTGGAACTATAATTGATGCAGATAACAATTCAAATATTACAGCTACAAATGGTAGAGTAGTTAATACAGGTAACAAAAATATAGTTGCATCAATTGCCTCTCCAGGATTATATGAAAGTATTAATTTATCTAAGTTATCTAATTTAGATGATATTGAATTTTCATTTGATACTACTAATTTCAAAATGGATAATATCTATATCATTGCTACTCCTAAATTATTAGAAGAAAAAGATGTAAAAGTATTTAGAGATTTAGATAAAGTAACTGATAGTATTAAAACATTACAAGATAGTATGAATCAAATTCAAGATGGCTCAACTCAATTAAAAAATGGTACAAGTGATTTATTAGATGGAGTTAATTTAATTAGCTCTAAATTACCAACTGAAGAATCTAATAAAGCTAATGAAGCTAAATTAAATTATCTAAAAAATCAAAATGAATCTACAATTACTAAATTAACAGAAGCTAACAAAGGATTAGATACACAAGTTATAGAAGTTGAAGGAAAAATTACTTATACTGAACAACAACTTAATATTGTTAAAACTAAAAAATCAGTCGTAGATGATAAAGTAAAAGATGCTAAAGATGCATATGATTTATATTCATCTAAATTAACTTCTTTAAAATCAATTCCAGCATCAGTAGATGATGCTACAATAGCATATTTAACAAAAGGTGAAATTACTTCTAAATTACAATTAACTACAACAATTAAGACTTTAGAAACTACAGTACCTTTACTAAAGAATCAATATGATGCATTAGTTGGTACACAATCTGCATTAAAAGGAACAGTTGATTCATTAGAAGGAACACTTACATTATTAAAACAAACTAAGTCTTCATTACAAACTTCAATTGAAGCAAATAAAGGTTTAATCCAATTAATAGGTGGAAATAATCAAGTTGTTAATTCATCATTAAATACAATTGATTCAATGAGAACTTTATCAGGAGCAATGAATCAATTAAATGGTGGAATTCAAAAATTAAATAATGGTGCTACATCATTAAATAATGGTATTACTAAATTTAATAAAGAAGGAATTAATAAATTATCTACTTATTCAGTTAAAGTAAATAGTTATAGTTCAAAAGCAGAAGCATTAGTAAACTTAAGTAAAAACTACAAAGGATATGCATCAAATAATGCTACTGAAACAATCTTTGTTAATAAAGTACAATCTATAAAATAAGACATAAAAAAAGATGAGTAATTCTCATCTTTTTTATTTAGCTATTTTTTTACTGAAAAAATTCCGTTTGGATCAACTTTAGCATTAGAATCATATTTAGCTGAACCAAATGCTAAAATTGGGAAACCAATAACAGGTAATAAAGTCATTAACACTGCAAATCCAGCAGACTTACCAAATTTCTTAGCTATACCATAACAATAGTTGAATGATACTAAACATAGTCCAATACCAAATACTATTGAGTTCCATTTACTATCAACTAAAGCAGTTAATCCTGCAAAAATTAAGAACCAGTACCAAGCTAAACCAGCAATTCTTGTTTCAACCCAAGAATTATATAATGGAATAAGAGCTTTCCACCAATCCTCTCCTGCTTTCTTAAAGATTTTGCAATTTGCAACAATCATTAACACGCATATAGCAGTAACAATTAAAAAGGCAAAAATTGCTAAAACAATAAGGACAGCACTAGCACCATCTAACCACTTGAAAAAATCAGTTTCATTAGTAGTTGTAGTGTAATTAAATGGGTTAACCTTAGTTGTAGTAGTCTTTAAAAATAGATCTAACATAATCACATAAACTCCTTTCAAACTTAATATATAATGAAAAACTTTAATAATCAATAAAAAAATGAGGAATAATCCTCATTTTTTATGCTTTTTTCTTTTTAGTACAAAGTATAATTAAAGCTATAATAACTATTACTAAAAGTGCAGCAATACCACATAATATATAAATATTAGTCATGTTATATATTTCAAATTCAAAATTAATATCGGATGTGGTATTTTTTGTTAAATCCCAAGTATAAGTTGTACCATCAACTTTAGTAGCATTATTTGATTTTGCATTACTTGGTAATTTAACTGTGAAATTTAAATCCATAGCTTTAAGATATTCACTCATATCTAACCCATCTGATGATGAACTATCACTTGTTTCGAATTTATAAACAGCTTTATAAGTATTTTTTAGGAAGCCTTTTTTTATTACAAAGAAATGATTATTATCGCTGTTTTCGTTTAACATATCTGATAGTTTAACTTCAAATTCTTCTTCTTTACTTGCATCATCAATGTTCTTGATTGAATAAGTTAATTCAACACCATTATATTTATCATCTTTATATTCGCTGACTTTATATCCTTTTTTCTCTAGTTCTGCTTTTTGTTCTTTACTTATTGTTTCAGTAGAATTAGTAGATACATCTTCTTCAGCCAAATCACCAAACGATGAAGTATCAAGTGCATAGATAATTTTTAAATCCATGGATTTGTCTTTTTTTATTTCCATAGTAGCGTTATATTTAACACAACCAGTCATTAAAAATAATACAGTTACTATTGAAAATAACAATTTAAACTTTTTCATATAAACTCAAACTCCTTTCCACTCATAATATATCATTATTTTTATATTTCATAAATAAAAATCATTTAAATTAGATATAAAATATTTTATAATTAAATAAGGTGATAGTATGGAACTTATAGATATTTATCGTTCTATAAAAAATCCATTAGATGAACCTGGATTCATTGATTTATTAATTGATAAATATGGTGAATCTAAGGAACGTGTAATGGATTTATATACATTACTTATCAAAACAGCAAAGAAAGAAAATGTTGGAAGATTATACGAAGCCGACAAAGATAAATTCTATGCTGGTCTTTTTAATGCATGGAAAAATAATGTAGTTTCATTATCACGTCAAAGATTTGAAGATTTAAAATCCCATGGTTTCATGGATGATAGTTTTATAAAATTAAGAAATTATTTATTAAAAGTTCCTAATGTAAAAACAGAAGCTGAAGCTAGGAAAATTTTACATGGTTCATATACTGATAAAGAATTAAAAGATGCATTTGAAAAATATGCCTGGGATAAAGATGGACATTATTCTTCATGGGAATATTTATCATCATCCACAATATCAGCATATAGAACAAATTCATTTAATATAGAACATAGATTTTATTTAAATGCTGATCCACTTGATATTTTAAAATTATCAATGATATATATAAAAAAATGTGAACAAAGAAATATGCCATATGAATTTAAATTTGCTAAAACTGGTGGCAGAGATGACACTATAGTTATATATACAAATACTAAATATATATTAGATACTCTTTCTATTATTAATGAAATAAAAAAAGAATATCCAGAGATATATGAAAGATTTAGTACTCCACCTTTATTAACTGGTAAAATTGATAATAAGGTAGGATATGGCTCCGAACCTGTAAGATATAATCGAAAGAAATCATATTCAAGTATTAGAGTACAAAAAATAGATGAAGCTATAACTGAAGAGTTAAAAAACTGGATAAAAGATAATTATTTTAGATTAATAACATTTAGAAATAATACTATACATATTCATGAATATCTATCAGTATTATTAGCTGAAAAAATACTTAAAGAAATGAAAGCATCATATTTTTATAATTCAGATCATGAAAAAAAATTAGCTAAAAAAGAGAATAGACCTTATGATAAAAAAGTTGTTATGGAAAATTTAGGCTATTCAGAAGAAGATTTAAATGATCCTAAATTTAAAAATTATTTATATCAAATAATTCTAAGAAATTTATCAGAAGATTTCATTAAAATATTAAATAAAGAATCAAATGAAACTGAAATAGAAATTGATTTAAGACATAAGAAAAAATATGTTATACAAACATATAAAATTAAATCTATAATTGAATCTATAGCTCCTATGATTAATAAAAAAGATCCTGAATTTAAGGAAAGAGTAAAAAATGCAATAATGAGAAAGTTTGAAGAAGTTGGAATTGATTCTAAAAATATTGCATTTGATAAAGATGTAGTTGAAAAATTTAAATCAACACCAACTCCTGAAATCCATAAACCTATTGTTAAAAATGTAGAAAAACCAATAGAAAAGCCAATGAGAAAAACTGAACAAAAGCCAATGAAGGTTGTTGCAGTTGAATCTACAAGTGTTATGAAACTAAAGGAATCTCCTTTCTTACATACTACTTATATTCCTTCACAAAAACTAGTAGGTAAGTTGGAAGAATTATTGGATTATGAACCTAATAAGGTTTTACCATTTATATATGAGAATATGAATGCTATAAGATTATTATTTCCAATATTGATGAGAAAAAATAAAGAATTAGCTGATCAATTTATTGATTCAAATATAAATGATTATCCAGAATTACAAAATATATATGATGAAGCATTAAAAAGAATAAGAGGAATATAATAAGGAGTTGATAATATGAAATTAATTTCAATGATATGCCCTGGATGTGGAGCAACTGTTGAAGTTGATGAATATTCAAAATCATTTTATTGTAAGTATTGTAATGTTACGACAATAATTGAAAAAGATTCTTATAATACTAATTATAATGATGAATCAATTCAAAAAGCAGAAATGTTTATAAGCAAGCATCAAAACTATAAAGAAGCAAAAAGTAAATATGAATATGTTAATCAGGTTGATCCAAATGATCCTAGAGCAGTTCTTGGTTTGTTAAGATGTGCAACAAGAGACTTACAAGAAAAACTTTATGTTGAAGTTGAAGGTGAAACACCTATTTGGTTACCAGGAATGGAAGAAAGAGTCAAAAGCATTTTTAGCAAATATGAACAAATTGAAAAAAAGCAAGAAGCATTAAGATATGCAAGAAGTGTATATGAAAAATATCTAGAACAAAATAGACAAGAATATGAGACACTTAAGGAAAAGTATCCTGAAGAAAAAGTAGAAGAATATAATAATTATGATTCTACTATAAAAGCAGAAAATAAAATAATATCATCAGAAGATATTAAAAATATAGTGGATGAAATGAATTCTTTGATTATCAAGTATAATAAAATAGATGAAGCATTAAAGAAGAAAAACGAATTCTTTGATTATAAAGAAAAAGAAAACCCATTTAATGATAGTAAATGCAAATTATCATTCCATGTTAATATGCATGATAATACAGAATCCGATATAGATAATTATGATCAGTTCATGGAAATATATACTAATAGATTATCTGAGATAAAAAGTATATGGATTAAATTTACATTCAATTATAGTGTTGTATACCCAGGCAAAGAAGTACAATATATTTATCAAGACATAGATTTGAATGTGTATGAAGATAGAATTAAGATAGAAACCAAAATTAATTCAACAGATCATAGATTGGATTATTTATATAATATGATTAGACAAATGGTTTTAAATGCTCCTGAAAGATATGATGCAATAATAAAGAAAAGAACATTTATTATGTCTAAAGTAGGATTAGCATATGGATTAATCCCAAGTATTTTATTATGTTTGCTTTCATGTGCATCTGAGTCTATTAGATTAGTTTATATGACAACGTATGTATTATTTCCAATTGCTACTATAATGTTAGGATTTGCAATAGGTATAACAGTATCTTTCTTTATAATGGGTAAATTATATGCAACGCTTATTCCTGAAAAGAAATATGCTGGATACGATAAAAAATATGGAAGCGTATATACTGATAATGTTGAAGATTATATAAATACTAGTGAAGTATTGATAGGGAAAAATATTAATAATAAAAATAAAAGAGATAAAATAAAATCAATGTATGAACAAAGTAGTAAACTAATTTTAATTGAATTAGCAATAGTAGCTATAATTTCTATTGTATTAATAGGATTAGGATACTCTTTATAAAAGAGGTATAAAAATGAGAAGAATAGTATGTTTATTTGTAATAGTTCTTATTTGTTTAATTGGTATGGATGTTGTAAAAACAGTTAATAACAACAACGAATTATATGACCAATTAAGACAAAAAGAATTAAGAGATGAAAAGAATATAGAACAAAAAGAAAAAGAATTATCAGACGTTATTGATGAAAATGAAACAAAAGTAGAAGAATATGAAAGGTATGAAAAATGGAACAAGGAAATTCAAAATACTATGCAATAGTATTAGTAATATTTAGCATACTTGCATCATTAATAATGTCTCTAGATTTAAAAATGAAATATGAAAATAAACTATTACGCAAAGAAATAAATAATAATATACTATTAAACAACAATATTAAAACATTAGAAAACAGAATAAATGAATATAGTAATATAGATGATTCTATTAATACTATAAAGGAAGAATATTTTTCTAATATCAGAAAGCTTGAAGAACAAATTCAAGAAGGAAAGTCAGATGCAAAGATTGCATATCTTACATTTGATGACGGTCCATATCAATTAACATATCAAGTATTAGATATTCTAAAAGAAAAAGATGTAAAAGGAACTTTCTTTGTACTAGGTAAAGATGCCGAAGATAGATATAAAAGAATTGTTGATGAAGGACATACATTAGCAAATCATACTATGTATCATAATATAGGAAAAGGATTATATAAATCTACAGATTCATTCATGAGTCAAGTAAATCAATTAGAAGATTATTTATATAATATAACAGGATATAAAACTAACTTAGTTAGATTTCCAGGTGGATCTGAAACAGCTAATACATATCATGTAAGAGATTCAATTATAGAACAACTACATGATAAAGAATATAAATATGTTGATTGGACTTGTGAAACTGGAGATGGATCTGATAAAAGACTAGCTCAAAAATCAGAATGGAATTGGTATAAGGATACATGTAAGGATCAAAAAATAATGGTTCTATTAATGCATGATTATAATGCAGGTACTGTTAAAATATTACCTGATATAATTGATGATTTAAAAAATCAAGGATATTTAATATTACCTTTATCAAATAAATCAGTAATGGCAAAATAGAAAGTATTTACATACTTTCTTTTTTTTATGTAAACATATCTTATAGTTTAAAAATAAATTGTTGATAAATGCTATAATATAAACAGGTGATAATATGAGTTTAGTAGAAGTAAAAAATCTAAACAAAAAATTTGGAAAGAAACAAGTTTTACATGATGTAAATTTTGTAATAGATGAAGGTGAAATACTTGGTTTCATTGGACCTAATGGAGCAGGTAAAACCACAACCATTAAATTAATGTTGGGATTACAATCAATAACATCAGGATCCGTAACAATAGATGGATATGATATTGTTACAGACTTTGAAAAAGCAATTAAAGGAGTAGGAGCAATAGTTGAATCTCCAGATTTATATATGTATTTAACTGGTAGACAAAACCTACAATTAATTGCTAATTATTATAAAGGTATTACAAAGGAAAGAATTGACGAAGTAATAAATATTATAGGATTAGGAAAAAGAATTGATGATAAAGTATCTAAATATTCATTAGGTATGAGACAAAGACTAGGAATAGGAGCATCAATATTACATAATCCTAAAGTATTAATTTTAGATGAACCTACAAATGGATTAGATCCTGAAGGAATAAAGGATGTAAGAGAGTTATTGGTTAAACTAGCTAAAAAAGAAAAGATGGCAATTTTAATTTCATCGCATAACTTATCCGAATTAGACAACTTTGTTACAACTGCATGTATTATTCAAAATGGCCATGTAGTATCAAATTCTTCAGTTAAAAATTTAAAGAAATATGATTCATCAAGATATAAGATATTCTTAGATAAAACAAAAGGAATTAGTAAACATATAAAACAAGAACACAATGTTATAAGTGATTATCTTATTGAAGTATTCATTGAAGATGATGATGTATCTGATTTATTATTAGAACTTCTAAATAATAAATATAAAGTAAGACAAGTAATAAAAGAAGAAATGTCTCTTGAAGATGCATTTATTAAAATGACTGGAGGTAATACAATTGATTAAGCTTATTAAAAATGAATTATTTAAAATATTTCATAAAAAAGGTATATATATAGTATTCGGAGTATCTATAGTAGTAACAGGATTATTAACATGGTTAAATAATATGGATTTAAGAATCATGTCATATAATATGAATATTGAAAACTACGAAAGTATGATTAAAGAATACGAAACTGAAAACATTGAGATTGATGAACATTATGTTGATTCAAAAGCATGGTTAGAAACATTAAAAATAATTAATAATAATAATAAGAATATGACATATTATTCTCCTGAATATTATTTTATTATAAATGAAATTCAACCATTATATGTATCATATTTTTCTAATATATATTTATATAATGAACCAGAAACTGCGGAACTTTTAAAGCTAAAAATTGATCAAAAAGTGTTAGATTTAGATAATTTTGACTGGAAAAAACAAATTAATGAAGAACTAGAAGAAGCTAAACATAATGAATGTGAAAATGATGAAACATGTAAAAAGGTAACAAATGAACAAATATATTTATTAAATTATAGATTAGAAAATAATATACCTTATACTTTTAAAGATTCATCAGAATTTATAAATAATTATTTAACACAATACACATCATATTTAACTTTAGAAAAAGATGAATCAAAAATAAAAACTAGAAATGAATTATTACAAAAAAGAAAAATAGAATATAGTGTTCAAACAAGCAAATATAAATTAGATAATAGATTGATACAAGATGATTATAAAAATACAGATGCCCAATTTGAATTTATAGATTCAATTAGTACAGTATCAATATTTGTTGTTGTTTGTATTGTACTTGTATCAAGTTCTGTAATAGCAGATGAATTTAATAAAGGAACAATTAAACAATTATTAGTTAAACCATTTACTAGAAGTAAGATAGTTGTTTCAAAAATAATTGCTATATTATTAACTATAATGTTATTTGTATTATTAGTATCTATAGGACAATGTATTGTTCTAGGAATATTAAATGGAACACTTAAAACAATATTTGATCCAGTTGTTATGTATAGTTATAATTCTCATTCAGTTATATGTACTAATACATTATTTACTGGCTTATTAAAGTTTGCATGTATTTTACCAGAAATTATAATATTAGTATTAATAACTGTATTAATATCAGTATTATTTACTAACAATGGTGTATCAACAGCTGTAGGAATTGTTACATACGCAGCAGCAGGAATATTAGAAATGTATGTAGATGCAAAACCAGTTATCTCATATTTACCATTTGTTAACTGGGATCTAAATGCATACTTATTTGGAGGAATAACAGATTCAAAATATTTAGTTTTATCTAAAGCTATATATATATGTGTTTCTACAATAATATTATTGCTAATCGGTATATTATTATTCTTTAAACATAAAGATATTAAAAACCAATAGAGAATAGAAGTAATTCTATTCTTTTTTTATTTATATTTACAATACATTTATAAAATACTTGTTTTTATTTATATAAAATATTAAAATAAGTGAAGCAAATGGGGTTTTAATATGCTAGAAAGAATTAATAAAGTAAATGATATAAAAAAGTTATCATTACAAGAGAAAAATGAACTTGCAAGTGATATTAGAAAATATATTATAGATATTACATCTAAAAATGGGGGACATCTTGCTTCTAATTTAGGAGTAGTTGAATTAACTATTGCATTAGAAAGTGTATTTGATGTTACTAAAGATAATATAATATGGGATGTAGGACATCAATCTTATACTCATAAAATATTAACTGGAAGAAAAGAACAATTAAAAACTTTAAGAAAATATAAAGGATTATCTGGTTTCCCTAAAACTGAAGAATCAGAAACTGATACTTTTAATACAGGACATTCTAGTACTTCTATATCTGCAGCATTAGGAATTGCAACAGCTAGAGATTTAAAACATAAAAAGCAAAATGTTATAGCAGTAATTGGAGATGGAGCACTTACAGGTGGTATGGCTTTAGAAGCTTTAAATCATCTAGGTTCATCAAAGACTAGAATGATTGTTATTCTTAATGATAATGAAATGTCTATTTCAGAAAATGTTGGAGGAATGAATGATCTTCTTACAGACTTAAGAACAAGAAAAAATTATAGATCTATAAATGATAAAATTAGAAAAGCTGTAGAAAAGATCCCAGTACTTGGAAAAATTATTACTAAGATAGTAGTTGGAATAAAAAATATAATTAAGCAAATGTTTGTTAAAGGAATGTATTTTGAAGAAATAGGAATAAGATATGTTGGACCAGTAGATGGACATAATATAGAGGATCTTGAAACTTTATTAAGCAAAGTTAAAGAATTAGATGGTCCAACTTTAGTACATGTTTTAACTACTAAAGGTAAAGGATATGAACCAGCAGAATCAACACCTTCTAAATATCATGGCGTATCACCATTTGAAATTGAAACAGGTGCATCTCTTTCTAAAAAGAAAGATGATTATTCAAAAGTGTTCGGAGAAAAGTTAATTAGTTTAGCTTCTAAAAATAAAAACATAGTCGCTATAACTGCAGCGATGTCTGAAGGAACTGGATTAAGTAAGTTTAAAGAAAAATATCCTGATAGATTATTTGATGTAGGTATTGCAGAACAACATGCATTAACATTTGCCGCAGGATTAGCTAAATCAGGAATGATACCTTTTGTTTCAATATATTCATCATTCTATCAAAGAGGATATGATCAAGTAATCCATGATATATGCGCACAAAATTTACCAGTAATTATGTGTGTTGACCGTGCTGGCTTAGTTGGAGCGGATGGAGAAACTCATCAAGGTGTATTTGATATGGCGTTCTTTAAAATTGTTCCAAATATAATAATCATGGCACCTAAAGATTTTAAAGAATTAGAAATGATGATGGAATTTGCTATTTCATTAAATAAACCAGTTGTTATTAGATATCCAAGAGGTGGAGAAGATTTATCTTTTGCTAAACATACTCCAATTAAAGTTGGAAAAGCAGAATTATTAGAAACAGGAAACGATTATTCGGTTATAACAATAGGTTCTAAAGTATCAACTGGAAAAAATGTTGTTGATAAATTAAAAGATATGAACAAGACTTGTGATTTAATAAATGTAAGATTCTTAAAACCATTAGATAAAAAATTAATATTAGAATCTATTAATAAGACAAAAAGAGTAATAGTTATTGAAGATGGAACTATTATTGGTGGTTTATCATCATCAATTAAAGAGCTTATTTCAGATAACAATATTACTATTAAGTATGCTAAATATTACTCATATCCAGATGAATTTATTAAACATGGATCAATTGATGAATTAAACAGACAATATAAGGTGGATGTTGATTCAATTATTAAAGATATTAAGAGATAGTCGTTGACTATCTCTTTTACGTAAAAATGTTGTAAAATCAATGATTTAGTGCTATAGTAAGCCCATGGAGGGTTTATATGAAGGTTTTTGTAAATTGTCTAACTCTATCCAGAATTATTGGTACACTTATTTTACCTATATTTTTTAACTATTGTAACCCAGTAGTTACATTGGTTTCTGTTGCGATACTTTTATTAACAGATTTCTTTGATGGCCTACTAGCAAGGAAGTTTAAAGTACAGTCTTTGTTTGGCCAAGTCGCTGACCAAGTAGCTGATAAAGTATTTGGAATGGTCATGCTTTTAATAGTAGCAAGTTATTATAATATATATTATTTTATATTCGGACTTGAAGCTGCAATTGCTTTAGTAAATTTAATTGCAGCAATAAGAGGTGCAACAACATTATCAAGTTTCTTAGGAAAATTTAAAACTTGGTTAACTTCAATGTGTATTTTAGTTGGTGTATTTGGCTATTTCCAAGATCAATTTAATGTAAGAATTTTAGAAAAAGTATTAAATACATATATACATAATGAAGAGATGATATTAGTTGTATCTATTTCAATAACTGTTGGATGTCAATTAACAGTATTAGTAGATTATACAAGACATATATTAAAAGAGTTATCAATTAAAAAACCTAAAATAACATATAAACTTAAAGAAAAAGATAAATTAAAGAGAGTATTATTCGATACTTCGTATTATAATAGATATAAAGATGAACCATTATCTAAGTTATTCTTAGATCATGGATATAAAATAGATAAAGAGGGATTATAATATGCCAAGAGCAAAAAAAGAAGAAGTTAAAGAAGAAAAGAAAACAACTAAATCTACTAAAAAAACAGAAGTAGATAGTTTAGAAAAAGCATTTGAAGAATTTAATAATTATATTAATTTAGATTTTTCTAAAATTACAACTTCTTTAGTAAAAGATATTAAAGCTAATGAAGAATCAAGAAATATAAAAGTTGCACGCGCAATTGACTTTATTAAAAAAGTAGAATTAACTTGCCGTGGTTATTATATGGATGGCAATCAATTTGCATTAGCAGCTATTAATCTTCATTTAAAAAGAATGAATGATATATTAGAAGTATATGAATTTTTATATACTCAAATTTATGATGTAGAAATCAAAAAAATAATATTAAATAATATTATATTTGTTATTCAAGATATGTTAACTCCAAGAAAATATGAAGTATTAAATTCATTTGGAAAAACATATGAACAATTTGTAATTGATTTTAGAATAGCATCTGAATTAGTTAATAAATCAAATTATTATACTAATCAATTAAATAATTTAATTTATTATAGACAATAAAAGGAACACTTATGCGTTCCTTTTTAATTTGCAAATAACAATATATTATATTATTATATAAAACCAAGAAAAGAGGGTTTATATGTTGAGTTTGATGGAATATGGATTAGGTAAAATGTTAATAGGAATAAGTGAATTTGGAGATTTTTTATCTGAATTTACTTTTGATACTTTGGAAGATGAACCTGAATTAAAATATGATGAAGAAGAGTTAAATGTTCAAAATGTTGATGATAATCAATATAATAAAATCGATTATTTAACTACATTTGATAAATGTTTTTCTGAATCCTCTAAATCAGAAGGCATTAAATATTATGTTTTAGATAAAATAAAATCATATAATTGTAATTCAAATGATATATCTGGAGTTATTCAAGATGATATAGAACATATAATATCAATTGAAATACATGATGATAAAACTATAGAATCATCATGTACATGTGATGAACATAATTGTAAACATATATATGCTATATTATTAAAGTATGTAGATACTGAAATTAATAAGAATTATAAAATATATTATTTATTTAAAACTAAATATTTACTAAAACAATTTAGAAATTTATATAATAAAATAGTAACTAAAGTAAACCTAAAAGATAATATAGACTTACATATGAAAATTAGAATATATGATAAATTAATTGATAGTTATTTAGAAAGAAAACCTTCTTTTGATTTATATAATGAGATAGAAGGTCATTACAATAATTTAAAAGATATATTGGTTAAAATAGATAAAGATTTGTATAATAAAATAATAATTGATATTGAATTTATAGATCATGACGTTTGTTCTGAAATCTATAAAGAATTAGTCAATGAAGAATATATTGAAGATTTTTCTATAGATAGTCTTAATTAATGTAAACATAAAGATATTATTAACTAATAATATCTTTTTATTTGTTATAATATTATTAGGATAAAAAGGAATGATAATATGCCAACAACATTAATAAACTCAATATATATAATAGTATCAATTTTATCTATATTCTTATATATAATGTCAGTTCAATTTAAAGATAAAAAGAATATATTAATTACTCAAATATTTGCATCTATATGTTATTTAATTATATATATTATAAAAGGTGCATGGGCAGGAGTAAGTATAGAAGTATTAGAAGAATCAAAAGATGTTATTTTTATAGAATATGAAAAAAGAAATAAAAAAATACCATTTATAATATTAACTTTATTTATAATTTTATTATTTGTTTTTACATTTATATTCTATGATGGACCTGGATCATTATTACCATTGATTATAAATATTATTTTATTTGTATCTACATATTTCAAAAATCCAAAATGGATTAGATATGTCATGGTATTATGTGGATTCTTATGGGGATGCTATAATATATATGTAGGTGCACATATTATATTAATTGGAAATGTATTAGAAATAGTATCTGCAATTATATCTATTGCAAGATTTAAAGAAGTAGATAATAAACCAGTTAAAAAGAGAAGAAAGAAGAAAACAGCTAAAAAATAGCTGTTTTTTTACATAATATCACGTAAATGATTGAATAATTTTAATACTCAATATTATATAAGTGATAAAATAAAAATGAGGTAATATGGTATGAAAAAGAAAATAGCATTAATTTTAAATTATTTGTTAATCATCTTTGAAGTATTAGGTTTTATAATTGCATATAAAACTGGTGAAGAATTAACACCAGCATTATATACAGTAGATAGTAACTTAATATGTTTACTTGCATCAATTATGTATGTTATTTATTACTACCGTGGAAAAGCATCAAATAAAATAATTAATATATTTAGATTTACAACAACACTTAATTTATCATTAACATTCTTTGTTACATTATTTATCTTATCAAATGAATTTGGATTATATGAAATGATGATAAAAAATGAATTTATATTTTTCCATACATTATGTCCTATAATATCATTTGTAAGTTATTTATTCTTTGAAAAATATAGAACTACTAAAAATGATATTATGTTTAAAGGTACAATATTTACTATATTATATTCAGTTGTTGTTTATTCATTAAACATTTTAAAAGTTTTAAATGGTCCATATACATTCTTAAAAGTATATGAACAACCTATAGCGCAAACTATTATAACATTCATAGGTATTAGTATTTCACTAGCACTATTAACATTTACATTATTTGAAGCAAAAAAGAAGATAAAGATATAACTTTACAAGTTATATTTTTTTATGTGTTGATATACGAACTAGTGTTTGGTATACTAAACATATGGAGGTATAAAATGAAAACATATATGTGTATTGATTTAAAAAGTTTTTATGCCTCAGTAGAATGTGTTGAAAGAGGATTGAATCCATTAGATACTAATTTAGTTGTTGCTGATTCATCAAGAACTGAAAAAACTATTTGTTTAGCAGTAACTCCTAGTTTAAAACAATATGGACTTTCAGGTAGATCAAGATTGTATGAAGTTGTTCAAAAAGTTAAAGAAATTAACAAAGACAGATTAAAAATATGTAAAAGATTCAATGGCAAATCATATTCAGATGCTATTTTAAAAAGTGATAATAGTAAAGAATTAGATTATATAATAGCAACACCTCGTATGAGATTATATATGAAATATTCGACAGATATATACAATATATATTTAAAATATATTTCAAGAGATGATATATATGTATATTCTATTGATGAAGTATTTATAGATGTAACACATTATCTAGACTATTATAAAATGAGTGCTAGAGAACTAGTTACAAAAATGATTAAAGATGTATACGAAACAACAGGTATTACAGCAACAGCAGGAATTGGAACAAATATGTATTTAGCTAAGGTTGCAATGGATATAGTTGCTAAACACGCAGATGCTAATGAATTTGGTGTAAGATTAGCAGAACTAGATGAACAATCATATAGAAATATTTTGTGGACTCATAAACCTATAACTGATTTCTGGAGAGTTGGAAGAGGTTATGCGAAGCGATTAGAAGAACACAATATGTATACTATGGGAGATATTGCAGAATGTTCTCATTATAATGAGGATCTTTTATATAAATTATTTGGAATAAATGCAGAAACATTAATAGACCATGCATGGGGATATGATGATACTAACTTAGATGATATAAAAAAATACAAACCTTCATTCAATAGTATTTCATCAGGTCAAGTTCTTCATAGACCATACAATTATAAAGAAACAAAATTAATAATAAGAGAAATGGCAGATTTATTATCACTTGATTTAGTTGATAAATGTTTAGTAACTGATCAAATTGTATTAGATATAGGATACGATGTTATTAATTTAACAGATCCTAAAATTAAAAGAATATATGATGGAGAAATTACAACAGATGTATATGGAAGACCAATTCCTAAACATGCACATGGAACTATTAACATAGACCATAAAACAAGTAGTACGAAAATATTAACGGATAAGATATTAGAGTTATATGATCGTATTATAGATTTTAGATTATATGTTAGAAGAATAAACATATGTGCTAATAAGGTAGTAAATGAAGAGTTGACCAAAGATGATGAACCAAAAGTTCAACAATTTGATTTATTCACAGATTACGAATCTTTAAATAAAAAGATCAAAGAAGAACGAAAAAAAGAAATTAAAGAAAGAGAATTACAACATGCTTTACTAGATATTAAAAAGAAATATGGTAAGAATGCTATATTAAAAGGCATGAATCTAGAAGAAGCTGCTACAACAATACAAAGAAATGAAGGAGTAGGAGGCCATAAAGGATGAATGCACAACTTAAATACTCAGATATTATTAACTTGCCACATCATGTTTCCTCTAAACATCCTCATTTATCTAGAGAACAAAAAGCAGCACAATTCGCTCCATTTGCAGCATTAACAGGATTTGAAGATGATATATCTGAAACAGCAAGATTAACAGATAAAAGAATTGAAATAGATGATGGACTAAAAGAAATAATTTCTAATAAGTTAAATCTGATAAAATTAAATATAAAAAATAAACCTATTGTAATAATAACTTACTTTATTAATGATTTAAAAAAATCAGGTGGTAAATATATTGATATAGAAGGAATGGTTAAAAAAATAAATTTATTTGATAATTATTTATTATTAAATGATAATACTAAAGTCCCAATCAAGGATATAATTGACATAAAATCAGAGATATTTAAGGATATAAATTATTAATTGCTTTAAAATTAATTGAAAAAATGGTATATTATTAATAGGGTGGATAATATGAATCTAAAAGTTGTATTAAAAGATTATATAGATTTTTTAGAGTCAAGAGGAGTACATTTTCCTTCTAAATATAATTATAGAATGAATGAAGAAATGTACGAAAGAATGAAATTGATTCTAGATGATGTAGATTATGACTTTATTATGGATATAATAGATGATTATTATAAAGATTTAAAAAATAAAATAAAAGCAACATCTACAGAAAAGGTATGTATAAAATTTGCTAATAGAATTGTAGTAGGTACAATTGAAAAAATTAATTATACAGGCGACAAAGAAATTGAATCTATTGATTTTAGAGATAAGAAAAATGAATTAGTAAATATTAAATTTGATTTAATTTATAGTGTTGAAAAACCTAGAACTGCTAGAGAAGTAAAAAAAGCTAAAGAAGTAGTAGAATCTCCAACAATTGAACTTCCAATTAAAGCTATTAAGAATAAAACTAAATATGAAGAATTAATTGAACCAGATTTAATGTCTACAAGACAAATTAAAATAATAGATAGACCTGAATATATTGGTGATGACAAACCTTCATTAAGTGAAATTATATTTAGTAAAGGTACATTAATTGCTATTATTTGTATTGGACTTGCAGCAGGAGCAATCATGACTATTAATCATAGTATTGCTGTAACTACTAATAAGAATAAAGAAGAAGTTGTTTGTATTGATGGGTATACTAATATAAATGGTGAATGTATTAAAACAAATACAGTAACTAACGAAGAACAAAAAACTACTGTAGCTACAACAACAACTACAACAAAAGCAGTTGTTAATAACTCATTAGTTGAAGTTATAAATTCATTTAAAAAAGAAGATTAATATCTTCTTTTTTTATATATATTTTTATATATATTTGCTATAATGTTTTAAGACAACAAGGAGGATTATATGAAACATTTAATAGACATAAAAGATTTTTCAGTAGAAGAAATTAATGACTTAATTAAAGTAGCTAAAAATATCATCAAATCACCGGATAAATATTCTCATAAATGTGATGGTAAAATTTTAGCTACTTTATTTTTTGAACCAAGTACAAGAACACGACTTTCATTTGAAAGTGCAATGTTAAGACTAGGAGGAAATGTATTAGGCTTTTCTGAAGCATCAAGTTCATCTGTGTCAAAAGGAGAATCAGTTGCGGATACAATTCATGTAGTTGGAGGATATTCTGATGTTATAGCAATGAGACATCCAAAAGAAGGAGCACCATTTGTTGCTTCAGTTAAATCAAGTGTTCCAATTATTAATGCAGGAGATGGAGGGCATAACCATCCTACTCAAACGCTAACAGACCTTTTAACAATTTCACAAGAAAAAGGAAGATTAGATAATTTAACAATTGGATTATGTGGTGATTTGAAATTTGGTAGAACAGTTCATTCATTAATAAATGCAATGTTAAGATATAAAAACATTAAATTTGTTCTTATATCACCAGATGAATTAAAGTTGCCTGAATATATGATTAAGGTACTTGAATCATCAGGTGTTGAATATATTGAAACAAATGATATTGAAGAATATATGGGAGACTTAGATATTTTATATATGACTAGAGTACAAAAAGAAAGATTCTTCAATGAACAAGACTATATAAGATTAAAAGATTACTATATTTTAAATCTTGATAAACTAAAAAATGCAAAGAAAGATCTATGTATAATGCATCCACTTCCTAGAGTTAATGAAATATCTACTGATGTAGATGATGATCCAAGAGCAGCATACTTTAGACAAGCTGAATATGGTGTATATATAAGAATGGCTTTAATTATGTATATGTTAGGAGTGAAATAATATGAATATAGATAGTATTAAAAATGGATATGTATTAGATCATATAAAAGCTGGTAAAGCTATGGAAATATATGAACAATTAAATTTAGCAAATTTAGATTGCCAAGTAGCGTTAATTACAAATGCAAAATCTAAAAAGATGGGAAGAAAAGATATTATTAAAATTGATAGATTAATAGATATCGATTTAGATAAGCTAGGATTTATTGATCCTAATATAACAGTTGATGTTGTTAAAGAGGAAAAATTAATTGAAAAGAAGAAAATAGACTTGCCTGAGAAAATAGTTAATGTAGCAAAATGTAAAAATCCAAGATGTATAACATCAGTTGAAAAGGATTTAGATCAAATATTTGTATTAACAGATAAAGAGAATCAAATATATAGATGTCATTATTGTGAAACATCTTTAAAAGACTAAAAAACAATATGAAAATATTGTTTTTTATTTTATAATATTTAAGGAAAGGTAGATAAATATGGACTTATCAACAATTATTATTATAATTGCTCAAATATTAGGTATTATCTCATGGTTACTTTTATTATATAGTTACACTAGAGAAGATATAGATGAATTATTATATGTTCAAATTGGTGTATGTGTATTTGATGTAATATCATATTTGATGTTAGGTGCAGATGCTGGTTTATTAATATGCTTAGTTGAATTAATTAAAACGTGGTTATATTACAAAACTGATAAAGATAGGGAAATATTTATTGTATCTATCTTTATTTATATATTAATTGGATTATTAACTATAAGACATTGGTATGCATGTTTACCAGTAATAGGAAGTTTATTAGATTCATTTGGAGCATCAAGAGATTCAAAGACTGCAAACGCATGCTCAATAATATCAAATACTCTATGGACTATATATGATATTTTAATATTATCATTTGTAGGAGCATTCAATGATATAGTAGTTGTTCTATGTAATATAAGTGTATTATTCCTAGGATATTCTCGTTTAATGCATATTTCTAAATTTAGAATTGTTAAATATGGATATTTAACTAAAAAAACTATAAATAAAATATATGGATTAGATTTGAAAAACTATGGTATTGAAAACACATGGGATCCAAAATATCAAAAAGAAGTATATAAAAGAAATGAAGATTCATTATTTGCAATTAAATATAAACATGAATTATGTGGATATATTAATTACATTAATATTGTTCCAGAAGAATATCAAAGATTTAAAAGATTAAAAAAGATGCCACATAAAATTGATTTAGATAAAATTATAAAATATAAGGCTAATAGAAAAGCATATATAGTGTTTGAAAGCATAAATGTTAAAAAAGAATATGAAAAAGAACAAACAATTAACATGATTTGTAAAAAAATTTCATCATTTATTAAACAAAAACAAAGACAAAGGATATATATTCATGGTATACTAGGTTTTGCATTAACTGAGTTTGAGGAAAATGTCTACTTATCTTTAGGTTTTACTAAGATAAAAGACTTGGGCGAAAGAATTAAGTTATATGAATTATCGGAAGATGATGTGAAGGAGATATATTTAAATGAAAGTAATGTTCGTTTGTTTAGGTAATATTTGCAGATCACCAATGGCACAATATATATTCCAATCTTTAGATGTTCATAATAAATTCGATGTATCATCATCTGGTTTATCAAATGAAGAATATGGAAACGATATATATCCACCTGCTAAAGAAATTCTTTATAAAAATAATATAAAAATTGATAATCATTTTGCTCATAAAATCACAAAAGAGGAATTTGATGAATCAGATTATATTATTGTCTTAGAGGATTATCATAAAGATAGACTAATAACTATGTTTGGCGATAAGAAAAATATTATAAAACTAACAGAAAATGACATTGAAGATCCTTGGTATACTAATAATTTCGAAAAAGTATATAATGAGATATATGAAGGATGCAAAAGACTATATGAGAAAATAGGCTAATAGCCTATTTTTATTTGCAATATTTTATGTTGTGTAATACAATATAAAACAATTAGTTAAGGGGGTGGAACACGAATGGCAGTCAACAATGAAACTCAATTAATCAAAATGCTAAATAAGGTTACTAAAGAGTGTTTACCAAAAAAGAGAAATATTTCTTTTGAAGAACTTCAAACTATTGTGGAAAGTAGTGAAAAATTAAACGATTTATTAAATGTTTTAATTTCTACTATTATCAATGATAATAAAATATCTTTTGATGAATTAAGTGATAAAACTGAATTATTATCTGAATATGCAAAGAATATATTAGATGTATATATTTCTATTAATGATATTGAAATAACATATGATAATATAGACTCTGATGATAAAGAGCCGGAATTAGTTATACCAAAAAAAGAAAATCAAAAATATAATGCTAAAGATGAAAAATATATTGAAACTGATATAGTTAAACAATATTTGAGAGAAATAGGTTCATATCCTTTATTAACAGTAAATGAAGAAGTTGAACTTGGAAAAATTTTACTTAATAATCCAGTAGATTCAAAAGAATATATTGAAGCTGGTCAAAAACTTGCGGAAGCTAACTTACGTTTAGTTGTATCAATTGCAAAACGTTATGTTGGTAGAGGATTAGCTTTTCTAGATTTAATTCAAGAAGGAAATATAGGATTGATGAAAGCTGTTGAAAAATTTAATGTTGATAAAGGATTTAAATTTTCTACATATGCAACATGGTGGATTAGACAAGGTATTACAAGAAGTATAGCTGATCAATCTAGAACTGTAAGATTACCAGTTCATATTCATGAAAAAGTTAATAAGTATAGAAAATATTGTACTGTTTTTTTAAATATGAATGGAAGAGAACCAACTGATTTAGAAGCTTCTGAAAATTTTGGATTGGATATTGAAAAGATTAGAGAATTGAAAAAGATATCTCAAGAAATTGTAAGCTTAGACAAACCTATTGGTGAGGAAGAACATGGTGAACAATCTGTTTTAGGAGATTATGTTGAATCTCCAGACACTGATGTTGCTGAAGCTGCTATTTCTAACCATGTACAAGGAGAACTAATTAAAATTGTTAAAAGTAGGCTTTCTGATAAAGAAATGGACGTGTTATTTAAGAGATTAGCTATTAATTGTGATAGAGAATATACTCTTGAAGAAATCGGTAAACAATACGGTGTTACACGTGAACGTATCAGACAAATAGAAGCCAAAGCTTTAAGAAAACTAAAAAATAATAGAGACATTCGAGCTTATTGGGGGGAAATCAAAAATGGATAGTAGTTTAATTAAAGTAAGCACTGGAACAGTTGCTGCATCAAGATATGTTGAATTCGGAACAAATGATGAATTACAAATATCTTACAAATCAAAT
This sequence comes from Bacilli bacterium, assembly GCA_016283935.1. Taxonomy (GTDB): domain Bacteria; phylum Bacillota_I; class Bacilli_A; order RF39; family UBA660; genus UBA6985. Next base: position 165,547 of record JAEENX010000013.1, read on the forward strand.
GGAAAGAATTATGTTATCGAAACTTATGAAGGAGAAAGATATGAATTATTAGGTTCAACTATTGAATCAATATCAAATAATACTCCATATTCTATTGAATATGTAATGGATATTATGTTTGTAATTTATAATGAATATGATAATTTTAAAAGTTCAATAGAAGTATCTGATCCAAAATATAAAAGTGGAATCAGAAAATATACTAAAAAATTCCAAGATAAGATGGTTAATACAATAACTTCATTATTACAAAAATATAATTATGAAGATGTATTAGCATATTTCAAATCTATGAGAGGATTTGACTTATTAACATTATTTAATGGTGAAGATGATAAATATGTTTTAGATCGTATGAATAATGAATTAACACCAGAAGCTACAATTTTAAATGTAGATGAAGATGAAGAAAGAGAATATCAAACTGGTATTCCTAACGAACCTGAAGAAGAACTAGATGAAACATCATACGGAACATATTTAATGTAAGAGGTTAGTCATGGAAATTGTTGATTCAAGACAAGTATTCGATGACAATTTCAACTCTTATTTAAATGGAGATAAGAACAACTATTTAAATAAATTACTTGAATATACCATTCGTACTGAACCAGATTTAGAAGAAAGCATATTAGCTAGAATTAATAATTTACAAGAAGAATTATTAAACGATGTAATAGATTCAGAAACTGAAGAAGATTATGATTTTGATATTGAAGATGCAAGAAGAGAAAAAATGGAATTTATTCTTTATTGTATGAATAATTATATGGCATCTATTTCTCCAGCTGATGCAGTTTCAAAATTTATGAACGATAATTTGAAATCATTAATAAATGAATCTAAATTATATACAAATAAATTAATATCTGAATTGGCTAATAAAGTGAGTTATATTAAGAAGACTACTGAAATAGAATCTTCAAATAATGTTTTATATTCTAATTCATTAGATTCTTTAAGTAATTATTTAGCATATAGAGATGGTTTCTCACTAGTTTATTCACCTATGAAAACAGACATCTTTAATGCAACAAAAGAAACACCAATTCAAATGATAAAAGAAATAGTAGATGCATTTCTGATCGAAACAAGTATTATCACTAAGTTTAATATTAAAGCAAGAAAATATGTATCAACAACATTAAATAAATCATTTAAACAAAATGATGATAATGATGAATCTATGAATATGAACAATGTAGCGGGTAATATATGTGAATCATTACTTATGAATTATTCATTATTATCAATTTATTCTAATGAACCTGAAAAAATTAAAATTTCAGATCAAATGCTTAATTCTATAATGATGGAAGTAGAAAATGGTACTATAACAAAAGAAGATATAATTGATTTTATTGAAAATGGAACTATAAAATTTAGTGAAGAAGAAATCAATTATATAAAAGATACATTTGTAAAAAGAATATTTTATCGAGAAGATAAAAAGAGTATAGAAAAACAAGATTTATTAAAATTAGTTAAATAAAAAAGATATCTATTAAGATATCTTTTTTTATATTAAATCATCAGCTCCAAATGGATATGGAGTCAATTCTTTAACTGTATATTCTTTGAATGAACCTGTGCTAGAAAAGCATCTAACAATCGCATCTTGGTCAAATAATTCTAATAACATTTGTCTACATACAAAACATGGAGTACTAATATCACCATTATCAACCATAATATTTATTTCTTTAAATTCTCCTTTTTTAACGCCGTCTGAAATAGCACTAAAAATAGCAGATCTTTCAGCACATGAACCTGCTCTTGTAGAAGCATCTTCTACATTAACACCTTTATATTTTCTCCCATCTTTAGTAATTAAAATACTAGCTACTGGAAAATGTGAATAAGGACTATATGAATTCTTTAATAGTTCTTTTAATTCTTGTACCATTTTTATCACCTAAATAGATTATATCATTATATTTTGATCTTATATATTTTTTTCATTATTTAAAATGTAAATAATATAAGAAAAACTCTTTTTTTTTTACAATATTATAAGATATAATTATAATAGGTGAACAATATGAAAAGAATATATGGGGTATTATTAATGATGTTATTATCCATCTTTGTTTCAGGATATTCATATGATATTGAAGTAACAGTAGATGATAATAGAGAGGTAACTTTAAAAGAAAAAGTATCTATTCCTGAGGAAGAGTTTAATTATGTGATATGCGGAGATGTTAACGCTTATATGTGTGATAAATCATCTCAAAAAGTACATAATAAACTGGAAGAGATTTTTTCTAAAAACAAAAATTTAGATAAGGTTAAATATGACTTTAATATTAAATATAATAATGGAGATTCCGAAGCCTCATATACATGTGTATATAAACTAGGAGATATCGAATCTAACGTAGGTGGTCAAAAAGACGCAATGTATCTTTATGATTTAGATTTTAAATATAAACTTTTTACAGTAAATGGTTCATATTATTATTTTAATGGAAGATATGATCCTAAAGATCATAAGGATGTTTTTACAACAGTAACTTTAAATTTACCCGTTAAATCAAGCGCATTAGCAGATGATATAAAAAATAATGGTAAAACTTTAGTATGGAAATTTGATTCGATGAAAGACATGAGTGCTTCATTTAAGTTAGAATCAAAAATAAAAGATAATACAGATGATGATTTTAAAAAAATCCAATTAGGACAATCAATCGTTTTTGGCGGTGGAATAGTACTTATTTTTATAGTATATATAGTGTTTATAAACATAAGTAAAAAAGCCAAAAAAGAAGAAATTCAACAAATTCAAGATAATACTTTAAATAAATTTGAAGAAAATGAAATATTTAATTCAAATGCTAATTTTACTAGACCAATTGAAAAAAATGAAGCTTCAATTAATGTAATGACAGAAGAAGAAATAAAGAATCACGAAGATGTTATAAGTAATAAATTCCTAGATACTTCATTTGCTTCCGATGTAGTTGAAGAACCAGTAGAAGAAGTAAAAGAAGAAAATAAACTAGAAGAATTACCAATTGAAGACGAATTTGTAGATATTGAAGAAGAAAAAAATAAAGAAAATTCAGTACAAAATGATACTTATGATTCTAATGCATCTTCATTAGCGTTTGGATCAGCACCAATTGGTGATAAAAATATAAATGAAATTAAGTAAAAATCTTTAAAAATATAGTATCTTATGATATTATTATATATAGTAGGATAGAGGGGAACTAAATGGAAGAAATTAATTTAAAAGAATTATTTGATTTTTTCATTTCTAAATTTTATGTTGTAATTATTTCCTTCCTAGTAGTTTTAATACTAGGTGATATATATTCAGCTAATTTTAGAACGCCATTGTATCATAGTACTACTACAATTGTATTAGTAAGTGAGGCAGAACAAGTAACATCAAGTGAAGTATCATTAAATAACAGTTTAGCTTCTACATATTCTAATATAATTACTTCTAGAAAAGTACTATCACAAGTTATTTATAATTTAAAATCAGACTTATCTGTAAGTGAATTACAAGATAGTATTAAAGTATCTCAAGTAACAGGTACTCAAATTATAAGTATAGTTGTATCAAATAGGGATAATAAATTAGCTCAACAAATTGCGGAAGAAATAACTAAAGTATTTATTGAAGAAATTCCAAATTATTATGATATTAAGAATGTAGCTATTCTTGATGAAGCTTCATTTGAAACTACACCATATAATATTAATATAATGAAAGAAAACTTAATCTATGGTGGAGTTGGAATTATATTAGGTTGCGTTATATTATTCATGATATTCTATATGGATACATCAATTAAGGATCCAGAGACAATTGAAGATAAACTTGGTTTATCTGTACTTGGAACTGTACCAAAGGTAGGTGGAAAACATGGAAAACGAAAATAGTGAATTATACATAACTACCAATCCAAAGTCAGGTTTCTCCGAAGCTATTAAAAGTATAAGAACAAACTTACACTTTGCATCAGTTAACTCAAAAGTAAAAGTTATTCTTGTTACTTCACCAACTCCAGGTGATGGTAAAAGTTTTATTAGTTCTAACTTAGCAGGTGCTTATGCACAAGAAAATAAAAAAGTACTTATAATTGACTGTGATCTACGTAAAGGTAGACAAGACAGAATATTTAATATTGTTAAGGATAATTCAAAAGGATTTACTAATTTGATTTTAAATTTCAAAAATCCATTAGAAGTTGTTGAAACAAAAACTGAACAAGTTGATATTAAAGAATATATTTGTCATACAAAATATAAAAATATTGACTTAATACCAAATGGACCAGTTCCTCCAAATCCAATTGAATTATTATCTAGTTCAAAAAACAAAAATTTAATTAGTTTATTAAAAGAAAAATATGACATCGTTATATTAGATTGTCCTCCAGTTATAGGGCTTTCTGATACATTAATTCTTACAAAATTCAGTGATGCTAATGTTTTAGTAGTTTCTGATCATAAGACAAGAATTGAAAATATAAGTGATGTAAAAAAAGCATTTGAAAAAGCGGGTGCACCAATTACAGGTGTAGTTGTTAATAAGACTAAGTCAAGACATAATGGATACTATGGTTACTACGGTTACTATGGATATTATGGAGAAGGAGAAAAGAAATAAAATGAAGGACATGCATAATCATATCTTATTCTCTATTGATGATGGATCAAAAGACATTGAAACTTCAATTGCTATGTTAAGAAATGCACAAGAAAGTGGAATAGATGAAATGATTCTTACTCCACATTATATTAGTAATTCAAAATATAATGCTAATAACAAAAAGAAATTAGAATTATTAAAAATTTTGAAAGAGAGATGTGCAGAAGAAAACATTAATATTAAATTACACTTAGGCAATGAAGTATGGGCAGACGAAGGGTTACCTGAATTAATTAAAAATGGAGAAATAAGTACAATGAATAATTCACGATATGTACTTATTGAATTCCCATTACATAATGAAGATATGAGAGCTCAACAAATAATATTTGAACTTATATCTCATAATTATGTTCCAATTATTGCTCATCCAGAAAGATATGATTATTTAAAAAAAGATCCTGATAAAGTATATGATTATATTAGATTAGGAGCATTACTTCAAGGTAATTACTTAAGTTTATTTGGTAAGTATGGTTCACAAGCTAAAAAAACTTTAAAGTATTATATAAAAAAAGGGTATATAACTTTCTTTGGCTCTGACATTCATAGATCTGTAGATGATTTTAAATGTGAGAAGTTTAAAAAGAAATTATATAGATTAGTTAAGAAAGACCAAAAGTTATTTGAAGATTTAACAGAAGGTAACATAACTAAAATAATAAATAATGAAGAAATAGATAGGAGAAATTAATATGAATCAAAATGATTTTAACAATCAACAACCGGTTCAAACAGTAGTTCCTCAAACAGAACCTGTTCAACCAGTTACACCAGTTCAACCAGTTGCACCAACAATGGTTCAACCACCAGTTCAACCAATTGGTGTACCAGAAAAAAAGAAAAATAAAGCATTACCAATTATAATTGTAGTTCTATTATTATTAGTAATTGGTGGAGGAGTTGGAGGATATTTCTTATTCTTCCATAAAGTAACAGCTAAACAAGTAGTAGATGGTACAATTAATACTTTATTTAGTAAAGCATCACTTGTTGAAAATGTTGCTGATAAAGTATTCACATATAGTTTAAAGAATGATGTTGTTGATATGTCAGCAGACTTAAATTTAGACGTAGATGGAACAATTCAAGGTGAAAAAGTAGAATTAAAGAATATTGGATTTAATGCAGATTATATTTTAAATCTTAAAGCAATGGAAGCTTCACTTAAAGCTAGTACATCACAAAATTCTAAAGAAATTCTTAATTTAGATTTATTTGTAAAAAATGATGTAGGTTATATTAATTCTAATATTTTTGATCAACCTTATAAATTAGATTTAAAAGATACAACATTATGGGATGAAATCAATGAATATGCTGAAAAAACTCCAGAATATAATTCAAATGATTTAAAAACAATTAATTCTAAAACTAAAACATTTGTAAAAAATTCAATTAAAGATGATTATTTATCTCAATCTGAAGGAACTTACACTATTGAAGGAAATCAAATTGAAGCATTAAAAAATACTATTACATTAACAACTAAGGATATGAAAGATGTTCAAATTAGTATTATTAATCAAATTTTAGTAGATTCTGAATATTTAAATATTTTAGCTAAATATGAAATGAAATCAGTTGATGATATTAAAGAAGAATTATTAGATGAATTAGATGATTTAAAAGAAGACAAACAAACTATAGTTGCTGAAAAAGATACTAAAGTAGAATTTAATATTTATACTTCAAAAGCAGGAAAATTTAATGCATTAGAAGTAACATCTGATGGAGAAGTTGGATTAACTGCATTATCTAATAATAATGTTACTACAATTAAAATGTATAACAGCCAAGGCAAAGTTGAATATGAATTAACATATGATGAAACTTCTAAAGAAGTTAAAACAGAAATTGAAGGATACAAATTTACAATTTCTTATAGAGATGACACATTAAAGTTTAGTGTTGTTGGAAAAGACTTAGAATTAAATTTAACATTCTCAACTAAAGTAGAAAATACTGGTGTTAATTATGACTTCGATTTAAATGGTTCATATAAAGAAGCAAGTAATTCAGTTAAAGGATCAGTTAAATTAGGAGTAGAAGTTAAGAAAGTTGATGCTATTAAAACGTTTGATGTAGCTAATGCTAAGAACGTAGAAGAAATCACTGAAGAAGACCAACAAGCTATGCTTGCTAAACTTGGTGAAAATACTCAAGGAACATTCATTGAATTAATAATGAATCTTATGAATTCAATGATGACTACATCATATGATTATTACGGAGTATAAAATAAAAACACATCGTTAGATGTGTTTTTTATTGTATTAATTACTTGCAACTGCTTGCATGTAACATTTATCAGTTCCTTCAGTTAAAGTATAATCGAATTCATATGTCCATGAAACATTATTATCTATCTTTTTGAAGTTTTCTATTTTACCATTTTCACATTCCATTGCATTAATATCATATGTTGTCGTATATGTAATATGTTTAGGAACATTATATTCAACTGAATAAACTTCTAAAGGTATTTGACTGTGATATAAATCCATGAAGTATAAATCCATATTTCTTAGGAATTCTGTATTCCATTCATTTATTTTAATAATTTTATAATCTTTTACATTCTTTTCAAATACTAAATCTAATACATCAATTTCTCCATCACCAGAGATGTCTAAATCTTCCTTTTTAAGACTTCCTTTTTTACCAACTATATAATCCCTTATATCTTGATTCTTTTGCCCTTGTACAGCAATTACTGTACCAATTGATAATATACTTAATGCTAACATAAATAATATAATACTTTTATATTTGTATTTGTCTGGGTCTATTCCATTTTGTTTATTTTCATTTTCTTGAGTTTCAGTAAATGAATTTCTCAAATGCTTTGCATTATTATCAATAAATTTAGCATTTGTATTAAATGGAGTATCTTGTTTTCTATTTTTAAAGCTTACATATAATATATCTAATATTATTAATACTAATATAACTCCACCAGCTATATATAAATAAGTTTTGTTTTGCTCTATCCATTCATTTATGGTAAATTTCTCATCAATATCAACTGCTGTTGCACTTAACATGTTATTACCTGTAATTGTTAATGATATTTCTTTACCATTCATTTTTATTAATTTTTCAGCTAAACCTGCAGATTTAACATTAGTAAATCTAATAAGTGCTGTAGAGTAATTAACAAATTTATCAGTAAATTCGAAGTACATTTTTAAATATGGTGCATTTGAATAAGCGTATTCACCATCAATAACCATTGTTGTTGATGTTTTTTTACCTTTCTTTTTAAGTTCTCCTTGAGTAAGAGTAAATGAACCATTTGCAGTTACTTCTTTTAAGTTTAGTTTTTCAGAATCAAATTCTATATCATGTTGAATTGCTACAACATCAGACCCTTGAAAGCTCATTGTTAATTCAACACCAATTAATTCACCATTATCGTTTATAACATTTTGTTGTTCATGCGTAAATGTTACTTTCTTTTCTTCAGCATATACATTTGGTAATACAATCATAATTGAAAGTATAAGTGCTATAAAATATTTTATTCTTCTCATAATTATTCTCCTATAGATCTTAAATTTTCTTTTATTATGTCTATACTATGTTGTAATTTTCGCTGTTCATCTATATTTAACTTAAGTCTAATTCTTCTTCTAGCACCATCTTTACCAATGATTGTAGGTAATCCTATGTATATATCATTCTTTTCATCATATGTTGAAACAGGAATAATATAATTTTCATTTCCTAATATAGCATTAGTGATTCTTACTAATGCCATTCCTATACCATAATATGTAGCACCTTTTCTGTTTATAATTTCATAAGCTGCATTTTTAACTTCATTTTCAATTTCATCAAGTTCTTCATGATTATAAAGTAAATCTATATTTTGTAAGCTTATATTTGCATTACTCCAAGGTATGAATTCTGAATCACCATGTTCTCCAATTACATAAGCTTGAACGTTTTTAGGAGATACACATAGTTTCTTACCAATTATATTTTGTAATCTTGCAGTATCTAGTGAAGTTCCTGATCCAATAACTTGGTTATATGGTAAACCAGAATATTTAAATGTTAAGTAAGTCATGACATCTAAAGGATTAGTAGCAACTAAGAATATACCATTGAATCCTGTAGCCATTACTTTATTTACTATATCTTTAAATATCTTTGAGTTCTTATATATTAAATCAGTTCTGGTTTCTCCTGGTTTTTGATTTGCACCAGCAGCTATCATAACTATTTTTGCATCTTTGCAATCTTCATAATGTCCTACATTAATACTAATTTTAGATGGAGCATAAGCTAAACAATGGTTCAAATCCATTACTTCTCCTTCAACTCTGTTTTCATCTAAGTCAATTAAGTATAATTTATTAACATAAGATCTTTGATTTAATAAAGCATAGGCATATGACATTCCTACATTTCCACATCCTATAATAACTACTTTATTATCCATATTATCACCATATAAATTATATCATATTTAATCAATATGTGATATTATAATATATATAGAATGGAGGAGGGTTAACATGTTTTGCCCAAACTGTGGAAATAAATCTTTTAATGTTAATTATTGTCCTTCATGTGGAACAAATTTACAATCAAATAAGTATAATTATCAAAAACAAAATTTTCCAGGATATAATACTCCAACAGTAGCAGCAAACTCTGCTAATAATAAAATTCATAAACAATTTGTGATGGTAGATTTTTTGCCATTACTAGTTGTAATGAGTTTGATAGCTGTAATTATATGTGGAATGTTATTCTATGTAATATTATAAAGTACTAGTTAGTACCTTTTTTATTTGTTATAATATCTGCAGGTGATATATATATGTTTTATCGTAATTTAATAAATAAATATTATCCTGAAATAAATATAGAAGAAGGATTAGTTAAAAAGAAAACTACATTTAGAGTTAATAATTTAAAATCAGATGTTGAAGAAATTGAATCTTTTTTACAAACTAATAATATAAAATATTCTAAAGTAGATTATTTCAAAGATGCTTTTATTTTAGAAGATGAAACTAATCTTCGTGATTTAGATATATATAAAGAAGGTAAAATATACGTTCAAAGTTTATCTTCAATGTTGCCACCATTATTTTTTAATTATCATGATAATGATTCAATTATAGATATGGCAGCTGCTCCAGGTGGTAAAACATCTGAAATAGCATCAATTACTCATGACAAAGTATTAATTACTTCTGTTGAAAAGAATAAATTAAGAGGAGAAAAACTAAAATATAATCTTGATAAACAAGGATTAAAACATTTTAGTATTATATTTGAAGATGCTACTAAATTAAATGAATTCATGAAATTTAATAAAGTATTATTAGATGCTCCATGTTCAGGTTCAGGTACTATTATAGTAGATGAAATAGACACTGTAACTGAAGATTTAGTTAATAGATCAAGTAATATACAAAAAGAGTTATTAAATAAGGCTATTAACTTAGTTAATGTAGGAGATGAAATAATATATTCTACATGTTCGATTTTTAAAGTTGAAAACGAAGAAGTTATCAACAAGTATATTCAAGAAGGTAGAGTGGAAGTGATTCCAATTAGTACAACTATTGAAACATTACCCTCAACTATAGATGGAGTTTTAACAATTAAACCATCTGAATTATATGAAGGATTTTTTGTATCAAAATTAAAGAAACTAAAATAGTTTCTTTTTTTATAATTAATGTTATAATATGAATATAAAAAAAGGAGAGAAAGTTATATGGAATTAAAAGGATCAAAAACTGAACAAAACTTATTAGCAGCATTTGCTGGTGAATCACAAGCGAGAAATAAGTATACTTATTTCGCTTCTAAAGCTAAAAAAGATGGATATGAACAAATAGCTGCAATATTTGAAGAAACTGCCAATAATGAAAAAGAACATGCAAAGATGTGGTTTAAAGAATTAAATGGGGGAGAAATTTCTTCTACTATTGAAAATTTAAAAGATGCAGCTGATGGAGAAAATTACGAATGGACTGACATGTATGATACATTCGCTAAAGAAGCTGAAGAAGAAGGATTTAAAGAATTAGCAGTTAAATTTAGACAAGTTGCTGCAATTGAAAAACATCATGAAGAAAGATATAGAAAATTATTAAAGAATATAGAAGACGAAGTTGTATTCTCTAGAGATGAAGATAAGATTTGGATATGCCGTAACTGTGGACATGTAGTAATTGGAAAGAAAGCTCCAGGAGTTTGTCCGGTATGTTCACATCCACAAAGCTTCTTTGAATTAAAAGCTGATAATTACTAGAATATAATTTCTATATAATTAGAATAATCATGAATGAGTTCTTTAACAAAAGGACTCATTTTTTTATTTACCATTATATATATATTATTTTTTGTTCTTGTTAATGCTACATAAAATAGTCTTCTTTCTTCTTCATGTAATATATAATCTTTATTATTTAATACAAATCTTAATATTCTTTCATTTTTAATTGAAGTGGGTATGCTTTCAGAATTAACTAATATAACGTTATTTGCTTCTAATCCTTTAGATCTATGTATTGTTAATTTATTATCATATGGTAACTTATCTATATCTTTATTATTTCTACCTATAATTAAATAATCTTTATCTATTCTATTAATAATATCGTCTATTGTTTTATTAAATACAATTTTAATTGGTTTTAAATTATTCTTAATAGATTCTATATTCTTCTTTAATTGTTTTTTGTTTTTCATAATAAAAGAAACACTTACTTTTATTAATTGATTAGAATTTCTATAAGTATATTTAAGATAATAATATTTTGTATCTTTAAAATATTTATTAAAATTTAAAAATAAATTTAAATCACATCCTGAAAATCTATATATACTTTGATAATCATCACCAACTACAAATAATTTTGCTTTAGTATATTTTATTATTTCTAATATTAAATTAAATCTAACTATAGACGTATCTTGAAATTCATCTATTATTATATATTTATATTTAAGATGTTTATCTTTAACTTTATCTTTAGCTAGGATTATCATATCATCAAAGTCTATTTGATTTGATGATTCTAATTCTCTTTTATATAATATATATATTTCTAATATTATTTTAATTAGGTGTCTTTCATTAAAAAATGTTTTATTATAAATTTTGTAAATGTCCTTAATAGAAAAATCATTTGATTTAGCTAATTTTATAAATGTAATAATTGTTTTAACTAGTCTGTTATATTCAAATGATTTAAATATTTTATCAATATTACAATCATCATATAATATATTCTTTAGTATTCTATTTCTTCTTTTATTATATTTAATGTAAGATTTAAAATATTCATTTATTACATATTTCAAATAACTATCTTTAACAATAGAGTATTTATTATCTAACATAGATAATCCCAACTTATGAAATGTATAAACGTCTATATCATAATTCATTTCTAATAGTTTGTTTTTAAGCGATTTTGTTGTTTCATTTGTAAATGATATACATAGTATTTCATCTTGTTTTATATTATTATCAATTAAATATTTTATCTTACCTAATATAGTTAATGTTTTACCAGATCCAGCACCTGCTATAACAAGAGTGGCTTCATGATTAGATTTGATTGCATTCATTTGATATTCATCTAATTCATATCCATTTATAAGCATATAAAAAAACACCTCCTACTTTATATATACACAGTAGAGGTGTTATTTTACTTTAAAGTTTTTTAAATTTATCTTTTTTTATAGAATATAAATACATATTGCATGGTTTATTATATGTTGATTCTATATATTCTTTATAACCTGATAATTGATTAACATATTCTTCTGAATCTATATTTGATAATTTGTAATCAATAATATCAAAGTGATCATCATATTCAACAAGTAAATCTATGAAACCATGGAATATTGATCCATCTTTATTAAATAATATTTCATGTTCTTTATAAGTAATAGCACTACTTATATTTTTAACTTCATCATGATTCAAGAAATTTCTAATTTTATTCTTATATTCATCACTTATATTTATTTCATCTAAATTATTATTTTGGAAATCATATACTTCAAAGCAGTAATGCATCATAGTACCAAAATCTAATAATTCTTTAAATGATTTATCCATTATTTTAGTTAATGCTTTACTAAAGTGTTTATTTTCTAATAATCTATAATCTATATCTAGCTTCTTAGTTGATATAACTTTAAAAGTATCTTTTATTAGACTATTATAATTAGCATTAGAATATAAATTATAATCTTTACTTAGATTTATATCATCTAAGTTAATATCATTAGTATATGTCATTAATGAATTTTTCATTATTGATAATATATCTGTATACGATCTACATTTTAATAAATCTAAACTACTTATATTATTAATTGATTCTAATTTATTATTCCATGAATTTATTAATATAAATTGTTCTCTTGCTCTTGTAATGGCTACATATAACAATCTGATTTTTTCTGAAATAGTTTCTTTTAGATTGTTGAAATCATATATCTTTTTAACAAAAGTATTATCAATTATTTTGTCTTCATTATATGGAAGTATAATTCCATATTTCTCACTTAATGGATATCTTGTTTCTTTTCTACTTATAAAACCACTATTTAGATATGGTAAATAAACAAATGGGAATTCTAGACCTTTAGATTTATGAATTGTCATAATTTTAACTGAATTTTTTGCTATTCCATTACCGCCCATTTTTAAATCATCATCTGAATTAAGTATTCTATCAAAGTATTCATTTAGTGAATAAATATCTAATCCAAATTTATTTAATGAATCAGCATTGTTAATAAAATATTCTAGTTTTGATGATCTATCTTTGATATCACCAACAAGTATTAGTTTATTAAACATATCAAATTCATCAATTAACTTAATTAATATTTCTTTATTAGATAATCCATCAATAGATAATGAAATATTTTCAAGTTTCTTATATAATTCAGTTTCTTTAAATGATTCATTATGATAAATATCGAATATATCATTATCATTTGTTCTAAATATATATGATCTAAGAATAGACATGAATGAGTGTCTAAATGTAGCATCTAATTTATTATTTTTAATACTAATTAATAAAGTAATTAAATTTTTAAGAATAAATACTTCATCATCTTCTTTAATAGATAATTCTTTAAATATAGTAGATGGTATGTTTTTATATTCTAATATCTTTTTTATTAAATCAAAGTTAGTAGATTTATCAATTAATATACAAAAATCAGAGAATTCTAATTCTTTTCTATTTCCATCTCCATCTACAATGAACATATTAGATTTCATTTTCTTTTCTATATCATCTGCAATAATAAATGCTTCAATTTCTTGTCTAGTAAATTCTTTACTAGTTGGAATTTCATAATTTAATACTTTTAAATTATAATTAAAATCATCAACTTTATAATTGTTATATGGTTCAAATTTAGCTTCCATTTGATGATCTTTTTTATAATCAGCACCACCTATATCATCAAACATAATAGAAGAGAAGATATCATTGATATTTTTTATAACTTCATTTCTAGATCTAAAGTTCTTTGTCATATCAATTTTTATGCCATCTTTACCTGTAGCATATCTATCGTATTTGTCTTTAAAGATATATGGATTTGCATGTCTAAATCTATAAATAGATTGTTTGACATCTCCAACCATATAAACATTATTATTTGAAATATAACTAATGAATTCTTCTTGAATATCATTTGTATCTTGATATTCATCAATCATTATTTCGTTAGTGTTATATTTTATTTCATTCCTTACATCTTCATGATCTCTTACTAATTCAATTGCTTTTAATGCTATATCTTGGAATTCATAACTATTATGTTCTTCTTTAAATGTCATTATTTCTTTATCTAATCTAGTAAGTATTTTAATTAAAAATTGAACATTATTTTTTGTGTAGTTATATTGTTTAATTAAATCATCATCAGATAAAGAGGCTAGGTCTTTTATTTCTCCTTCTGAGTCTCTTATGAATTCTTTTAAACTCTTTAAATCTTCTTCATCATATACTTGTTTATTTTTTGAGTTTTGCGGTTTTCTCTTATTTATTATTTCGATAATCTCTTCTGGATACGTTGCAGAAGAGATAGCTTCTTTTCTTTCTTCCATTTGAGCTATAGCATCATCATCAATCATATGATCAATTAATTTATCATATAATGGAATCAAGTTATAAGCTTTATATAAAATTAAATCTTTATATTCTTGAAGCATATCTTTTATATGTTCTTCATTAAAATATTTATCTATATATGTATCTAAGAATTCTTTTTTATTTTTTAAATTAACTAATGTTCCATACATATCAACTATAGAATATATAAAACCTTCATCATCTTTATAACAATAATCATTTATGAAGTTTTTAAATTCATCTGTAGGATTTTCATAATATTCATTAAATATGTTAGTAGCTATTTTAGTTAATTCAGTATTAACTATATTTTCATCGATTATAGTAAAATGTTTATCTATGTTTAATAAATAGTTATATTTTTTTACTAAACTTTGTGCAAATGAATCGAATGTTGTTATATATGCTGATTCAACATAATCTAATTGATCTTTTGCTTCAGGTGTATTTAATATTACTTTTCTAATTCTGTCCTTCATTTCTTGAGCTGCAGCATTAGTAAATGTAAGAATTATTAATTTGTCTACAGTTGTTTCGTTTATTACTTTTCTTTGTACTCTAGATTTTAATACGAAAGTTTTACCTGAACCAGCACCAGCTGAAACTATAACATTTGAACCAGTTGCTTCAATAGCTTTCTTTTGTTCTTCAGTTGGACTACTCATCAGTATCACCTTCTTCTGTATTATTATCAACAATAGTTACATTTCTTATATCTGAGTCTTTTCTAAAACAAATATCTCTATATTTACAATAATCACATCCATTATGATATCTATCTTTAAATGGATTGATTTTAAAGTTTCCATCGCTTGTATTATTTATACATTCAGTTATAAGATTTTCTATTACTTTATATAATTCATCTTCTTCTTCATATGAAATCATTCTTCCTGGATATCTCCATTCACCATCGTTTTTCTTAGATAATCCAGATATAATTTCTGATTTATCATAGCTATCATCAAATTCTCTTAACTTAGATTCATCATCTAATGATAAACCGTCTAATTTTAAATCACCAGATTTAATTTCTTCATATGTTTTATTTTTATTTGTTTTGTTTCTATATACTAATCCTTTTAATATATGTTGTAGGTACATACCAACTATATTTGTGTTTGAATTATCATTCTTTAATAGATATAAATATATTGGTAATTGGATATCTATACCATATTCAAAATATTTTCTATTAATTGTTGCTGATGTTCCTGTTTTATAATCAATAATAATTACATCGTTGTTAATAAATATACACTTATCAACAACGCCTTTTATAATTGATTTAATATTAGTATTTAATCCTAATTCATCTGTACTTTTTTCAATATATTTTTCATGCCATTCATCTTTAATATCATGTTCTGAATGCTTATATTGTTCTCTTATTGTATTAATTATAAAATGTAATTCATCTTTTACTTTATCAACATAGAATTCTTCTTTTTTAGTATATGGTAAATTCTTTTTATTTTCGTTTATATATTGATAATATACATCATCAATATCTTTTGTTTCATCAGTTATACATTCTTCCATTACTTTATGGAATGCACTTCCTATAAAAGTACTAAATGTAGTTTCAAATTCTTCTAATCTATAGAAATAATCTAAGTAAAATCTAAATGGACATTTATAATATGTAGATATAGTAGAGTAGGAATAACCTTTAGCAGATAATTTTTCTTTTACTTTATCTTGGTTTAATTTATCAAATGCATTTGAATATTCTTTATATGGTATATCATATGATTTATGTAATATTGATAATTCTTCAGAAGTCTCATTAAATTTAATTAAACCATCTAATTTATCACCAAATAATAATTTATTTAAATCATCACAGAAGTTTGAATATTTTATAGTTTCTTCTTTTAAGACAATATTTTCACCATCTATTAATGTTGATGGTAAGTATGTACTAGATATACTTACATCTTTTAATGTAATACATAAATTCTTTATATTTTTTACTGCAATAGAATATCTTAATTTAGATGATGTATTTTTATCTAATGTAGTTTCCATCAATGATGGTTTAATAGCATCTTCAATATATTCTTCATCTCTATAAGATTTAGGAATACTTTTTTGATTAAATCCTAATAAGAATACATATTCATCATCAAAGAAAATATTATCAAGAATATCAGTTGTAACAATTTCATTTTCAAAATGATCATTTGAAATTGATATTGTCTTTAATTCTGCAGCAATTAAATCTTTAATTTCTATATAAGAATCAGTCCAATAGTAAGTATTAATTAGATTAGATAATTTATTATATATTTTTGAATTATATGTATTATTATCAGTATCATATTTAATTCTAATCTTATATAATAGTTTATCCATATTATCAGATAAATTATCTAAGAAATATTTTCCAATTGTTGTATCACTTAGTTTCATATCTCCTTTAAGATAAACTGGTATTTTATATAATCCAAATATTTTCTTAATACTAAAATAATATTCTTGATTATAGTTAGCCAAATATATTTTATTTAAAGAGATTCCTTGATTGATTAGTTCAGATATTTTTTCAGCAACATATATAACTTCATCTTCAAGAGTAGGTAATTTAATTGCTTCATGTTTATAAGAATTGAACTCAGGATTTAATGAAATAACATCTATATGTTTTGAAACTAATTCTAATAAATAATCTTGTAGTTTATTTATTGAAGTAAAACCATATATATACATTTTTGATTTTGATTTTAATAGATTAATAAATAATGGATCTTCTATTAATAACTCATTTACTTTTAAATCATTTTTTATATTTAATATTTTATTCAATTTATTTCCTTTATAAGATTCTTCATTTAAATAATATGTATTATTTATAAAATCTTTAGCTGTTTCATATGATACAGATTCTGATTTCATTACATGATAAATTGCGTCACTTTTATAATCATATAAAAGACCAACTTTTAAATCTCTAAAAGTCATTAATTTTATATTAATTAATAACTTATTATCATTAATATATTTTAGTATTTTATTCTTTATATTATTAGGTACTAAAAGAATTGAATTATTGTCTAAAGTCTTAAGAAAATCCATATAAAATCACCTATATATATTATACAATAAAAAAAGGAACATTACGCTCCTTTTTCGAATTTAGTTATTGATTCATATGCTCCAAGATTATATGATTTATATCCATTTTCAATAAGTATATTATATGCTGTAGTACTTCTTTTTCCTGATCTACAATATACAATTATTGTTTTATTTTTATCTAGTTCATTTAATCTTGATTGAATTTCATCAACAGGTATATTAATTGAATCTTTAACATGACCTGTTTCATATTCCTCTTTAGTTCTTACATCAACAATTGTGTAATTATTTTCTTCAACGATTCTATCTAATTCAGATATTTGTTTTTGACAACCTGACATAAGCATCATAATGTTTACTAAAGCAATTGCAGTTAATATTATAATTGGTAATTTTTTCATATTATGCTTTATTTGCGCCATATTCTGATGTGAATCCAAAATATGTTTCCATAGATATCCAGTCGCCATTATTATATAACTTTTCAGCTAGTTCAGTTCCTACATATCTGAAATGCCATGATTCATACATATATCCTGTTTCATTCTCTTTTCCTTTAACATATCTTAATATAAATCCATATTTATAAGCATTTTCAGATAACCATTTAGCTTCATCAGTATTATCGAATCCATTTGTAATACATGGTTTGTTAGTAGCACATACATCGAATGCTAATCCAGTTTGATGTTCTGAATAACCAGGTCTTGCAGAGTATCTATCAGCAGCAGCTTTTCCATCTCTATTAACATAGTTGTTATAGATTGATTTTTGAGTATTATATGATCTGAATCCTGATTGAGCCCACATATTATATCCTTTTTCTGATTTAGCAGCAGCAAACATTTTATCAGCAGCAGCCTTAACAGTTGCATTTAAACTTCCTGGATTATAAGTTTCTGGTAAATCATATGTTTTGTTAGCTACTAAATAACCATCTATATAATAGATACCATCTACATTTTTTATTTCATATCCTTTTGAAGTTTTACCAATTACTTCTCCACCAGTTGGAGTAAGAATTTTATCATAGTTATATGAACTTGCTTTAGTAGTTTTCTTTGTTGTAGTTGTTTCAGTTACTTTAGTAGTATTTTCTTTTGTAGTAGTTACTTCAGTAGTAGTAGTTTTATTATCTTTTTTATCATCTTTATTTAAAGTGTTTTCATATACTAATTTAAAAGCAAATCCTAAAAACAATAGTATAAAAAACATTAAGAAAGATATAGCTAATGCTCTTACATATTGTTTTTTCTTTTTGGTTTTATATGTAACAAATCTTATTAAATATAAGATTGGTATAATTGCTGATATAGCAATATAAATAAGTGTAATTTTATCAAACATATTATTTCACCTTAATTTCTTTAAATACTTTACCAATTGGTTCTCTTATAACTAATGTAGCTAATTCATCGTATGATGTCGCATCCTTATTAATTATTATTAAATTTTTACCGTTGAAAAATCTGATTAATCCAGCTGCTGGATATACATTAAGAGAAGTACCACCAATTATTAATGTATCGGCTTCTAGTATATTAGCTATAGCTAAATTCATATCTTGATCATTTAAAGCTTCTTCATATAAGACAACATTTGGTTTTATAATTCCTCCACATTCGCATTTTGGAATATCATTTTTATATCTTAATACATAATCTATATCATATTGTTTATTACAATCAATACAATGATTTTTATATACTGTTCCATGTAATGTTATTACATTTTTAGAACCGGCCATTTCGTGTAATCCATCAATATTTTGTGTAATTATACATTTTAACTTGCCTGCATCTTCTAATTCTTTTAGTTTTAAATGGCAATCGTTTGGTTTAACATCTAGGTTTATCATTTTATCAAAATAGAATTTATAAAATTCTTTTGTGTTATTAAAAAAGAATCTACTTGAAAGTATTTCTTCAGGAGGATAATCATATTTTTGATTATATAGACCATCTTGTGATCTGAAATCTGGAATACCACTTTCTGTTGATACGCCAGCACCACCGAAAAATACTATGCCAGTAGATTCATTTATGATTTTTTGTAATTCTTTTATTTTATCCATTATTTTTTTCTGATTGAATTAACAATGATAACTATAATACCAACTAATTCAACAACTAATGCACCAATTACTAAATAATTTGTAATTGTATAAGATAAATCTAGTGAACCAGTTAAATATGTAGTTAATACTAATATTAATAATCCAATTATAACAATTAAAATACCTAGATCTGTTAATTTTTCTTTTTTCTCGTTTATAGAAGCAATTTTCTTTTCTTTTTTAATTTCTTCTTTAATTTCATTTAATTCTTCAGTTACTTCTTTTTCTTCTTTAACAGCATCAGCAATTTGATCTCTTTCTTCTTTTGTATCAACAGCTTCAGGAGCAACTTCTTTAGGATTAAAATCTTTTTCGTTTATATGTTCTAATACTTTTTCTACTTCAGTTTTAGTTTCTACTTTTTTAGCTTTTGGAGCTTTTTTGATTTCAACTTTAACTTCTTCTTTAACTTCTTCTTTTTTAGGTTCAACAACTTTAGGTGCTACTTTTGGAGTAGCAGTCTTTTTAACTTGTTGTTTTTTCTTTTGTTGATTGTTAACTTTTTTCTTATTGCCATTTTGATTATTAGTCTTTTTGATTGGCATTTCTAAAGTGTTTTCTAATTTTTTATTAGCATTTACTTTATTAGCATTATTTGCTTTTTTAGGAGCATTATTTACTTTCTTTTTTGTATTGTTTGTATTAGTTTTTTTCTTTGTTGCTCCATTTGAAGTTTTGTTAGTATTGTTTGCTTTTTTAGGAGCATTATTTACTTTCTTTTTTGAAGTATTAGTACTAGTTTTTTTCTTGTTTTCAGATTCGTTTGCCATTCTGATTCACCTCTAAATTATTATATAATATAACAACAGTAAAAAACAAGACGAAAGGGGTTAGTTTTATTTACTTTTACTATTTCTTTTTTTATAATAAAACTGCAGGTGAAAATATGAAAAAAAGTGATAAGTTAGATATTATATACGAAGATAAAAATATATTAGTTGTAAATAAACCAGCTCATATGTTATGTGTTCAAACTGATAAGGGTGTATCTGTTACTTTATATAATAAGGTATATGAATATTTACATAAGAAAAATCAAAAAGTATTTATAGTTCATAGATTAGATAAAGATACTTCTGGATTAGTTTTATTTGCTAAGAATGAAGACTTAAAAAACAAGTTACAAGATAATTGGAATGATATAGTAAAAGTTAGAGAATACTATACAGTTGTAGAAGGTTCTGTTAAAGAAGATAAAGGAACTATTAAGCAATATTTAAAAGAAAATAAACAATTAAAGACATATGTATCCAAAGATGGTAAGTTAGCAATTACTCATTTTGAAGTTATGAAAAGAAGTAAGAATTATACTATATTAAAAATATTAATTGATACTGGTAGAAAGAATCAAATAAGAGTAGCTATGGAATCTATTGGACATCCAATATTTGGAGATACTAAATACGGAAGTACTAAAAATCCACTTAGAAGAATGTGCTTACATGCATCAAGATTAGTACTTATTAATCCGATTACACATAAAGAAATGGAATTTGTATCAAAAATTCCTAAAGAATTTGATATATTTGCATCTTAAAAGATGCATTTTTTTATGTAATAGTGTATAATTTTAATGGTTAAAAAACTGAAGGGAGTGATATTTTAAATGGACACGGATTATTACAGTAACAAAAATATTAAAATATTATTCTCGGAGGTTTTATATGGAAGAAAGAATTAGAACTTTACTAGAAGAAAAAAACTATAAAGTATTAAAAATAGAATTATCAGAAATGAATAATTCTGACTTAGCTGAAATACTTGAAAATTTTGAACCAAATGAACTAATCACTTTATTTAGATTAATGAAAAAAGATGATCAAGTAGAAGTATTTGCATTATTTGATAGTAATTTTTCTTCTGAATTATTAAGTTATTTTACTGATAAAGAAAAAGTATCATTAATTGAAGAGATGTCAACAGATGATGCCGTTGACGTACTAGAAGAAATGCCAGCAAATATTGTTGATAAGATACTTAGAAAATGTGATGCTGAAACAAGAAAAGATGTTAATAAACTTTTAAATTATAAAGAAGATTCTGCTGGTTCTTTAATGACAGTTGAATATGCAGAAATTAAAGGAAATGCAACAGTTAGACAAGCAATTGATTACTTAAAGAAAGAACAAGATGAATTAGAAACTATTAACTACTTATTCGTTGTTGATGAAAAAAGAAAATTAAATGGTATAGTTCATTTAAAAGATTTATTATTTGCATCTCCTAAAAACAAGATTAAAACTATCATGGAAGAAATAGAGGTTTATGCAATAACATCAATGGACCAAGAAGAAGTAGCAGTTCTTTTCCAAAAGTATGATATTAACATTATGCCAGTTGTTGATTCTGAAAAGAGATTAGTTGGTATCATTACTATCGATGATGTTGTCGATGTATTAGAAGAAGAAGCAACAGAAGATATGAAAAAGATGGCTGCCATCATTCCAGTTGATAAGCCATATGATAAAACTTCTGTATTTGAAACATTTAAAGCAAGAATTCCATGGCTACTTTTATTAATGGTATCAGCAACATTTACTGGAGCAATTATTACAGGTTTTGAATCTAAGTTAGCAAGCATGACAATACTAACAGCATTCATTCCAATGCTAATGGATACAGGTGGAAATGCAGGTGGGCAATCATCAGTTTCTATCATTCGTGCTTTATCATTAAATCAAATTGAGTTTAAAGATATATTCAAAGTTGTATTTAAAGAATTTAGAGTTGCTATCTTATGTTCTGTTGTATTAGGTATATGTAATTTTATCAAATTAATGTTATTAGATAGAGTAGGACTAACTGTAGCATTAGCTGTATGCACTACATTATGTATTACAGTTATAATAGCTAAATTCATTGGAACCATATTACCAATATGTGCTAAGAAAATAGGATTTGACCCAGCAGTAATGGCATCTCCATTTATTACTACAATAGTTGATGCATGTAGTTTATTAGTATATTTCCAAGTGGCTACTATGATTATTGGACTATAAAAAAACACGTATTACTACGTGTTTTATTTATGCACAAATTTCTAATAAATCTAATAGGCTAAAAACTGTATCGTATTCTTTATATGTTTTATTAGTAAAATATAAACCAGTACCTCCAGCTTTTTGCCATTCATCAATATTATCTTTAAGATCATCGATTAATACTGAATTATTGATTTCATCAGCATAATTTGATTTATTTTCATAAGCAGGAACTCCAATAAATGGAATAGTAATTCCACAGCTTTGTAGGAATTCTCTTTTAATTCTTGCTTCATAATCATTATTTACTTTTGATAATATTCGTATATCTATTTTATCTTGTACTTTTTTTAAAATCTCAAGTGAATTGTTGATAGCCCTCTTTTTATTAATTACGTCTGATACATTCATGTATCTAAATAATCTTCCATCATCGCATGTAAGATTATATTTAGCTCTAACATATCTATATATTGGCATTGTATCTAATATAACACCATCAAAATCTATATAGAATGTTTGATCTTTATTTATAACAGACATTATAGTAATTTATCAGCTTCATCATCAACATATTCTAAAATATCGCCAGGTTGGCATTTTAATATTTTACAAATACGTTCTAATGTTGAAAATCTGATGGCTTTTGCCTTTCCAGTTTTTAAATTACTCATATTAGCATTAGTTATACCAACATTTTGAGCTAATTCATTTAAACTAACTTTTCTATCAGCCATAACTCTATCAAGTCTAATAACAATACCCATTTTATCATCCACTTTCTTATTATATTATAACATATAATTATTGATAATCAATATTATTTTTTGTAATTTTCATAATAATCTCTTTCTTGTAAAACATCTAAAAGATTATTGATAATATCGTCTCCAGTTTCATTGAATATTTCTTCTAATTCGAATATTAATTCTCCAAGATTCTTACAATTAACATAATCAACATTATAGTTTTCTAATATATCAATTTGTTCTTGTGAAAGACTCAATGTTTTATTAACTTTCTTTAACATTGTATATTCAGGATTAATTTCAACATCCATATATAACACCTCGCATATATAATAACATAAAAAAAGATGGTTATTAACCACCTAATACACTTGAAACGTCGAAATTACCGATAAAGAAATATCCAGCAGCTACTATTATTGCAAATAGTAACATAAAGAATAAAACTGGTAAGAAATCAGTAATTTTAATCTTGCTATTTTTCTTTTTCTTTTCAGCAATGTTTTTAACAACTTCTGAAGCATGTTCTACTTTTTCTTCTTTAACATTTTTATTAGATAAAACATCATTTAGAGGAATTAATCTAGTATCTACTAATTCTTCGTCTGTATCATAGTATTTTTCGCCATGAACTGATATAAGAACTTTTTCAACTTGATCATCAAAATCATCTACTAAATTATTGTTAACATCAAATATTTTAATAGTTTGAGTATCATTCATAAATCATTCCTCCTACGATAAGAATAATATCACAAAATATATTTAAATACAATAAGATAATTTATTGATTTTAGTACCAAAACTATGGTATTATTTATATATAATAAGGAGGTAGTTAATATGGCGACAAACAACATTGATTCAAACTTTCGTGATCTTATTATTAAAGAAATTGATATTCGCATAGATGCTCTTTATAAAACACTTGGTGGAACTAATAGTGCAAGTGAATTTAAAAAGCTAAATGAAATATTAAGAAATTACACAGACAAAGATGCAACTGAATTAACTGCTTTTGATATTAAAGGAATGTCTGATTCAGACTATCAAGAAATTCTTAAAATAATTGGAGTACCAACACAAAGTACTACATTAATGCTAAGACAATATAAAGTATATTCTCAATCACTAGATGATAGAAATAATTATCAATTGTTTAATGAAGCATTAGATTATTTAAATATGATCTCTACAAGAATATGTGAATATGCTAATGATTTCAAAACTATCACAGCTGATCGTGAAGATTATACAAAGGCTGAAACAGATAAATTATTAACACTAAAGGATATATTAAGTGATCAAACTAATTCAGTTATTCTTAATTTAGATGAAATTGATGAAATACTTGGTACATTAGGAATTACAACAAAACAAAGATGGCAAGTATTAGAATTAGTTGCACAACATAATGTTCAATCTTTACCTGGAAGAGTTGCAGATTTAGAAACATATAAGAAAGTATCAGATGCTCAAAAATATGTAAATAAATATTTGGAATTTGCAGAATTAGTTAAAGATTATGTTAATAAAAATGGTATAGATGTTGATACAGTACCATTAACAGCTGATAAGATATGTGCATTATATGAAATACCAAATAAGAGTGTTGTTATAAACATTATAATTGGTGTAGTAAGTGGAGCATATTATAAAGAATATCAAAATAGATTAGCAAGTATTGATCCTTCAGCAGAAGATGTTAAGAAGGATATTAATAGAATTTGCTCATTTGTAGTAAGTGATCAAAGAATTAAATTAGATAATGCTGAAATTCTTGTAAGAAATAAATATGGTCAAATTATTGAAGCAATCGATAATAATGAAGATATATTCTCTTACAGTGATATTTACTTAAGTGATTATACTGATGAAGAATCATATGAAAAAGCTAAAGCTAAAAAATGTTTACCTATTATTTATTCACTAGCGCAAACATTAGATACATATAACTCTGAAAGAACTGGAGTTAAAGAAAAAGCTGAAGCTATGAGAATGATTACAAGTTTGGTAGATGCAAATAATGATATAGAAGACAAGAGATTTACTCCTAGTCTTATGAGAGCAGCATAGAATAAAAAAAGAAGAATAATAAAAGGGTGTTGAAATATGAATGAAGGAAAGGAAATACTATTAAAGGCATTAGATAGTAAACGTAAATCCATAACTGGAACACGTGGAAATGACCTAGTATTCAATGGAATTAATTTAGTACAAGTAGCTGAATCATTAGATAATAGTATTGATAATCTTTCTAATGTTTCAGATGGTATCATCGATAAAGTTATAACTGAAAATGAACTTGATGAAAATACTCGTAAAAAATTATTACAATTAAGAGATTTATTAATAGGTAAAAGAGATTATAATTTATCTATTAAAATAACTAAAGATTATGAAGAAGCTTTTGCAAAATTTAAAAAAGCTTTAATATCTAATATTGAAGAAAAAAATCCTGGTATAGTAGGTGCAACTTCGATATTAAATACTATTACAGAAATTAGAAGACAAGTTTCTAATAATGAAATTATAAAAGATTTTGATTCAATAGAAAAAATAGTAGAAGATTATAATGCTAATAACTTTGATACAAATATGTTAAAAGTTATGAGATTTATAAATGAACATAATTTAAGTATATTAGATGATAAAAAAGAAATAATATCATCATTTGATATTAAATATACTGAATCACCCAAGTTACCTCAATTAATTGATGAAATACTTGAAAAGATTGATGTAGATTACACTAAACTAGAACCTGCATTAATTGAAGAATTAAAACAAAAAGATGAAACTGAATTTGCAACAGTATATAGTTTAATAAGAAAGAATAAAGTAGAAGACTATGGTATTCTTCACTTATTAAAGAAAACTGAAAAAGAATTAAGAGTAGTTTTAATGTTATATGCAACTCCAGAAAGTATTAAAGGTGTAGTTGATTCACTAAAAGATGAAGATGGAAATGTTAATGTTAAACTATTAAAGTTTGCATTAGAACATGTTATATCTATATTCTTAGATAAAGAAAACAATTTATACAGACCTAAATATAAAGATTATGAAGCTAATATTAAATTATTAAAAGATTTAGGAATTAACTTTAAAACATTAATTACAAGACATCCATTATTTTTGATTATTAATAATGATGTTTTATCTTATACATTAACTTATGCTGAACAACAAGGTGCAGATAAGAAGAAGTTAATAAATAAATGTTATAAATCATTAGCATTAGATCCATCTAATGTTATTCAAAATATAGATATACTTAAAGGATTCGGAGTAGACATGAATGATTACTTCAAAAATTGTAAGGACAACTATACTTTATTAAAAGTACATAACTTACAAAAGAGTATAAACGAAATAATCATGAATTATAATGTTAATCCAGATCCATTCAATTATACTGAAATGAGTAAAGTGTTATCAGGATTAGTATATAAGAGTGCACTAGAAAGTGAAGGTAACAATGATTGATTATATTAAGGAATATGGTGTAGCAACCATTGATTATGAATATATATTACATAATGTTAAATCAGATATTCTAGAATTAATAAAACTATCTGAGACATCAGTTAGAGAAGTACTTTCATTTTATAATTCAATCGGATTATATGAAGAAATAAGTACAATTATTATTCATAGACCTGATTTAATACTTACTCAATTAAATGTATTAGAAGAAGCAATTAAAAAAGTTAGGGTTAATGCATTTGTTGGAATGGTAAGAAATGATATTGATAACCTAATTATATTAGGTATATAAAAAATAGCTAATATAGCTATTTTTTTATTTAGGAGGAATAATGAAAAAACTTTTATGGATTATTTTTATATTAATTATATTATTAATGATTTTACCATTAATAAGTGTTTATGCATTAGAACTTCCTAATGTAAATTCAGATACAGTATTAATATATGATATAAATGAAGATAAAATCTTATTTAATAAAAATGGTGATAGACAAAGAGAAATAGCTTCATTAACAAAAATGATTACAGTTTATACTGCATTAGATTATGAAAAAGATTTAAACAAAGAAATAACTATAAATGATTTTATGAGATGGGCAGTTAATCCAGAATTATCGGTTCATAAAATACAAACTGGAGAAGTATATACAGTTGATGAATTATTACATATGTGTATGTTAGAATCAGCAGCAGATGCATGTATGGCAGTTGCATTTGATATAAAAGGTTCTGAATCAGGTATGGCTGAACTTGTTAATAACAAAGCAAAAGAATTAGGAATGATACATTCCAATTTTATAAATATAACAGGATTAGATAATTCAAATAATTATTCTACTGCTGAAGATTTATTATTATTTTTAAAAGTAGCGTTAAAAAATGATACTTATCGAGAAATATTTACTAATAAAAAATATTTATTAAGAAACGGTAATTATATATATCCAACTATCAGTGGATTATCTCAAATATTTAAATTAGATATGTCTAAAATATTAGGTGATAAAACTGGATTCACAGATCCAGCAGGATTATGTTTAGCTTCACTTATCAAAATAGAGGATCATGAAATGATTATGATTACTTTAGGAGCACCTCCAGTTTTAAAAGAAGGATATCATGTTAAAGATGCAGATATATTATTAAGATTTTTAGAAGATAATTACAATTATGAAGTTCTTTATAATAAGGATGAAGTTATCAAATCTTTAAATATAGAATTATCAGAACAAGAAACATACGATATAAAAGTAAGTGAAGATGTAAAAAAATATTTACCATCAGATTATGATAGATCTTTAATATCATATAAATATGAAGGAAAAGAATTATTATCATATTTAGATAAACATGGAGATAAGATAGGAACTGTTAAATATTATTATAATAATGAATTATTATATGAACAAGAAGTTGTGTTAAATGAAGAAATAAACATATCTATTCCTAAAGTGTTAAATAAATATAAAGTATATTTAATAATAGGTTTTATTCTTATTGTATTATTAATTCTAATGATAAGATTATTACATAAGAATAAGAATGGTAGATAATATAGCAAAGGTAAAAAAAAGAAATCAACTAAAGTATTTATAATAACAGGACTATTAATTACTATATCATTATTAATAACAGCAATGTCTATTATGTTATCTATCGATTTATAATTGATTATTTTCTATAATTTGATACAATTATATATGTCCAATGGACATATGGTGCGTTGGTGAAGTGGTTTAACACATAACCCTCTCAAGGTTACATTCACGAGTCCGAATCTCGTACGCATCACCATTTTGATAATAACTAGGTTTAAAACCTAGTTTTATTTTTTGACAAAATATAATGTTTTCTTTATAATATTATCCCAATGAAAAAGGGGCTAATTAATATGGATAAGAAGTTGAAAGAACTATATTCGAAACGTGATTCATTTTTACTTGGAGCAGATGTATATGGTATTATGCTTGAACATGAAGAAGGTAAAATAACTGATGAAGAATTATTAGAAGATTTAAAGATATATGCACCAGTTTCATTTCCTCTTCCAACAGGAAGATACGGAAGTATATTAGCTGTAGCACTAGAATCACATAAATTTATTATTGCAGAATTATTATATGATAATGCAAAAAAAATCGGATTAAATTTAAATAAAACTATTTCACCAATTGATGGTACTGAAGTTTGGTCATTAGGTGAAGAAGTTGCTTTTGCTGATGCAACATGGAATATTTTTACAGATTATGGTCATAATATAAATGATATTTATAATCCACAATTTAATAATGATAAAGATGTTTTATATATTAGAAGAAGTATGAAAGCAATAGACAGATTATATAAAAAGACTAAAGCTCCAACTGAATATAGAAATATGAAATTTGATTCTGGATTTATTGAAAAATTAAATTTAGAAAATGAAAATTTATTTAACAGTTTATGCCTTGTGGAAGTTATGTCTCAATTTGATTCTGATAGTATGAGTAAAGAATTATTCTATACACGTATAGATGGCGATAATTCATATAATTATGCTCTTCCAAATGGAAGAAGAGGTAATATTTTAGCGTTAGCTTTAAATATGAACTTATATAAAAGTGCAAAGTTTATTTTTAATCATGATAAAAATCTTAGTAATGACATAGTATCATATAATTCAATCGAAAGTGATCCACATACAATTATTGATGAACTTTTAGATTCTATTTTAACTTATTCACCA
Source organism: Bacilli bacterium (assembly GCA_016283935.1). Taxonomy (GTDB): domain Bacteria; phylum Bacillota_I; class Bacilli_A; order RF39; family UBA660; genus UBA6985. The sequence continues at coordinate 195,514 of JAEENX010000013.1, forward strand.
GAAGATTTATCTAAAAAGATAGAAACAGTTAAGAAAAGATTAATAGGATATGATATTAAAACTTATTTAAAAAATGTTATAGAAGAAACTGAATCATTAGAATATATAATTACTCAATGTGGAATTAATCCTGATAATAAAAATGTTGTAGAAGAATTTAAAACGAAAAGAGATGCATATATAGCATCAGCTGCTGCAATTGGTTATATTGAACAATATGAAGAAGGTAATCTATCTGATGAAGAGTTCTTCTTAAAAATAGGAATGTTCGCTATAGGAATCTATGCGTTACCAAGTGGAAGATATGGTAATCTATTAGCATTAGCTTTAGAAACAAATAATTTTATTTCTGCAGATTTCATATGTGAAAATTATGATGTATTAAATTTAGATAAAGTAGATATCATTACAAATATTGACAACAATAAAAAATGGACACTAGCAGAAGAAATAGCTTTTGCAGATATTATATGGGATATAAACTATGCAGCTGATTCTAATGATGAATTAGATTATTTATATTCAGATAATTTAATAGAAAAAGATATACCTAAACATATGGATTTAAATCAATGTAAGATTCTTAGTAAGCAATTGTCTTCTTTAGAAAATTTATATGAACAATGTCCAAGTGCAGGCAAAATATACAAAAAAGTTGAAGAACATGAAATATCTAAAGGTGATTATAATAAAATCAAATCAACATTTAGAACTTGTATGGAAACAGTATATAAATTAACAAAATGTGATTCTAATGATTTATCTGATCAAGAATTATTATCTTCTATTCAACCAAACTTTGAATATCCACTTCCATCTGGAAAAATTGGAAATATAATTGCTTTAGCATTGGAATTAAATTTATATATAAGTTCAAGATTAATTATTGATAATGAAAAAGCATTGGATTTAAATCTACAAAAAGTAGCATATGATAAAAAAACATCTAATCAAATATTTGATATAAAAGATGAAATAGTTGAATCTTTAAAAATATATGATCCATCTAAAATGTTAGAATTAGCAGAGCATTTAGAATCTATGTCAAGAGTTGAAGAAAGTATTAAATGTAAAAATACAGTTGTTGCTCAAAATCAAGCAATAGAAGACATTTGTAAAAAACTAGGCATAACAAATGATAAACCCAATATGGGTAGTAAATAATTAGTTAAAAAACTAATTATTTTTTTGTTGTAAACTTGATAGTTTTAAACAATATTATTAAAAGAATAATCTTACATAAGTGTTATGATAAATATGGACGTGATGTGAGATGAAGAAAGCAATATTATCTAAAAAGGATCAAGTATTACATAAATTGGTTTTATTTGAAGTAAGAGAAAATAGTCATTTATTAGATAAATTTATTACTGAAGAGCAACTCAAAGCTATGTATAATAATATGGTATGGGTAGAAGACAATCATATATTTATAAGAAATATAACTGATATGGTTGAATATAAAAGATTATCATTTTTCTATGAAACAATTATTCATGATTTTAGTAAGAAATATAGAATAAGTGAAGATCAAGTTAAAATATTTGTTACAGATTGTAATACTCTAGGTGAATTAAAGGATGCAATAGGTTATTCAGTATACGCAGATTTATATGAAGAAGAAGTAAATAAAAAACAAGAAGTAAAATATGAAGATACACCTTTAGAAGAAGTAGGATATAGAAGTAGTTTATAACTACTTTTTATTTTGTTTATTTTTATAAAATATTGTATAATTTTCTTGAGGGCGTGTAATTATGAATTTATATATAAATGGTTATAATATTTTACTAATTGTATTATTATCTTTTTTAGTATCAGCTGGATTAGTACCATTAGTAAGAAAGATTGCATTTCATGTTAATGCATTAGATATTCCTGATAAAAGAAAAGTCCATTTACAACCAATTCCTTCTATGGGTGGTTTATCATTTTTCTTTTCATTTTTAATAGGATATATGTTATTTGCACCAAAGACTGATCAAATGCTTTCTATTTTAATAGGATCATTCATTATTATAATAGTTGGTATTATAGATGATATTTCACCTTTAAGACCACTTTGGAAATTATTAGGTCAAGTTGTTGCATCATTAGTAGTTGTTATATATGGAGGAATTACTTTTTCAGATATGACAATATTTGGACTATCAATAAAATTTGGAATGTTTGCTATTCCATTAACTGTATTATTTATAGTAGCTATTATTAATGCTATTAATCTATCTGATGGATTAGATGGATTAGCAGCTGGATCTTCAAGTATTTTCTTTTTAAGTATTGCTATAATTGGCTATATAATGAATAAACTTGGAGGATTAGATGTTATTTTATGTTTAATCATGTTAGGAGGTTGTTTAGGATTCCTAGTGTTTAATTTTAATCCAGCATCTATATTCATGGGTGATACAGGATCAATGTTCTTAGGTTTTATTATTTCTATAGTTGCCTTATTAGGATTTAAAACAGCAACTATTACATCATTAATAATTCCTATATTAATATTATTTGTACCAATAATTGATACACTAGCTGCAATCATTAGAAGATCTTTAAAAGGACAAGCATTCTCATCAGCAGATCGTGAACACTTACATCATCAAATCTTAGATTCAACTAAGAGTACAAAGAAAACAGTATTAATCATGTACTTTATAGATATCTTATTTGCATCAGTATCAATACTATATGCATTAGGTGATAATAAAGTAGCCATGGTTATATATTTAGTATTATTAATATTATTTGTAATATTAGTATTTAAAACAAACATAATATTAGAACACAAAAAGGATAGATAAATATGGCTGGAAAATCAAAGATAAAAATTAATTTATATGACTTTGATGGAACTATATATGACGGAGATTCTACAGTAGATTTTATTAAATATACATTTATTAAATATCCTAAATCTTTATTACATATACCTGTTATTATATGGAATGCTATTTTATATGCATTACGTATTCAAGGTAAAACAAAAATGAAAGAAAAATTCTATGGAATATTAACATACATAGATGATATTGATGAATTCTTAGAGTTATTTTGGGATAAACATGAAAAGAATATAATGCAATATTATTTAGATAAAAAAGATCATTCAAAAGATGTAATTATAAGTGCATCTCCTGAATTCTTACTTAAACCAATTTCTAAGAGATTAAAAGTTAAATATTTAATAGCATCAAGAGTAGATAAACAAACAGGAAAAACAACAGGTTATAATTGTCATGATATAGAAAAAGTAAAAAGATTAAATGATGTATTTGATGATTATGTTGTTTTAGAAACATATACGGATTCCATTAAATCAGATACTCCAATTCTTATGTTAGCTAATAAACAATACTTAGTTAAACATAATAAAGTAACTGAAATAAGATTATAAAAGAATAGTTTTACTATTCTTTTTATTTTATTTGATTTATAATAATAACTTAAGGAAGAGGGAAAGGAATTTAATATGCTAGAACTTAAACATGTTTTTAAGAAGTATGCAGTAAATTCGGAGTATATATTAAATGATATTAATCTAAAATTAGATAAAGGTTTAATATCAATAGAAGGAACTTCAGGATCGGGTAAATCAACTTTATTAAATCTTATAGGTTTACTAGATAAACCTACTAAAGGTATAGTATCTTTAGATGGTAAAAATTTAAAAAAACTTAAGAAAAAAGAAATAGATTATTATCACTATAAGAAGATTGGATTTATATTTCAAAACTATAATCTAATAGAATATTTAACTGTATATGAGAATATAACTATTACACATACTTCTAATGATGTAGATAAAATATTAAAAGACTTAAATATTTATAAACTTAAAAACAAAAAAGTAAATAAATTATCTGGTGGAGAAAAAGGAAGGGTAGCAATAGCAAGAGTACTTGTTCAAGACCCTGATATTTTATTATGTGATGAACCAACTGGAGCATTAGACTCAAAAACTGGTGAAGTCATCATGAATATATTAAAGAAGATTAGTAAAAAGAAATTAGTTATTATGGTGACTCATAATCATGATTATTCAGTTAAATATGCAGATAGAATTATTTCTATTAAAGATGGAAGAATAGTTGATGATACTAAACAAATTAAAAAGAATTCAACTGAAGTAAAAGAGAAATATACTAAAGTTCATTTTAAAATAAATAAACTTTTTAAAATAATAATTAATAATTTAATAAATAAATGGAAAAGGAATGTATTAACTGCCATTGCATTTAGTATAGGATTAATTTCGTTGTTATTAGTATTAGGAATAAGAAATGGATTTAGTATTAGTCTAGATAATTATAATAAAGAATATGCTTCTAATTTTCCTATATATATAAGTCCATATACACAAGACAAACAAGAAGAATTAAATGACTTATTAAAAGAAAAAGAAGTTAGAAATGATAAAGTATATTCTTATCAAGATAAACATGTTAATAAGATAGATAAAGAATTTGTAGATTATATAAATATTAAAAATAATCTTATTAAATATAATATATATGGATATAGTATAGATAGTAAAACTATATTAACTATTCCTACAAATAACATAGATGATTTTTATAATAACTTTAATATGTTATATGGAAATATAATAACTAATAATTATGATGTAATATTAGTATTAGATAGTAGTAATAATTTAAATCAAAATTTATTAAAACAATTAAACTTAAAAAATGATTCATATTCATATGAAGAATTAATTGGATATAAATATAAGGTTAATAATAATCAATATACGATATCTGGTATTATGAAATTAAAAGAAAATAATATATTACAAATAAATTCATGTATATTATATAAGGATACATTTAATAGTACTCCTAATAGTATATATTTATATCCAAATAATATAGATGATAAAAATGAATTAGTTAAATATATTAAAGAATATAAAACTGAAATAACATTTACAGATTATTCAGATACTATTAAAACAGCAAGTGATTTTATTATTAAAGCTGCTTCAATTATATTAATATCATTTAGTATTATTTCATTAATAGTATCATCATTCATGATAGGAATAATAACATATATAAGTGTATTAGAAAGAGTACATGAAATAGGATTATTTAAATCATTAGGTATTTCAAATAGTAATATAAGAAGAATATTTATTATAGAAAATATATTTATAGCATTACTTGCGTCTATAATATCAATTGTCATAACTATGTTAATAAGTTATCCAATCAATGATTTATTATTTGAATATACATCATTAAATAATATACTATTATTAAATACAGGCATTGTTTTTATAATTGTAATAATAAGTATAATAGTATCTGTATTAGGATCATTTATTCCTGCATTTGGAATATCAAGATTAAAAATAGTAGATGCATTAAAATATGAGTAAAAAGGAGTAATAACATGACATTATATAACTGTGTAATAAAAAGAAAAAGTGATGTTATTGAAAATTGCAATGATTATAGTTTTGCCATTGTTGATGAACAAGAAATGGAAAACTATAATGACATTAAACATTTAGCTGCATTTATAATTGGCAATAATATATATAATGTATGTGATAGCATGGATCATGGAGCTGCATTTAACTGTCTAAATGAAAAATATGGATTAGAAAATGCTACAGTAATATTTTTAGCAAAAGGTAATTACTGGGAAATAAGAAATAAAATTAGTTCAATAGAATCATTAAATACATTAAAAAATTTTCTTTTAAGTATTGAACCGAGATTTGATGAAAATTCATCTATAATGGTATATGATATAAATCCTAATATTAAAGAAAAAAGATATAAAAAAGAAGATTATAAAAATTTAATTGATCAAGTTGACTATGCAATATTTAGAACTATTGAAGAAGAAAAAATTGTTGAAGAAAAAGAAAATCAAATACAACAAAGAAAAATACATCCATTTTTCAGGAAAATAAAGAGGCATATATGTGGAAAATAGGAAATATAGAAATTAAGAATCAAATTGTACTAGCACCTATGGCAGGTATATCAAATACATCATATAGAAAGATTATTAAAGAAATGGGTGCAGGTTTAATATATGCTGAAATGGTATCAGATAAAGCAGTTACATTTGGCAATGTTAAAACAATGAATTTACTTAAGATGGATGATATGGAAAGACCTATTGCTCAACAAATATTTGGTACAGATGTTGAGTCATTTGTTAAAGCTGCAAAAATTATTGAAGAAGAAATGCATCCGGATATTATAGATATTAATATGGGATGTCCAGTTCCTAAAGTTGCAGTTAAAGCTCAAGCAGGGTCAGCATTATTAAAGAATCCAGATAAGATATATGAAATAGTAAAAGCAGTAGTAGAAGCTGTCAGCATTCCTGTTACAGTAAAAATAAGAGCAGGATGGGATTCTAATTCTATTAATTGTATTGAAGTTGCAAAAGTAATTGAAAAAGCAGGAGCTTCTGCAATTACATTACATGCAAGAACAAGAGCACAAGGATATTCAGGAAAAGCAGATTGGTCTCTTATAAAAGCAGTTAAAGAATCAGTTAGTATTCCTGTAATTGGAAATGGAGATGTAACATCATGTTATCTAGCAAAAAAGATGTTAGATGAAACAGGATGTGATGCTGTTATGATTGGTCGTGGAGTATTAGGCAATCCATGGTTAATAAAAGAGTGTGTTGATTATTTAAACGATGGAACTGAACCAAGAGAAATATCTAAAAAAGAAAGAATAGAAATGTTAAAAAGACATTTTAAATTATTAGTTGAAGATATTGGAGAAAAAGGCGCAGTATTAGAAATAAGAACACATGCTTTATGGTATATAAAAGGGTTACCAGGAAGTGCACCAGTAAAAAATAAAATATGTGCATCTAAGACAGCAGATGATATGTTTAAAATTTTAGATGATTATTTGAAAGAAGAATAAAATTCTTCTTTTTTCTATGTTATAATGATAAAAATGTAGTAAATGTTAACGTCAGTTGTCAAATTTCCAACGCAACTATATAGAACGCAACCGACTCAACAACTATAATTAATGGCATGAAAGAGGTGATTAGTATGACAATTGGAGAAAGATTGTTAAAACTAAGAAAAGAAAAAAATATTTCGCAAGAAGAACTTGCAAACGAACTTGATGTATCAAGACAAACAATATCAAAATGGGAGACTGATCAATCATTACCAGACTCTGATAAGATTATTCCTTTATGTAAATATTTTGGAATTACATCTGATGAATTATTAACAGGTAATTCAAATATTAAAGAAGCACATATAGCAAATGTTAAATCTAATTTTGCTAGAAATATTGCAATAGCAGTTATGTTATATATATTCTCAATTATATCTATAGTATTATGTGCTGCTCAATTTGACCAACCTATAATAGGAGTATGTATTTTCTTTGCACTAGTTGCAATTGGTACTGGTATTCTTATTTATAATGGAATTTATTATTCAAAAGAATCAGAAGAAAAACCTTCAACAAAACAAAATTCATTAGTTAAACAAGTAACAGGTATTATTGATGCAATAGGTGTAACAATTTATTTAGTTATTTCATTTGCTACAATGGCATGGCATATTACTTGGATTATTTTCTTAATAGTAGGAATTGTTAATGAAATAGTTAAATTAATATTTATGGTAAATGGAAAAGAAGAACAAGAGGTAGAAGATAATGAATAAAGGAGTAGCAATAACTTTTATAGTTATCTTATCTATATTAGCTATAGTATTAACAGGTGGATTTATATTTTTATTAAGAAGTAATTTTACATGGGGATCATTTAATTTAACTTTAGGATCATATTCAGATAAATTAGTTGATAGTAAAACATTTACTTCTGCAGAAGAAATTAATGTTGATACTAAAGCAATAGATTTATTTGTTGATGTATCTGATGATGAAAATATAACTGTTGAATTATATTCTGATAAAGAAGTAAATTATAGTTTTACAAATGAAAATGATATTGTTAATTTAAAAGCACATATTAACAATTATATTTCATTTGGATTCTTATCAAAATCTCCAAGATTAGTTGTAAAAGTTCCTAAAGAATATGCAGCTAAATTTACTATTGATTCAAAAGTAGGAGATATTCATATTGCTTCATTTGAATCATTAAATCCAACAATTAAAAGTACAACAGGAGATATTAAAATTGAAAAGGTTAATGAATCAACAATTGATGTAGGAACTGGTGACGTAAAAATTACTGAAGTTAAAGTATTAAATATTAAACAAGGAACAGGAGATATAAAAGTACAAGATGTTGATTCTATTGATATTAATGCTAATACTGGTGATGTAAAAATTCAAAAAGTAAATAATAAAATGAATATTATAAATGGTACAGGTGATATCAAAATTCAAGATGCTATTATTAATGAAAATTCGAGCATTACTAATAGAACTGGAGATATCAAAATTCAATCATTATCAGGAGCTTATATTGAAGCAGACAATAAGGTTGGAGATGTCAAAGTTAATAACAACGATAGACATTTAGAATTAACTTGTACAATTCATACAAATACAGGAGATATTAGAGTTAACTAATATCTTTTTTTGTGCTATAATGATTATCCCGCTTAAAAAGGAGGTTATTATATGAATGTTATTTTTTTAGATGTTGATGGGGTACTAGATACTTATAAGTATAGGTCACATGATGATGTAGAATCTAAGATAAAAATATTATCAGACATATGTCATACATATAATGCAAAAGTCGTTTTATCTGCAGCATGTAAGTGTGCAGTTGATGAATTAACAATGGAAATAGATTCGAATGCAGAATGGGTTTTATACTTATTTAGTTTATTTAAAAAATATAATATTGAAGTAATAGGTAGAACACCTGAAGTAAAAAGATATGATGAACAATATAGAAATTCATATCTTTCTATGTGGAAAGAAGACGAAATAAGATTATATCTAATGAGACATCCTGAAATAGATCATTACTGTATTATCGATGATGATGATTTAGCTGCAATGCATAGAAAATCAGATTTAGATAAAGTAAGACATCATTTAGTAAAAACAAATGATTATAATTTTGATAATCCAGAAGATGAAGGATTACAAGAATACCATAAAGAAGAAGTTGGTAAGATTCTTCAAAAAGAAAATGATATTAAAAAATTATTATTAAGATATAAAAACAAATAGATTTATACACATTTGAATGTAAACAATATAATTTGTTTAAATGTAACCAGTAACTATCATTTATAATTATTTTAGGTGATAGTATGGAGTTAAAAAGAAAAAATGTTATTGTAACTGGAGCAGCATCTGGTGTAGGTAAAGAACTTACAAAACAATTGCTAGCTAAAGGTTGCAAAGTTGCTGGTGTTGATATCAGTGCAGATAATTTAAAAAAATTAGAAGAGGAATTAAATAATCCTAATTTAAAAACTTATACTTTAGATGTAAGTAATCAAGATGCAATTCTTGCATTTAGAGATAAATATCATGAAGATTATCATGATGTTGATGTAATAATTAATAATGCAGGAATTATTCAACCATTTACCAAAGTTCAATATCTAGAAGATAAAACAATTCATAGAGTAATGGATGTTAATTTCTTTGGACCTTTAAATTTAATAAGATTTTTCATGGATGATTTAACTAAAGATAGAAAAGAACAATACATCGTTAATGTTTCATCAATGGGTGGATTCTTCCCATTCCCTGGACAAACAATATATGGAGCTTCTAAAGCAGCATTAAAGATATTAACTGAAGGATTATATGCAGAACTTCAAGACACAAATGTAAGAGTTATGATAGTATTGCCAGGAGCTATGGATACTAACATAACTGAAAATTCAGGAGTAACATATGGATCATCATCTTCAAAAGAAGATAGTCCAATGAAATTATTATCAGCTGAAGATGCAGCTGCTCAAATTATTAAAGGTATGGAAAAAAATAAGTTTAAATTATTTGTAGGACAAGATTCTAAATTCTTAAGATTCTTATATAAATGGAATGATAAGAAAGCAATTAAATTTATAAATGATAAAATGAAGAATATGTAATTCTTCATTTTTTTTATGTTATACTTAATTATGTTAGGAGAAGTAATATGAAAAATACATATAAGTTAATAACATATAATTTTAAAACATTATTATTATTTGAATTATTATATAAAATAATAATATCAGTAGTATTCACTCCTTTATCAGTTTTAATATTTAATTTAACTATGAAGTTAACTGGTTATTCATATTTAACTTTTGAAAATGTCGGATCATTTTTATTAAATCCAATTACAATTGGAATACTATTAATTTTATTATTATTTATATCAATTGTTACATTATTTGATATTAGTACTATGATAGTTATATTTGATGAATCATATCATGGATATCATATAACTTTAAAAGATGCATTAAAGATATCAATTATTAAAACATTAAAAGTATTAAGACCTAAGAATATAATGTTAATGGTTTTTTTACTATTTATAATTCCTTTCCTAAATATCGGTATTACTTCAGGAGTAATATCATCTATTAAAGTTCCAGAGTTTATCATGGATTATATAAATAGTAATTATATATTATTTATGTTGTATTTTATATTCTATATATTACTAGTATTATTATCATTTAGATGGATATTTGTATTTAATTATATGATATTAGAAGAAAAGTCATTTAGACAATCAAGAAAGTCTTCTATTAATTTAGTATATAGTAAGAAGACTAAATGTATGTTAAGAATATTCTCATATCAATTACTTGCAATACTATTATTTATTATTTCATTCCTATTAATAATATTATTAACATATTTCTTATGTAATATAATTGGTAAACATTTAATTGTTAAAAGTATAGTGATATCTATAATTGGTATATTAACAAGTATAGCTGGATTAATAATATTTATATTATCAAATGCAATTACATTTGCAATTATATCTGGATCATATTATAGATATAAAGTCTTATTAGAAGAAGAAATTAAACCAATTGATTTTGAATCTATTGTTAAACCTAAACCAAAGAAATCATTAAGATTCAAATTATTTGTTTTAGGAATAATAATGTTAATAATAGGAGGGTTATCAACATCAATTTATTTAGTTGTATCAGGCAAATATAATTTAAATATTGAATATGTTCATAAAATGGAAGTGACTGCTCATCGAGGAGCATCTTCTAAATATCCTGAAAATACTATGTCAGCATTTAAGGGAGCTTATTCACTTGGTGCTGATTGGATAGAGCTTGATGTTCAACAAACTAAAGATAAAAAAATAGTTGTATCACATGATACAAATTTAAAAAGAGTAACTGGCGTTAATAAAAACATAATAGACATGACATATGATGAAATTAAAGAATTGGATGCAGGATCATTTTTTGATGAAGAATATAAAGATGAAAGAATACCTTTATTAGAGGATGTATTAAAATTTGCTAGTTCTAATCCTATTAGATTAAATATAGAATTAAAACCAACAGGACATGAAGAAAATTTTGAAAAAGAAGTTATAGACTTAATTAACAAATATGATTTTAAAGATAAATGTGTAGTAACTTCTCAAATACATAGTGTACTAAAAAATGTTAAGGAATATGATTCATCTATTAAAACAGTATATGTAATGAGCTTAGCAGTAGGTGATATTACTAAAATTGAATATGCTGATGCATTTTCAGTAGAAGCATCATCAGTTAATTCTTCATTAGTTAATAAAGTTCATAATTCGGGAAAAGAAATATATGCATGGACTGTTAATAAAGAATCAAGTATTAATCATATGATTGATATGGGAGTAGATAATATTATTACTGATAATATTGAATTAGCTAAAGATTTAATTAGTACATCTAATTATTCATATTTTGTAAAAGAACTAATTAATTTCTTAAGACAATAAAAAAGAGATAGATTAATAACTATCTCTTTTTATTTCTTTAATATATTGTTTGCTATGTTGATTTAATACTATACCAGAATCTTTAATATATTTTCTGTAATCATTTGTTTCTGTTTCAATTAATCTATATATTAAATCAATACATTTTTCTCTATCAAAATAGAATAAATAATATAATTCAATATCCAATATAGTTGGAATAATATATGATAATTTTTCTTCAGCAGATATATTTAATAAATCTAATGAATCTCTTTTAGATGTATTAGTAACCATTGCTATATCAGCTATCATATCTCTTGATCTTTTTGTAATATCAACATTAGATATATATTTATATTCTTTTAATAAATCAGATGCATATTTTAAATTTGTTTTCATTGTTGATATTTTAATTGTTCTAGCATCTTCTTCAAAATCTTCAAAAGATTCTTCTAAATAATCTAATGCTAACATTTCCATAAGAATTGGTAACATTTCATTCAATGGATAATTTAAACGACTATCTCTATATTTAACTCTATCTTGAATTAAATGAGCATATTCATGTATTAAATTAATAAAATCATATAAAGTATCTGTCTTTTCAAGATTTATATATCCAGTTTCTAAAGATGGTAAATAAACAGCTATTGAATGTTCATCAGTAAACTTTAGATTATCTTTTCTATCTTTGAATACTTTATTAAAATGTTTTGCTAAACTACTATCTAATGAATTATAAAAATCATGTGTAACAGATAGTAATATTGAATTAGAAATATCTCTTTCATCAACAACTAAATTCTTTTTATTTTTTAATGAATGAGATAAATCTTTAAACTTTTCTATATCTTTTATAAATTTTTGATCTTTAAGTAAAAACATTTGATCTTCATATATTTTACCCTGAATACATTCAGGTGAAATAAAAGCTGGTGTAGGACCCTTTATAAGCGTATCTAAACTTGCTATATCTCTTAATACTACTTGATCAGTATTTTTAGAGTCAATAAATCTTTGTATTAATTCATTGTAGTAAGTTAAAAGTTGTTTTTGATTCCATTTGTTGTATTTGCCCATATTTAATCCCTCAAGTTAATATTATATTATCATTTATAAGATGTATTATCAATTCAATATAAGGATAATTCATATACTATTTTTTGATATCCTGATATATAAATAAGTTAAGTAATAAAATGTGTTTATTTATTTGAATATTTCCTTATATATATGTATAATACGAATAACTGAGGTGAGTATTATGGATAAGATAATAGTTAAAGGTGCAAGAGAAAATAATCTTAAAAATATAGATGTTGAAATACCAAAAAATAAATTAGTTGTCATGACTGGAGTATCAGGTTCAGGAAAATCTTCATTAGCATTTGATACTATTTATGCTGAAGGTGAAAGAAGATATATTGAATCACTAAGTGCATATGCTAGACAATTCTTAGGTGGAGAATCTAAACCAGATGTAGATTCTATTGAAGGATTGTCTCCTTCAATATCTATTGATCAAAAAACTACAAATAATAATCCGAGATCTACTGTTGGTACAGTAACTGAAATATATGATTATTTAAGATTATTATTTGCGCGTATAGGTGTTCCATATTGTCCAACTCATCATAAACCAATTAAATCTCAATCAGTAGAAGAAATGGTTAATAAAATACTTGAATATGAAATAGGAACAAAATTAGAAATATTATCTCCAATTGTTCATGGAGAAAAAGGTACTCACAAAGACTTGTTTGATGAACTAAGAAAAGATGGATATTCAAGAGTTAGAGTAAATGGGACTACATATGATTTATCAGAAGAAATAAAATTAGAAAAAAATAAAAAAGATGATATAGATGTAGTAATAGATAGAATAGTTATTAAAGAAGATATTAGATCTAGATTATTTGAAGCTATTGAAACAGCTACTAAATTATCACATGGTAAAGTAGTAATAAATGTAATAGGTGATAAAGAAATAGTCATGTCAGAGAATTATGCATGTCCTGAATGTGACTTCTCATTACCAGAATTAGAACCTAGAATATTTTCTTTCAATGCACCATATGGTGCATGTCCTGTATGTAAGGGATTAGGTAAAACTAAACATATAGATTTAAATCTATTAATACCTGATTGGAATTTATCAATTCCAGAAGGTGGTATTGCTTCATTTAAATATGGTAAAGCAAAATCATTTGGTAGACATGAAAACGAAAATGATTCTATAGATACTATTAAATTAAATACTATGTGTCAGTATGAAAACATAGATATTAATAAATCTCTTAAAGATTTTAGTAAAGAAGAATTAGATAAAATATTATATGGTTCAGATAATATATATGAATATAACTTTGGTTCAAGAGCAGGAGGCTCTAGAATCCAATTAGGAGTATATGAAGGTATAGTTACTAATCTAGAAAGAAGATATGTTGAAACACAATCTTCATGGATTAGAGAATGGATAGATAATTTCATGGCTGAAGATACATGTCATGTATGTCATGGTTCAAGATTAAAAGATGAAATATTAAATATATTAATAAATAAAAAGAGTATATATGATTTATGTACTATGTCTATTAAAGATTTATTAAAATTCTTTGATACTATTAAACTAAATAAAACTGAAGAAGAAATATCTGGATTATTAGTAAAAGAGATTAAATCGAGATTAGAATTCTTAGATAGAGTGGGTTTAAATTATTTAACCTTAGCAAGAGAAGCTGGAACACTTTCAGGTGGTGAAGCTCAAAGAATTAGACTTGCTACTCAAATAGGTTCTTCATTAACAGGAGTTCTATATGTTTTAGACGAACCATCTATAGGTCTACATCAAAAAGACAATGATAGATTAATTGATTCATTAAAGAAAATGAGAGACTTAGGAAATACTCTTATCGTTGTAGAACATGATGAAGATACAATGAGAGCATGTGATTATCTTATTGACATTGGTCCAGGTGCAGGAGACCAAGGTGGTTATTTAGTAGCAGCAGGTACTCCTGAAGAAGTGATGAAAAATGAAAAGTCATTAACTGGACAATACTTATCAGGTAAATTAAAAATTGATGTACCTACTAAAAGAAGAAAAGGTAATAAGAAATTTATTACTATTAAAGGTGCAGAAGAAAATAACTTAAAGAAGATAAATGTTAAATTCCCACTTGGAACATTAACATGTGTAACTGGAGTATCAGGTTCAGGTAAATCTTCATTAGTTAATTTAATATTATGTACTGCATTACAACAAAGTGTTTATAAATCAAAAGTTCATGTTGGTAAACATAAATCAATAGATGGTTTAGAAAACATTGATAAAGTTGTACAAATAACTCAAGATCCAATAGGTAGAACTCCTAGATCAAATCCTGCTACATATACAGGTGTATTTGATGATATAAGAGAAGTATTTGCATCTACTAAAGAAGCAAAGATGAGAGGATATGATAAAGGTAGATTCTCATTTAATGTTAAAGGTGGAAGATGTGAAGCTTGTTGGGGAGATGGAGTTAAGAAAATAGAAATGCATTTCTTACCTGATGTATATGTACCATGTGACGTATGTCATGGAACAAGATTTAACTCTGAAACATTAGATATAAGATTTAAAGGTAAGAATATAAATGATGTATTAAATATGAGAGTAAGTGAAGCATTAGAATTCTTCAGTGCTCATAAAAAAGTAAAAGATAAATTACAAGTATTATCTGATGTAGGTTTAAGTTATATTAAACTAGGACAAAGTGCTCCAACACTTTCAGGTGGTGAAGCAGGTAGAGTTAAACTTGCAAAAGAATTACAAAAGAAAGCTACAGGTAAATCTATATTTATATTAGATGAACCAACTACAGGATTACATACTGATGACATAAAGAAATTATTAATTATATTACAACGTATAGTTGATAATGGAGATACAGTAGTTGTAATTGAACATAATTTAGATGTAATCAAAGTAGCAGATTATATTATAGATTTAGGACCTGAAGGTGGAGATGAAGGAGGTACTATAGTTGCAACTGGTACTCCAGAAGAAGTAGCTAAAGTTAAAGAATCTTACACAGGTGAATATCTTAATAGAATATTAAAAGGTTAATAAGTAAAAACTTATTAACTTTTTTTATTGTATACTGTATAATATTTATATAAGGTTGGTGTCATAAATATGGATCCATATTTACATATATTTAATTTCAACATAAGATTTTATTCTATATTTATATTACTAGCAGTAGTAGCTGTAACATTCTTTACAGAAAGAGAAGCTAAAAGATTGGGAATAAAACAAGATTTTATATTTAATATGTTATTTTGGTCTTTTATATTTGGAATATTAGGGGCTCGTTTATATTATGTAGTATTTAATTTCCAAGAATATATTAAAGATCCAATTGAAATAATAAAAATATGGAATGGTGGTTTAGCAATACATGGCGGATTACTTGCAGGAGTATTAACATGTTACTTATATTGTAAACGTTATAATGTAAGACCACTTAGAATGTGTGATTTAATTGTTGTTCCTTTATTATTAGGACAAGCAATTGGAAGATGGGGAAACTTCTTCAATCAAGAAGCTCATGGTGCTGCAACAACAGTTGCTAAACTAAAGAGTTTATTTATTCCAGATTTTATAATAAATGGAATGCAAATTGATGGAGTTTATTATTTTCCTACTTTCTTCTTTGAATCAATAGTATGTTTAGTTTCATTCTTGGTATTATGTATAATAAGAAGAGGTAAATATACTAAAGTAGGAAGTATGACAGCATCTTATTTAATGATATATGGTGTATTAAGATTCTTTATAGAAATAGAAAGAACAGATGCATTAATGATAGCCGGATTTAAGATGGCTCAAATAGTATCAGTAATAATGTTTATTATTGGTCTAGTATTAATGATGTATATAAGCAGAAAACCAAAGTTTGATGATTTATATAATGATAGAACTAATGTAGATGAAATTAGATTTTAGGGAGGTTACAATATGAAAAATGTTAATGAAATGTCATTAGATCAAAAGATTATGGAATTACAACAATGTGTTAGTAAAGCAAGAGTTGGAGCAGAAAATCCAGGAAGTGTAGATTATGAATTTTTACAACAAGCACAACTAGGAGACGCAAGAGAAGAAATGTTAGCATACTATGCTACACTTATTCAAAAAGCAAATGAATATAGAAGTGGAAAATTCAATAATTTAGATTATGAAGTTAGACAACAAGGAATAAGAGATATTAACAACAAATTAGATGCAGCATTACTTGCTTTCCCAGGATATGGACTTGAAGAAGAAATAAAGATGGCAAGTGGATTTGGAAGATAGTTAAAAACTATCTTTTTTTATTAATATGTGTTAAAATCTAAATCGGTGAGGGATATGAATAACCTAGTAATAGCTTATTTAGGTGATGCCGTATATGAGTTATATATAAGAAATTATCTTATTAATAAAGGCATCGCTAAAGTAAAAGACTTGCAACAAGAATCTATTAAATATGTATCAGCAAATGCTCAAAGAAGAATTGTTGAAAAATTAATAGATTTAAACATTCTTACGGAAGAAGAATTAGATGTATTTAATCGAGGAAGAAATGCTTCTTCTCATAGAAGTAAATCAACTGATATTATTACATATAAAAAAGCTACAGGTTTTGAATGTATAATAGGTTACTTATATAATAATGATAGAGAAAGATGTAATTATTTATTAGATTACATAGTAGGTAATAATTTATGAGAGTATGTGGAAAGAACGTTTTCAATGAAACAGATTTAAAAACAATTAGAAGAGTAATGATATCTAAGAATTTTCATGATCAAGAAATCATGAAAAAAATCAGAGATAACAAAATTAAATTTGTAGAAACTGATCAAAGAGATTTAGATAGAATGTTACCACATAATCAAGGAATAGTATTTGATATAAATGACTATGAATATTATGAATTATCTTCAATTGAAGATAATGAAAATACTGTAGTTATATTAGATCATTTAGAAGACCCTCACAACTTTGGAGCAATAATTAGAACATGTGAAGCACGTGGTATTAAAACAATTATTATTCCAAAAGATAGAAGTGTAGTAGTAAATGAAACAGTTATTAAAACTTCTACAGGTGCTATATCAAGAGTTAAGATTGTACAAGTTGCTAACTTAGTAAATGCAATTAATAAACTTAAAGATATGGGTTACTTTGTATATGCAGCAGAAGCAGGTGGAGAAGATTATAGAACTGTTGATTATGCAGATAAAGTAGTACTAGTTATAGGTAGTGAAGGATTTGGAGTATCTAGACTAGTAAAAGAAAACTCAGATGTTATTATTAGTATTCCAATGAGAGGAGAAGTAAATAGTTTAAACGCTTCAGTTGCAGCAGCAATACTTATATATGGAATAGGAGAATAATAAATGAAAGAATTTCAAGATAATGAATTAATCAATTTAGTAAATGAGAAGAATGAAGATGCTAGTAATTTACTATATGAAAAATATAATTATATAGTAGATATAATTGTTAACAAATATAAAAAAGGTGCATATTATTTTTCAATCGATTTAAATGAATTAAGACAAGAAGCATTAGTAGGCTTTTCTGATGCACTAGTTTCATTTGATCAAGATAGTGATGCATCACTTAAAACGTTTATTACTTTATGTGTTGAAAGAAGAGTAAGAAACTTCATTAGAAGAAGTGACACTATTAAAGATAAAATGTTAAGAGAAGCATATTCATTAGATACACCTATATCTGAAGAAGGTGGATCATTAGTAGATGCAATACCATCTAGTAATTTATCTAATCCAGAAGATAGAATGGTAGAAGAAGAATCTATTAAAGAATTAAAAACTAAAATAAATGATTTACTAAGCCCACTTGAAAGAGATGTATTTGAACTTATGGTTAATGAATTTACTGAAGAAAATATTTCTGAAATATTAAATATAAGTTTAAAACAAGTATATAATTGTGTATCTAGAATACGTATGAAATTAAAAGATGTAAAAATTTAAAAAAATGTTGAAACCAACGCTTTTGTGTGCTATATTATGTTTGTACACGAAAGTGTTTTTTTTATACAATAATTTTTAGAGGGTGGAAATATGGCTAAAAAAGTTAATGCTACTGAAGAAGTCGTAGCAAAAGACGAGAAAAAAGTTTCTAACAGACAAAGAAAAGAAGCTGTTAAAGCTGCTCGTATTAAAGAAAAAGAAGCAAACAAAAAATTAAGAAAAGAATTAGAAGATCAAATTGATTCTAAATATGATGAATTAAAAGAATTAAAGAAATCAAAGAAAGCTTCTAAGGATGAAGTAAAATCAATTAAAGTTGAAATTAATGCTTTAAAGAAAGAAAGAAGCATGGTTGGTAAAAAGAAAAAAGATACATTCGTTGGAGATTGTATTGAAGAATTAAAACTAGTTAGATGGCCTAGTAAAAAAGAAGTATTAAAGTATACAATATCTACAATTGTATTTGTTGTATTCTTTGCATTATTCTTCACATTAATAGATGTATTATTCGCATTAGTTAAAGGATGGTTGAGTTAGTATGGGAGAAAAATTATGGTATGTTGTTAATACTTATTCTGGACATGAAGCAAAAGTTCAAGAAAAGTTATTAAGTAGAGCTGAATCAATGGGATTCCAAGATTACATTTTTAGAGTAATCATTCCTGAAGAAACAGTATATGAAACTAAAAAAGACGGAACAAAAGTTGAAAAGAAAAAGAAAATGTTCCCAGGTTATGTATTAGTAGAAATGATCATGACTGATGAAGCATGGTATGTTGTACGTAATACTCCAGGAGTTACAGGATTCTTAGGTTCATCTGGTAAAGGTGCTAAACCTATACCATTAACTCCAATGGAAATAGACAAGATCTTAATTGGTATGGGTATGTCTAGAGTTGATGTTGATGCTGAACTTAAAGTTGGTACTAAAGTTGATATCGTTGATGGACCATTCAAAGGTATGTCTGGTACAATCGATACAATTGATGCTGAAAATTCAAGACTTACTGTATTAATTGACTTATTCGGTCAAGAAACTCCAGTTGAAGTTGAATTATTCCAAGTTTCAATCATTGGCTAATAATTATTGTATTTATATATATAAAGAAGGATTTACATCCTTCTTTTTTTATGTATAATAACTATTCAAAGAAGAAGGGATAATATGAGCTATACAAAATCTAAGCAACAAATATTAAAAGAAATGAAAGATATATATTATAAAGGTGTATCTGAAAGATTAGATTGGATGGGTTATTTAATTACAGAAGATAATAAACCTACATATCATCATATATATAAAAAAGAATATTTGAAGAAAGAAGATAAAGATTATAATGCTACTGTAGAAAATGGAGCATATTTAGGTAAAAGAAGTCATGAAATGCTACATAAATTAGAATTAATAGATCATGATTTATATGAATGTTGGAATGATATTTTTTATGTGATAGCTAATATGAGAGTTAAACCAGTTCAAGATATATGGGATACTATATTTAAGCTTAGAGATATAAGCGAAAATACGCTTATAGAACATAAAAAAAGTAAAAGTAAAATAAATAAGTAAAAAAAACTTGATATTTGACTTGTTTAATGTTATTATCTTAATTGCTAAATTGTTTATTTAGTTAAGTGGGAGGGAAATGCGGATTAGCCCAAAACCACTAGCGAAAAATACGAAAGGATGTGTTTTACGTGGCAAAGAACGAAAATGTAAAGATTATTAAGTTACAAATTCCTGCTGGACAAGCTACACCTGCACCACCAGTTGGTACAGTTTTAGGACCTGCTGGTATTAACTTACAAGATTTCTGCTCTAAGTACAATGACGCTACTAGAGATAAAATGGGAAATATTATTCCAGTTGAAATCACAGTTAATGAAGACAGATCATTTAGTTTTGTATTAAAAACTCCACCTGCTGGAGACTTAATCAAAAAAGCAGCTAAAATCCAAAAGGGATCAAAGAAGGGTGCTAACGAAATCGTTGCTACAATTACAAAAGATGACGTTAGACAAATTGCTGAAACTAAACTTCCAGACTTAAACGCTTATGATATCGAAGCTGCAATGAAAATCATTGAAGGAACAGCTAGAAACATGGGTGTTGCTGTTAAAGGTGTTAATGACGCTGAATTAGCTGAACAATCTAAGGAAGCTGCAATCGAAGAAGCTAAAGAAGCTAAGAGAGAAGCAGAATTAGAAGCTATGGAAGAAGAAGTAGCTAATAACACTCAAACAGAAGCAGAAGTAATCACTGAAAAGAAAGATACAGACGCTGAATAATTATTAAACAATAAATTATTTATAATAAACAATAAAATATCCGCTAATAAACCACGATTGGAGGAAAAATAATGAGAAGATCAGGTAAGAAATATGTGGAAGCTTCTAAATTAGTTGAAAAGAATAAAAATTATTCTTTAGATGAAGCAATAGAATTAGCAAAGAAAACTACTATTACTAAATTTGATAGTTCAGTTGAAGTTGCAATCAAATTAAATATTGATACTAAAAAAGCTGATCAACAAATGAGAGGATCTTTAGTATTACCTAATGGTAATGGTAAAACTAAAAGAATCTTAGTTTTAGCAAAAGGTGAAGCTGCTACTGCAGCTAAGAATGCCGGAGCTGACTTCGTTGGAGAATTAGATTTAATTGAAAAAATCGAAAAAGAAAACTGGTTCGATTTTGATGTTATCATCGCTACTCCAGAAATGATGCCTGCATTAGGAAAAATTGGTAAAGTTTTAGGACCTAAAGGTTTAATGCCAAACCCTAAGACTGGAACAGTTACACCTACACCAGCTGCTGCTGTTGAAGATGTTAAAAAAGGTATGATCGAATATAGAGCTGATCAATATGGAAATATCCATGTTATGGTTGGTAAAGTATCTTTTGACTCAAAGGCTTTAAAAGAAAATATCGAATATGTAGTTTCTACAATGGTTAAGGCTAAACCTCAAACTGTTAAAGGAAAATACATTACAAATATTTCATTATCTACAACTATGGGTCCTGGTATCCATGTAGATCAAAATTCATTTGACATGTAATCTATTACGTGTTAATATTAATTACGTTAAAAAAACTTTTTACCGAAGACAGCAAGGGACTTAGGTCTTAATAATCTTGCCGAGGGAACGTTTCAAATTCTTTTATATGAATGAGAACTTTCCCTTTGTGGAAAGTTTTTTTATAAAAATATAAGGAGGACATATATGGCAAGCTCAAAGATTTTAGCAGGTAAACAACAAATTATTGATGAAATCTCTGAAAAAGTAAAAGGTTCTGAATCTGTTATTTTATTCAGATATGCTCAATCAACAGTTGCTGATTTACAAGAACTAAGAAGAGAACTTAAAAAAGTTGATAGTGATGTAAAAATCTATAAGAATACTCTTGTTAGAAGAGCATTAAGCGATAATGGTATAACTATGGATGAATACCTTGAAGGTCCAAACGCTATCGTTTTTGGTAAAGACTTACTAGAACCAATCAAAGTTTTAGATACATTTGCTAAGAAACATGATAACGTTGAAATCGTTGGTGGTATCATTGATAATAACGTTGCTGACTTATCAGTTATCAAAGATTATGCTGCTATCCCATCTATGGAAGGATTACTTACTATGTTTGCTGGTGGATTGATAGAACACGTTAAAAACCTATCTATTGCACTTAATTTATATGCCGAACAATTAGGTGACGAAAACTAATTAATTTGAAAGGATGATTTAGAATGGCAAAATTAACTACAAGCGAAATTATTGACGCAATAAAAGAAATGAAAATTTTAGAAGTTAAAGAATTAGTAGACGCTATGAAAGAAGAATTTGGTGTTGATCCAAGTGCTGTAGCTGTTGCTGCTGCTCCAGCTGCTGCTGCTGAAGATACAGGATCTTCTACTAAGACTGTTGTATTAAAAGACTGTGGAGCTGCTAAGATTGCAGTTATCAAAGTTATCAGAGATATAACTGGTTTAGGATTAGTTGAAGCTAAAGGTTTAGCTGACAATGGTGGTAACGTTAAAGAAAACGTTTCTGCTGCTGAAGCTGAAGAAATTAAAGCTAAATTAGAAGAAGCTGGCGCTACTGTTGAATTAGCTTAATAAAATTACTCGTATTTATATACGAGTTTTTTTATGCTATAATTCTTATAGGTGATTTTTATGAAAAAAATGTATGCAGCTTGGATATTTATTATAGGTGGATTATTATTATCATTAGTTTTTATAGGATTAAATATCAATCGTGAAAATAAAGAATATCGTGCTTTAGAAAATGATATGGTAGAAGCAGCTCAAAAATATATTATTAATAATTCTGTGGAATTAGCTAATGGTGAATCAATTAAACTACAAGATGATATTCTTTTGAGAAGTGAAGTATTAAAGTCTATGAAAACTAAAGACGATGAATGTACTGGATATGTAAAAGTTAAAAATACAGGTTCAAAATTAGATGCAAAAGCATATATAAAATGTAAGGGATATACTTCTCAAGACTATATTGAGTAAAGATGTGAAAACACATCTTTTTTTATTGAAAAAATGCTTGACTCTAATTTACTAAAGTGTTATATTATGTAAGTACTTAAAAAAGCGGTTCAGCCTAGGTTGAACCATATTTTTAAAGGATTTTGATACACCAGGATGTGTGTACATAGAAAGGAAAACATATGACTACAATTAATCAATTAGTTAGAAAAGGTAGAAATAAAAAGACTACTAAATCAAAAAGTCCAGTTTTAAACTTTGGTTATAACTCAATGGATAAGAAAGCTACTGATACAAACCATCCACAAATGCGTGGTGTTTGTACAAGAGTAGGTACAAAAACTCCAAAGAAACCAAACTCTGCGTTAAGAAAATATGCCAGAGTTAAATTATCAAACGGTCGTGAAGTTGATACTTATATCCCAGGTGAAGGACATAACTTACAAGAACACAGTGTAGTATTAATCAGAGGAGGTCGTGTTAAAGACTTAATCGGTGTACGTTATCATGTAATTCGTGGTGCTTTAGATACTCAAGGTGTTAATGATCGTAAACAAGGTAGAAGTAAATACGGTGCTAAAAGACCTAAATAAAAAAACAAAATAGAAAAAATATAAGGAGGAAATTAGAATGCGTAAAAGACGTGCTGAAAAACGTGACGTATTAGCAGATCCTATATATGAATCTAAAGTAGTTACTAGACTTATTAACACTATCATGAAAGATGGAAAGAAAGGTACTGCTGAAAAGATCTTATATGGTGCATTTGATACAGTAAAGGAAAGAACTGGAAATAATCCAATTGAAGTTTTCGAAAAAGCAATGGAAAATATTAAACCAGCTCTTGAAGTTAAATCTCGTCGTGTTGGTGGATCTAACTTACAAGTTCCAATCGAAGTTAACGACGAAAGAAGTCAAGCATTAGCATTAAGATGGTTAGTACAATATGCTAGACTAAGAAATGGTAAATCAATGGCTGATAATTTAGCCAATGAAATTATTGATGCTTCAAACGGTATCGGTGGAGCAGTTAAAAAACGTGAAGATACACATAGAATGGCAGAAGCTAATAAAGCATATGCTCATTTCAGATGGTAGGAAAGGGATATTGATATGGCAAGAGATACATCAATTGAAAATTTAAGAAATATTGGTATTATGGCTCACATCGATGCTGGTAAAACTACTACAACTGAAAGAATTTTATTCCTTACAGGAATTACTCATAAGATTGGTGAAACTCACGATGGTGAATCACAAATGGACTGGATGGCACAAGAAAAAGAAAGAGGTATAACTATTACTTCAGCTGCAACAACTTGCCACTGGAATGGTTATAGACTTAATATCATTGATACTCCAGGACACGTAGACTTCACAATCGAAGTTCAAAGAAGTTTAAGAGTATTAGATGGCGCTATCGCATTATTAGATGCAAACGCTGGTGTTGAACCACAAACTGAAACAGTTTGGGGACAAGCTAACGAATATAAAGTTCCAAGAATGATCTGTGCAAACAAGATGGGTAAAATTGGAGCTGACTTCTATATGTCATTACAAACTTGTAAAGACAGATTAGGAGCAAACGCTGAAGCAATCGAATTACCAATCGGTGCTGAAAGTGATTTCAAAGGTATCGTTGACTTAGTTCAAATGAAAGCCTTCATGTTCAATTGCGATGAACAAGAAACTATGACAGAAGCTGAAATTCCAGCTGACATGGTTGACAAAGCAAATGAATATAGAAATAAATTAATTGAAGCAGTTGCTGATTCTGATGAAGAATTAATGATGGCTTACTTAGATGGTGCTGAAATTTCAGTAGAACAATTAAAGAAAGCAATCAGAAAAGCTACATTAGCTGTAGAATTCTTCCCAGTATTATGCTCAGACGCTTTAGCTAATAAAGGTATTAGACCTTTACTAGATGCAGTAGTAGATTATTTACCAGCTCCAACTGACGTTGAAGCTATTGAATGTACAGATAAGAATGGAAATGACGTTTTAAGACATCCATCTGATTCTGAACCATTCACTGCATTAGCATTCAAGATTATGACAGACCCATTCGTTGGACGTCTATCATTCTTCAGAGTATATTCTGGTAAATTATCTTCTGGTTCTTATGTAATGAACTCTACTAAGGGTGAAAAAGAAAGAATCGGACGTATTTTACAAATGCATGCAAATGAAAGAAAAGAAATTACTGAAGTATTTGCAGGTGAAATTGCTGCTGCTGTTGGTTTAAAGAATACTACTACAGCTGATACATTATGTGATGAAAAGAACATCTGTATCATGAAAGGTATGGAATTCCCAGAACCAGTTATTGATATAGCTATTGAACCAAAATCAAAAGCTGATCAAGACAAGATGGCAATCGCTATTCAAAAATTAGTAGAAGAAGATCCTACATTAAGAGTTAAGACTGATACTGAAACTGGTCAAACAATTCTTTCTGGTATGGGAGAACTTCACTTAGATATCATTATTGATAGATTAAAGAGAGAATTTGGTGTTGAATGTAATCAAGGTGCTCCACAAGTTGCTTACAGAGAAACAATTACTGTTGCTGGTGACTGTGAAGGTAAATACATCAAACAATCTGGTGGTCGTGGACAATACGGACATGTTTGGATCAATTTTGAACCAAATAAAGATGCTGACTATGAATTCGTTGATGCAGTAGTTGGTGGTGTAGTTCCAAGAGAATACATTCCAGTTGTTGATAAAGGATTACAAGAAGCAATGCAAGGTGGTATTTTAGCTGGTTATCCACTAGTTAATATCAAAGCTACATTACATGATGGATCATACCACGAAGTAGACTCATCAGAAATGGCATTCAAAGTTGCTGCTTCTATGGCATTAAAGGCTGCTAAAGACAAATGTCATGCTGTATTACTTGAGCCAATCATGAAGGTCGTTGTTGACGTACCTGATGAATATGTTGGTAACGTAATGGGTGACTTAACTTCTAGAAGAGGACGTCCACTTGGACAAGAATCTTTAGGAATTAAAACAAGAATTACTGCTACAGTTCCATTATCTGAAATGTTCGGATATGCTACTGATTTAAGAAGTAATTCACAAGGTAGAGGTACATTCCAAATGTTCAAAGATCATTATGATGAAGTACCTAAATCAATCGCTGAAGAAATCATTAAGAAAAACAGCGCTAATTAAGAATAATACTTGATTTTAAATCGAGGATTAGATAAAATAGATTTGTTATAAAAATTAACAAGAAAAAAAGGAAAGAGGAAAATATTTATGGCAAGAGAAAAATTTGACCGTAGTAAACCACATGTTAACATTGGTACAATTGGACATGTTGACCATGGTAAAACTACATTAACTGCTGCTATCTCTAAATTATTCTCAAAGGGAACAGAAGTTAAAGATTATTCACAAATCGATAGTGCTCCAGAAGAACAAGCAAGAGGTATTACAATTAATACTGCTCATATCGAATATGAAACTGAAAACAGACACTATGCACACGTAGACTGCCCAGGACACGCTGACTATGTTAAAAACATGATCACTGGTGCTGCTCAAATGGACGGTGCTATCTTAGTAGTATCTGCTGCTGATGGTGTTATGCCACAAACTAGAGAACACATCTTATTATCAAGACAAGTTGGTGTTCCAAAAATCGTTGTTTTCATGAACAAAACTGACCAAGTTGACGATCCAGAAATCTTAGACTTAGTTGAAATGGAAATTAGAGAATTATTAGGAGAATATGGATTCGATGCTGAATGCCCAATCATTAGAGGTTCTGCATTAAAGGCTATCGAAGGAGATCCTACTGAAGAACAACATATCAGAGACTTAATGGCTGCTGTTGATACTTATATTGACGCTCCTGCAAGAGAAACTGATAAAGACTTCTTAATGTCAATTGAAGACGTATTCACTATTTCAGGACGTGGTACAGTTGTTACTGGACGTGTTGAACGTGGTGTATTAAAATTAAATGACGAAGTTGAAATCGTTGGTTTAAGAGATACTCAAAAATCAGTAGTTACTGGTATCGAAATGTTTAGAAAGACTCTAGACTATGCTGAAGCTGGTGACAACGCTGGTGTATTATTAAGAGGTATCGGACGTGAAGATGTTGAAAGAGGACAAGTTTTAGCTAAACCTGGAACAGTTACTCCACATAAGAAATTTAAAGCATCTTGCTACGTATTAACTAAAGAAGAAGGTGGACGTCATACTCCATTCTTCACAAACTACAGACCACAATTCTATTTCAGAACTACAGACGTTACTGGTGTTATTAACTTACCAGCTGGCGTTGAAATGGTAATGCCTGGTGATAACGTTGAATTCGACGTTGAACTTATTACTCCAGTAGCTCTTGAAAAAGGAACTAGATTCGCTATCCGTGAAGGTGGTAGAACAGTTGGTTCTGGTGTTGTTTCAGAAATTACTGACTAATTTAAGTTAATAAGTATTAAAAACTCTACATTTGTAGAGTTTTTTTATGTTTAAAATGCTATAATTATAATAGGTGAATAGTTATGGTAGACAAAGCAATTGAAGCTGTAACTAAGAAACATAGATTAAAAAGGGTATTATTCATGGTAGTTGGTGCATTTATAATGGGTTATTGTTACAATGCATTTATCTTACCTAACCACTTAGTTTATGGTGGATTATCCGGATTTGCTATATTCTTAGAAGCTATTACAGGAATAAAAGCTACTTTAATTTTAAATGTTGGTACATATGCTTTATTAGTTGTATCATTACTTGTTGTTGGATGGAAAAGAACATCATATGGATTAATAGGATTCTTTGCATATACTATGGCAATAAATATAACTGCTCCATTTGCTGATTCATTTCACTTAACATGCGATTCCTTTCTACTAAAAGTAATATTAGTTGCAGGTTTCGAAGGAATTGGTATGGGTCTTGTTTATAAAGCTGGATTTAATACAGCAGGATCAGATACAATTATTGATATATTTTCGCATTTCTTTAAAAAACCAATTACTAATATAAGTACAATAATAAATGGAATAATAATTGCATGTGGTTTTTCTCAATTTGGATTAAGTTCATCAGTATATGCGTTTATATATTTATTAACAATTAATTTAGTTGCAGATTATGTATTATTAGGTAATAGACAACATAGATTATGTTTTATTTCAGGACATCATTTAAAAGATATGGAAGAATATATTGCTAAAGATATGAACATGGGATATACCCTTATTAATAGTACAAATGGAATTGGTTTTTTAAATAGACCAATTATCATGGTTGTATTGCCATCAGATAGATTCGGTATATTAAAAAATAAAATTAGATCAATTGATAAACATGCTCATATTATTGCAGCAGAATGTTATACAATTGAAGGTGGTAAAACTAATCATTTATTAAGAGTTTAAAGGAAGATTTTCTTCCTTTTTTAGTTAAAAAATATAGAATATATGATATAATTTGATATAGGTGAGAGATATGAACAATGATGTTGTAGAAACTTTAGAACCAACTACTAATGTAAAAACAGTAGTTATTAATACAAATGGAGCAAATGCGGTTGTAACTGCAAGAGATGCGCAAGTTCAACAAGTAAATACAGCTACAACTATATCTCCAGTTGCTCAATCAGCAAATGTTGTACCAACAACACAAAATACTGATGTACCATCTATGATCGATATGTATGGAGAAATTATTACAGATAAACATTATATAACAAATCCAGCAATTGCAAGAGATCAAGAAATAAATCAAATGATTTTAACATTAATTACACCAGATAAAAGTGCACTTTTAGTTGGTAAACCTGGTATAGGTAAAACAGCATTAGTTGAAGGATTAGCATATAGAATTAATACAAATGCAGTTCCAGAAGCTATTAAAGGTTGGAGAATTATTAAGATAAATATTCCAGCTTTATTAGGTAAGATAAATGTAAATGGAACTGAAGTATCTAAATTACAATTATTAATTAATGAAATAGATAAAGTTGAAAAAACAATCTTATTCATCGATGAAGTTCATTTATTAGTTGCTAAGAATGGTGGAACAGTAGATTTGGATTTTGCTAACATGTTAAAACCATACTTAGACCGTGGGCGTATCTTAATGATTGGTGCTACAACATCTGAAGAATATGAATCATATATACTTCGTGATAGAGCCTTTGTTAGACGTTTCATTAAAATTGAAATAGCTGAATTACAAGGTGATGATGTAGTTAAAGTACTAATGGGAACAACTCCTAAATTTGAAAAACAAATGGGTGTTAAACTAGCTTATTCAGAATTCCAAAAAGAAGAAATATTTAAATGGTTAGTTGAACATACATCAGAGTATAAAAGAATATATGAAGTTCAAAACAGATATCCGGATATTTGTTTAACTATTATATCTTCAGCATTCTCATACGCAGTATTTGAATCTTCGCCAGAAGTTAAATTAAAACATATTTATTTAGCTATGAAGAATACTAAAAATTTATATCCAGATGCTATAAAAAAAGCAATTGAGGACTTTAAAGTTAGATTTGCAAAAATGTTAATGGCTGACGGAATTGATCCAAATAAAATATAACAAGATGTGGTATTTCACATCTTTTTTGATGTAAAAAAATATATTTACTTATATATACTCCTATGTTATAGTATGCTCAGGAGGAGTTTATATGAAAGGAAAGATTTTATTTTTATTAGGTATACTATGTATGATTATTGCACCAAATGTGTATGCAGAAGAAATTACTACCATTAGAATTAACGGTGTTGCTGAAGCTAATGGCAATTATTATGGAGGCGATTATCCATTATATGTAACTTCAGGTGAACCTGGAAAATATTCAGTTACTGCTTCTATTTGTAACGATGATGATTCAATTTGTAATACATCAGATATGAATTATGAAGATTACAAAGAACTAAAACCAGGAAAATACAAAATAGGATATGGTATTAAAGTATTATCAGGAAATACCATAGGCAGTAAAGTTAAATGGATCTTAAATGGCCAAGAAATAAATCCAACTGAATGTGGACAAACTGATGAAAATAGTTTAGGATGTTCAAATTTCATGACAGTAAATGTTAAAGATTGGACTGCTATTGTTAAAGAATTCAAATTTGAAACAAAAACTGATTACAAATTAGGAGATAGTGTAGATTCTAAAGTAACTGTTACAAGTGAAAATGGTAAATTACTTACTACTAATGTTTATTGGTTTGATGATAAAGATAAAGCTGGTCCAACAGAAAAGAGTAATGCTGTTAAAAAATTTGAGAAAAAAGCTAAATATTATTTAGCTGTTGAAGTTGAAAGTGCAGAGGATGTATTATTAGACTTTGGAGATAAATATTATTTAAATGGTAAATCTATTGATGCTAATGATACATATTTTGGATTAGGAGATTATAATTATAGCTTTGTTGGAGTTTATGAATTAGATTTAACTAAGACTGAAATTGTTCCTGCTGACACAGCTTCTGCTGAAGATAAAGCTGCTGCCGAAGAAACAACAAAAGTTGTTGACGAAGCACTTGAAGCTTTAGCTAAAAATGCTGCTCCAGTAGGTATGTCTAAAGAAGTAGCTAATAGAGTTAAAACAGCATTAGAAGATGGTTTAATTGTTTCTTCTGAAGTTAAACAAGAGCAAGTAAAAGATTCTAATGTTTCAGAAGGTACTAAAAAAGCAATTGAAGAAAATACATCAAGTAGTAAAAAAGTACTTGGAGTATTTGATATATCAATTGTTTTACTTGCTGAAAATCAAGAATTAGGTAATGTAACTGAATTACCAAAAGATATACATTTAGTTTTAAACACTAGAGAATTAATTGCTTCTTTACCAGCTGTACCAACAGGTAAAATTAGAGTATTTAGTGTATTAAGATTCCACGAAGGTAAATCTTCAATATTACCAGCATCATTAAATAGTGATAATAATCTTGAAACTGCATCTAATTTATTCTCTGAATATGTTGTAGTATATGAGGATATAGATGAAGTAAAAGTAACTTCTGCCGATACAAAAACAAGTAATCCTAAAACATATGATAATATTATTTCTTCTGTAATATTATTTACTATATCGTTATTAGGAATTAGTAGCTTAATAATAATGAAAAAAGGAAACTAATTAGTTTCCTTTTTTTTGCTATATTATTACATTTTGTTTAATTTCTCTAAGGATTTATTTACTTCTCTATTAACTTTATTTATATTCCTATTCATATATTCGCTATATGCTTTATTACAACCATTAATAAAGAAATTTTCCCAAGATGTTGGTTTATACATATCTAATAAGTAATCATCTTTAACTTTATATCTATCTTGTGCTACTGGAAATAATAACACTTGTTT
Source organism: Bacilli bacterium (assembly GCA_016283935.1). Classification (GTDB taxonomy): domain Bacteria; phylum Bacillota_I; class Bacilli_A; order RF39; family UBA660; genus UBA6985. The sequence continues at coordinate 227,300 of JAEENX010000013.1, forward strand.
GTTGCGATAATAAACTACATATCCTCTAAACACTTTGTAATTATTGTTTGTAAGCTCGTATTTGAAAAAATCTTTTTTGATAAAAATACCTGCTTTTTTCAATAATTCTGTTAGTATTTTGAAATAATAATCGTTTCCTTCTATTAATTCATATTTTTTGAATGTTTCTTCTAAAAATCTAAAAGTTCTTTTTTTCTCATTTCTTTCTTCGTCTTCTTTTTTCTTTGCTTCTTTTAATGCTGGTAGTTTTTGGTATAACATTTCTATTAACTTTGGCCAATTTGACTGAGCAAAATATTTTATATTGCTATGCCATTCTAATACTAATTCATCACCAACATACACAAATACTCTTTCATTTTTACCATATTTATTATAATTATCTGATTCTTGATAGTAATAATCATGAATAATTTTTAAATGATCAAACTGATATTCGTATTTATGTGGAGTAAAATCGCCTTCATCATTGTATTCTCCATCAACTTTTCCTAATTCATGTGCTAACTCTAAAGCGTGTTTTAATATATTGTCTCTATATATACTTTCTTTTTTATATTTTTCATATTTTTCTCTTTCTTCTATAGCTATTTTTTCTCTTGCATATTCAAGTCTTTCATGAATTCTTTTATGTTGTTCTCTTTCTTCTTTACTTTGTTTAATACTTTCTACTATATTAAAAAAACCATTATTTTTCTTTTCCATATAATATTTCTCCTTAAATAATGATTTTATATTAATACTATAAACTAAATAAATCAATAAAAACATCTAGCTATTACTAGATGTTTTTATACCTTGATAAGTATTTCTTTTAACCATTTCTTTATCAATATCATTTAATACTACAAATTTTTTTAATAACCAAGTTGGTTCTATTAAATCTTCTTTAACAGGATCTCCTGTTATTCGATTAATTACTATATCTTCGTTTAAATATTCTAATTGATTAATAACTATATCAATATATTCATCTTTAGTTAATATATGAAATGGATTCTCTAAATACATATCACCTAGTTTTGTATTTTTAATAACATGTAACATATGTATTTTTATTCCAAATGGATTAAGTGAATTAACATACTTAGCTGTTTCAATCATATCTTCTTTAGTTTCACCTGGTAATCCATTTATGATATGAATAACATATTTGATGTTTCTTTTCTTTAATTCATTTATACAATTTTCAAATTCTTCTTTTGATTCTTTTCTATTAATTAATTCAATTGTTTTTTCATGTATTGACTGTAATCCTAATTCAATTACTAAATCAGTTCTTTTGTTTAAATCATCAAGATAATTGTATATGTCTTCATTAAAACAATCTGATCTTGTTGCAATGTTCAAACCTACAACGTTTTCAACATTTAAAATAGGTTCATATAATTCTTTTAATTTTTCAACACTTGCATATGTATTTGAATTAGCTTGAAAATAACCAATATATTTAGCATCTGGCCATTTTTCTAACATCATATTTTTTATGTTTTCAAATTGAGTTAATATATCTTCTTTTATATTACCAGCAAAGTCACCAGATCCAGATGGTGAACAGTATATACATCCACCGGTTCCTTTTTTACCATCTTTATTTGGACAACTGAATCCACCATTTAAAGCAACCTTAAAAACTTTAGATCCATATGTCTTTTTATAGTAATAATTCAAAGTATAATATCTCTTATTATCTAGTGTATTTTTAAACATAGATATCACCTTTAAATATAATATCATTTTTATTATTTTTATGCTAATATATATTCAAGGAGAGTGAAATATGAAAAAAATTATCATAAGAAATATTGTAGGATTATTAGTTATGGCATGGTTATATTATGTTATGTTACCTCCAATTAATTTATCAGCTATATCTTTTTGGATATTCCTATGTTTATTAGCAATTATATTCTTTATTGCTAATATAGGAGATTCTAAATGGGTAGTAGACAAGAATCAAGTTAGATTTGAGAAAGCACCAAAATATATGACTATTCCACTTGCAATAATTCCTATTACAATTGTAGTAGTATTAATTGTTAATATTGCTACTAGTCCATTATTCAATAGTAAAGCATGGGCAAATAGAATTACTGTTGAAAATGCTGAATTTACAAAAGAAATAAAAGAAGTTGATTTTAATACATTACCGCTATTAGATAAAGAATCATCTCAAAAATTAGGAGATAGAACAATGGGTCAAAACTCAGAGTATGTATCTCAATATTATGTAAGTGATTTATATACTCAAATTAATTTCAATGATGAAATCATTAGAGTTACACCAATAGAATATGATGGAGTAATTAAATGGTTTATTAACAGAAAAAATGGTATTAATGCTTATATTACTGTTAATTCAGTAAATGGAGAATCTAAATTAGTTAAAGTTGATAATGGATTAAAATATATGCCATCAGCACACTTTAATGAAAAACTAAAAAGAAAATTAAGATTCACTTATCCAACAGCTATATTTGGAGAATCTAGATTTGAAATTGATAATGAAGGACATCCATATTGGATTACTCCAGTTATAAAATATACTGGTATTTCTAACAGAGAAAGAATAGTTGGAGCAGTTATATTAGATCCAACTACTGGAGAATCTACTAAATATGATTTAAAAGATATACCTGAATGGGTAGATAATGTATACTATGCAAATCTAGTTATTGATATGGTTAATAACTGGGGAGAATATCAAGGTGGATGGTTAAATTCATTCATAGGTCAAAAGAATGTTACTAATACAACAACAGGATATAACTATTTAGCATTAAATGATGATGTATATTTATATACAGGTATTACTTCGGTAGTATCTGATGAATCAAATTTAGGATTTATCTTAACAAATTTAAGAACTGGGGAAACTAAGTATTATGATGTTCCAGGAGCTGAAGAATATTCAGCAATGGAATCTGCTAAAGGACAAGTTCAACAAATGAACTATACTTCTACATTCCCACTTTTAATTAATTTAAATAATAAACCAACTTATTTAGTATCTTTAAAAGATAATGCTGGATTAGTTAAAATGTATGCATTTATAGATGTTCAAGATTATCAAAAAGTTGTAGTAACTGATGCATCAGAAGGTATTAATAAAGCTGCTTTAAATTACTTACAAAGATATGGTGAAAATACTAAGGATAGTAATATAGTAACTGAAAAAGAAATAGTTGTTAAAAATATTACATCATCTGTTAAAGATGGAAATACTTGGTACTATATAACAGATACAAATGGTAAGAAGTATAAAGCTAAAATTACTTTATCAGATAATTTACCATTTATATCAAATGGAGATAAAGTAAAAGTATATTTCTTAGAAGATAAAGAAATAATTGAAATCACAGATATTAAATAGATTAGTATTACTAATCTATTTTTTTTATGTTATAATACCAAAAACCGAAAGGGGTTGCATTATGAATATTTTACTTGTTGATGATGATAGAATAAAAAGAAAAACAATCATAACACCTATTAGAAGAAAACGTCCAGAAACAAATATAAGATATTTTGAAAATTTAAGAGACGCTGAATATTTTATTGATAGAAATCATGATTATACCGATTTATTAATATTAGATTGGTGTTTCCCTGAAACTAGTTATGAAAGACCAAAAGCTGCAACAGGTAAGAAAATGTTAGATTATATTAAAGAAAAAGGTTATAACATAAATACTGTAATGTGTTCATCTGATATATTAAATATAGAAGAATTACAAGAAGAATATCCATTTATTGTAGGATCTATTATATATGGAACATGTAATCCTTATGAAGCTTTATATAACATATATATAGAATATTGGAAGAAATTTAGTGATAGAAAAAGTTCATCTGTTGATATATCAAAAGGTAGTCCTGTTAAAAAGTTAGTAAATCCTGATGTTAAGTAGATATATTTATCTACTTTTTTTTGTTAAAATATATATTGGTGACTAAAATGAATGAAACAATAATAAATGAATTACAAGATGAATTAAAAATAAAAAAAGAACAAATAGAAACTGTTTTAAATTTATTATCTGAAGGAGCAACTATTCCTTTTATTGCTCGTTATCGTAAAGAAGCAACAGGAGCTCTTGATGAAAATCAAATTAAAACAATAGGTGATTTATATGCTTATTACAATAAATTAATGGAAAGAAAAGAAGATGTAATAAGATTAATAGATGAAAAAGGTTTACTAACTGATGAATTAAAAGAGAGTATTTTAAAATGTACTAAATTAACTGAAGTAGAAGACTTATATAGACCATTTAAAGAAAAGAAGAAAACTAAAGCAACTGATGCTATAAATGCAGGATTAGAACCTTTAGCTAAAATGATCATGTCATTTCCTACAACTGGAAGTTTAAAAGATATGGCTAAGAAATTCGTTAATGATAAAGTTAAAGATGAAGCAGCTGCATTAGAAGGTGCTGGATACATTATTGCTGAATGGATTTCTGATAATGCTTACTATCGTAAATGGATTAGAAATAATGTTTTCCACACAGGTACAATAACATCTAAAGTTAAAAAGAATGCTGAAGATGAAAAGAAATTATATGAAATGTATTATGATTTCAAAGAACCAGTTAAATTTATTAAACATTATAGAGTATTAGCTTTAAATCGTGGAGAAGATGCTAAAGTATTAACTGTATCAATAGATATGGATGAAAAAGCTATCCAAGAATATTTAGAATCTAAAATAATAAAAAATAAGGATTCTTTTGTATGCGATTTAATTAAAGATAGTATTAAAGATAGTTTGAAAAGATTAATATTACCATCTATTGAAAGAGAAATAAGAAGTGAATTAACTGAAGATGCTGAAACTAGAGCAATTGATACATTCTCAGTTAACTTAGAACACTTATTATTAACTAGACCTATAAAAGGAATGGTAGTTTTGGGATTCGACCCTGGATATGTAAATGGATGTAAGTTAGCAGTAGTAGATTCAAATGGTAAATATTTAGATTCCACGGTTATAAAACCATTCTTAAATGGTAATACAGAAGAAAGAATTAAACATGATAAAGAAATAGTAAAAGACTTAATTGAAAAATATCATGTTGATATTATATCTATAGGAAATGGTACAGCTTCAAGAGAATCAGAAAAATTCTGTGCTGAAATGATTAAAGAATACAACTTAAATTGTAAGTATGTAATCACTTCAGAAGCAGGAGCATCAATTTATTCTGCTTCTAAATTAGCAATTGAAGAATTCCCTGATTTAGCTGTTGAAAAAAGATCAGCTGTATCAATTGGTAGAAGATTACAAGATCCACTTTCAGAGTTAGTTAAGATTGATCCTAAATCTATTGGAGTAGGTGAATACCAATACGATGTTAATCAAAAGAATTTAGGAGAAGCATTAGATTTTACTACATCTAAAGTAGTTAATGAAGTAGGTGTAAATGTTAATACTGCATCTAAATCTATTCTTAAATATGTATCTGGATTAACAAAGACTACAATAGATAAATTATACGATTATAAAGAAAATAATAAGATAAAATCTAGAGATGAAATTAAAAAGATTAAAGGTATATCAGATAAAGTATATGAACAATGTATTGGATTCTTAAGAATATTAGATGGAACAAATCCATTAGATAAAACTGGAATACATCCTGAATCATACGATATTACTAATAAGTTACTATCTAACTTAGGATTAGATTTAAAAGATATCAATACAGATTCATTTAAAGAATCTTTAGATAAAGTAAATATTTCTAAAGAAGCTGAATCACTAGGAACAGATACTTATACATTAACTGATATTATCAAAGAACTTAAAAATCCTGGATTAGATCCACGTGATGAATTAGAAGCACCTATCTTAAAATCAGATGTTTTAAATATTGAAGATTTAAAAGTAGGAATGGAATTAGAAGGAACAGTTAGAAATGTAGCATCATTTGGTGCATTCATTGATATTGGATTACATGACGATGGATTAGTACATATTTCTAAAATGTCAAAGTCATTTGTTAAAAATCCAAATGATATAGTTAACGTTGGAGATATAGTAAAATGCTATGTAATAGACGTAGATTTAGTTAAAGGAAAAGTACAATTATCATTAATTAAAGAATAATTTGAAAAAATTTAATAAAAAATGTTGCAAATAAGTTTAAATATGATATAATCTTATTTGTACCGCGGGTGTAGGTCAATGGTAGACTTCCAGCCTTCCAAGCTGATTACGTGAGTTCGATTCTCATCACCCGCTCCATTTTTTATTTAATTTTATGCTTAATAAATTATTAAGTAGTAAAATTATATATGTGCCCAATTAGCTCAGTTGGTAGAGCGCGCGGCTGTTAACCGCTAGGTCGTAGGTTCGAGTCCTACATTGGGCGCCATTTTTTTGGAATAAAAACCGAGTTTAAAACTTGGTTTTTTTATATAAAAAAATAGAACCTTTTTGGTTCTTTTTTTATTGATAATGAAAATATATTTTGTTATAATTATTTATATATGATAGGAAGTGTAGATGTATGTTAGATTTGTCACGTGCGCAAAACATAAAGAATTACAAATCATCTTTTGGCAAAACTGCAGATAAAATCATCGCAGAAATCACTAACTTGAAGTCTAACTTCGATACAGACACATCTTCCTTAAATGACGTTCGTAAAGAAAGAAATGAAATTATTGATAAAGCTGCAAAAATTCTTCAAAAGAACGGCATAAAACTTTCAAAACCTTTAGGAAAATATGATAATTTTGACTTATGTATGATCCTATGTAATGCTGCTGCTCAATTAAATGGGCTTGATAAAGAAACACTAGAAATTTGTTCTATACAAATTGATAATAGATATCACGATATAGTAAACAAGAGTCTATCACTTGAAACAATGATGAATAGACTTTCAAATATGAGTGTACTTGAGGAAGATTCGCATGAAGAGGTTGTTTTAGATCTCAAAGCGATTCGCAAGAAGAAAGGTTTAGATGTTGAACCAGTTCAAGAAACAATTACAGAAACTTCAAATCCTATCATATCTAATGAAGAGCCTGTAATTCCAGCACTTGAAACATTCAACGAATCGCTTGAAGATAATACTAAGACAAACTCAATTAGTAATACTGTTGAACCTGAAGTTATCGTTGCTGAAACTCCAGTAGAACCAGTATTAGATACTATTGAAATTGAACCTGAACTTGTACATGAAGAAATTCCTATCACTTCAGAACCAAGTGAAGAAGAAATAGAATCAGTTGAAGAATTCGAAGAACCAACTGAAGAACCAGTAGAAGAAATTGTTGAAGAATCACCAGATGAAGTTGAAGAAATTGTTAATGATTATATTGATAATTTTGAAACTAATTCTGAAGAACTTAACTTCGAACAAACTACTGAAGAACCTGTAGAAGAAATTCAAGAAGATACATACAGTGGTCAACCATATCAAATTGAAGATATTGAACCAATGGATGATACATTAATAAATGAATCAGTAATGTCAGATATAATTGATGAAACTGTTGATGAAGAATGTGAACAAGTTGTTGGTATTAAACAAGCTTCTCCAGAACTTCTTGAAAGCGTTAATGCTATGTTAGAAGAAAGAGCAGTTAATAATAATGCTGATGACGCATCATTCGATGGATTAGAAAACGATATTATTAATGATGAAGATTTATTTGGATATGATGATGATGTTACATCTGGATTAACAAGAGACTTAATGGATGTTGTTGATAAAGAAGATAATGTACCATTTGTTCCAAGAGAAGATGATTCTAATATTATAGATTACTTAAGTTATGTTGATTCAATGAATCAAGATGATGTAGTAACATTTGAAAATCAAGATGATGATTCAATGCCATTCACATTAGATGATAGATTGACATTAGATGAAATAGCCAACAATGTTTATGGAGATTCAGACTTATGGAAAGATCTTTATAAATATGGTACAAATAAGGCTAAGATAGATAAACGAGCTAGAGAAGCACATGTAAGTGTATCAGTTGCAGCTACAAACCCTGGATATTTAGCTGGACTAGAACTTAACTTCCCAGTTGAGTTAGTAACTTACGAAGAAATACCTGAAGATAATTACGATAGCCAATATTCATACTCAAGCGGCCGCCGTGGAAGGGTAGCTTAATAAGCGGGGTGTTGGTTAGATGTTTTTTAGTAAGAATGAAGTAATTGAACTAGCTCATGGTAAAAAACACATAGTATTGGATACAACAAAGTATGAAGGAAAGTATTATTACTATGTTGTAGAAATTACCGAAGATGAACAAAAAGTAACTGATAAATTCAAAGTTATTACAACAGTTTCTGAAAATGGAAATCTATTTGTTAAGACTGTTAAAGATGACTTATATGATGAATTAGTTAGAATTTTTAAAAAGAATTTAAATATACGTTAAAACGTATTAAAACTGGCAATCGCCAGTTTTTTTATTTTGTCAAGGTTTGACTTTAATTTCTATTTTTGATAATATAATGTCGTTCGACTGATAAGAGGAGGACCAGAAATGGAAACATTCAAGACTTCTAAGATATCTTGGAAGTTAGTAGCATGCTGTTTTGTACTTTTAGTAGTATTTGTACTTACAGTAGGTGCTTATTTAGATGAAAGAAACGTTAATACGAACCCATCTATTGCTTATAGTGAAGATTCTGAGGTGATACCCCTCGTAAACTCTAACTATGAAGAATTAAGCACAGTTCAAAATGAGGTTGAATTAGCTGGACCTAAAGAGGAAGTAGCTAACATATATAGTATTGATAGCTACATTACTACCTATGAGGAAGACATAGAGTTGCTTTGTAAAGCCTTTGGTGTTGATAAAGAAGATATTATATCTAATTTAAAAGAAGTTGCTAAGGTAAACAGTGACAAAGCATTCGAAACTACTAACGTTGGATTCTTACTTGATTCAAAAGGTAACGTAAAAACATTTGCAAACGATTTATATGGACTAGTCGAATATTTTTACAACTATGTAAAAAAGAACCCTAAAAAAGTAAATAACAAGAGGGTAGCATATAAAGGAGATGCAGACTACGTAGAAAAACTTATAATCTACTTTAGTGAGCATATCTATACAGATGTTGATACTACCACTGCATTAAGTATAGGAGCAGCGGAGTCAGGATATTATAAAGTTAAATACATGTTAGCTTGTAATAATGTCTATGGCGGTATGGGATCTAGTGGTCTCATAAAATATAAAAATATAGAATTTGGGGTACTATCTTATGTTAGATATTTATCTAGAAATTACTATTCAAAAGGAATTACTTCCCTAGAAGGTATCGGAAGGATATATAATCCAACAACAGACAGTAATGGAAATAAGATAGCTAGTCCTCACTGGATAAGTTTAATTCAAACAGCTAAGAAGAAATATTCTAAATATGACTTTAACTTATCAATCGAGGATTTGGTTGGATAGGAGAATTACATAACTTGTAATTCTTCTTTTTTTTTACTATACTTATATATGATAGGATGATGATAAATGGAATATATTGAAAATATTGATACAAAGAATAAAAAAGTTATTTTAAGACTTGATCTAAATGTAACTATTAAAAATGGAGAAATAATGGATGATACTAAAATAGTAAAATCTATTCCAACTATTAAATATCTTTTAAACAATGGTTGTAACATTTTAATAATGTCTCATTTAGGTAAAGTTAAATCTTTAGAAGATCAAATGCAAAATAGTTTAAAACCTGTTAAGGAAGTATTATCTAAACTATTAGAACAAGAAGTAGTATTTGTATCTAATACAAGAGATCCTGAATTAAAGAATATATTAGCTAATAATAGATTAGTATTATTAGAAAATACAAGATTTGAAGACTATCCTGGTAAATTAGAATCAGGATGCGATGAAGAATTATCAAAATACTGGGCTTCATTAGGAGAAGTATTCATAAATGATGCATTTGGTACTACACATAGAAGACATGCATCAAATTATGGTATATCTAAATACTTACCTAGTGCATATGGTTTCTTAATTAAACAAGAATTAGATGGATTAGATCCAATTGTTAATAACATTAATAGACCATTTGCGGTTATAATGGGTGGAGCTAAAGTAGATGATAAGATTGCGTTAATTAAAACTTTAGTTAAAGAATGCGATTATTTATTAGTAGGTGGAGGAATTGCTAACACTTTTGTTAAAGCAGAAGGAAAAGAAATTGGTAATTCATTATATTCAGCTGACTATGTAGAAGAAGTAAAAGAACTTGTTTCTATATATAAGGAAAAGATAAATACACCTATTGATGTAGTAGTTAATGATAATGATCAAATAAAAACTATTAATATAGAAGATATAACAGATTCTTGTACTATATATGATATAGGACCTAAAACAGTTGAAAAGTATATTGAAATACTAAAGAACTCTAATACTATATTTATGAATGGTACTATGGGTATGTATGAAGATGAAAACTATCGTGCTGGTACTGAATTACTTTTAAGAGGCTTAACAGACATAAAAGCAAATAAAGTAGCAGGTGGTGGAGATGCAGTTGCTGCAGTTAAGAAATTACAATATGAAGACGCATTTGATTTCTTATCAACAGGAGGAGGAGCTTCTCTTGAATATATAGCTGATAAGGAGATTAATTGCTTTAAGGATTGATATAAGTGATATTAGTATTAAATTTAAAAACTAATTTATATAAAGAAGGAATCTTAAAGTATGAACATATGATACATGATAAAGAGGTTATTATATTACCTCAATATCCATATCTATTATTATTTAGAAATGGAAAATACCAATTAGGTAGTCAAGATGTATCTAAGTTTAAAGAAGGATCATATACTGGTGAAGTATGTGCAGAAGCTTTAAAACACATAGGATGTAAGTATGCCATGATTGGTCATCCTGAAAGAAAAGAACATTTTAATGAAGATGTTAAAGATTTCAGAATGAAAATACAAAATACACTAGATAATGATATGATTCCTATATATAATGTAAGCGAAACATTAGAAGAATATAATACGGATAATGAATTAAAGAATATAGAACTACAATTAGAGGCAATTCCGGACTATGTGAACTACATTATGGTTTCGTATGAGCCATCGTGGCTTATGGGAGAAAAAGACGCTCAAATCGACTATGAACACGTTAATAAAGTATTAATGAAAATAAAAGAATGGCTAATGGAAAGAAATATAAATCATTCTATATTATATGGAGGAGGCATAAATACTTCCAACATAGATGACTTAAAAGAATTAAAAATTATAGATGGAATATTAATGTGCACATCAGCTTTAGATGAAGAAACATTTAACTATATATATAATAAAGTAAAAGAATAATACCACGTAGGTGGTATTTTTTTTATTTTTGTTATATAATTGAACAACGAGGGATCTAATATGGATTTAGGAAATATAAAAGTAGGAGACAGTTTAGAACTTCATTGTTATAAACATAATGGAAAAATAAATACTGTTTCAGATAAAATAACAATTATAGATATAAAAGATGATTATATTGTATGTGGTGATAATAAAACTACTATTACAGAAAACGATGGAACAAAACATAAAACTAAGGAACCGGCTATTATATTCTTCTATAAAAATAGATGGTTTAATATATTAGCTCAATTAAAACATCATGGATTATATTATTATTGTAATATAGCAACTCCATTCTTAATTGATGATAATTGTATTAAATATATAGATTATGATTTAGATTTAAGAGTTTTTCCAGACGGCGGATTTAAAGTTTTAGATAGAAATGAATATAAGTATCATAAGAAAATAATGCATTATCCAGAAGAAATAGATAAGATAGTAAATAAAGAATTAGAAAATCTTATAGATATGAAAAAGAAAAATGAAGGACCTTTCAATAAAGAACTTATTGAAGAGTATCATCAAAAATATAAAGAAATAGCAGCTAAATAGCTGCTTTTTGTATGCTTTTCAGTAAATAATTAGTAAAAATGAAAAAAAATTAAAAAAATAGTTGACACTTTTATTTGGAAGTGATATAACTTATTAAGTGCCGAACAAAAGGGCACAAAAGTGATAAATCAATGAAAAATAAAATTGTCAAAAAAAAGTAAAAAAAGTGTTGACAAGGTTGTTAAAAATTGATATATTACTAATGCATTCACGAAAAGCGAATGTAAAAAAATTAACAAAAATTAATAAGTTTGAAAAAAGTTTAAAAAAATTAAAAAAAACATTTGACAAACTTAAAAAGATTTGTTATTATGATGAAGTACTTCGAAAAAGAAGCACTGAATGATCTTTGAAAACTAAGTAAAATGTCAAAAAATTTGAGTAGCTAGATCAGACTATACAAATTAACTAGAAATAGTTATTTTTTTATGAGAGTTTGATCCTGGCTCAGGATGAACGCTGGCGGCATGCCTAAGACATGCAAGTCGAACGAGAAGGCCCACTGACATTTATTGAAACTCTGAGAGCTTGCTCAAAGAGCGGATTTAAATCGATGTGGATTTTCCTTCTAGTGGCAAACGGGTGAGTAACACGTGGGTTACCTGCCTCGAAGATCGGGATACCTATTGGAAACGATAGTTAATACCGAATGTGATCTACGGATTAAAGGGAGCCTTTAAAGCTTCGCTTCGAGATGGGCCTGCGGTGCATTAGATAGTTGGCGGTGTAATGGACCACCAAGTCGACGATGCATAGCTGAACTGAGAGGTTGATCGGCCACACTGGGACTGATACACGGCCCAGACTCCTACGGGAGACAGCAGTTAGGAATATTCGTCAATGGGGGAAACCCTGAACGAG
>JAEENX010000014.1 GCA_016283935.1 Bacilli bacterium
AATATGCATATGTCATTAAATATTGTATAATATATATAGAGGTATTCACATTATGAAGCATGGTAGAGGATATGTTTATGATCTATATTATCATATTGTTTGGTGTGTTAAATATAGACATAAAATATTATTAAATGATATTAAAGATGATTTAATAGATATTATTACTAATATATGTAAAAACAATAATTATGAGCTTGTTGAAATAAATACAGATTTAGATCATGTACATATTTTATTAGGATTATCACCACAGGATTCTATTCCTGTAGTAATGAAAACATTAAAAGGTGTTTCAGCAAGGCTTTTAAATAGTAAACATAAAAATGAATTATCAAAAGTATTATATGGTGGACATATATGGAGTCCTTCATATTACATAGCTACTACAAGCGATAATGTAATGGATAATATTAAAGAATATATTATTAATCAAGGAAATGAGGATTTGAAGAAGGGATAATATGAGTGTTGTTAGCTACAATGTTGAAGTTATAAATAATACAAATAAATTAAGACATATAGTAGCTAATACATTAGCTTTATATAATTCTGCATTAAATTATGTATGTGATGTAGTGTTGAAGCATTATGATGAAATAAAAGAATTAAATAATTTAGAAGGAAGAATGTATTTAGAACATTTAATACATAACACAAAGAATAATATTGCAAAATATGATTTTGATTCAATTTATTATAAGCTTCCATGTTATTTATTAAGAGATATAGAATCAAAAGCTATTGGACATATTTTTTCATATAAATCTAATTTAGATAATTATAAAAAAGAAAGATATAATAAAATATCAAATGGAAAGAAATTTAAAAAAAGAGAACCAAGCTTATCTAAATGTAATTTATTACCATCATTTTATAAAGGTAATATGTATAAAATGATATCTGATAATAAAATAGCATTAAAGATATATGAAGATAATGATTGGAAATATGAAGAATTTAAATTAAAGAAAAATGATTTAAAATATATAAATAAAATAAATGGAAAAAGATATAATCCTGAAATAAAGATTATAGGAAAAAAGATATATATTAAATTTACATTTGAAATTGAAGATTTAAAGCTTCAAGATAAAGAATTAAATAAAAGAATAATATGTGGAGTAGACTTAGGTGTAAATAATGATGCCACAATAAGTATAATGAATTATGAAGGCACTATTTTAGGAAGACATTTTATTAATACTAATAACAAAGACCTAATGAATCATTTACTTAATAAGAAAAGAAAAATACAAAGGAATAGTGGCAATTATAAATATTTAAGGAATCTACATATTAATAATAAAATAAATTCAATTAATGAAAATATAGTTAATCATACTGTAAATCAAATTATTAAAATATGCTTATCATATGGAGTAGATGTAATAGTATTTGAGAATTTAAGACATAAATTCAAAAGAGCAAAAAGATCTTTTAGAGCAAGATTACATCGCTGGAGAAAAATAGCAATATATAATAAAGCATATGAAATGGCACATAGAAATGGAATAAGAGTATCAACAGTTAATCCAAATGGGACAAGCAGATATGCTTATGATGGATCTGGAGAGGTAGAAAGAGATAATGATAATTATTCTATATGCAAATTTGTAAGCGGAAAGACATATAATTGTGATTTAAGTGCATCATATAATATCGCAGCAAGATATTATATAAGAGAGACATTAAAACCCTTGGATGTGAATTCAAGGTCAGAGCTAGAGACAAAAGCTTCTTTAGCTTTGAGTGGAACAAAATTAACATATAATACTTTCAAAGTATTATTAAATGTTATTTAACTAATAGTCTAATATGTTAGGTAGATATAATGTGTCTTCTAGACAGGATTTAGGCAACTTTATCAGCATTATATCTATGCCGTTATAGTCTCTATAACGATATTAGAAGTTAGAATCTTATGATTTTAATCATGAGAGGTTCAAATTTAATATCATATTAAATCCAATGAGAAAAAATAAGATGAGCGATAAACAAAAGAATACCGCAAATAAAATAAAAAATACAGAAAAGAATATAGAATTAATTATTTCTACATTAACTAAATTAGTATCTTTAGGCTATATGCTATTTGAAATAATAACTATTGAAGCATCAATGAAAAGAATTATTCCTTTTGCATCATCAGCTATCGCGTTAATTATTCAATTATTAGTAACCTATATATCTAAGCTTTTAATTAATTACTATGATATTTTATTAATTGGTATTGATAAGGATATTAAAGATAGTGGTTTGGTAGATATATTATCAGGTGCTAATATTATAGATGGACCTATTAAGGTTGCTGAAAATGTAAAAAAAGGTGCTGGTGAAAGAATATTTGGAAGAATTCAAAACCAAATTGAAAATAATGAATTAATTAAAGAAAAAAATGAAAAGGATCTATTATATAAAATAGCTCTTTTCGTTTCAAATAATAATAAAACAGTAGAAGATGTAAAGAGTGAATTTGGTTATAATATTAAAAAGACATTAGAATTATTATATTATAGAGTTTAGAAATCTTATATATTTCAAAATCTAAGGTTATTGAAATGATAACTTCTGATACATATGAAATAAAACATAAAATTTATAATAACTA
>JAEENX010000015.1 GCA_016283935.1 Bacilli bacterium
AAAAATACAACTAACTACAACAACTCCTAAGGCTGATGAAAAAAAATATTATTTTGATATTATTGATTCTAGCTATGTTGATTTAGCTAATTATTTGACATTTGGTTCTACTTCAAATAAATATGATGGTTATTCTATAAGAGTAAAAGGATTTGCAGTAACTAAATCATCATTTTTACCTGAAGGATATTTCTTGTTAGGCAAGTATGGAAGTAATTGCTGTGTAGCAGATTCTACTTTTACAGGTTTTTATGTTAAATATGATCCTAGTAATGTTACTAAGAATAATTGGTACGAATTAACAGGTGTTTTAAGAGAAGGTAAAGATGCAGATGGATTACCAATTATGTATATAGAGGTTGATTCTTTAAATGAAATAGATTCTTCTAAAGAAGAAACATATGTGTGGCCATGTTATACATATGATGATGGATTATGTAAGGAAGTACAAAAATACAATTTAGAATACTAAATTGTATTTTTTTTAATTCAACTGATAGTTTAGTTAATTCAACTGACTATTTATTTTATTTATACGTTATTATAGATACAATTATTTCAGAAAGAAGGAAGAATTATGAGTAAGAAATCAAAAATTATTATGGCTGCTTTATTAATACTTGCATGTGTTGCTTCAATTATTAGTATTGTTAGATTAAATGTAACTGATAAAGAAGAATATAGACAAGCTGCTTTAGATTTTAAGAATGAATATGAATCAATAAATGGGAAAGTTATTAAAGGAGATTTAAAACAAAGAGATTTAGATATTCCTAAAGATAATCCTTATATTAAAACTGATATTAAAACTATAGTAGAGAAGATTAAGAATAAAGAAACATTCTATTTATATGTAGGTGATTCTTTATGTCCTTGGTGTAGATCAGGATTAGATATGATGATCCAAGTAGCTAAAGAACAAGGTGTTAAAGATATTTATTATATAGATTTCTGGGATGATAATCATAAAGAAATATTAAGAGATTTATATGAAGTAGATACAACTGGTAAAAAAGCTAAATTTAAGAAAACTCAAGATGCTGTAGAAGGTTATGATGAATTAATTGAAGCAGTTAAAGATTATGTACAAAACTATACTATTGCTAAAGATGGTAAAACATATGATGTTGGTGTTAAACGTACTTATGGTGGAGATCATTTTAAATTTGTTGATGGTAAATGTATTGCTTATGTATCATTAAGAAGTGATAAATTAGAAAATGCTTTAGGTGAATTAACTATTGAAGTATTAAAAGATCAAAAAGATAAATTTACTGAATTCTTTAAAGCTACAGAAAATAATGCTTGTACAGGAGAAAGTAATTGTTAATAAAAGGACTATATAATAGTCCTTTTTTTTGTGTGTTATTAGTAAGTGTAAAAAATGTGTAAGACTAAAAAAACATTTTCTTATTCTAATGAAAAAAAGTTATAAACCCTGTATAATTTAAAGGGTTTTTGAGTTTTTACTATGTGTTTATATAACAACAGGAGGACCTCATAAAATGAAGATAATAATATATAGAAGAATTGATTCTACAAATGTTAATTTAGTTGAAGAACGTATTAATAAAGAATTAGAATATGTAAGTACTGATGAAGTAATTACTATTGATGCTTCTGAACTTGAATATGTTTCTAGTGCTGGATTAAGAATTATATTAAAAATTAAGAAGAGATTTCCTAATACAAATATTATAAATTGTAATCAAGAAGTATATAACATCTTCGAAGTAACTGGTTTTACTGAAATGATGAGTATTAGTAAAACATTTAAAGAAATATCTGTTGATGGATGTGAAGTAATAGGTGAAGGAGCATATGGTAAAGTATATCGTATTGATCCTGAAACTATTGTTAAGGTTTATAAAAATAAAGATTCTTTAGATGTTATTAATAGAGAAAGAAATAAAGCAAGAAAAGCATTTGTACTTGGTATTCCAACAGCTATTTCATATGACATAGTAAAAGTAGATGAATACTATGGAACAGTATTTGAAATGTTAAATGCTAAATCTTTTGCTGAATTATTAAATGAAGGTGAATCAATTGATAAATTAGTAGATGAAAGTGTTAGAATTTTAAAACAAATACATTCTACTAAAAATAAACTTGGAGATTTACCAGATAAAAAAGAAGAAACTTTAGGATGGGTTAAATTTGATTGTGATTATTTACCTAAAGAAATAGGAGATAAGTTAGTTAAATTAATAGAAGATATTCCTAATACTAACACAGTTATTCATGGTGATTATCATGTTAAAAATTTAATGCATACAAATGATGATAATCTACTTATTGATATGGAAACTTTATCAGTAGGTTATCCTATTTTAGAACTTGCATGTTTATATACTATATATGAAGGATTTGAATGTTTTAATAAAAAGAATCCTGAAGAATTCCTAGGTATTCCTTCTGATACTTGTAGAGAATTCTGTGAATTATTAATAGAAAAATATTTTGATTCTGAAGATGAAAAAACTATAGAAGAAATAAAAAATAAAATAAAAATAATTTGTTATGCAAGATTATTAAGAAGACAATTAGTTCATTATGGAGAAGATAATGAAGAAGCTAAGAAATCAATTGAATATTGTAAAAATTATTTAATAGAAAATGTTCCAATGGTTGATTCGTTAGTATTTTAATGGGGGATAATTATGAAAAAAAGAAAATGTAATGGAATACATTTATCAACTATAGTTGCTTCATATGTATTTATATTAATTTCTATTTTTATATTTTTACTTAATACATTTTTATATATTAGAATAACTTATAATTATTATAATGAACAAATCAAAGATATATCTGTAATGTCATCTGATATTATTTCAGATGTATTAAGATCATATGATAATGATTTATCTGATAATAATATAAAAAGTATTAATGAAGTAAATGATATTGTATTAAAATTATGTAATACAATGGAGTTGAAGAGAATAGTTATATTTGTTTCAAATGAAGGTACTTCATCTCCTAAAGTTGTATATGATAGTATTAATTATAATAGCTCGAATGAAGAAATATCTTCATTTGATAATATAAATGATAGTTTAAAAGAAATAATGAATGGTACTATAGATAATAAATATATATATAGTATTAAAGATATATTTAAAAATGATAAAGATGTTGAATCTTTATTCTCATATAAAAATAATGAAGGTAAAACAAAAGCAGTAATATTAATTGTTAAAGATAATGCTGAAATATATAAATATCGTAAAATAAGTTGGAGTGTATTTTTAATAGCTACATTACTTTTATTAATAATATCTTATATATGTACTTACTTATTTGTAAAAATACATATTGATAAACCATATGCAAAGATAGCTAAAGAAGCTGAAAGATTTGCTTCAGAAAATACTAAAAGACCTGAAAGCTTTAAAGATTTATATGCTGGGAAATTAAGTGAAATAAATACAATGGCTGCATCATTAGAAAAAATGGAAAATGATGTATTAGAGTATAT
The DNA here is from genome assembly GCA_016283935.1 of Bacilli bacterium. GTDB lineage: Bacteria > Bacillota_I > Bacilli_A > RF39 > UBA660 > UBA6985. The sequence continues at coordinate 3,485 of JAEENX010000015.1, forward strand.
TGATAAAATAAAATATACTACTAAAAAGAATGAAAGAATGAATAATGAACTTCAATTTGCTAGTACTATTCAAAAAGCTGACTTATGGACTAAGTTCCCTGCATTTCCTGATAGAACTGACTTTGATATTTATGCTTTGATGGATCCTGCTAGAGAAGTAGGTGGAGATTTCTATGATTTCTTCTTTATAGATGATAATCATATGGCTTTATTAATTGCAGATGTTGCAGGTAAAGGTGTACCAGCTGCATTGATGATGATGACTACAAAAATATATATAGATGAATATTTATTAGATACTAAAGATCCAGCTAAAGCTTTAGATAAAGTAAATAATAAGTTTGCTAAGAACAATAAGAATGATATGTTTGTAGCTTTATGGGCAGGTATTATAGAGTTAGATAGTGGTAAACTTGTTTATTCTAATGCGGGTCATGAAGATCCTGTTATTATTAGAGATAAAGCTTTAGATATTAAAAAGATTAAACATGGTTTACCTTTAGGTGCTATGGAAGATTTTAAATATACTAATAATACTATTACATTAAATAAATCAGATAAGTTATTATTATTTACTGATGGAGTATTAGATGCTGTTAATAAAGATGATATTAAATTTGGTAAAGATAATTTAATGAATGTATTAGATGAAAATGTTGATTCATCTCCTAAAGAATTAATTTTTGATATTAAAAAGAATATTAGTAAGTTTGTAGATAAAGCTATACAATTTGATGATATCACTATGTTATGCTTTGAATTAAAAAATCCAAAAGATATTCATGTACATGGTAGATTTAAAGCTGATTTAAAAGAAATACCAAATATATATGATTATTTTGTTTCAAGAATGACTCTTGAAATAGATGAAGATAGAATATCTAAGTATAGAGTAGTAGTAGAAGAAATATTTACTAATATTTGTAATTATGGATTTAAAGATGATGTAGAAAATAAATACGTTAATATTGATGTTTATATTGATAAGAAAAATAAAAAAGTATCTATTTCATTTAGAGATAATGGAAAAAGATTTAATCCATTAGAACATGATGAACCAGATATTAATTTAGATGCTGAATCCAGAGAAATAGGTGGTTTAGGTATCTTAATAGTTAAAAAGATGATGGATAATGTTTCATATGAATATAAAAATAAAAAGAATATTTTAACAATTGAAAAATTTTATTAATAATGAAAAAAAATTCTTACAAAAGAATTTTTTTTGTGTTATACTGGCTAAGTGCGTAAAAAAGGAGGCATAAAAAATGAATAAAATTGACTTAGGAAAAGACAATATTAATAAGTTATTATTAGCATTTTCAATACCTTGTGTAATTAGTATGTTAATTAATTCTGTATATAATATTGTTGACCAAATATTTATAGGACAAGGAGTAGGTACTTTAGGAAATGCTGCTACTAATGTTATATTTCCTTTGGTAATTGTATTTAATGCATTTGCTGGTTTAATAGGAAATGGTGCTGCTGCTAATCTTTCACTTAAGTTAGGTGAAAATAAAAAAGATGAAGCTGCTAAAGGTGTAGGACAAGCTATAGTTTTAACTATAATAATATCTATATTATTAGGAGTTATATCTTTTATAGCTATGCCTAAATTAATCATGCTATTTGGTTGTACTGAAAATGTATATCCATATGCATTAGAATATGGAAGAATAGTTTGTATAGGTGCACCTTTCATGATTATTTATTCAGCTTTATCTAATATTATAAGAGCTGATGGTGCACCTAAATATTCAATGATAATGTTAGTAGTAGGAGCTATTATTAATATTATATTAGATCCAATTTTTATCTTTGTATTTAATAAAGGTGTAGCAGGTGGAGCTATTGCAACTGTAATTGGACAATTTGTTTCTTTCTTAATTTCTATTATTTATATTAAGAAATTTAAATCAATTAAACTTAAGAAAGAATCTTTAAAGATTGATAAAGATATCTTTAGAGTATTAGGTTTAGGTTTATCTTCATGTATTACTCAATGTACTGTATTAATATTATTTATATTTATGAATAATATGATGACTAAATTAGGAGCTACTTCTAAATATGGTGCTGATATACCATTATCAGTATATGGAGTAATATCTAAAATTAATAGTATTTATATTTCTATGGTATTAGGAGTATCTATTGGTGCTCAACCAATTATTGGATTTAACTATGGAGCAGGTAATAAAAATAGAGTTAAAGAAATATTAAAGAAAATATTAATTATTAATTTTATAATTGGTATTATCTTTAATGCTATTTATTTCTTCTTCCCAAGAGAACTTGCTGGTATATTTATTAAAGCTGATGATCCAAGTTATGAATTATTTATGGAATTTGCTACTTTAATGTGTCATTCATTCTATTTATTAATGGGATTAAATGCATTTGAAATGACTGGTAGTATTTCAATTCAATCACTTGGTAAAGTTAAGAAAGCAACAGCTTTATCATTTATAAGACAAATAATATTATTAATACCAATTTCTATATTATTAGGTATTGTATTAAATAAAGGTTTATTAGGCATGGTATATGCAGGATGTATATCTGATGGTATATGTTTTATAATTGCATTATTCATGATTGGATCTGAATATATCAGTTTAGGTAAGAAAGATTATTCATCTGATAAAGAAGAAAAAGTAGATAATAAAGATTATAAGGGTAAACATATTGTTATTACTATTTCTAGGGAATATGCATCAGGTGGTAGATATGTAGGTAAACTATTAGCAGATAAATTAGGTATTAATTTCTATGATAAAGAATTAATTACTTTAGCTGCTAAAGAATCAGGATTATCTAAAAAATATATTGAAGAAATTGATGAAAATTCTAGAAGAACTGAAAATGATGATAGAATCTTTATAGCTGAATCTAAAGTTATTAAGAAGTTAGCTAAGAATGAATCATGTGTAATAGTTGGTAGATGTGCTGACTATATATTAAAAGATAATAAAGATGTATTAAAAGTATTCTTATATTCTGATGAAGATAATAAAGTTAATAGAGCAGTTAAATATTATGGATTAGATAAAAATAAAGCGCCTAAGATTATAAGCAAGATTAATAAAGAAAGAGAAAAACATTATAAGTTCTATACAAATAGAAATTGGAAAGACTTTGATAATTATGATTTAATTATTAATGTTGATTCTCAAGGTGTTGAAAAAACTGCTGAATATATAAGTAATTATATTAAATAAAAAAAGAAGATTTAATCTTCTTTTTTATATGTTATAATATCAATAGGTGATAATATGAAGAAGTTGTTTGGCGGATTAAATTTAACATGGCCTAAAATAATTATATTTGCAATTATAATAGGTTTATATACAGGTATAATTGCAATGATTCCTGCAGTTAGATATACATCTTTAATAACTATAACTGCAACATTTGAAGTATGGATATTATTTGGAATATTAATTATTATGAATGCTAAATCTAATAAAGATTCAGCATTAAAATGTTTTATATTCTTTTTAATAAGCCAACCACTTGTATATTTAATACAAGATGTAGTAAATGGTAGTTCATTATTTTTAACTTATTATAAATTTTGGATTGGTTGGACAATAGCATGTTTACCAATGGGTTATATAGGTTATTATATGAAGAAAGATAAATGGTGGGGTATATTTATACTTATGCCAATGATATTATTCACTATATTTGAATTTGATTATTATTTATGTGAATTCTTATTTAATTATCCTTTCTATATAGCTATTTGTTTATTTTGTATAATAATGCCATTTGTTTATATATTTGGTATATTTAGTAATAAAAAGGTAAGAATTATAAGTTCAATTATAACTGCTATTTTAATAGCATTAATAATAGGTATGGAAGTACCTAAACCTCATACTTATCATACTCAAGTATTAGGTACTGTAAATGGTAAAGAAATAACTCCTGAATATAAAGTATCTTTAAAAGATAGTAAATATGGAGATGTAAGAATTAAAGAAGAAACATCAGGTGATGAAGTATTCTATATGGTTGATTGTGATTTTAAAAGACCTGGTACTACTGAATTAATTGTAGAAACTCCTGAAGGTGAAACAGTTATATATAATCTTGATATAAAAAGAAATACATATAAGATAGAGAAAAAAGTAGATTAATATCTACTTTTTTATTATATAATATTGTAAAAGCAACCAATTTTATACAAAAAACAACCTAAAATTGGTAGTTCGCAACTGGTAGAAATTATATGATTAAAGTGCAAAAGGAGGAAAAGTATGAATGATAATTTTGCAAAAAACTTAAAAAAAATCAGAAAGGATCATGGATTATCTCAAGAACAATTAGCAGAAGAATTAGGAGTATCAAGACAAGCTATAAGTAAATGGGAATCATCAGTTGCGTATCCAGAAATGGATAAAATAATTACTATTTGTAAAAAGTATGATGTTAATATAGATGATTTATTACATCGTGATATTACATTAGTAAAGAATGATGAAGAATCAAAAATTAAATATAATAAATTAGTTAATTCATTCTTTAATAATGTGACTGATTCAATTGATATGTTTATTCAACTTAGTTTAAAAAATAAAATAAGATTAATATTAGAAAACATTATTTTAGTTTGTATATTTGCTATTGGAATGATTATAGTTAATGGATTAACTAAAACACTAATGCATGAAATGTTTGAAATGCTTCCTTATAGAATAGAGTCTTTATGTGTAAGTTTAATTGCTACTGTTGTATTACTTGCATATTTAGTATTTGTAGTTATTGTATTAATAAGAACATTTAAAACAAGATATTTAGATTATTATTTAGAAACAAAAAAATGTAGTAATAAATTAGAAGAAAAAAAAGATGAAGTAAATAAAGAAGTAAAAACAGATAATAAAATAATTATAAGAGATCCTAAAAATTCAGATGTTAGTATTTTAAAAGGATTAGTTGATTTATTTTTCTTTGGTGTAAGAATATTTAATTTTTTTATCTTACTAGGTGTTATAGGTACACTAGTATTTGGATGCTTTTGTACATTCTTAGCTTTATATCACATAACTGTTCATCCAATATTTGTTAGTTTTACTTTCTTAGGAATATTCGGAATAGCTGCTTGTATAGTATTTGCTATTATGTTATTTGGATTTATATTTAAAAAGCAAAATAATGTTAAATTTTTATTTATATTATTACTACTATCTATAGTAGGAGCGTCTATATCAGTTGGTTCAATATTTATGAATATTGCTAACTTTGATATTGTTGATGTTAATACTGTAACTAATACTAAAGAATTAGTTTATAATGATGATTTATATTTTGAACAAAATAGAGTAAGTGGTAATGATGTTAAATTTATAGTTGATAATAGTATTCCTAAAAATAAGATTATTTTAGAATCCGCTCATTCAGATTCAATTGATAATATAGTATTTGATATTAATAATAATGCTATTACATGTTCATATGATGAAACTCAAGATAGATATACATTTAATTATAAATATAAATATTTACTTCCTTATATAAAGGATAATAAAATACCAAGAGATTCTATTATAGGTACTAATATTACTATAAAAGGTAATGAAACTAATATTAAAAAGATAATATCAAATAGTACTAAGAATACTATATCTGATGTTATTTCCACAAATGATGGATATATATTGAATTTTTCAAATATTCATTACAATAACTATGTATGTGTTAAAAATGATTTTTATAATACTTGTTATGGAATAATTGCTGAAGATAGATTAGCTTCTAAAGAAATTGATAAAACATCATTTACATATGATGGTAAAAAATTGAATTTCAAAAATGATAATATTGAATGCGAAGAAAGTGATACATTCACTCATAAATCATTTGTATGTTCAATAAAAAAATAGACTAGATTTTTCTAGTCTTTTTTATTTGTATTAGTTTTAAAAAAAATACATATACTGTAGAAGAAAAAGTAGATTAATATCTACTTTTAATTATCTGATTTGCTATAAGTATATCAAAATGCTATAATACAAAACTATCAAGAGGGGTTAGTTTATTATGGCAAAGAAACGAAATTTATCATTATCTAAACAAGCTGAAACCCATATAATTAGAATTAAATAAGGAGTTAATAATATGAAAGTTTATTATTTGAAAGGTATGTCTTCTAATCAAGACGAATTAGATTATTTAAAAATGAAGTTTGAAGAAGAAGGTATGGAATTAATACCTTTAGTAGATAACTATGCAAACTATTCTAAAATGTCCAAGGAAGAAATTAAAGAAGACTTAATTAATAGATTACCAAAGGATGAGAAAATTAATTTAGTATGTCATTCAATGGGATGTAATTATGGTTTATTAGCAGCTAATAATATGAATAATATAGAACATATTACATTTGTATCTCCTGAGTTTGAACAAGTGACTTCAAGTGATTATGAAACTATTGTTCATTCTACAATACCAATGGATCATAAACCAAATAAAATGAAATTTGGTATTAATAAATTAAAGAATATCATGGCATTTGTTAAAAGTTCAAAATGGTCTAGATTAGAATTACATAGATTTTTAATTACTAAAGATACTCCAACATTGATATTTTATTCAACAGGTGATGAATTTGTATCTAGAAAACAATTTGAAGATATGTATGAATTTGATAATATAAGTTTCCAAAGATTTGATACAAATAATCATAATCCATTATTAGAAAATAATAAGTCAGTTAAATTAATAAAAAAAGATTCAACTACTGTAAATACAAAAGGACTAGTTTTAAACTAGTCCTTTTTTTATGTTATAATTATTATAGAAATCATACTATAATAATATATATGAGGAGTTTTATATGAACGAAAGACAGATTGAAATTATTAAAAGTGTTGTTAATAGATATGCTGATTTAGCACATTTAAATAATCAAAATATGCGTGATGGAGTAATTACTAAATTAAGTGGTATGAATGAACAGGATGCTATTGATTTTATAGTTGTTTCATTAAGTGATTTAGTAAGTGATGGAAGAGCTAAAGCAGAAGATGTTTTAAATAATATTGGAGATTTAACTGAGTTATCTGAAAAGTATCCTACTAAAGAATCACTTATGGAAAGATTAAAATGGTTAAATTCAATGAATCTTGATCATCCTGATATGCCAATTCAAGAAAATCATGAATTAGTACTAGAAGTATTTGATAAATTTAATTATTTAATTGGTACTAACTTTGATGCATATTATACAGGTGGTTTAATGGGATATATTGCTACTAATCATCCTCTTGAAAGATATCATGGAGATTTAGATGTATTTATTAATGAAGAAGAATTACCTAGATTATTTGAATTAATTAATCAAAGTGAAGACTTTGAAGTATATACTAATATGGATCATAAAGAAGCAAATGGTCATGAGTTTGCAGTTAGATATAAAGGAACTCCTATGACAGTTGGTTTATTCTTATTTGAAAGAAAACCAGATAATGAAATGATTATTAAAGAATATTATCATAAAGATTATAATCCTAATAATGAAGTATTATATAATGCTCAACATTTAGATCCTGAATATGCTAAGTTATGTTTTTCAGATACTGTGAGAGAACATAATGGTATACCATTTAAAATGCAAAGTTTAGAAAGCATTTATAATTCTAAAAAGTCATCTAGACCAAAAGATATATATGATGCAAATATTATGAAAGATAGTATTGATTTAGCTAAAGAAGCTGAAATAGATAAGAGAAGAAATAATGTTAGAAATGAAGTTGGTTTAGATGGTAATAATACTATTGTTACTGAATTAGAACAACAACTAAATAATCCTAATGTAGGAATGCATTTATAAATTAATATGTTATAATAAAATCAGGAAGTGAGAATATGGAAAAGAATTATCCAAATCATGTTGCTATTATATTAGATGGTAATAGAAGATGGGCAAAAGAAAAAGGATTACCTCAATTAGAAGGTCATAAAAAAGGATTTGATAATATATGTGATTTAGCACCATATATTATTAATCAAGGTGTTAATGTTTTAAGTGTATATGCACTTTCTACTGAAAATTTTAAAAGAACTGAAGAAGAAATATCTTATTTAATGGATATATTTGTTAATATGTTTAGTAAAGAATGTAATAAATTACATGATGAAAATATTAAGATAGTATTTTCAGGTAGAAGAGAACCACTAAGAAAAGATGTATTGAAAGCTATGGATGAAATAACTGAAAAAACTAAAAATAATACTAAAGGAATATTTAATGTTTGTATTAACTATGGTGGTAGACAAGAAATAGCTGATGGTGCTAAACGTTTAGCTATTGATGTTAAAGAAGGAAAAGTAAATCCAGAAGATATAGATGATACATTCTTCTATAAATATATGTATCAAGAATTACCACCAATTGATTTACTTATTAGAACTAGTGGAGAAGAAAGATTAAGTAACTATATGTTATATGAAATGAGTTATGCTGAAATGTATTTTCCTAAATTATATTTCCCTGATTTTAATAGAGAAGAATTTGAAAAAGCTATTGATATCTTTAATAATAGAGATAGAAGAATGGGTGGAAATAGTAAAAAATAAAAAGAAAGATGTAAAATCTTTCTTTTTATGTTATTATATTCGCGAAGAGGGTTAAGTTTATATGAAAAAAGTAGTATGGTTATTTGGACAATCTGGATCAGGTAGAAGAACTTTAGTTAATAATGTTATTCACGATAATAAAGAAGCTAAAAAAGCACTTGATTTAGATTATGATAATATTGATTTTGTTATGTTACCATATAAGACAATTTATGCTTTTGAAAATCATGTTTCTTTAATTAATAGAAAAGCAACTATATTATCTTCTATAGAAGAGTTTTCTAAAAGTAATAAAGATGTACTTTTAATATTTGGAGAGTTTGTTGATTTTATAAAAATAGAAGTTTCTTTATTACATGAAGCAATAGATAATAATCCGGATTTAGATAATCAAATCTTCTTTATAAATCCAAGTGATATGCATGTACTTCATGAAAGATTAAAAGCTCAAGATTGGTATAAAGAAAATGAAAAAGAAAACAGTTATAGATTTCAATTTGCTTGGTTAGAAGTAGCTGTTAGTTATATGAGAGATAGTTTGAATAAATATAAAGATTTAGGATATAAAGTATATGAAGTAGATACTTTAGATGGATATAAAATAGATAAACCTAAAACATTAGAATTAAAGAATAATGAAAAGATAGATCAATAATCTATCTTTTTTTATTTTATATTTTATTAATTATATGTTAGTATATAAAACAATTTATATATGAATGGAATGATTATATGATTAATACTATTAAAAAGAATTTATTTATGAATAGATTATTACTATTACTTAATCAAGGATTAAAAGATGGAAGAATAACAAAGTTTGATGATGAAATATATGATAAATTAAGTCATATGTATGTAAGTTCTTTACCAGCATCTATTTATATAAAATATTTATTTGGAACTGGTATTATTGGTAAATGTTATGATAGTAGTTTATATATGTTCTTTTGTTTTGATGATGCTGTTTTAGTAAGAGGAGATAATAAAGATTTAGAATTTAATTATGGTAAAGATCAAGCAGGTCATGGATGGATTGAAATAGGTGATTATGTATATGATGCATCTACTAAATTAAAAGTACAAAAAGACCTTTATTATGAAATGTATAAACCTACTAATGTAGTTAAAATAACTAAAGAAGAATATTGTTCTGATCCTGATTGTAAAGAATTATATGAAAGTGTTAGAAGTACTACTTTAGATGATTATAGAAATAGTGGATTAAAGAGATTTGAATTATTAATGATTATTCCATATGCAAAAGAAATTGCATATTCATCTAATAATGAAGAATTTATAAATGATTTAAATCAATTTTTGAATGATATTAATTATAATGAAGAAGAAATAAGTAAAGATTTACAAGATGCAGTATTAAAGTTTTAATGCTGTATGTATATTAATGATATAATTAAAAAGGTGAATAAAATGAATGTAATAGAAGTAAAAGACTTAGTTAAAAAGTTTGGAAACAAAAAAGTAATAAACGAAATTAACTTTAAAGTTGAAGAAAGAAAAATATTTGGTTTCTTAGGACCATCAGGTGCAGGTAAAACTACACTTATTAAAATGTTAATAGGGGAATATAGTATTACATCAGGTGAAGCTTATTTATTTGGTGAAGTACCAAATAAATTAAATGATGAAATAACTTCAAAGATATCAGCAGTTATGGATAACTTTGGTTTATATGAAAGATTAACTGTATATGAAAATATGGAAGTGTTTGCAAATATTTATAAAGTAGATAAAAAAGAAATAGATTCTATATTAAAGAAAGTAGAATTATTTGATGCAAAGAAAACTATTACTAGTAAATTATCTAAAGGAATGACTCAAAGATTAATACTAGCAAGAGCATTAATAAATAAACCTAAATTATTATTTTTAGATGAACCAACATCTGGATTAGATCCAGCTACATCATTAAAAATACATAATTTATTATTTGAACTTAAAGAATCTGGTACTACTATATTTTTAACTACTCATAATATGGAAGAAGCTACTAAGATGTGTGATGAAGTAGCATTACTTCATTTAGGTAAGATAGTAGAATTTGGTACACCTAAAGATATATGTATGAGACATAATAAATATAATGTGTTTAATGTAATAACTAAAGATAATAAGGAATTAACATTTAAGAGTAATAAGACTGATTCTAAAAAATTAGCTAAGTTAATTGAAGATGAAAATGTATTATCAATACATTCATCTGAACCAACTCTTGAAACTGTATTTATTGAACTTACAGGAAAGGAACTTGTATAATGAAAATATCACATGTTAATGCAATATTTAAGAAAACTTGCTTAGATATGAAAAGAAATAAAAGACAATTATTTTTCTTTCTTTTATTTCCAGCTTTTACTTATTTATTTTATTTCATGATTGAAGATCAACATGAAGTGTTTTCTGTAATGTATTTACCTATTAATGTAATGTTTTGTTCATTAAATATAATGGCAGGTATTATTGCAGAAGAAAAAGAGAAGGGAACATTAAGAAGTTTAATGTTTGCTAATATTAAACCAATTGAATATTTCTTTGGAACAGGATTATTTATTTTAATTGCAACAATTCTATCTTGTTCATTGATGGTACCTTTAATACCAATGGAAGGAATGCAATTTGTTTATTTTTATTTAGGTATTATACTTTCAAGTATATGTTCTCAAATACTTGGAGCTACTGTTGGTTTAGTAGTTAAGAATCAAATGGCAGCAAATGGTTTATGTGCACCAATTACAATTATAATTGGTATGTTACCTACATTTGGTGCTATGAATGAAGCATTTAAAAATGTATCTGAATTATTATATACAACTAAGTTTGCTAATACAGCGGCTGATATAGTTTATAATCAACCAATTACATTTGATTGGAAAGTAGTATTAACTTATATAGCTAATTTTATAGTTGTATTTGTAATATTTCATTTAGTATATAAAAAGAAAAAATTAGATGACTAGGAGTATTTAATAGCACCAGTTATTTTATATTTATTTATATAATTGACTTATAAATATATAGTATTTATACTAATAATTGATTTTATGAAGTAAGAAGTTTCACATATGTGGGACTTCTTTTTTTGTTAGAAAGGAATATATATGAACTACTATAATGTTGGTAAGTTATTAAGTGAAGCAGGCAAACATTATGGAGAAGGTATTACATCTATTAATATTAGAAGATACAGCTTCATTTTGACAGAATTACCTAAAAATGGTATTATACGGCATTAAAAAGAGGGAATTTAATGTGAATAATAATAGTAAAAAGGCAATTAAGGAAAGTATTAAGAATATTCCTACAACTAATAAAAAAAGTATGACAGTTGATGATATGGTTTATAGAAAATATTATCATGATATACATACTGTATATAAATGTCTACAACAACGTGAAGATACATCAAGATTAGAGGAATATCAAGAAGAATATAAAAAAAGATTAAATAGTGATGTTCCATATATTGGTCGTGAATATGCATCTAGAAGTAATAAAATTACTTATGAATTTGTAAATGACAGTTTTATTATTAATTATTATATTATGAATTCAGATCATTCATTACATATTGGTAAACGTGTATATAACGGTTTTGATAGATTCTTAGATTATAAAGAAATATCACATCGCCAAGAAGATTTATTTGAATTGTTTAAAGGTGATTATTTTGAATACTATATAGATGGTGAAAAACAATCTAATATGATTCATAATTGGGATTTCTTTACACCAGATTATCCTGAATATTATGGATTCGATAGTTATCATGGAATTATATATGATGCAATTAATTATTATGTATATACTAAAAAAATTGAAGCAATGAAAGCAAGAAATGCTAAACGTGATGAAATTGCTAAAAAATGTGAAAAATATTTAAGAGCATTTCCAATTAAATTATTAAATGATGATTATGTTTTATTAGCTGATCAAAAAATTGAAGGCAATTCTAATAAATTTGAAATTAATTGGACAAAAAAATATGTTCTTAATAATGGATTAGATGTATCTGATATTGTTGATTTTGATGAATTTGGTATATTCTTATATGCAAGATTATTTAAAGTACCTGTAGATGCTTCATATTATCCAAGTTATTTAAACTATGAAACATTTGCGGATTTACTTGCAGTTGAAGATAAACTAGATCAAATAGAAGAAGAATATAATAGATTCTGTTTTGAAGAAGAAGCATTAACTAATGTAGAATTAAAGAAAGAAGTAGAAAAAGAAAAAGCAGAAAAAGCTATAGAAGAAAAGAAAAGTTTAGAAGAATTACAAAGAAAACAAATAGAAGAATTACAAAATTTAATTGTTAATACATTAACTTCTTTAAATGCATTAATAGATGAATCTAATACTAAAATTACTAGATATCCAATTCCAGAAGAATTATTATTTGTAGAGGAAAATGGAGTTAAAAAGATAGCTGATAAATTTATTCCTAATTTAAAATATTTAGATTTATCTAATATTGATTTTAAAGGAGTAGATATAAGTGGAGTAGACTTTAGAGATTGTAATCCATCTATGATTAATCCACAAACAATACATGGAAAGAATTTATCTAATACATCATTTATAAATGATGTTACTAGAGTAAATAATGTATTCCCATTTGGAGTTAATACAGATTTCAATGGTGTTAACTTAAATGGAGCTAATATTCAAATTAATAGTCATGCATTTATGAACTTTGATGGTGCATTAATGGATGACTCAACAGTTATTAACTATAATTATCCTAAAGATACTGAAGAAGTTAATAAAGGATTGACAATATAATAAAAAGAAGGTAATACCTTCTTTTTTTGATTATAACCTTTAATTATGTTATATTTAATACATGAAACAGAAGAGCTGATTTCGGCAATGCTGTTTCAATATATCTAAGATGCAGTCATCAAGGATATATATACACTCAAGTTGGCTTTCCGACAATGGTGTATTTTTTTATACTAAAAATACCAAAACTTACTTTATTATACGGAAATATACTTTTATGTACTAAAATATACTTTTATGTACTTTTTTATACTAAAACTTACTTTAATATACCTTTATATACTTTTTGTATACTTTTTTATACCTTTATATACTTAAATATACTTTAATATACCTTAATATACATTTTTATGTTACTAAGATTTCTTGCTCTCTTCCCCCTGAAGAGAGCAAAATAATGTTAATAATAAGTAGTATTGTTATTTGATTATTTTTTTATTTCATTAATAAATAATTCAAATGCTTTT